>PLWZ01000070.1 GCA_003151235.1 Acidimicrobiaceae bacterium
GAGCACCGGCAGGGTGATCGACCGGCGCGCGGTCCCCCCGAGCGTGATGCTCGGGGTGCAAGTCTTCGAGACCTTGTTGCGGAGCCGGAACGACTCGCTGCCCCGGCCTTTCTTCTGCATGCTCGGGAACCCGACCCGTCCCTTGGTTCCCTTGGCCTTGTCGGCGGCGCCCAGGGCCCGGGCGAGGTCGACCGCCGCCTCCTCGAACACCTGGGCGCACACCTGGTGGCGCCAGGGGAGGCCCGGCAGCACCGTGGTCTGGCCGTTTGAGCCGGCCACGAAGCGCCGCCCGGCACCCTCCGAACGCTTCCAGCCGTTGATGGCGTTGATGAGCGAGTAGGCGGTTCGAGGCACCTCTACCGTTGGATCGGTCTTCTTCTGCTTCTCTGCGTCCAACACCAACCGCAGGCTCTGGTTCCAGGCAAACCGGCGGGCGCCCACGTGCCGGGCGATGGCCTTTTGCTGGTCGGTGCTCGGTCGTGCGGTGAAGGAGAAGGTGGTCGGGCGGGTCACGTCGCCAGGCTCGCCGAGCGCTGTGACAGTCGGATGTGGCCCGAGGTCGCCATTGGCGGGTTATGGCACCCCGGGCGTCTCCGCTGGGCTTCTAAGTGGGGCCGTCATTTGCGCCTGGTCCGGTCGTGACAGACCGGTGCCCGAGGGTTACGTTCGCCACGGCGGACCGCCGACCGGCGTCGCCCACAACCGTCACGAGGGGAGACCACCGATGGTCGAGGAATCGCTCGAGGTTCGAAGCTCACTGTTCGCCGAAGGGGAGACGATCCCTCGGTCGGCGGCCCACAGCATGGTTGGGGGCGCCAACCTCAGCCCCGACCTGTCCTGGAGCGAGGGGCCGGTCGGCACCAAGAGCTACGCCGTCACCTGCTACGACCCCGATGCCCCGACGACCGTCGGTTTCACCCACTGGGTCCTGTTCGACCTCCCGCCGTCGGTCCACGCCCTTGACGCTGGCGGAGAGTCCCAGGGGGTGACCGGGTTCAGCGACTGGGGGGAGAGCGCCTATGGGGGGATGGCCCCACCGGCCGGCGATGAACCCCACCACTATGCGTTTTCTGTCTACGCACTGGACACGGACTCATTGGGGGTCGACGGGACTACCACATACGCGAAGTTTCGGTTCTTGATCCGCGGCCATGTGCTCGCCGCCGGCACGCTGACCGGGCGGTTCGGCATCGAAGCTTGAACGCCGCTCGCCGGTCCATGGCCCGAGCGCCGATCCAGCTAACTTTGCCGTGGTCACGCTTGGCTAGGGAGCGGAGGTCGGGAGGGTTGGTGAGCGTCTTCGACAACGACGTCAAGTCGTGGGAGCACCTCGCCCAAACGGACCCCCTGTGGGCGGTGCTCTCGAGCGACGAGTTCCGGGGCGGTGCGCTCACCCCCGAGGCAGAGGACCGATTCTGGCGATCCGGCGAGGAGCATGTGGCCCACGTGATCTCGGTCATTCGCAACGAGATCACACCGGACTTCGAGCCCGGCGTCTCGCTCGACTTCGGTTGCGGGGTCGGTCGCAACCTCGTGCCCCTGGCCGAACGATCCCGGGATGCGGTCGGTCTCGACGCCTCGTCGACGATGGTGAAGCGATCCGAGGCCCGGGCCGAAGAGTGCGGTGCCGCCAACGCACACGCGCTTGTCATCGACAGGACGATCGATGCTGAGGCCGTCGCCCAGTGGGGACCGGTGGACTTCGTGCATTCGGTGTTGGTTTTCCAGCACATCGTCGCCGCCGAGGGCTTCGAGTTGTTCGACCAACTGCTGGACGTCCTCGCTCCGGGTGGCCACGGATTCGTGCAGTTCCATTGCCATGATCCGGGGGGTGAGTTCGTCCGGGCCATCCGGGAGCTGCGGCTCCGCCACCGGTGGTTCAACTCGCTCGTCGTGCGCAGCCGTCTCCGGCCTCTCACCGACTCGCTTGTCATGCTCTATGAGTACGACGTCTTGGAATTGCTCGGGCACCTCGCCGCCCATCGGATCGCAGACGTGGTGCTCGAGCGGACCGAGGCCGGACCCGGTGGCTACGACGTCCGCTTGTATTTCGCCAAGTTCGCCGGGAGCGACGCCGAGTTTGATCGATCGGGCCGGCCGATGAAGCTGCGGGTCCGGCCGTGACCGACGCCTCGCACCCCAACGCGGCCGTTCTCGGTGTCGGCGCATATCGGCCCCGGCGCACGGTTTCCAACGACGAGGTCTGCGCGCTGATCGACTCCACGGACGAGTGGATCCAGACACGAAGCGGGATTGTTACGCGGGGATGGGCCGACGACGACGAGACCATCGAACTGATGGCGACCGCGGCGGCGAACGAAGCCCTGGCCTCGGCTGGCATAGACGCGGGCTCGCTCGGCATGGTGCTCGTCGCATCGTGCAGTGATGGGCAGCCGGTTTGGACGCTTTCGACGCGCGTGGCAGCCGGACTTGGGACCTTGGCGCCCGCTCTCGAGATCAATGCCACCTGCGCCGGCTTCTGCTACGGCTTGGGTATCGCGCGTGACCTGGTGCGAGGCGGGACGGCGGACTACGTCTTGGTCGCCGGGGCCGAGCGCATGACCGACATCATCGACATGGCCGACCGGGGAACCTCGTTCATCTTCGCCGACGGCGCCGGGGCATTCGTCGTCGGGCGGTCCGAGCACGAAGGCCTGGGCCCGGTTGTATGGGGGAGCGACGGGGACCGCGGCGAGGCGCTCACTCTTGCCCCCGACTGGACGGAGTACCGCAAGGACCCCGGCCTCGGGCCGCCGTCGGTGTCGATGCAGGGGCGTCGGATCTTCAAGTGGGCGGCGGAGCAGATGCCGCCGGTCGCCGAGGCCGCGTGCAAGGCGGCCGGCATCGCGGTCGGCGACATCGACGTGTTGGTGCCGCACCAGGCCAACCAGAGGATCACCGAGGCGATCATCCGAGCGCTCGGTCTTCCCGACTCGGTCGTCGTCGCCGACGACGTCATCCGGTCCGGCAACACCTCGTCGGCCAGCATCCCGCTGGCCACCCACCGGCTGCTCGCCGAGGGCCGGGCCCGCAGCGGTGATGTGGCGCTCCTGCTCGGCTTCGGCGGAGGACTGGCATACGCCGCGCAGGTGGTCACCCTGCCCTAGACCGGCGTAGCTCATGCTGAAGTTCAGCTTGAGGGTTGTCCGTATTCCCTGGATACAGACTCAGGGGTTGAGGGTTGTTGTTCGTTGAGCCTCCGGATCGGCACTCGTGCAAGAGCATCCAGGAATCGATCGGTGATCAACCGAGCGTCGAAACGCTCCCGGATGTCGGGCCCGACCTTCGACGCGACCGACCAGGCCGCCTGCCGATCGTCGTGAACCGAGCGGAGCAATGTCGAGGCATGGTCGATCCGAGCCTTGGCCCAGCGCCCAGGGCTCGTTGGCATCCAGTTGTCCGGCTCGTCGTCCGTACTCGCAATGAGGTCGAAGTCGACCAGGTACGGATAGTCATCGGGGAGGTAGTCGAGGGCTCCGGCCCATCCGGTGACGACCACCGGGTTGCCCCCGGCGGCGGCCTCGAACGCGCCGAGACCCCAGCCTTCGCCCCGGCTGAGTGACACGAAGCAGTGGGAGGTTTGGTGGACCTCCTCGATCTCAACTCGGCTCATCGGTTCGGTCCGCAGCTCGATCGGCGCGTGGTGGACCTTCGTTCCGATCAGCCGCTCCAGCGTGAACCACGATTGACCTTCGGAGGGGTCGACGGCCCATCCCCGGCGGGACATCCGGGCGAGCGCGATGTGGTCCTCTGCGGTGGTGCACACGAGCAGGGAGACATCGTCCTCGGCCCCGAAGGCCCCGAGGAATGCGGCGACCGTGTCCTCGATCGCCTTGCGGGCCGTCCACGTGGCGATCGTGTAGAAGCGGAGATGATCGTTCGGAGCGGGTGGGGGAGCCGAACTCAGAGGTCTCGCGATGTGGGGGACCGCCACGATCGGCGCGGTGACCCCGGCGGCCATGAATGTCTCGACGTTGAACCGTGATGGCACGACCACGAGGTCAAAGCGGTTGAGGAGCGCCTCCTGACCGTCGGTGAGCCGGTCGGTCTCCCAGGTGGTCGACACGACCATGCGCCGTCCGAGATCCGCCTCGGTTTGGAGCCATCTGTTCCACGTCGGGCTGCTGTGCAACACGACGGTGTCGTAGGGGATGGCGAGTTCGGCCACGTCCGCATGGGCGCCGTCGACCACACCCGGATCGAGCAGCGGCCCGAGTTCGTCGGTCCCCCAGACGGTTTCCCCCCAACCGAGCGGTGACCAGGTGATCGGGATCGCAGCCGATCGCAGGCCGGTCATGAGCGCTTCGGCGGCGTCCCCGTACCCGGAACCGGGGCCAAAGGTCAGCCAGCGCATGCCGGTGGTCGCGGGCTTCGCGAGGAGCTCGCCACGGCGGGCCGCCTCGACGGCATCGATGGTCGCCTGAGCGACGACGTCGGGTCGGTAGCGGGAGCGGATCACCTCGGCGCGTCGGAGCGCCCATCGCTTGTGGAACGGGTCGGTGATGACCGAGCGGAGCAGCTGCGCGGCGTGGTCCAGGTCGGCCTCGGCCCAGCGTTGGTCGGACGAGTAGCTCGCGGCGCCGGAGGTGTCCTCGACCGGCACCAACCGATAGTCGACCAGCCCCGGCGACCCGCCCAGGTAGTCGAGGTGGCCGCCGTATGCGGTCGTCACAACCGGGTTGCCAAGGCTCGCCGCCGCGAAGGCGCCCATGGCCCAGCCCTCGCCCCGCGCCAGCGAGACGTAGCAATCGCCGCGGCGGTGGAGCGCGTCGATCGCGACTGCCGGGAGGGGGCGGGTGTCGAGCGAGATCGACGGGGGATTGGCCCGGCCGGCCATGGCGGCCGCCAGCGCCCACGCGGTCGTGCCCGGCCCGGCCCTTCCGGTGCCGGCGGCATTCGCCGCGGTGCGGTCCAGCGATGAGGTCTTCACGACGAGCATGACCGGATCGCTCTCGTCGAACGCCCGCAGGAACGCACCAACGGTTCGGTCGACGGCCTTGCGGGAGTTCCATTCGGCGATCGTGTAGAAGACCGTCACGTCGGAGGGGATCAAGTCCCACGCGGTCGAGGGGCCCTCGATCATCGCTGGTACCGGGAAGGGCACAACGGCGATCGGGACACCGGTCGAACCGGCCAAGGACAGCGCGCTGAACCGGGACTGGGTCACGATCAGGTCGGCTCTTTCGAGGCAGGCGCCCCAGTGCGCCGGTGGGCGGTCGGTCTCCCACGTTGTGTTGGCCACGAGGAACGCCTCGGGATCCCGGTCGCCGATCTCACCCAGGTACTCGGGGACCATGTGCGCGACGACGACGTCGGGCGGTTGGGACTCTCCGAGCGGGGGGCCCGGCCGGTAGCCGAGCGGGCCCGTCCGGCTGGGCAGATACGGAGTCGCAGTCACATCGACGCCCGCGCCCTCGAGCGACTGGCGACACAGTTCGGCCGAGATCCCGTATCCGGACTCCTCGTCCAAAGAGACGTATCGCCACCGACCGGGCTCTGGCCTCGGCGCCGCCGTGGGCGGGAGAAAGGGCCGGACCAACGAGCCGAGCGTGGTCTCGGCGCGGGCCAGTTGGGGGCCGGTCAGCCGCCCCGCATGGACGCGGCTGTAGTCCGTTCGTTCCCGCTCCCACCACAGGTGGGCCCAGAGGTGGACGCTGAGCGCGCCGTCCGGAACGGGCGAACGTCGTTCGAGCAACGCAGCCAGGCCGTCGGACGTGGCGGCGAAGGAGCAAAAGGCCTGTTCATCGACGACCCTAACCTTGTCCTTTAGGTCGAGGGTTAGGGTTTGGGCGAGAAATCCGCTGTGGTTGCTCCACGTCCCGTTGAGGTTGGCCGCCATCTCATCTCGCCACCGGATGGCGAACGCCGACCTTGGCTCCGCCATCAGCAGGGCGTTGCACAGCGAGGGCCGTAGTTCTCCGGTCTGCTCGTCCCGCACCGGGCCCTCCCGGCCGAGCACGAACGACTCATCGAACAGTTCGTCGGGGAACCGGGCGACGAAGACGGTGTCGATGTCCGCGTAAATGCCACCGTGTTCGATGAGGGCGTCCAAGCGGATGAAGTCGGCATGGTGGGCATATCGATAACGATCGGGGACGAGTCCGGGGTCGTAGCCGGTTTCGAGGACCTCTGGCACGAGCTCGATCTCGTGCAGGGTCAGATGCGGCCGGATGCGGTCGAAGTTCGGCCCCCAGGGGAGATCCTTGTAGTGGAAGTGGATCGCTTCGGGCTCGAGGTATCGGCGGGCCGACTCGATGGCCACGGAATGCAGGACGTGGAACGGCTCGGTCTGTTTCGCCAGCCCGAAGACGAAGTGGACGTTCCTCGGGATCATCGGGCTCCTCGGTGCCGCCGGGCCGGCCATACCATGGCCCACCCGATCAGAAGAAGGGGGGCGCGAGGGCCGATGTCCGACGATCTGCCGGTGATGGCCGAGGGTCTCGAGGTGAACGAGTCCGAGGACGGGGTCGTGATCTTCGATGCCTCCACCGATCGCGTCCACCATCTGAACAACACGGCCGCGCTGGTGCTCGAGTTGTGCGACGGGAAGCGGGGCATCGAACAGATCGCCGAACTGCTCGGGGACGCCTTCGGTTTGGACGAGCCGCCGGTCACGGAGAGTCGGCAGTGCCTGGCACGCCTCCAGGCCCAGGGTCTGGTGTCCTAGCCCGCCGGCCGTGCTCCGCTGCGCCGATCAGGAAGTTCCCCACCTCGGCTTCGGCCACGCGAGCGCAGTAGCGGTGCTCGACCAGCCCTCGGGCTGCGTGGGCGAGCCGGTCGCCGAGCGATGGGTCCCGAACCAGCCTGACCGCCGCCGCGCCAAGTTCGGCTGGGGTCTCACCGAGCAGGACGTGCGTGCCGTCCTCGACGCCCAGTCCGCGGACGCCGACTCGGGTGGCCACGACCGGGACACGCCGAGCGAACGCCTCGAGGACCTTGATGGAGGTTCCACTGCCGTGAGCGAGAGGCACGACGACGGCCGTGGCGCGCTCGTAGAACGGGGCCAGGTCTTCGACCCATCCGCTCACCCGGATGCCCGGGAGCATCCCGAGGTGGCGGACCGGCTCTTCCTGCGGTCCCACAAGGTGGGCGTTGACGGGTCGCCGGAGCACCCTGGCCATCTCCGGAACGACCTGGGTCGCCAGGGTCTCTGCCGCCTGGACGTTGGGCGGGTAGCCCAGGTTGCCGACGAATAGGAGCTCGGGAGGTTCAGCCGGGTTGCGTTTGGCGTCACCGGGAATCGCAACGGCATTGCGGACGGCCGTGACCATCATCTCGAACCGTTCGTCCAGGGCCCCTGCTTCGAGAGGGGCCGCCGCGCACACCGCATCGAATCGCGATCCGAAGGCCCCGATCAGCCGGTGATAGGCCGCCGCTCGTGCCCCCCGGCCGAGTGAGGCGGCCACGGACTCGTCGTCGTCGTCGAGGTCGAGGGAGCACCACGGGGAGCCGAGTTGTTCGGCCACGGCGATCCCGAGCGGGGCCAGATAGGACCGCATCACGTGGATCGGGGTGCCCTTGCCGAGCCCGGCGCCGAAGGCGGCGGCGACCACCTCCGCCGCCATGGTCGGCGGGGCCAGGTCTGCCCCGGGCGGGAACGGCAGCGTTGACTCGAGGAGGGTCCTCCAGCGAGCCGATGAGAGGAAGTCCGAGCCCGTCGCAGGCGAGCGGCCCGACCGGAGCGGGATGACGCAGGTCGTGTTCTGGGGCTCGGTCGTGGGCCGGTAGGTCTGGGTGCCGCTCACGGGGACCACGAGCACCACGACGGAGAAGTGGGCCGACGCGCCGGACACGAACGTCGCCGCCCGCATGGCCAACCCGTTGCCGTCGGATGCCGGCTCGATGGGAACCAGGACCGCCAACGGGCCCATCTGGCGGTCCGACTCATCGTGCATGTGGCCCCGGCCTCCGCATTGCTTTACTCGTGAACCTGCGATCACTAGTGTCCCAAACCAGCACCGATCCGATGAGGGAGCAACCATGGGAGATCAAGACAAGCTCGATGCGGCGGTTGAGGTCTCTCGGCGCTCGTTCGTGAAGAAGCTGGTGGCGGCGGGGTTCGCAGTTCCGGTCGTCAGCTCGTTCGCCCTCGATGCGGCCGCCAGCGCCGATGTGCCGCACGGTCACGGCGACAATGATGTCAACCAGGAAATCTTCCTGGGCAACCAGACCTTCGGGTTCGACGAGGGCGGGCGTGTCCCCCATGGGCACGGCAACCGCTATGGCCTCAGCAACGACAGCACCGGGATCTGGACGGGCGACACCTAGTCCGATCACACGGCTGCAGTGAAGCCGTTGCTCACTGCCGCCCTCATCGTCCGCGATGAAGAAGCGGTCCTCGAAGAGTGCCTCACGTCCATCGGCCGGGTCGCTGATGAGATCATCGTTGTCGACACCGGGTCGCGCGACTCGTCGGGCGAGATAGCGCTGCGCTGTGGAGCCCGCCTGTTGCACCACCCATGGGAGGACAACTTCGCGGAGGCCCGCAACATGGGCCTCGACCATGCCAACGGCGATTGGGTGCTCTGTATCGACGCCGACGAGCGGTTGGAGGACTCGAACCGCGCCCACATGGACGAGATCCTGAGGGGTTCTGACGCCGCAGGCTTCCGCGTCCTCTTACACCCGTTGGTGCGCGCCTCGGCATACCTCGAGTACCGGATCTGGCGAAACGACCCCTCGATCCGCTTCGAGGGGATCATCCACGAGACCGTCGTGCCGGGCATCATCGCCCTGGCCGAGCGCGAGGGCCGCACCATCCCGACCACCGATCTCGTAATCCGGCACCTGGGCTACGAGGGCGACCAGCGGGCAAAGCATCTCCGCAACCTCCCGATGCTGCGCCGCGAGGTCGTCAGGAACCCGACGAACATCTTTGTCCGCCACCACCTCTTTCGAGTGTTCGCCGGTCTCGGCCGATACGACGAAGCCGACGCCGCCCTCACCGCGGCGCTCGAAGCCGTCCAGGACGGCGAGCGCAGGGGAATGGTCGATGAGCGAGGCATCCTCGTCTACCGGGACGTGATCCGTCGGAGGGGCGATGGCGAGGATGCCGAAGAGCTGCTGGCGCACGCGCTGAGCCTGTACCCGGACAACTGCGCATTGCTCGTTCTCGACGCACGCCGGCTGATCACCCAAGAGCGCTACGACGAGGCGATCCGGCGAGCCGATCGGGTGCTCGAGATTGTGGCCCGGGGCGAGCCGTCGGTGGTCGCCTATGACCTCCGCCTCCTAGGGGAGACCCCACACGCGCTCAAGGCGCTCTGCCTTTTTCGCTTGGAGCGCTACCGCGAATCGGCGGATGAGTACGCGGGGGCGGCTGAGCTGGCACCCGACGAAATGTCCTACCGAGTCAAACGTGAGGTCGCGGCCGGTCGAGCAGGCAGATGGCGGGGCAGAAGCCCAACCTCTAGTTGAGGGTTTGGTTGGTCGACGATCAGGTTCCCGGCCAGAGGCGCGCGCAGTCGGGAATCGCAACCGCAGCGCGATGGTCGCAACGGGATCGACGGATCGGGGCAGATGTCGGGCGATTTCACTCCTCCGAGGTCCCCGGTTTTTCGGTTCCGGTGCCATAGAGTGATCGTCCTCGTGTCGGGAGCGTTCCAGGTGCCATTGACGTCCATTTCGGGGCGGCGGCGAGCGGCCGGGAGCCCTCGCAAGCCTTCCCCTCGAAGGATCGGGATCGGCCTCGCTGCGGTCCTGGCCTTGGTGCCCGCGCTCGTTCTCGCGCTCGGCTTGAGTGGCGTGGACCCCGTTGGCGCGGCGACCAACCCGTCCGCCATGCCGCTCCAGGAGTTCGCGAACGACAACTCGGGCGGCCGCCTCTGGAACGCCTATGACCAGACCGACGGGGCCCTCGGGCCCACCATCGCCGGTCGCCCCTCGCCGGTGTCTTTCGGCACGACCGAGATGGTGTTCACCCGATCGGCAATCGGCGATCTGAGCCAGTTCGCGAACGACAGCGCCGGGGGGCGGACGTGGAACGCGTACGACCTGACATCGGCGTCGAGCGGCCCGCAGATTGCCGGGGATCCCTCGGCGATTGTGGTGAACAAGACCAGCGTCTTTGTCTTCGCCCGCTCGACGTCGGGCGACCTGGTCGAGTTCACGAACGACGGCACCGGGCACCAGCTGTGGAACGCCGTCGACGTCAGCCAGGGTTCGGGCGGTGGCGCCGTCCAGGGCGACGTCTCGGTCATCGCCGTCGGCTCGGCCCTTGAGGCATTCGCACAGGGAGCCAACGGGGATCTGATCCAGTTCACCGGCACGGGCTCGGGTGCTCGGAGCTGGTCCGAGTCCGACCTTTCCCAGGCCAGCGGCGGGCCCAGCCTGTCGGCCTCGCCCGGCGCGGTGCTCTACGGCCAGTCCTCCATCCACGTCTACGGCGAGAGCCCCTCGGGACACCTGTTCGAGTTCGTGAACGACGGGCAGGGCGCCAGGTCATGGAGCGCCTACGACCTCAGCACCATCGCCGCCGGGCCGACCGCGTCGGGCCAGCCGAGCGCCATCGTGTACGGGCCGACGGTCCACGTCTACGTCAACACCGCCGGCCGCCTGACCGAGTACGTCAACGACGGCTACGGCGGCCGCCTCTGGAACAGCTACGACCTCACGGCGATCAGCCATGGGCCCGCCGTCACCGGGGATCCCTCGGCCGCCTTCTACACGTCGAGCGTCGTGGACATTTTCGTGCAGGGGCCCGGGGGTGACCTGGTCAGCTACGTCAACGACGGCTACGGCGGCCGTCTCTGGAACAGCTACGACCTCACCTCAGCCTCGGGCGGCCCGGCCATCGGCGCCGACCCCGCCGCGATCATCAACAACGGGGCCGTCTCGGTGTTCGCCGCCGGCCCCTCGCCCCCGGCCGTGGTCCAGGCGATCGTCTCGGCGGTCGAGGGCCAGGACCAGAACAAACTGGCCGTGGTCGAGAACCCGCCCGGGTCGAACTGCAACATCTACACCGCCTACTGGGACCGGGGCACGACCACCGGCTGCGCGCCCGGCACCAGTGCCGAGGAGTGGTGCTCGGACTTCGCCCAATGGGCCTGGGCCGCCGCCGGGGTGGACACCAGCGGGATCAACGGTTGGGCCTACACGTTTGTCGACTGGGGACTGGCCCATACCGGCGCCTGGAAGCCCGGAGATGCCAACGACCCCGAACCCGGCGACGCCGTGGTGTGGGGTGACGTGCCGAGCGGCTACGCCTCCCATGTGGGGATCGTCGTCGGGGTGAGCCAGGGCATGATCGACGTCGTCTCGGGGAACGCCGGGCCGGTCATCGACGCTGCCGGCGACGTCGACGCGGTGTGGGAGTCCGGATACTTCGATCCCACGACCTCGACCACCTCGGGCTATCCGATCATCGGATACGTGTCGCCGACCGGGTGGACCGGGCTCACCACCAACGCCCGCCCGAGTGCCGTCTCGCCGGCCGTGCTTCGTCGGCTGATCGCCGACCAGGACGGCGGCAAGTAGGCCGTTTCGAGGCCAACGGGCGGGTGAACCCCGTCTGGGGGCCCCCGATTCTCGACGGGCCGTCCCGACCGAATCTCTTCGGAAATCGATGCTTTTGGGCAACCCACCAGATACAGTCGCGTCTGGAGTCGGGGGAGCCCTTCGGGCGCTCTCTCGGAACTGGGCGCAGTTTGCGGAGGAGAGGTTTCGAGCGCTGTGCGAGCCACGTGAGAAACGTGGCCCGTGTGGCACATGGAGAGCGGCGTTGACAATTCAAGACAAGGTCTCGCTTGGCCGGTATGCGTACCCACCTCGCGAAGATGGGGTGGGGGAGCGCGACCGGCTGTTGGTCGAAGCTCATCTCCGTCGCGACAACGATGCCTTCGCCATCATCGTCGATGACCACAGCGCGGCCCTGCTCGCTCAGGCCCGCCGCAAGCTCGGGTCCGAGGGTGCCGCAGAGGACGTCGTCCAGGAGACCTTCGAGCGGGCCCTCCGGGGCATCCACCGCGTTGGCATGTCCGGTGAATACCGCCTCGGGGGATGGCTCAGCCAGATCCTCACCAACGTGATCCGCGATCACCAGCGCCGCCTCTACCGCGAATGGGAGGCCGCGCTGGCGAGCGTCGCCGACGTCTCGCCCGAGCCCGATGTCTCAGAGCAGGTGGGCGACCCGGTGGTCGCCGCGCAGCTCGAAGAGGCGGTACAGAGCCTCCCGGCCAACCAGCGGGCCGCGTTCGTCATGCACGCGGTCGACGGTTTGGCCTATGCCGATGTCGCCCGTGAGCTCAACATCACCGAGGACAACGCGCGGGCCCGCGTGTCGCGCAGCCGGGGTCAGCTTCGCCGGGTGACCGCGAGTCTTCGGACGGCGGCCAGCGCGATCGTCGCCGTCCCGGTGGGGCTCCGCGCCCTCCAGTCTCGGCTGACCCGGCCGTTCCATCGCGACGACAGCGGCGTGCTCACGACCGGAGACCGCGTCGCCACCCAGCTCAGCGCGAGCCCGGTCACCCAGACCGCCATGAGCCTCATCTCAAGCGCGCCTCGCGGAACCCTGGTCTTCGGGATCGCGGCGACGGTTGCAACCCTCGGGGCCACCAGCCTCGCCATCACAGGTTCGGGCGGGAGCCCCCGCCTCCAGGCGGCCCCGGCCGCCGCCGTGAGCGCACCGGCGTCCGCCGCAGGTCCGGCGGCCGGTGCCGGTGCGGTGTCGGTGCCGTCGGCTCCCGCAGGGACATCGGGCACCGACTCGACCTCGTTCGCCTGGGCCAACCCGTCCGGTTCGGGTGGGACGGCGGCCGCATCGCCTGCAGCGGGCTTCGCCGCCGTCACCTGCCCATCGACTAACGGCGTGACACCGCCCGGCTCCGGCTTCAGCGCCGGGACCGCGCTCGGCTTGGCCAACGGGCAGGCGGTCGCCGACACGGCCGCCGTCGACCTGCCGACCACCGGCCCGGCGCTCTCCTTCAACTCGCCGGCCACGATCACCCCGTACGGCTCATCGGTCCCGACCGGAACGGCCGAATTCTCAAGCAACGTGTGCCTCTCCTCCAACGGGTCGTGGTTAACCGCCTCGATCACGGGGCTCCCTGGACCTCAAGTAGAGCTTCAGGGAACACTGCAGGAGGTCGTTGGTTCGGGCGGTGACATGGGCTACATCTTCCGGGGAACCCTGAACCCCTCCGGGGTCATAACGGGCCCGCTTGCAGGAGCCGTCCAGTTCGTGGCCAACGTCAGGGTTCTCGAGCCCGACAACACGGCCGAGCTCACCGTCGTGTTCCTCGGGACGTCACCCGAAACCGGCCCACCGAACGGGTCGATACCGACCGCGGCCAGCGCCCCGACCCAGCCGACGTCCAGCGCGACGACCGCCGGAATCGGTGACGCGCAACCGACCGGTGTGTCGGGGATGGCTCCAACGGCACTGCCCGGCGCCGGGACGACACCGACAGCGATCCCGGGCGACGGCGGGACGCTCCAGGGCGGATCGGTGTTCGACGCGTCCGGTGGATCCGGTGCCGCGCCCTCGCCGGCGATCATGGGCTAATCGGGCCGACACGTCGCGTCCGGCGCGCGCCGGTAGCGTGGCGACTCGTCTCAGCGGCGCCAACCGGGCGTCCGATGTGGAACTGACCCGTTGGACATCAGCCTCGTCATCCCCTTCTACAACCCCGGCCCCGTTCTCCGCACGACTGTGGAGCGGTCCGTCGCCGCCCTCCGAGAGACCGGCGCCGCTTTCGAGGTGATTGCCGTGTCCGACGGGTCGACCGACGGCAGCGAGGCGTCGCTCGTCGGTGTGGCTCCCGGGATCGTCTCGACCCTGATCACGTCGTCGAACCGGGGCAAGGGCCATGCGATACGCATGGGACTGTCGCAGGCGTCCGGACACTTCGTCGGGTTCCTCGACGCCGACGGGGACATCCCCCCCGAGCAACTGGTGGACTTCGTGGGGGTGGCACTCTCCGAAGAGCCGGCGATCGTGTTCGGGTCGAAGCGACACCCTCACTCCGAGGTCGTTGTGCCTCCGATCCGGCTCCTTTATACCTGGGGCTACCGAGGTCTGGTGAGGGTCCTGTTCCATCTCTCGGTGCCCGACACCCAGACCGGGATCAAGCTGGTCCGGGAAGACGCCTGGTCGGCGATCGCCCCGAGGATGAAAGAGGAGCGCTTTGCCTTCGACCTCGAGCTCTTCGTGCTCGCCAGGGAGCTCGGGTTCGAGTCGATCCGGGAGCTCCCGGTGCGCCTGGACAAGCGGTACTCGAGCACGATCTCGCTCCGAACAACCCGATCGATCCTCTGGGACACCCTCAAGATCGCCTGGAGGCACCGGAAGGCCGGACGTGCTCTCAGGCAGGGTTAGCTAATCCCGGCTGCGGGCGCTACCGTGTGCCCCTTCCGGCGCACGGGACCCTTTCTCCAATCGTGAGAATTGTTCGACTTTGGGTGTCACAAACCGACTGCGTGCGGGGTTGATCAATCTGAGTTGAGAGGGAGGCTAGGTATCGCCTAGTCTCCGACCAGCTTTGTGCGCTCTGGCCGGTGGCCGGGCGGAGGCTGTACCGGGTTCCTCAAGGCGCCTGGCCCTGGAAATAGAGCACCAACAAGGAGACAGAGATATGCGAATCGGAGCAAGGTTCCGCCGATGGGTCGGAATCTTCGGGGCGATGAGTGTCGTGGTCGGCACCGTCGTCGGGGCTTCTCTGGCGGTCGGCCAAAGTGCCGCGTCAGCGTCGTCGTCGGCGTGGTCCTTGGACCTCAACACCCCCACAGTGATCTTCCAGAACACGGTGGGAGCGGGGGGAACCCCCCCGGTGTCGCCAGTGATCCCCGCTAGCAACGCTGCCGACGGATGGAACTTCGTCGCCACCGGCTGGGTAGCCGGCGACACGATCACCCTCACGATCGGCACGGGCAACGGGGGCCCTGGGGTTGAGTGCAACACCAACTACCTGGGCAACCCGAACACCCCCGGATTTGGTGTGAACCAGACGGACGACGACATGTCGAACTACGTCCTGTTCAGCGCCGCCGACTTCGTGAACGGCGGTCCCGACGCGCCTCTGACGACCACGCCGACCTCGAGCATCATCGAGTCGACGAGCGGTTCGACGGCGGCGTATCTTTCGGCATCGCCCGGACCGAACGCCACCTACTCGCCTAACGGTCAGCTTTGCGAAGGCCCGGGAGACGGCGGGAGCGACACGTTGGTGCTCACGTTCCTGAACACCGCTCCGCCGCTTGGCACCGCGCAGATCTTCGTTGGCTACGCCAATGAGACCGGCACCCCGGCGACCGCGGTGTCCGCACCGCTCACGTACACGACCGGCTTCGCCGCGGCCAGCGGTGCGGTCCCGGTTTCGGCCACGTACCTCGGTGTCGGCCAGCCAGCGACTGCTGCGGTTGCCATTACCGTTCCCTCGAACGCGATCGTGGCCGGCGAGACCCCTGGCGGCAACAGCCCGTCCTCGGGTATCCAGCGGACCACCGGCTCCGACGTGGTGCCGGCGAGTGTGATCCCGCCCTTCACGATCACGGACGCCGTCGGTGATCAGCTCCCGCCGAACAACAACGCCAACAACATTTTGCTCCCGCCTGGTTACGGGATCTTCGGTCCGCAGACGGTGACGGTGCCGGATGCTCCGGGCGTCGTGTGTCTGCAGCTCGACAACCACACGCACCAGAACCTGCAGTTCGTTGCCACCCCGACGTGGTCGGTGTCGCCTAATGCCGGCACCAACACGTCCAGCGCAGCAACCGGTGGGGCTGCCGTCGTCGGCGCGGTCGGCGACATCCTCCGGCTTCCGGTGATCGCGGACAACCCGCCTGGCACGGCGACGACATGGACGACCTCGGCTCTCACGCTGGCAACACAGCTGGGCCTCCATACCCACGCTGATGGGCCGGTCTGGGCGTACGTGTACTACGTGCCCGGCCCGGTCAGTGGGGCCGGTGCCGTGAGTTGTGGCGATGGCATCAGCACCACCGAAAACCTCGGAGACTCCCTCCAGGGCGGTCCCCAGCCGGACTCATCGAACTTGCAGCTCGGCTATGTCCAGCTGACGACGGTCTCTGAGTTGGCCACCTCCATCTACGGGGCGACCCAGGTGGACACGGCTGCTCAGGCGATCGGGCACCAGTTCGACTACGCCACGGGCACCTGCATCGGGAACCAGTTCCCGCAGTTCTTCAACGGTGGGGCCATCTTCTTGGCCACCGACGCCGACTACCACGACGCCCTGGGTGCTGCTTTCCCGGCTGGCGCCGATAACTCCGGCGTGGCACTTACTGACCCGGGTTCGCTGTCGCCTGCGGCGGCTGCGATCATCCGTCAAGAGGGTGTCCAGACCGTGTACCTGGTCGGTGGGACCTTGGCCATCTCGAACGCGGTGGAAACCACCTTGGCTTCCACGCCGTCCTACACCTGTGGTGGGGTTTCGCCCCGGTTTGCCATTGGGACCGGCGGGACTGAAGACCTGACAGTCATCCGGATCGCCGGCCAGACGGCCGATGACACCAATGAACTGTTGGCCACCTTCCCAGGTGCAGAGCCGATCACGCCGACGCCTGGGCCCTTCGGTGCCTACGCGATGCCGACGTTGTTCAACGACACCGGTGCTGGCCTGTCGAGCGCGGCTCCGACCGTCCCGACCCAGAACACGGCGGTCCTGGTGACCGACGTGACGTTCCAGGACGCCGTCTCGGCTAGCGCGCTTGCCTATGGCTGGCCGATGCCGCTGATCACGACGACGCCTGGTGGGTTGTCCACGGACGCCATCGACGCCCTGTCGAATGACCACATCACCCAGGTCATCCTCCTCGGCGGTACAGGTGCGATCAGCGACGCGATCATCCCTCAGCTTGGAGCCATCGGCGTCTCGGCGATCCGGGTGGCTGGCATCGACGGCAGTGACACGTCGACCCAGCTGGCCGCATTCGAGCTGGCTGCTGGCACGTTGGCACCACTGGCGCCAACGATCGGTCTCGGGGTCGATAACAACGACTACGACTGGTCGGCCTTCACCGCCCGCACGGCCGGTGAGATCAGCTCGCCGAACTACCAGATCCACGCTCACGTGGTTCTGCTGGCACGGGGTGACTTCTACGCTGACGCCGAGACGGCTTCGGTGCTGGCGGTCCACAACGGGTTCTATGGCTACAACACCACGCTGAAGCCACTGATCCTCGACGAGAGCCCGGGGAACCTGGGCACCTATGTGACGACGTTCCTCAACGACGCGGGTCTTGCAGTCTCGACTCTCGCCGGTGAGGCGCCTTCGCAGGGTTGGGACTGGTACAAGGACGGCTTTGGAGCCCAGGTCAACGACAGCTCCAGCAACGTCTACACACTCCAGCCCATCGGAGGCATCTTGGCCCTGTCGACGAGCACGCTGAATGCAGCGATCGCGGCGGTGACCGCGGGCTAGCAGCAAAAGTCCAGCTCCCTGGCCGGGCCTCGGCCCGGCCAGGGAGGAGTCCAATGAAATGGAGAGGGGCCCTTCGGGGCCCCTCTCCACGTCCCCGTGCGGTTCGGGGGCTCACAAACGGGTAGTGAAATGGCGATGGCAGCTCTCACAGCGGAGGTAAGAGCAACAATGACGAGCACTTCGAGCAACGCCCGAGTGGGGACGCCGATGAGACTCGTGGGCCTGCTACTCGCTCTCGGCCTGTGCTTGGCCGCGTGCTCGAGCGGCCCGCCTGCGAAAAAGGCCGCCGTGAAGCACGGCACCACAACGACGACCACGGCCCCCGTTCCGGTGTCCACGACCAGCTCGACGGTGCCGGGCACACCCGCCCCTCCTTGTCAGGGCTCGGCGCTGGCCGGCACCGAGGTCTCGTTCGGCACGGCGAAGGGCGAGGCCGCGACGGTGATAGTGGCCCTGACCAACACCACAAAGGCCGCCTGTTCCTTGACCGGCTACCCGAAGCTCCAGCTCCTCGACGCCAAGGGCAACACGCTGGCGACCACCGTGCAGAACGGGGGATCGGGTATCCCGACCACGCTCACGGCCAACACGGCCAATCTGGGCGGCAAGGGGGGCCAGGCATCCTTCATGCTCTACTGGTCGCCCGTTCCGACCCAGAGCGACCCGACCTGTCCGCTGGCGCCCAAGATGACCGTGTCCGTTCCGGGGTCATCGAAGACCGTGAGCATGGCCGCCGAGATCAACGCCTGCGGGGGGATCATCCAGGCGTCCCCGTTCCAGTTGGGCGTGATCCCGGCGGTGACCACCTAATGGGAGTCGATCAGTCTT
>PLWZ01000050.1 GCA_003151235.1 Acidimicrobiaceae bacterium
CTAAGCCACTCGAACCTGGAGAGCACCTGTGCAAACCGACGCTACGCGCACATGCGAGCGGAAGCCGAAATCAGACCGCGAGGCCGCACGTCGTAGTTTGCTCGATCAATCCTGATCCGCGATGCGTGGCCCCAAAGCACAGATTGAACGGATTTGTTCTCGTTCCAGGACGCCTGAGAGACCTGTCTCGTGGGCCCGCGATTGGCAGTGCATCCAAAGCCTCACACAGACGCGAAGCATTCCTCAAGGAACGCGTCGAGGGCCTCCACACTGCGCTCGATATGCACCCGGCCCACCTCATCCTTGGTGATAATGAGCGACGGGCAGAAAGCCTCGACGTCCCCACAGAAGAAATGCGGCGAACCCTTGACACCCCGTGACTCTCCCTGGTGCCAGTCGGCCAGGACCTCGCCCACGTCAGCGGCGTCGCCATCATTGAGGCCATAGGTCTGCGCCACGTTCGTCAGAACATCGGGCCGTGAAATGTCACGGCCTTCCTCGAAAAGGGCGTCACGCAGCGCAAGACTCACGGCTTCACCGGTGCCGTCGTCCTTACGGTAGGCAGCGGAAGCCAGGGCGAGTGCGGGGAGTGTGGTTCGCGGAAAGCGGTTCGGGTCGAAACCCGCGAACAAGTTGGGAGCGACTTGCTCCCGGAGTTCTTCGACGTGCGCCGCAGTGGCGTCGACATCGAGCGGCGCACCATTGACCAGTTCGAGCGGCCAGGACCGCACTCGAATGGCCACGTCTGCCCGACCAAGCTCGCTCCGGCGCCGAACAACAGTTCGCAACCCTACGTGGGTGAATGGGCACCAGATGTCGGCATACACCTCGATTACTGACATGCGACTCATCCGCCTTCAGGTGAAGATGATCTCCCCGCCAGCGGCCTTCTCGTAGAACTCGCCGACCGTGATGATGTCTTGCACCTGCTCGATGAAATCATTCTTCTCTAGCCCGAACAGATCTACCGACGCCTTGCAGGCGTACAGTCCGGCGCCGGTGTCGGCGATCATCTCGATGAACTCAGGAATCGAGGGGATGTCCAACTTTTCCATCTTGTGATTCATGTAGTGCGTCATCACCGTAGACACACCCGGGAGTCCACCGGCCATGGTGGCGAAGTGCAGACCAGGATTGCCGACCGTCGCCAACTTGATGTGCTCGTTCCGGGCCTTGTGGATTGCGTCGAGTCCGAAGAATGTGAAGAACAGGTTGGCCTCGATCCCTTCGGCCCGTGCGCCGTTGGCCATGATCAATCCCGGATAGATCCCTTCGAGGGATCCCTTTGAGATGATGATCGAAACCTTCTCGATGGTGTCAGTCATGGTGCGCTCCTCTCTCAGATGCAGCCGCGGGGCTTGGGAATGCCGGCGATCTTGGCTGCGACCTTGGCCGGTCCCTTGGGGAATAGCTGATAGAGCTCCTTGATCGAAACTCCCGAGGTCTTGCCGAGAACTCGCACCGTCGGACCGGTCCCCTTGGCGAGGTATTCGGAGCGCATGAAGCGGATGACCTGCCAGTGGGCATCAGTGAGCTCCTCGATACCTTCCCGGAGGGCCAGCTCGGAGACCATATCTACGGTCCACTGGTCAGGATCGACGAAGAATCCTTCGTTGTTGAGCTCCACATCGATGTTGGCGATAGTGCTGGTCGACATTGGTCAGTCCTTTCTCGAGACATTGGCTGCGGCGGGTCGCTTACCGGCCGTCGGCATGGCGGAGCTGATCCCTGGGATGTCTCGGCCGGGCAGCAGGCCGTGCCAGTAGAACGACTCGAACATCAGCTTGCCCAAGTGGTTGAGCCGAGACTCCGCGAGCAGGGGTAATCCGACGCTGGAGGGGTAGTGACCCGGCAGGGGCTCGGTCTCGTAGTCGAAGTCAATGAGTAGGGCTTTATGGAAGCCGGTTTCGATGAAGCAGTTGGTATGCCCGTCAAAGGAAGCGTCCAGCGATTCGCCGGCCAGGTACCGACGCACATTCTCGACCAGCACCTCACCCTCGAAGTGGGTGACCGACCCCGCTTTGGAAGCGGGGACGTTCGCGGCGTCCCCGATCACGAACACGTTGGGTGCCGCGTGCGACTGCAGGGTGTGCTCGTCGGTCGGAACGAAGTTGAGCGAATCCCCGAGGCCCGGCGACCGTCCGACGTAGGCGGCCCCACTGTGAAGCGGGATCACGACGGCCAGGTCGAAGCCCACCTCGCGGCCGTCGTAGGCGATGAGACGACCCCCTTTCCCGTCGACTTCTCCGGTATTGAACTCGGTCACCAGCTCAACGCGCTTGTCGGCCAACATCCCGGCCAGTCGCTGGGACGCGATCGGCTTTGTGAAGGCACCATCGAGCGGCGTCACATAGGTCAGCTGCACCTCGTCACGAATCCCTCGCTCACAGAAGTACCAGTCAGCCAGGAAACAGAACTCCAGCGGAGCGACCGGGCATTTGATTGGCATGTCCACGACGTTGACGACCAACCGACCGCCATCGAATCTCGATAATGCCGCTCCCAGTGCGGCGGCGCCTTCGGGCGAGTAGAAGGTGAACACTTTCTCCATCCAACCCGGACCGACGAGCCCGTCGGTTTCCTCGGGCACGAGGACGGCGCCGGAGGCAATTACGAGCACGTCGTAGCCAAGTGTTGACCCATCCGTGAGCTGGACCGAGTTGGTCTCGAGATCGACGTGATCGATGGCGCTTTTCACGTAATCGATCCCATGGTGGAACTGGCGACCTCTCGGTCGCACGATGTCCTCGGCGTGGGCGAGTCCGAAGGGCACGAAGAGAAGCCCAGGTTGGTAGACATGGCAATCGTCCTGATCGATGACCGCGATCTCTATCTCCGTGTCCGAATAGACGCGACGGAGCCGGTTGGCGGTCAAGGTCCCGCCCGTTCCACCGCCAAGGATCACTACGCGTTTCACCATCAATCTCAGTCAACGACTTTTTCGGGCCGCCGAGCAGGGCCAAAGGTCCCCTCCACGGGTAATGAGCTCTTTGTGACTCCCCTACGACGGGTTCGTCCCCTGCTTCGGTCCTGAAGCTGGCTTTTTACGAACACGTCCGGCACGAGCTAGTGGATCGGGCGTGTGGGGACTGCCAGGAATGGCGACGTAGAGCGTAGTGTCGGCGAGATCCTCGATCGAGAGCGCCGAATACGTAGATCCCTTCGATGCGCTTTGTTCTTTTTGAAGGTCGTCGCCCGCGAGCGAATCTCGTAACCGTGCTCCAGAATGGGCCGCCTACTTGGGCCAAGGGCTGTCGAGGACCCCCAGCTGCGTGAACAGGCCGAGATTGTCCGCACCGATCCATTCCCTGACGACCTTGTCGCCCTCGAAGTGCATGATGGTGACCGCCCATACCTCCACAGTCCGGCCCGTAGGGGCCCGACCCATGTGCCCTCCCGTGTCGGTGCCTCGGAATGTGAACCTCAAGACGACCGTGTCGCCGGCCACGATCAGATCCTCGACGTCCACGCGGAGATCAGGAAAAGCCTCGTGGTAGCGGCGGATCGGCTCGCTTCTGGCCGAAGGTCCTGTCCCAAACGGATTGCTGTATTTCTGGCTGTAGAGATCAGCGGTCGATTCGTAGTGTCGGCCGTTCCAGACCTCGTCAACGAACCTCCGCACTTGCATCTCATACTCGGCAACTTCCATCGCTCACCCCGTTCTTTAGCCGAGGAGATTCAAGAAGATCGCTGGGGCAGTTGCAACCTTCCCGGTGCTTGCAACTGTGTCCCTGCCGGGGATCGGCCCGATTTGGGCACTGGCAGTGGCGCAATGCCTGCCTATGTGCGCACATGCGGGACAGTGCGGGCACTGGCGGTTGCCGGAGACCCGTGAACGTGCAGGCGGATCGGGCGGTGTCGCTCGCGCCGCGTAACGTGGCCCGAGGTCGAGAAGAAGAGGTGGGTCCGTAGTCCCATGTGGGTACGAAGACGGCGTCAGCCGCGGCCAGCGGTTGCCGAGGGAGCCGTCTCCGACCATGGGCCGACGAGCGTGGCCCTCGGGACGGCCAAGGCTCCCCCTCGGCGGTACCTCTCCTGGACGGTGTTGGCGATGATGACGGTGGGATCCGTCGGTTATCTGGGGTCCGCACCGGCCACGTCGGTCTTCGGTCTCGCCTCCGTGTTCCTGTACGTCTTCCCGGCATTCGTGTTCCTGGTGCCCGTCACCATGGTCGCTGCGGAGTTGGCGTCGGGTTGGCAGGGTGGGATCTACAATTGGGTGCGAGAAGGCGTGTCTGCCCCCATGGGGCTCTTGGCCGTCTGGTGCCAGTTTGCCCAGACGATCTTCTACTATCCCGCCCTACTCGCCTACGTCGCCGGGACGCTGGCCTACGTCATCGATCCGAGCCTGGCCGCCAATGGCGTCTACAACGCCGTCGTCATCATCGTTCTGTTCTGGGGTGGCGTGCTCATCTCGTCGCGGGGAGTCGGGCTCGTGGCAAAGCTCTCCTCGCGTGGGACGCTGATCGGGACTCTGATCCCAGGGGCAATCCTCGTCGCTCTCGGCATCGCCTACCTGGTGCAGGGAAACCACTCGGCTGCCCCGATGAACGTGCACCATCTCCTCCCGGCTTGGACGGGTATCGCCAGTGTCGTCCTGGTCGTCAACAGCTTTTTCACCTATGCCGGAATCGAGGTGAATGCCGTGCATGTTGACGACCTCGAAAACCCCGGCCGGGAATTCCCAAAGTCCATCTTCCTCGCCATGGCACTCGTCCTCGCTATCTTCATCCTCCCCACGCTGGTGATCGCATGGGTGGTCCCCGAGAAAAACATCAGCTTCACGGCCGGTGTCATGCAAGCCTTCAACGGTCTCTTTGAGCACTTCGGGATCAAATTCGCTGTGCCGCTGGTCGCGATCGCCCTCGCGATCGGGGCACTTGCGGGAATGCTGGCCTGGCTCGACGGTCCCTCCGAGGGGCTGCTCAGGATCGGGCGCGAGCAGGGCTTTCTCCCTCCCTTCTTTCAGAGAGTGAACCCCAAGGGCATCGAGATACGCATCCTGACGGGACAGGCGACCGTGATCACCGTGATCGCACTGCTCTACGCATTCATACCGGACGTCTCGCGTGACTACTGGATTTTTGCCGTGATGGCCACACAGGTCTATCTCATCATGTACATCCTGATGTTCATCGCAGCGGTTAGGTTGCGCCGGAAGCAGCCGGACCACCAGCGCGGGTACCGTGCACCGGCTCTCCGCCTCTTGTGTGTCGTCGGGGCCGTGTCGTCTGTGGCCGCCCTAGGCATCGGCTTCATCGCCCCGTCGCAGTTCGGCCACTCGAACTGGCTGCTCTACGCCCTCCTCGTCCTGGGCGGGATACTCCTGATCGGGGTAGTTCCGCCGCTCTTGATGCATCGGTTTCGCAAGCCGGAGTGGAAGGTCGCCGGCAGCGCGCCGACTCCCGAGCTCTAATTTGCCCCCGCTCACCAGGTAGCCCATTGCGCTCCCACGACGCCACCGCCGCGTCAACGACCACCGACCCAACACCCGTTCAAACCGCTGACCTGCTTGCTCGAGTTCACTCTGCCTCGGAGCGGCCCTTTCTGGCGCTTAAGATTTTCAGCGGGGAGTGAAGGTGGGCAGTTGCTCCCACCTGGGCTTGCCGGCAAGCCCACCGGCAGCTCGATCGGCGACCTAAGTCGAGACCTCCTGCCTGAAAATGTAGAGACGACCGTTACCGTCGAACGCGGCCTGTTGCTCCACGAGTTCCCAGCCCTCCTTAGCCTTGTCGTTAAGCAACATCTGAAGGCCACTCTTGCCGGCGGTGTTTTTGTAAGTGTGGTCAGGGCCCCCGAATTGTTCGATGCTGTATTGCCATTGAGTGCTCATGCGTCAAAAGGTACCGCTACTTAGGATCAGGGTGACCGTCGCCTACGGGTGTCGGACAGCCAGCGGTAATGGCCATCTTCGCCAGCGTTCGGAGATCCGATGAGACCGTTCGCGTCGGCTCGGCTTCTCGAAGGCGTCGATGCGTCGTAGGTCGGTTGGCGCGCTTCCCGGGTGCCGCGTAGGCGGGGTCTGCCGTCATTCCCGGGCCAGCTGGCGCAGGTTCGTCTTGGCGAGTTCGATGATCTCATCTCCCTCGCCCGAGAGGATGGTCCTCGTTGCAAAAAGACTGAACCCCTTGGCCCGCCCGAGGGTGATCTTTTGCTGTAGCCAGGTCTTTGCGCCTCGGAGCTTCTCATCCAAGTGGCGGGTAACGTCGACGGCCCATGACAAACATTCGGGTCCTGTGATGGCCAGACGCCGGAGCCGGGGTTCCAGGAGGGCAGGAGCGCAGCCGGGGGACCCTAGATCTCGCCAGGGGCAAACGGAACCCACGTCGCTCGCGCCCAGCGTCCCCGAGGAACGGGTCTACAGCTGGGAAAGCCAGGTGACTCACGTCCCTGCGGAGCGGATGTTCAGCTGGGACAGCCAGGTGGCCCAGTACCCGCGGACCGGGCCGCCGGGAATCTCGTATTTTCGCGGGAATTTGACCGATGAAACCTACGTCGACTGCCTCCTGTATCGCGACGAGACCGGCAAGCTCGTGGGCATTTTCAACCATTACCCGACCGACCTCCCTCCGTACGAGCGCCAGGGTGATCGGAACATTTGGATTCATCCGGGTCGCCGGCGGCAGGGCATTGGAACCGCTCTTTGGCTCGAAGCCCTCATTCGCTTTGGGACTGGTGCGGACGGCGATCCAAAGATGACCGATGCCGGTCTCCAATTCATCAAGGGATTGGAGGACAAATTCGGAGGCACGGACTTGGACTGGAGGATGGAGGGGTGGGAAACGTGGCTCGAACGTCGGATCAAAGAACGGGAGGAGGAGATCGATGTTCTGGAACGACGCGATCCCAAATCCAACCCTTAGAACACGTGTGCTCGGGTCTGCCTTCAATGGAGTTGCGTCGTCGACCGGGACGACTTCCGCCAAGGCATCCTGCCCAAACTGGCGTCGGTGACGTTGGCAGACATCATGGCGGCTACCGGCTGCGCCAAGGGGACGGCGTCGTCGTATCGAAACGGGAAAACGATTCCCCATCCGAAGTATTGGGAAGGTCTGGCGAAACTCGGCTCCCGAAGCCCGGACGCCAACATGCCCGGTCGAGGCGCTGGCTCGACCGGGCATGTTGGTTGAAACGGGGCACGTCGGCTCAGGCGTCTGGCGTCCCCGCATTCTGCGCCCGCGGAAACTCCAGATCACCGGGCGTCCGGCGGTAGTGCAGGATCCCCAGCGCCGTGAGGAACAACATCACGCCAGCGACGACGAAGGCCGCGATGCCTGCGATGAAGGCAATCTGACCGAAGGTCCCGAAGGCGTATGCCTCGAGCAACAATCCCCGAAGCGTCGTGCCCTGGAACACGGTCCCGACCGTGGCCTCGGCCGCCGTGTATGCCGCCGAGCCCTTTGGCAGAGCCAAGGCCTTGGCAGACAGCTGGGAGTAGGTCAAACCACCGCCGATCTCCTGTAGGTGATAGGCGATGAAGTGGTCCGCGTAGGCCTCGGCCTGCGCGCCGGTCGTCAACGGCTCACCGGCGTACTTCAACAGGTACTGGCGCATCACAGGCTCGATCTCCGTGCCGACCTTGGCATGGGCAAATGCCGACGCGGGCGGGAATGTGATCTGCTGTTGCTGAAGCTGATTGTGGACGTTTGAATTCGCAAAACTGGCACCCCACATCAGGAGAACACCGGCCACGATCAATACGACCATCAGCGAAGCGCCCCCGGCCGTAAGGATCAGATCAAATGTCTTGCGTTTCATGGCCCTCTCTTCTCGCTCGTGCCCATGCGTTGATGGGTTTTTCACAACTCTGAACGGAAAAGAGAAGCGTCAGCAGGGCCGAAAGTCCTTGATCGAGAGACAAATGTCCCCCGTGAATCGGCGTGGGTTTCCCGGGGCCTCCATCAAACCCAGGCCGATTCAGGCACCGCTGGCGGAACCAATACGGAGACATGAAGGCCGATAACGCAAGTACTCGCCCAGCACGATGTGCCAAGTCTTCGCCCAGAGCCTCACGAACTCAGTCCAAGAGAGCTATTCGGTGGCCCGCTTCGGAGGGCGACGGTCCAGATCGTCGACGAACGCATGGCCGCGCTCGCGAGAGTTGCCCGAACAAATGAACGGCACCATGGGCAGTCGGTGACTCGTCGACGGACCCAGTAACCGCAATGTCGAGCGGTCATGCCATGGGTTCAGGACCGCTCGCAAGAGGCAGCACCGGGAACCCCCTTCGAGGACAGAGGAACAACCATCGAACCGGTGGTTGTGGCAACACCCATGGGCTTCATGCGTTCTGCACCTTGTACCGGGATGATTGTCGCGACAGGCTCGGGGGGAGTGAACGGAGCTCGGAGAATGGATCATGAGTCCTGTGTGGCATGCGACTTTGACGGATCACTCTTTGACGCGAGACAGCTTTTGGATGCGATCCGGGCCCTCGGACCCGAATGGAGCACTCTGCTGTCCAACGCGGGGGATGATCTTCGGGTGCGACCAGCTCCCGAGACATGGTCGGCGATCGAGTACGCAGCGCACAGTCGAGACATCACTGCACTCCACGTCTTCGGCGTGGACCAGGCGTTGCGGCTGGATGAGCCGGTGATTCCGGAGATCGCTGCCGATGAACTCATTGAGGAAGCTTCGGCAACTTATGCGACAGCTGACCCAGGCCTCGTCGCCTCGGAACTCGGAGATCAAGCTCGACTACTTGCCGATCTGGCGGAAGCTGCGGGACCCGCTTCGTGGACACGGGGCATCACGATCGGTGACTCGAGGCGCGATGTTCGTTCGCTCCTCGAACATGCGCTCCATGACTCGCATCATCACCTGGTCGATGTGGAAGATGGCCTGTCCGTCTTGAGGGCCAGGACGCGCTGAGCCACCGGGCTTGCTCGTTCGAGGTCGTCGGGTTGTGAGCGGTGTGACCGCCTGACACTTACCCGCCATCTCCTGCCCGAGGGCGTGGGCCACGTGTTCGGCTACCGGGGCGACTGCGTTAGCCCATCGAGGCAGAGTTTCGGCTAGCTCGTGCGTCAAACGCCGAGATCGGCGCCTCGGGCTGTCAGATCTCCGGAGTCAACTGACCCCACGCGTTTGGGCGGTCACCCCGACCGCTCGTAAGGTGGGTTCGAGGCGTGCCGGACGGAACCAGAGGATTCACATGGAGTATCGCAAGCTGGGTTCGACGGGGCTCGACGTGTCCAAAATCTGCCTGGGCTGCATGAGCTTCGGCGATCCGCAGCGGGGCGGCCATCCATGGAGCTTGAGTGAGGACGCCGCCCGACCGATCATCCGCCAGGCGCTCGAAGGCGGCATCAACTTCTTCGATACGGCCAACGTCTACTCGGATGGGAGCAGCGAGGAGATCGTCGGCCGAGCGTTGGCCGAGCACTCCAAGCGCGACGAGATCGTGTTAGCCACCAAGGTGCACGGGCGCATGTTCAGGGGGCCGAACGGCGGCGGGCTATCCCGCAAGGCGATCTTGAGCGAGATCGACAACAGTCTTCGCCGACTGGGGACCGACTACGTCGACCTCTACCAGATCCACCGTTTCGACCGTTCGACCCCAGTCGAAGAGACTCTCGAGGCCCTCCACGACGTGGTGAAGATGGGCAAGGCTCGCTACGTGGGTGCCTCGTCGATGTACGCCTGGCAATTCGCCAAGATGCTTCACACCGCCGAGCGCCACGGTTGGACCCGATTCGTGTCCATGCAGAACCACTACAACCTCCTCTACCGCGAAGAGGAGCGCGAGATGCTGCCGCTGTGCTCCGATCAGGGGATTGGCGTCATCCCGTGGAGCCCCCTCGCCCGTGGTCGGCTCACCCGGGACTGGGACGACGTCACCGAACGAGCGCAGACCGACGAGTTCGGCAAGCGGCTCTACTCGGACAATGACCGGGCCGTCGTGCAGGCTGTGGCGGATCTGGCCGACAAGCGCGGGCTCAAGCGGGCCCAGGTGGCGTTGGCCTGGCTGCAGGCAAAATCGGTGATCAGCGCCCCGATCGTCGGGGTCACGAACGCCACCCAGCTCGAGGACGCACTCGGCTCGATCTCGGTCGAACTGAGCTCCGAAGAGATCGAGCACCTCGAACAGCCCTACGAGCCACACACCATCGCCGGGCACTGACAGGCGGCCCCGGCGCGCCGTTGGGCGGCACGGGCCGCCAGCACACCCCGGCTCGCACTTCCCCTGACGCGGTCCTCGGGCTGGGCGGACACCGCTCCCAACAGCGCGGTGCAACCAATGACGATCAGAGCGGGTTGACGAACCAATGCAGCCCGACCACCGAGACTCCGATCCAGCTCGAAGGAGCACCCGGAGTCGCAGCCGGTGTGCGGTGGCTGGCCAAGTGAGGCGGGGTGTTTGTATCCCTTCTCAGGGGTGGGAGGTGCCCTTTCAAACGGCAGAGCTGTATGGCTCAATAGGGTCATCGGTGCTGGTGGACCACGGATTGGACGAAACGACACCGACATACTTGGAGGGATGACTGTGACACGCGGATTTCGAGCGGATGTATTGGTGCCCGCCTCAACAGAGCTAGACCTCGCGCCGATCTCAGGCGTGAGACAGCCGTGACAGGTACCCAAACGACACCGTTACCTGAAATCGGTCAGTTGACCGGATGGCGGCGCAAGTTAGATCGGGTCTATGGCTACCTCGCTGGTCTATTCGTCCTCGCCGTGCTCGTGCAAGTCTTCCTCGCGGGTGTCGGAGTTTTCGGCGACCACGTAACAAAGGTCGCCAACGCAAGCAGCTTTAATCCGCATCGCGATCTGGGAACTGCTCTGGGCTTTGTCGCCCTGGCTCTCTTCTTGGTCGTATTGGCCGCGCGGCCGTCACGTTCGACTGTGATCGGGGCGTTCGTGCTCGCAGCCGCCACGCTCGGCGCGCAGCCCGCACTTGCGAACGGCGGTGATTCCAACAAGTGGATCGGGGGATTCCATGCCTTCGACGGGATGCTCATCCTCGTTCTGTCCGTTGTGCTCGCCGGCGCTGCGCACCGCCGAGAAGCCGTTCGTAGGCGCGCCTGATATTCGGTCTCTTGCGGTCTAGGAAGTCGGAATCTGGCCGCATGCCCCTGGGAGTGGTGGATGGCCCACTCGGAGTTCGCCGGCTGAACTGTGGGTGTTGGCGGTGGTTGGCGGGGCTTTGGGCGCCACCTGCGGCAGTTGGGGGGGCCGCCGCCTCTGCCGTAGCGCAAAGAACCGGCCCTGAATCGTGATGAGCCCCCTAGGCACGACATTCCCCTCGCCTCGTGCTCCACTTTGCCAGTGGGAGTTGCCGAGTGCGGGCGGCCGTTACGGCTGACGGCAACCACCGCCACCGGGGGTGCGCTAGCCAACCGACTACAACCTGTCCCTCCAAGAGTTGTGCCCGGACGCTGCTGGCTCGAAGGATAGGGTTCCGCATCCTTGACGAACGGGGGTTCTGACATGTGGGCGCAGCTAATCACGGGGCATCTGAAGGCAGGCAAGGAAGACGGCCTCGCGAGACTGATGGAACAGTTGCAGGCGGTCGAACAGCAAGGTTCGGGCCTCGTCCGCTCGACGGCGATGCGGGACCAGAACGACCCGAGCACCATCCGCATATTGGTCATCTTCGAAAGCGAAGAGAAGGCTCGCGAGCGCGAGAACGATGAGCGGCGCCAGGAAGGGTTGGTGGCAGCGAGGTCAACAATGACCGAGATCCTTGATGGGCCACTGGAGTTCGTCGACCTGACCGTCGTCGACGAGTGGTCAGGGGTCTAGTAGCTAAGCGAGTGTGGACCGGGGTGGGGTCGGTCGACCCCTTCAGTGACGCCCCCGGTCGCATTCGCAGCAATTCGGGGTCGGTGTCGGGAGGCAAAACGGAATCACCTTCCGTGGGAGTCAGCCGTTGGGGCACCCCACCTACTACCTTCGTAGAGCTGTGGGGGACTCCACCCAGGTCATGACCGCGCCGAGTGAAAGCCCGGAGAAGAAGAATCCCTCTTCCATCGAGCGAATTCAGCGCTTGGAGAAGCTGGAGGAGGAACGACTCAGAGAAAAGGAACACAAGGAGGAACGGCGCCGCCAGGCGATCGCCGGCGCCAAGCCTTCCGGCGGGCGCCATGATCTCGTCGATCGCATAGAGGCGGTCACGAAGTACCCGATGGCCGCGCTGGGCATCGCCTGGCTGGTAACTGCCATCGCCATTCTGACGGCCGATGCCAACGGCTCGGCCTCCAAGATCCTGGTCGGCATGCTCTTTGGGTTCTGGGCGATCGTGCTGGCGGAGTACCTCGTTCGTTTGGTGGTCACCCCAGACACGCCTGGCTACTTCAAGCGGAGGTGGGTCGAGCCGGCGACCGTTGTCCTCCCCGTGTTCCAGGGTTGGCACCTGGTCGGCATGGAGAGGATGAGCCTCCTCGTCCGTGAAGGCGAGCTGCGGGTAGAGGCCATCCTCAGGCACCACAGTCTCTTCCGCGTGCTGATCGCGGCCGTTGTGACGCTGTTTATCGGGGCCTGGCTGGTGCTGCTCTTCGAGGAGAACGCGAAGGGGAGCAATATCCACAACTACCCCGACGCGCTGTGGTGGGCGATTGTCACGGTGACCACCGTCGGTTACGGGGACCGGTTCCCCGTCACCGAGGGCGGCAGATCGGTCGCAGTGGTCCTCATGCTGGTTGGGATCGGCTTGATCGGTGTGCTCACAGCCACGGTTGCGTCCGTCTTCATCAAGGAGCACACAGACGCCAACAAGGAAGAGATCAAAAAGGGCCACATGGACCTCGGCCAGCAGCTGTCGGTGATCAGCGATCGGTTGGCCGATGTCGAGCGTCGGCTCGGGGCCACGGCCGCCGACGTGGCCACCTTGGATGCGGCCGCGGCAGCCGAAGCTGAAGCGAACGGGCCGGTCGAGCCGGACCCGGGAGCATCCACCGGCCCCACGGCTTAGGCCGGCAAAAGACCGGTCGTGGGCGGCACGAAGGCCCGTAACTCAGGCTGTGTCAGCATCGGACTATGAAGGTCTTGGTGTCGGGCTCGTCTGGCCTTATCGGCACCGCCCTCATCTCCGCTCTCCAGGCGGCCGGGCACTCCCCTGTGCGGTTGGTACGCGGTCCGGCGGAGCCTCCGGGCGAGATCAGTTGGGACATCGGCGCGAGCCGGCTCGACCCGGGCTCACTGACCGGTATGGACGCTGTCGTCCACCTCGCCGGTGCCGGGATCGCGGAGCATCGCTGGAGTGACGAATACAAACGAGTGATCCTTGACAGCCGTGTCGCCGGTACTGCGCTCCTGGTCCGGGCGCTGACGACGATGGACGTTCCTCCGTCCGTCCTCGTGAGCGGATCGGCGGTCGGCTTCTACGGAGATAGGGGAGACGAGGTCCTGACCGAGGAGAGCTCGCCCGGAACCGGTTTTCTCGCCGAGGTCGCGCAGGAGTGGGAGGCGGCGGCCGCTCCTGCCACCACCGCAGGCATTCGCACCGTGCTCCTCCGAACCGGTCTCGTCCTGTCGGCGACCGGCGGCACCCTGGGGCGACTGGTACCGCTCTTCAAGTCGGGTCTTGGCGGCAAGATCGGTAGTGGTCACCAATGGTGGAGCTGGGTCACGCTCGGCGACGAGGTTCAGGCCATCGTGCACTGCCTCGACGCGCAAACGGTGCAGGGGCCCACGAACGTGACCGCTCCCAATCCTGTGACCAATGCCGAGTTCACAGACAGGCTCGGCAGCGCCCTCCACCGCCCAACTCTGGTTCCGGTTCCCGCGCCCGTACTCTCGTTGGCGCTCGGTCGGCAACGTTCACGAGAGCTGGTGCTCGCGAGCCAACGAGTCCTTCCAAGCGCGCTCGAGCAGTCGGGGTACGTCTTTCGCCATAGCGTCCTGGCCGACGCCTTGGCGGCGCTCTTTCCGTAGTGGCGCTCGAGAGTCAGTCCCGTGGGACCAGAGCGAGTTGGCGCGACTGAGCGACGAGTCGGCCGTCGTCATCCCAAAGCTCGCCGGTCTCCTCGAGAAAGCCACCGGTAACGAAGCGGGTCGCAAATCGGCAGCGGAGCCAGCCCGACCCTGGACGCGAGCGCACATGAACGGTGAGCTCCATTGTGGGCGTCCAGCCCCTGGGCAGGGTGGTGTTGAAGATCGCCGGCGGAAACGAGTCCGCTGCGCAAAGCAGGGCGATCGCGTCTACGGCTTCCTCGTTGTGAAGGCGGAACCAGCCCCGCATGAGCGCGTTGCCTGATGGTTCCCCATGAAGAAACCCCGCATCTTCAGGGTGCAGTTGGAGATCCACGTTGCCCATGAAGGGTGGTCGAGATGGGTCGGACACGGGCATCGGAGTGCATTTATCGGGCGGGGGCATGGGTGGGGGTTCGACGTCGATGAGCTCCGGTCCGGCAACGTCGGCAAGGTCCCCGAAGGTGCCGAGCACCTGGAGGATGACCCGCTTCTCGTCGGCCACCTTTGCCGTTGCCGTCCCGAATTTCCGACCCTGTTTGGTGATATCGACTACCACTGAGACCGGTCCCGGCTGACCTGGGGCGAGGTAGTGGGCCGTCACGGTGACCGGATCGGGGCGGCCCAGCGCTGCGGTCATCGCCCTCCCCGCGATCGCGAGAACGTAACCCCCGTTGGCGTTGCCGGCGATGGCCCAACCTTCGGCGATGTTGCCCGACCACCGAGTGGTGGTACCGGCGGCACCGTCGACACGGAGAGCATCGTCGGATGGCTCGACGGCGGTCGCCTCGCTGAACAGTGCTCTCACCTACTCGAGCGAGGCCGGGTCTACCCCGGTGCCACCAGCGGCACTGCTGGCGTAGGCAGCAAGTGCGAATCGCAGCACGTCGGCGGCTTCGCTGGCGCTCCACAGCATCGGTCCCTCGCCGGTGTGCAACCAGCGCAGCCAGTGGCGGCCCGAGTCGCGAAAACTGCTGGCCCAATCGTCGTCGAGTGCGTGGTACGAGCGCATCTCGCCATCGACGTAGACCTCGAGGCTTGGTTGTTGGATCCCTCGGCTGGTGCACCGGTTGACTCTTGCGTAGCCCCTTCGCCCGGTGACCTCCCAGCGCTCGTCATTGGTGTAGTAGTCGGACCGCAAGTACATGTCAACGGCGAGGGTGATGTCCCAAATCCCGCGGATCCCGTTGACGTGCTCCCATACCAGAGTGCTCGGCGCGTCGACGTCGACGCCCGGAACCACCTCTGTTTTCCCGATCCACCCACGGACCTCCTTGACGGGACCGAACAACCAGATCGCAGTCGAAAGCTTGTGCCAGCCGTCGTCGAAGACGAGTGTTCCTCGCCCCTCGCGTGTCTGCTGGAACTGCCACTCGTAGGTGCTTCCCGGGACGTCCCAGCCACCGATGCCACTGGCCACCATCTTCAAGTGGTAGCCACTCACCTCACCGAGCTCGCCCGAGTCGACGGTCGCCTTGAGCTTCTGCAACGGCTCGTAGAACAGGTAGTTCTCCATCACCCTCAGCTGCTTCCCGGAGGTTTCGGCGGCTTCGATCATGCGCTCGGCCCCGGCGAGGTCGTTGCAGATGGGCTTTTGCAGATTGACGTGCCAGCCGGAGCCGAGCATCTCGATCACCGTGTCGCAGTGGAGCGGGATCGGCAGGAGCGCTTCCACCGCGTCCACCTCGAGCCCGCTGGCCGCGAGCTCGGCCAGTGAGGCGAAAGCCTGTGCTTCGGGCCAGTCCGCGTGGCGCTGGCTGCGTCGCTCATCGCTCGGGTCGACGAGCGCGACTACCTCGACATCGGGATTGCCGGCGTAGGCGCGCACGTTGAGGTCGTAGATGCGCCCGAGACCCACAAACGCCGCGCGCACCGGGCGGTCGTACGGGACGAATGTGCCGCTCACCGCTGTAGTGACAGTGCCCCCGTAGGGCATCTACGTACGGCCAGCTCGATCCGGTCCGTCTGCTCGGGGCCCGGGTCCTCTTGCAGCAAGAACGCGGTGCCATCGTCGTCGACATCGAACACTTCAGGAGCTGAGGCGACGCACAAAGCGTTGCCGAGGCAGCGTCCCGTGTCGATGACCACTCGCACCGCAGGGTCAACCTTGAACGACGAGCGAGAGCGGGCTCCGCAGCATCAGCGTCGGGGGATACCTGAGGTCTTCATCCCTGGTCAATACCTTGAACCGGGGCACCATCTGGAGGAGCTCCTCGAACGCGATGCGAGTCTCCCGACGGGCGAGCGGCGCGCCGAGGCAGTAGTGGATGCCGTGCCCCAACGCCACATGCATGTTCTCTTCACGGCCCACGTCAAAGGTGTCGGGGTCAACGAACGCGTCGGGGTCGCGGTTTGCAGCGCCGAGCATGGTCAGGACGAATTGGCCCTTCTGGATCTCGGCGTCGGCGACGACCGTGTCCTGCTTGCAGGCGCGGAACAACATCTGTACCGGGCTGTCGTATCGCAGCGTCTCCTCGACGCCCGTCGCGATGAGATCCGGATTCTCGACCAGTCGTTCGAGCTCACCCGGGAACCGCCCCAGGGCGAGGGCCATGTTCGTGATGAGGCGCATCGTGGTTTCATTGCCTGCGACCAGCAGCAGCACGCACGCCGCAACGACCTCGGCGTCGGTCATGATCTGCTCGCTGTTGGCCACAACCATCCGGCCGATGAGATCGTCGGTCGGGGCCTCCTTCCGGCGCTCGATCTGTTCGGACAGGTACAGCCGAAGCTGAGCGCTGTATTGGCGCGACGTCTCGGGGTTCAAGCGGGCACGCACGTTGGTTCCCGTGACGGCCTCGCTCCAGACGCGGAACTTGTTGGCGTCCTCGGAGGGGACGCCGAGGAGCTCCGAGATGACGATGGTGGGCAGGGGTGCCGCAAAGTCAGCGACGATGTCGAACGCCTCTCCGTCCGCCAGCGGAGCGAGGAGCTGCCGGGCGATCTCGCGGACCCGCGACTCGATGGCGTCGATGGATCTGGGCGTGAAGGCACGGTTCACCACGCGGCGAAGACGCTCGTGGTCGGGGGGATCCGTCGTGAGCATGGTCTCTGCCAGCAGGAAGTCGCCGCTGGCCAGGCCGCCTTCATGGCCGTCACGTCTTGCCGCGGCGGCTCCCATGTCGATGGCGCCCAAGCTGAAGGCGTCGTGGTCTCCATGCGTCCGCCGCACGTCCTCGTAGCGGTGGACCATGAGCGTGCCGATCGGCGAGCGCAGCACGCGTCCGGCGTTGCGCATCGCGACATAGGTCGGATACGGGTCGACGTGCTCCTCCATCGCCGAGAAGTCGAAGTCGACGATCCCCTGGGTCATGGCTCGGCCAACTCTCGCAAACCTGGTCCCATCATCGACACTCCCGGACTACGCGCCGCTGCGTACGTGCCACCTCACCTGGGCGAACTCTAGCCGTTCGGGTCGTTGGATCATCGGGGAGATCGAGGCAATGGAGGCTGCCGGGGGTCGGATAACGGCCCCGCATGGGGCTCGGAGGTCTACCGTGGCTAGCAAAAGGAGACACGCCAATGGACGATCTTGAGACTGAGCCCGTTTCGGTATCGAGACGCATCGAGGCGCCAGCCGAGGACATATTCGAACTCCTGACGGCCTCGCACATGCACCCCGACTTCGACGGCTCCGGGATGCTGCGACAGGGCGCACCGGCTTCGAAGGTGTCGGGCGTCGGCGACGCGTTCGTCATGAATATGCACAACGAGAGGCTCGGCGACTACGAGATGGACAACCATGTCGTCGAATTCGAGCTGAACCGCCGCATCGGCTGGGAACCGGCCTTACGGGCGGCGGAACGGCGTCCCGAGACTTCGGTTCCCTTCGGGACTCGGTTCGGGCACCGATGGATATTCGAGCTTGCCCCCGATGGACCCGATGCCACCGTCGTGACCGAGATCTACGACTGCACCGGTGCGCCCGAGCAGCTGCGTGCGGCCATGGACAACGGCAAGGTCTGGGTCGAAGGCATGAACAAGACCCTGCAGAAGCTCGAAGAGCTCTGCGCAAGGCAGAGGTGAGCACGACTCCGAGCTAGGCCAACGCAACCAGGGGACGCCTGGTGGGTTACGACGACTGGCGGGTTATTCAGCCGCGGCCGTGGTTTGAGTTCCCACTGGTGTTCAGCAGTTGCAGGGGGCGGGGCGTCCATGCGGGAGGATCGGGGTGCGGAGCGCGCCGAAACCATCTCCCTCGAGGCACCCCCTCGATCCAACTCGCAGCCGGCCAGGTTTGGAGATCGTTCGAATTCGACTCGCGGGGGCCCCAACCCCAATGATGAGCCGTTCGACCTGCGGCGTTACTCGACGTTCACACGTGAGCAACGCTCAGGACACAAGGTGCTGAGAAGATCCCCGACGAATCCGCTCCGATCCCGAACCCGGGCGGGGCAATCCAGGAGGTTTCCCCGTCATGAGCTACCAAGCCGAGTACATCTGGATCGACGGGACCGAGCCGTCCCCGTTGGTGCGGAGCAAGACCCGCATCGTGGCCGATGGCAAGCACCCCGGGATCTGGGGTTTTGACGGCTCGAGCACCAACCAGGCCACCGGGAACGACTCGGACTGCGTGCTGCAGCCTGTCTTCACCTGTCCCGACCCACTCCGTAGCCCGGGCGACGTGCTTGTCATGTGTGAGGTGCTGCTCACCGACTTCACCCCTCATCCGACCAACACCCGGGCAGCTTGCGTGGCGGCGGCCGAGAAGTATGCCGACCAAGAGCCCTGGTTCGGGATCGAGCAGGAGTACACGTTCTTGCAGGGCGGGCGTCCGCTCGGGTGGCCGACGCAGGGTTACCCGGCGCCTCAGGGTCCGTATTACTGCGGCGTCGGCGGGGACAAGATGCCCGGCCGCGACATCGTCGAGCGCCACACAGCGGCCTGCATGGAGGCCGGACTTGGCATCGAAGGAACCAACGCCGAGGTGATGATGGCCCAGTGGGAGTTCCAGATCGGGGTCCTCCCGCCGCCGCTCATCGGCGACCATCTCTGGGTGGCTCGCTGGCTCCTGTTTCGTGTGGCCGAGGACTTCGGGGTGTTCGCGACCCTGGACCCGAAGCCGGTCCTCGGTGACTGGAACGGCGCCGGCGCCCACACCAACTTCTCCACGAAGGCAATGCGCGAGGACGGCGGCTGGGACGCCATCATCGCCGGATGTGAGGCACTCGGACGCAACATCGACGAGCACGTGAGCAACTACGGCGTCGGGCTCGACCTTCGGCTGACCGGTGCTCACGAGACGGAGCACTGGTCCAAGTTCAGCTACGGGGCCTCCGACCGGGGGGCGTCGATCCGCATCCCGTGGGGGACCGCCAAGGACAAGAAGGGTTGGCTGGAAGACCGCCGACCCAACGCCAACATGGATCCCTACGTCGTCAGCCGGCTGATGTTGACCACGGTCTGCGCCGACGCGGCCAAGTAGGGGGGTCAACGACCCTTCGCGTCAGCCGTCCGGGGTCGGCTGGTCCCGCCGGAGCACGCCGACCAATTCGTCGTATGGGCCGAGGAGATACGCCTCGTCCCCGGCCTGGAATCGCGTGCCTCGACGAGGGGGATGCTCAAGCTCGCCGCCGCGGCGAAGCGCGACGACCCGGGTTCTCGTGGATAGATCCTGCATGGCCAGCCCCTGCAGCCCGCCGCCGGCGCTGACCGAGAGCTTGCCCACCAGGAACGGCTGTTGGTCGACGTAGAAGGTCTCGAGGACGTCGAGCCCGAGTGCAGCCCCGGCAAACCACGGGGCGGCCAGTGCGGAGGTCGAGCGAACGTGACTGAACCCGAAGTTCCGCTCCATCATGCGGGCCAGGTCTCTGTCGAACACCCGCAGCACGACCGGCGTACGGCCCCATCGATCGCCGAGTGAGTCACGCACGGCCAGTCCGGTGTCGATGTTGGTCAGATCGTCGCTGGTGAGGATGGCGACGGCCAAGGCATCGGTCAGGTTCACGGCTGTGTGGGTCTCACGTTGGGTCGCGTCGGCTATGACGACCGGGATCCCGAGGGACCGGGCCCGACCGAGGTAGCGATTGCTGGGGTCGCGTTCGACGATGACCACCCGGCGCCCCTCGGCCACCAGGCCTTCCACCACTCGAATTCCGAGAGACCCGAGGCCGATCACGACCACGTGACCGGCCATTCCGGGCACCCGGTGCCTTCCGAGAGACTGCTCGATCCGGCGGCTGACGAGGAGGTTGGTTAACAGGGCAAAGCTCGTGGTCACGAGGGTGACCCCGACCACGATCAGCGCGATGGCGAAGCCCTGCAGCCAGGCACTCTGCCCACCGAAGGAATAGTCGCCGAACCCGACGGTCGCGAGCGTCTCGACCGTGAAGTAGACGGACGTCAGAAGGTCAAGGTGAGTGTGGGTCGTCGGGTCGACGTAGCCGAACCGAATGACGATGGCCGCGATCACCAAGAGCGCCGCGAGCGCGCCCAGGGTGAACACGAGACCCTTGGCGTTTGTCTGCATCAAGGCCCGTAGGCGCCGGCGAATCCGGAGCGAGAGTGGGACCGACGGGGCCGCCGCGTGGATGGCCCGGGCTACCTCCACGCCGCTTCGCTCGAGCTCATCGGGGGTGCCGATGACCGCTACGCGGTCGCCGGGAGCGATGAGGTGATCGCGCCCGGGGCAACACTCCATCTCGCCGCTTGCCGAGTCCACGACGGCGACGGGGGCGAGGTTGTCGAAGTGGCTCCGAAACGTCCCGGCCTCCTCGGTCACGGTGAGCTGGACCACTGCGAAGCGCTCGCCGCCTATGTCGATCTCGTGAGAAGGCTGGCCGACGCACGCCTCGACGAACGACGGCGCGGCCAGGGTCGCGACGTCGAGCACGCCGCCGGCTCCGATCACTCGCTCGAGAGCCGTCCCGACGGACGGGTTGGCCAGCTGGACCACCACCCGGACATCGGGCCGCGTCTCGCGCACCCGCATCGCGATCTCCAGGGAGACGAGCTCGCTTGCCTCGGCGCAGATGACGGCCAACGCCCGATCGAGCCCCGCTTCGGCGAGACCGTCGCCAAGATGGGCGCTCCGGTGGATGTGCGGGACGCCCCACCCCTCGACGATCCGGGCCAAGCGAAGGTCCGGGTCGTCGTCGACCACCACGACCGACACGCCGCTCAGGTGGAGCTGTTCGACCGTCCGGAGACCCACTCCCTTCAGGCCGCAGACGATCACGTGCCCGTCGGTCCAGGTGGTTCCGGCTGCCGACCCCGCTTCGTCGTCTGGTGTCAAGTGATTAGCCGATCCGGTTCATCGGGGCGGCCTCCACCCCCTTCGAAGGGGAGGCGCCAGCGGCGGGAGGCGATCTGCTCGTTGATCGACAGGGCCCCCCATGAGCCCTCTCGCCGGGTCAGATGTGTCCGAGGCCATCGTTCGTTCCAGTCGTTGGAGGACTAACAAGGTGTTAGGTGGCCTCGAACACCTCTCGGGCCGAAACTAGCGATTCCTCGTTTCGACGGGATTGCGACCACATGTGGACAGGGTTAACGAGTCCGGCGGACGATCCGGAGCCAAGCAGGACTAGCTCACAGCTTTGCAAATGTACCGTGGTTGCTTCAGCGTCTCGCCACGCTCGGGTGACAGGAGGGACGTGGAGATGGCTTGGGTCCAGAAGGACATTAGGAACCACTACCTCAAGGGAATCAAGGACTTCACCTTCGAAGGTCTGGCACCCCCGCCCGACGTCGTCGCCACCGGCGAGCTGCCGGGGGACGAGGCCGTTTCGCAGCTGATGACCCTGCACGAGGACTGCCTTCGGCGGGTGAGGACGAAGGTCCCCGGGTTCGACGCCACGTTGGCGGATCTCGGTCCCGATGTCGTGTTGACGCCACTGTTAGTTGAGCTTTCCGACTTCTTCGGCGTGCCGATCGACGATATTCGAACGGGGTTCGACCTGCGTGATGATCCCGACAGCGCGTACGACCGAAAGTCCCAACCCCGGCTTCCTACGGGCGAGCTCGACATGTCTCTGCTCGAAGGCGAGTGCGATGCCGAGTTCGACCGCAACGGCTGGGGAGACCGGGTATGCACGGTCGACGGATATGCCAATCCCTATGACCCGCGGCTGGCAATGGTTCGGTCGCGAGTCGCGCTGCGTTCGGACGGCATTGGTTGGGTCACATGCCTGCGTCCACAGAACTTTCAGGTGGCGCGCTTCGACAGCCTCCGCCTCATCCACCTGCAATCGAGTCAGTGGTGCCTGGAGTTCGAAGACTGGCGGCGACGGCGCATCGCCGATCGTCAGAATCCACAGCCATGGGCCGAGTTCCTCGACCAGCTCCGTCAACTTTCCGGGCAGGTCGGTTTCGAGTGGACCGGCGCGACGAAGGGCCGGCGCGCCGCCGCCTTCGACACCGTCATCTACGAAACGGTGAGCTGGACACGCAAGCAGCGTGCTGCCCTGACCCGGTCACTGGTCCAAGCCTCGATTCCCCACGACTGGGACGGTTCCGAGCTGCGCGTTCTGAGCGTCTATAAGAAGCGAGTCGACCTCATCATCGAGTCTCCCTAGGCGCGGGTGCCGGTCGGCGTCTCAACGCCCGCCTGGTGGTGAGGACCACCGCTAGGGGCCATAAGGACTCCGCGCCGGCCGCACACCGTTCGGCAAGTCCGCGCTGACCGCCGTGAATCTCGGCAGCGAACCACGCGATGAGTCCGAGCAGGCTTGCCGTCGCCGCGACCGAGGGGAGCATTCCCAGCAGCCCCGAGTTCGACCTGGGACTCGCCGCAAACACCGGCCAGACAGCCAGGCTGACAAACGCAGCCGTTGCCGCCACAGTGTGCGCCACCGAGTTGCCGTGGATCGGCTGGGGAAACGCCGCGACAAGGACGGTCGACGTTCCTCCAGTCACGAGCAACGTTCGGCCGGCCGGTCGTGCTTGGCCCAGTCCGCACGCGGTCACGACGTAGCAAACGCCGAGCGCGGCCAGTGCCGAGGTCATCACCCATCGGTCGGTCGCTCCGCGTGCAGCCAATGCGCTGATGGTGTCGCGCACTGCGTCGTACCCGGGTGGCTGTCGCGTCTCGGCGATCGTCCAGCCACCTATGAGCAGCACCGGGGCAGCCCCGGCGGACGCGACGGCCCACCGCGGGATCCGATTCACCTTCGAAGCCTAGGGGGGCTCAGGACAACGCCCGGGTTCGGACCAGCGGACTCACCTTGACGATCGGCAGCGGGTCGACCGGTCCGGCACCCGACCCACGGCCGATGGGAGAGTGGATCGCGATGATCGGAGACCAGACCACCCGACAGGGAGAGAGCTCGGGGCCTGACGGCCCGATGGTGGACGGGGCGGGCCGATCTTGACCGGTCGAAACCGAAACACGGGGACACCCACGCGACCCGATGCGCTCGTAGCGATGCTGTCTGGGGCGGGATTCGTTGCGGCAGAGGACGAGGCTCAAGAGCTCCTTGACTGCGCAGCCCTCAGGGGCGAACCCCTTGGCGCGCTCGTAGAACGCCGTCTCTCCGGGGAGCCGCTGGCGTGGATCACCGGGCAAACCTTGTTCTGCGGTCTCGAGATCCATGTCGATCGGGGCGTCTATGTGCCGCGGTGGCAGAGCGAACCCCTGGCACGACGTGCCGTCGAACGCCTGCCGGGGACGGGGATCGCCATCGATCTGTGCACTGGATCGGGCGCGATTGCGACGATGTTGGCCTCGAGCCGACCGGACGCGCGCGTTGTCGCCTCCGAGATTGATGGGAGAGCAGTCGAGTGTGCCGCGGGCAACGGCGTCGAAGTTTATGGCGGTGACCTCTTTGACCCGCTTCCGCCCGCCATCACCGGTTTGGTCGACGTCGTTGTCGGCGTGGTGCCCTATGTGCCGACACCGGCTCTGCCCATGTTGCCGAGAGACACCTTCGAGTTCGAGTCCGAGCTCGCCTATGACGGGGGGCCCGACGGCGCCAGGGTCCTGCGGCGCGTCGTCGCGGAGAGCCCAAGCCTTCTCCGTCTTGGCGGCGCACTCCTTCTGGAACTGGGTGGAGATCAGGCTGACGTACTGACCCACGATCTCTCGCGCTTCGGCTTCCGAGACGTCACCGTTCTTGAGGACGAAGACGGTGATGTCCGAGGCATCGAGGCAACTCTCGGGGAGAGGAAGTAGACCCACCTTCCCGCAGCTTCCCTGGCGGGCCCCGGGCGACCGGGTGCTACACGACGGCCTGGAGGTGAGCGAGGAATTCCTGGACCAGCTCGTTGTAGGCGTCCGCGGTCTCGTAGTACACGTTGTGCGGAGCGCCGGGGACGACGGCGAGGCGGCTCCCCTCGACTCGCTCGTGCAAATTCCCGGCGGCCTCGGCCAGCCAATCATGCTCGCCCACGATGATCTGCATCGGCGAGCGGATGGCACCGACCAGTTCGGCCAACTCACCACGTCCGGGGTTCTTGGCTGTCGCCTGGCGCGGCCGGCGAGTCGCCTCGATCCGCGTCGCCGTCGACCGGAGCCGGATGTAGCGGTCGTAGAGGTCCGGATGGGTGGTGGGGAAGTCTCGGGTGAAGCCACCCCGTGCGGCCAAGAAGAGCGCGTCGTCAACGGCGGGTTCGGCCGTTGGCCGCTCGGGACCGGGTCGGCCGTCGGCCGGCATGACCCCCATGCCCGAGGGTATGAGCGCCCGCGCTCGGTCTGGGTGTCTCACCGCCCACCTGAGCAGAGTCATCGCGCCCATCGAGTTTCCGGCAATCACGGGTCGTTCGATACCCAACGCACCAAGGAACGCGTCGAGTTCGTCGGCTCGATCGGGTTCGAGTCCACCGGCGGGCGAGTTCGACGAGTGGCCGTGGTTGACGCTGTCGTACGCGATGACCCGGTAGCCATCGGAGAATGCGTCGAACTGGTGATGCCACGCCTCGGCGCATGAGCCCGAGCCATGAAGGAACAGCATTGGTGGTCCGTCACCGCGCTGGATGTAGTGGATGTCGGTTCCAAGGATCTCCGCGAACGCCATCGTCAGCCTCTAGTTGGGTCTACCACTGTACGGATTCCGGTGTCAGGCCGCGGGTTCACGCCGTCTTCGTGTAACCCGGTCACTCCGGCCTCGGTTGCTCAAAAGACAGGCCGACGACCTGCGGGAAATTCTCCGGGCGTCGTGATGAAATTGCGCATATGGCGCGCGCGTCGACAGGCGAACAGCACCACTTGACCGACCGTTATCTCAACTGTGACCGTCTCGTGATCGAATTGGCGCGGATCGTCACATAGCGACCAAAAACGGCGTATGCGCTGGGGGTTCCACCGCAATGTTTTCTTCTACGCACGTTTCAAATGTCGAGGGTGGTTGACCTGGTCCTACGCGGCCGTAAGACTGTTCGGCATTGTGACAGACGTTGAGCGGCCTCATGGCCACTCCACGCCGTGGTCAGAGGGGGGCGTTCGGCCGCTCCGGGAGACTTGTCGGTCTCTCCTGGCTCTGGTCGCCGTGCTATTTGGCACGGCCTTCCCTCTCATTGCCTCATCTCAGCAAGCGTCGGCCAGTCAGGTCAGCGATCTGCAAGCGAAGGCGACGCAACTCGAGCAGCAGATCTCTGCGGAGAACCAGCAGATAGCTGTCGAGGGCGAGCGTTACGACCAGGAGACCGATCAGATCAATACCCTCACCAGCGAGATCGACACAACGAGGAACGAGATCGCCGCTGACACCAAGCGGGTGGACGCCGACAAGTCCAACCTGCGCACGTTGGCGATCAACTCGTACCTGAGTGACGGGTCCGCCGGACAGGCCAACCCCTTGTTCTCGGGCAATCAGAAGACGTTCGACGATGAGCAGGAGTACGGCCAAGTTGCGACCGGGAACCTCAGTGTCACGGTTGCGACACTGCATACGGCCCAGGTCCAACTGAACGCAGCCGAGACAAGCCTCGACACCCAGGACCAGCAGGCCCAGGCTGCCGCGAACGCCGCCAGCGAAGCGAGAGCGTCGGCGACGCAACAGCAAGGACAGCTGAACGCGGACCTGGGTCAGGTCAAGGGTCAGATCGGCGTGCTCGTCGCACAGGAGCAGGCGGCGGCCCAAGCCGCGGAGAACGCCCAGACCGCGGCGCGGTTCGGGGCATCGGCGAACTTCCCGCCGCCACCGTCCGCCGGCGGCGCCGCGGGAGTGGCGGTGGCGGCTGCCGAGAGCCAGCTCGGGGTTCCCTATGTCTGGGGCGGCACCGACCCGCGGGGAACTCCCGGCGACCCCTCGGGCGGCCTCGACTGCTCGGGGCTGACCCAGTACGCATGGGGTCAGGCCGGTGTCAGCCTCCCGCACTACTCGGGCTCCCAGTTCGATGACTCCGCGCCGGTCCCGGTCTCGGACATGTCGCCGGGTGACCTTCTCTTCTATGGCGACGGCGGCAGTGAGCACGTGGCCATGTACGTCGGCGACGGCGAGATGATCGAAGCCCCTCAGACGGGCGAAACCGTTCACATCACCCCGATCAGGCTGGGCGACGGCTTCGCAGGGGTTCGCAGGCCATAGTGCGCAACCGGCGTCGGATAGCGACGCCGACGTTCGAACGAGTGGTCAACCGCGGCCCTGGGTCGGCGCGGATGCGAGTCGTGGCCTGGGCCGCCGGTAGGTAAGAGTCTGGCTGTGGCCGACGACCCGTCGCCGGAGGAAACCGGGCCCGTCGAGCGTCGATCGTGGTGGCACGCGGCGCGCGCCGACGTCGGGCCGCTCCGTCGGTCCCGGGAGTTTCGGCTGCTGTTCGTCGGGCAGGCGGTATCGACGCTCGGCAGCATGCTGACGTTCGTCGCCCTCCCGTACCAGGCCTATCGGCTCAGCCACTCGTCGCTCATCGTGGGCCTGTTGAGCCTCATCGAGGTCATCCCCATCCTGACGATCGGCCTCGTCGGCGGCGCACTCGCCGACGCCTTCGACCGGCGCCGGCTGGTGCTGGCGGCCGACATCGGTCTTGCCGGCTGCTCGGGGCTCCTCGTCGCGAACTCCGCCTCGGGTCACCCCGAGCTGTGGGCCCTGTTCCTCATAGCGTTCCTCATGGCGGCCTTTGGCGGCGCTTCGGATCTCAGCGGGGTG
>PLWZ01000065.1 GCA_003151235.1 Acidimicrobiaceae bacterium
GTGGACCACTACGCCGATGCCGTCTTTTCCGAGTCCGACCGTTGCTGGCGCATGGTCCACGACGGCGACGGCTCAGGGCGCCCGACGTTCTGCGAGGAGCCCGTCGTGTGGGTTGGCAACCACCATCTCGTCGGTGGGAAGCAGATCCGGGTGTGGTCGTGTGAGGGCCACCGGGAGGGGCTTGAGGAGCCGGAGTCGGTGGGGTACCGGTAGGGGGCCGGGCTTGTGCCTTGCCGGCGCCGTTTTGGGGCCGTCCTAGGACGCCTCAGCCAATATCGCCTCAAGACTACGGCGAGGAATGGCATATCCGAGTGCTCGTTCGTAAACCTCGAGCCTCCGCAGCTCCGGGGGTCCGTTTGCCTCGGCCCTGGCTCGGACGGTCCCAGCATGCAGCCCGATGATGGCGTTCGTTGCCATGTCGATCACTGGTCCGCCGCTCATGCCACCGAGACCTGGCAGGTCCATCACAAAGACCCGCACGCCCCTGTCATTGACCGTCACCGTTGCGTCAAGGAGTGCGACCTGCCCGAAGACGGTGATCGGGCTCTCATATTGCAAACGCTCCAAGGCCGGCCAACCCATCACCGCCACGGGGGCTCCGAGCTGGATATGCGGCTCGTCGGGTGTCAGCTCGACTTGGGGATACGGATGGTTACCCTCCTTGACGCGGAGGATTGCAAGATCCGTGGCGAGTTCAATTCTGATGACGTCGCACGGAATCTGCTCGGGGCCCAGCGCGATGTCTTGCCGCTGATGGACCACATGCGCGCAGGTCAGAATCTCTGAGGAACCGATCGCGAGCCCCGTTCCCGAGCGAGTCCTCGCTTTCGCCCTCGGGTCCCGAGTCCATACCTGGACCACCGCCGGCCCGAGGGCCTGGAGGCTCTGGTTGGCGGCGTCCATAAGCGCCTGGCCTAGCCGATTGTCGACCCGACTGCGCCCTACGCCGAGGCCGTGTACCTGGAGCTAGATCGAGCTGCGTCACGACGCCGATACCGAAGGAACGCGTCATTATCGCGTCATCGCAGCGTCTCCTTGCTCAGAATTGGCCATCTGAACTGGGCCTAACTCAATTTAGGCAGGGGCCTGCAAAGCCCCGTACGGCGGTTCGATTCCGCCCGCCGCCTCCAAGGGATGCTTGCAGTTCTCTCAGTCTCATCGTGCAGAACCTGTGACCAGATTCCGACACGCCGGCCGGCGTGTGGAGACTGCCCTCCCTAACCTGTGGAGACTCGTTTTCAGAGCTGGACCAGATCCGATCGGCGAGTTGTGCAATCAGCCCGGCGCGGTTCGTCCCTCCGTTCACCCGGGGGATCTTCCCCTCATGCCCCTATGGCTATGACCAGCTTGCCTCGGACGTGGCCGCCCTCCAGCAGGCGATGGGCCTCGGCCGCCTGCTCCAGCGGGAACACCTGCTGCACTGTCACCGACAACCGTCTCTCTGTCATGAGTTGGGAGAGCCGGGTCAGGCGCGCGGAGCTGGCTTCGCAGCGGATTGGCGTGACGGTGATTCCGTCGGGCACCTCGCTCGGCACACCGGCCACCGCCGCCACCTTCGCCCCCGTGGACAGGCAGCTGAGGTACGACCCGATGTTTCCGGCCCCGACGCTATCCAGCAAGTACGGGATCCCCCGGAGCCGCCGGCGGTGGTCCTCGTCCCGGTAGTCCAGCACCTCTGCGGCGCCGAGGCCCCTCACGAAGCCCAGGTTGGCGGGCCCACTTGTAGCGATCACCTCCAGGCCCAGAGCCACCGCAATCTGCACGCCCAGATGCCCGACCCCACCCGAGCCGGAGGTCACCAACACGCGCTCGCCCCCCGAGGCCCCCAGAGCCTCCAGACCCTGTAAGGCGGTGAGGCCGGCCAGCGGTAGCCCGGCCGCTTCGTTCACCGGAACCCCGAGCGGAGAGAGGGCCAGGGCCGAGGCGGCCACCACCAGGCGTTCGGTGTGTCCACCGGGACGGGCACCCCAACCGAAGAAGGCGAAAACCTCCTGGCCCGGCTCCAGCGAGTCGACGCCGGGACCTACCTCCACCACCTGCCCGGCCGCTTCCCGGCCGCTGACGTAGGGGGGTTCGACCCCGCCCAGGCGTCCGCCTCCGGCCCGGATCTTGGCGTCGCTGGGATTGAGACCGGCAGCCTGGACCACCACCAGCACCTCACCGGGGCCCGGCAGATCCGGCTCGGGCCAGTCGTCCCGAACCTCGATGACCTCGGCCGGGCCGTATCGGGGAACCACCGCAGCGCGCACAGCCCCAGCATGACGCGACTCGTCCCGGCCGCGTCGCCCTAGTTCGGAGTCGGGTGCTGCGGCTGATGCCCCCGAACACCGCACTCCGAGTTGTAGCAGGCTGAGCTCGACCGAGGCCGCGGTGGGGGCTGGAGATGGCCAAATGGCTGTTGCGGGCAGGCGGGCAGTCCGATTCGACCCCTGGGCCAGGATCGGAACTTAGAAGTGTCTAATGTGACTTGACTTGATCTGTCTAGTCAGATAGACTAGATTCGTGAAGCGGACGGAACTCATTGGCAAGATCCGGAAGGAAGCTCGGAAAGCCAAGGTCGAGTGGGAGTTGGTTCGCCAAGGCGCTCGTCACGAGATCTGGCGGCTCGGCGACCTGCAAGTGTCGATCCCTCGCCATCGGGAGGTCAACGAGCTAACGGCCCAAGGCATCCTGAGAGACACCGAAGACGAGTTGGGAGAGGGTTGGTGGTAGTGGGACGAAAGGTATACACAGCGAAGGCGGTTCGAAGCGGCGACTGGTGGGCCGTCACCGTCGAAGGGGTACGAGGACTTCACACACAAGCCCGCCGGCTCGATCAGGTTGAGGAAATGGCCCGTGACGCTCTCGCACTAATGCTGGATGTCGACCGGCAGGCGTTCGACGTAGTCGTTCGACCTCAACTCTCGTCTGTCGAACAGGGGGTTCTGGCTCACCTTGCGGTCGCTCAGAAGCAACTTCGAGACGCCCAAACTGCCGCCGCTGAGGGAATGGTCGCAGCCGCCGCTGAACTCGTTCGCGGCCAGGGACTGACTCTGCGAGATGCTGGGTCCATCTTGGGCGTCTCATTTCAGCGGGTTGGTCAGCTTGTGAATGGATCGCCGTCAGGTGTCAGAGGCCTAAAGACGTCACCAAAGAAGACCGCTACGGCTACTCAGTCGAGAAAGCACCGGGTGCCCAGTGGATCCATGGCCGCCAAGAAGGCAGCGAGGTGAACTGGGCCCGCGGTTTCTGCTGAACACCGTGACCTAGGTCGGGGTTGGCCCGAGCGCACCTGGCCATGCAATGTGGAGACTGCCCACCTATACCTGTGGAGACTCACCTCCAGAGTGGCCGCAGTAGCAGTTGAGCGAGTTCTGCAAGACCCCTCCAGGGGATGCTTGCAGAACTCGGTTACGGAGTGAACGCTGGCGGTTTCGCGCAGAAGGGCCACCCCTCGAGGGATTGGCGGCCGCACTTCGATCTCCCACGACGTGATCGTCACCTACCTGGACGCCGCTCGCACAGCCCGCTGGTCCGTTGCGGCGGCGCGAGAGCGGGTCCGTCCTGTCTCGAGCAATCTCTGTGGACGGAGGAACCCCCTGGCGTTACGTTTCGTAGCGACGGGCGCTCGGGGAGGGATAGCGAATGACCGACAGTGGGCGCCCTCGAGGCCCGGATGCTCGGATCGCGTCAATCACGAGCGTGGCGGTCGCGAGGCCAACTCATCCGATCCCTTGGGGGGGGTGATGGCGAAGGGGGGCCGTTCGCGCAACAGCGGGGTGATCTTCCTCTTAGTGGCTTCGCTCGCCCTCGGCGCGTGGTCGACAGCGGCGGCGAGCGCCTCCTCGGGTCGATCGACGGCTTCGGTGAAGTCGTTCCTTGGTGAGATCTCGGCGGGCATCCGATCAGGTAGTCCGAAGTTCTTGCTGTCCCATCTCAACAAGGCGGTCATCCAACATTTCGGCGAGGCGACGTGCCGCGCGTTCATTACGAGCCTCCACGATCCGACTGCGTCCTATGTGGTGGAGTCGGTGGGCAAACCGGGTCCGTTCACATATGCCACACCCGGACGGACCTCTGTAATATCCGATGTTGTTCCGGTGGTAGTTCATGCAACGCGGGCTGGATCCCACTTCACGGCGACGCTGCATGTCGCAGAGTCCGGAACTCCAACGCGGTACTCGTGGTTCACCAACTGCGCGGATTTGACGACGCAATTTGTCGGGACCTATGTCGGCACGTGGAACGACATGACCTTTGGTTCGAGCGGGCCGATTACCGTTGCAATCAAAGTCGGCGGTATCGGCGCCATAGGTTCCCCAGTAGTTGTCGATTTCACGCTCGGAGGCAACGTATTCGGCGGGAACGCACCGCCGCCGCAGACCTTCACTGGGACGGTCGTATCCTTGGGCCTGTCGTTCTCGGGTTCTTCGACGTTCTTCGGGAACGTGACTTGGCTACTGGCGACGAGCGGCGCATTCACCGCGACTGGAGTGGACGTGCCTGGTGGCAACGTTTCAAGTTTTTCGGCGAGCGGATCGATCGTGTCGAACCATCTCTCAGCTTCGTTCCACATCTCTCTGTTAGGTGGAATGACGGCGAATGGACAGATGAACGCTTCGAGGAGCTAATCACCGGACACCACTGTGGAAGGCGCATCACTTGGAGATCGTCGGTCCCTCGTGACAATGTCGCAAGTCGGGAGACCCATATGACCAACTTTCCGCCGCACTTCCTTTGGGGCGCGGCCACCGCCGGGCATCAGGTTGAGGGCGGGAACGTCAACGCCGACATCTGGCCGCTTGAGTGGGCTCAAGACTCGATGTTCACCGAACCCTCGGGAGACGCGTGCGATCACTACCATCGCTATCCCGAGGATCTGGCCATCTTGGCCGACCTGGGTTTCAACGCCTACCGGTTCTCGCTCGAGTGGTCACGGATCGAGCCCGAGCCGGGGTACTTCTCACGAGCGGCACTCGACCACTACAGGCGGGTGGTCGGTACATGTCGTGACCACGGGCTCGATCCCGTCGTGACCTACAACCACTTCACGACGCCCCGCTGGTTTGCCGGGAGTGGCGGGTGGCGAGACAGCCAGGCTCCGGATCGCTTTGCCCGTTATGCAGCTCGGGTCACGGACCACGTAGGCGACCTGCTCAGCTGGGTCGTGACTCTGAACGAGCCGAACCTCACGGCCCTCCTGACCCAGACAAGGGCAATCCCGATGGGAGCGGGGGAGCGGGGATTGGTGGCCGACCTCGGATCAGCCACAGGCGGGATCGGCGGCTTCGATCCAGCCCGCTACCGGATGGGGCTCATTGGCGCGGATGTCGAGCAGATGGCGTTGATCCACCGAAAAGCGGTGAACGCCATCAAGTCCGGTCCTGGAGACGCGATGGTGGGTTGGAGCCTCGCACTGGTCGACCTTCAGCTCGCAGAGGGGGGCGAAGCGCGCCTTGCCGAAGCGCGCCAGCACGCGCTGCTCGATTGGATCGAGGCTTCACGGGAAGATGATTTCATCGGAGTGCAGACATACTCGAGGGATCGGATCGGTCCCACTGGAGCAGTGCCGGTTCCCGATGGCACCCCGACAATGCAAACCGGCTGGGAGGTCTACCCGAGCGCCCTCGGGAACGCGGTCCGGATTGCCGCCCAGCACGGGAGGGTGCCGGTGCTTGTCACGGAGAATGGGATGGCGACCGACGACGACCTGGCACGCATCGAATACACCCGCTCGGCTTTGGAGGGTCTCGCCCAATGCATCAGTGATGGCATCGACGTGCGCGGATACCTCCACTGGACCCTGCTGGACAACTTCGAGTGGATGTCCGGATTCTCAAAAACGTTCGGCCTTATTGCCGTAGATCGCGAGAGCCTCGCTCGCACGATCAAGCCGTCGGCCGGCTGGCTCGGTCGCATCGCACGATCGAACGGACAGGACCTCGGAGTCGTTTCGTGAACTCGGTGCGATCGCGATGCGATGCGCAAGATCGTGAGATGTTGTTCTCACAAGCTCAAATTCGCCTTCACCGGCTGCGGAACGCCGGTTGTCGGGGGAACGCATGACCGACATTACGCGGCTGCTCGAATCGCTGACGCTGGCCGAAAAGGCATTGCTGACGGCGGGAGGGGGCTTAATGTCCACCGCTCCGATCGAGCGGTTGGGCATCCCGAAGGTCAACGTCACCGATGGGCCCAGTGGTGCCCGGGGACCGAGTCTGCCCGTATTGCCCGGTCCAGCATCAACGGTGATTCCGTGCGGATCCGCCATCGGTGCGACCTGGGACCCGAAGCTCGCAGAGCAACTGGGAGTGCTGGTCGGACAGGAGGCGTTCGATCGCGGATGTCGAGGTCTGCTGGCTCCGACCGTCAACCTGCACCGATCTCCGCTCGCAGGACGGAACTTCGAGTGCTACTCGGAAGATCCATTCTTGTCAGGCCGCTTGGCCGCGGGTTATGTGCGTGGCGTCCAGTCGGTTGGTGTATTTGCCACGGTCAAGCATTTCGTCGGGAACGACGCGGAGTTCGAACGCGGGTCGATCAACTCGATCATTGACGAACGTTCCTTACGCGAGCTCTACCTCCTGCCCTTCGAGATGGCGGTTCGGGAAGGGGGCGTCCTCGGCGTCATGACGTCGTACAACCGCCTCAACGGGCATTGGCTCACGGAGCAGTCGGAGTATCTCACGGACATCCTCCGGAACGAATGGGGGTTCCGCGGCCTTGTCATGACGGACTGGTTCGCGGTGGCCAGCACGGTTTTGTCATTGGAGGCGGGACTGGATCTCGAGATGCCCGGACCCGGGAGATCCCTCGGGCCCGCTGTTGTTGACGCGATCGAAGGTGGTCTCGTCAACAAGTTCGATCTGGACTCGGCGGTCGAGAGGCTGCTTCGGGTGTTCGATGAAATCGGCAGCCTGGACGCACCGGTCCCTCCCGTTGAACCGCGTCCGCCCGGACCCGAGAGCCTCGCGCTCATTCGCAGAGCAGCGGCCGAGGCGACGGTGCTCTTGCGCAACGACGGCACCTTGCCCCTCGAAGCGAGCTCGATTGCTCGGGTTGCGGTGATCGGCCCGAATGCGGACCGACCTTGCATCGTCGGCGGCGGCTCCGCCCAGGTAACGCCGCACCGGCTTGAGAGTCCGCTCGAGGCGCTGACCAAAGCTCTCGGTGACCATGCTGCCGAGATTGTTCACGAGCGCGGATGCGAGGCCGACCGCTCGGCGTCCGTGATTGGCCGGCAGGTGCTACGAGCTCCCGATGGATTCGACGTGGCGGTCTTTGAGGGGACTGATTTGGCAGGCGAGGTGGTTGGCCAGCACCACCTGGACGAGCTTCGTTTGTGCGTCTTCAACAGCGACGGGGCGGGCTACCCGGACGGTGACTGGTCGATGCGTGTCCGTGGGCGTGTGGTCGCGGGCGAGAGCGGTACCTTCGAGCTCGCACTGGCGCAAGCCGGCCGCGCCCGAGTCCTCATCGATGGCGAGCTTGTTCTGGATGGCTTCTTGAATCCGCCCCCGCCAGGGGGTGCCGACTTCTTTGGCCTGGCCAGTCAGGAACTCGTCACCGAAGTCCGGTTCGAGGAGGGGAGTTCGGTCGAGATCGTCGTCGAGTTCGCACGCGTGTATGCGAGCCTGGCGGGCGTTCGGCTTGGTTTTCGGACCACCGAAGCGGAGCACCTCCTCGAGCGTGCGGTCGAGGCCGCCAAAGGATCGGACGTCGCTCTGGTGTTCGTGGGCACGACCGCCGAGTGGGAGTCCGAGGGCCACGACCGGTCGTCGTTGCAGCTGCCGGGCCGACAGGACGAGTTGATCGCGCGTGTCGCGAGGGCGAACCCGCGGACCGTCGTTGTCGTAAATGCAGGGGCGCCGGTGGACCTTGCGTGGGTCGACGAAGTGGCCGCGGTGCTCCAGTGTTGGTTCGGAGGCCAGGAGATGGCGGGCGCCGTTACCGATATCTTGCTCGGAGATTCCGATCCCGGCGGGCGGTTGCCGACCACCATCCCGAAACAACTCAGCAACACCCCTTCCCACGACAACTTTCCCGGGGAGAACGGTGAGCTCCGGTATGGAGAAGGACTGTTCATGGGCTACCGCGGATACGAGCACCGCGGCATCGCTCCGCTCTTTGCGTTCGGTCATGGGCTGAGCTACACGACGTTCGATCTTGGCGAGCCGCGGCTATCCGGTGAGACCTTCGAACCAGGTGGGTCGCTCAAGATCTCGGTTCCCGTCCGCAACATCGGGACACGTCTCGGGAGCCACGTCGTGCAGTGTTACGTGTCGCCTGTTTCTCCCCGTCTGGCCAGGCCAATCAAAGAGTTGAAGGCGTTCGCGAGGGTGTGGTTGGAGCCGGGTGTGACGGCGGTGGCTGAGTTGGTGCTCGATGATCGCTCGTTCGCCTACTGGGACCCCGGACAAGCGGACCGGGACGACGTTGAACAGCGCCTCGCCGGCCCCCTGCGATCACGCTCGTCACCAGGGCGTCGTGCGCCGGGATGGCAAGTCGATCCTGGCCAGTACCTGGTGCTCATCGGGAACTCTTCCGCGGACATCGCATTCAGCTGCCCCATCACGGTGTCGGGGAAGGATCTATCGGGAAACCGCGACCTTGACGCAGAAACGTAGTCCGGAGTGGGCAAAAGGCAACTCGTGTGCACGCTTCTGGGAATCGGCCAGCCGTGCAAACCTTTGTATCAGCGAGCGGAGTTGGGCCAGACTCCTTGGTTCTGGACGGCCAGCGAAGAGCGGTGAGATGCTCCGGTAAGTAAGTGGCCATGCACCGAGGCTCGCGACCACGGGGGGAGAGAGTGAAGATGCGCTCCGTCGCAGTACCCGGCGTGGCCACGGCCCCTGTTGGGCGTCCAATCGGATCTCCGAGCCCGCCGGCCCATGATTCCGAAGGCCGCCTGACGCTCGGGCGCCGGGTGGGCTTCGCGTCGCTCCGGTGAGTCAGCACTACGTCGAGTGGTGACGGGCGACCCCAGGTTGTGACACCGCCGAACTCGGTTGTACCGACGAGCCCTTCGGACCTAGCGCGCTTGGTGGCCGACACCGCCGAGGAGCGGCAGAGCGCGGCCAGGCGGGCGGAGGAGATTCTCCTCCCCGAGGACCTCCTGCCCGGGACGCGCGAAGCACACAGCACATTGCGCGAGGGACTGCGCAAGTTCGGGCTCTCGACCTTCGTCGTGCTGGCTCTCATCGTCACGCTCGACAATCTTCAGAGCTCGGCCCTGGCTGTGCTCGCGCCCAACATCCGCTCGTCGCTCCACGTGAGCTCAGGAGTCATTGTCTTCGTGTCCGGGATTTCGGGCGGCTTCCTGGTCCTCGGCATCCTGCCGATGGGATGGCTGGCCGACCGTTTCCGGCGGTCCCCCATTATCGGGATCGCCACCTTTGTGTTCGGGGGCATGGTGTTCCTGTCGGGATTGGCCACCAGCATCTTCTTGTTCTTTCTGGCTCGCTTCGGGGCGGGTGTCTCCCAGGCGAGCGCCTTTACGGTGCACGGCTCGTTGTTGGCCGACACCTATCCCATCAGCCTGCGCGGTCGTATCGGCTCGGCCATGGGAATCGGCACGGGAATTGCAACGGCGCTCAGCCCGGTCCTCGTCGGGACGATCGCAACCGTCGTCGGTGGTCCGAACGGCTGGCGCTGGGCCTTCTACGTACTTGCCATCCCCATCGTGCTCGTGGCGGCCATCGCCTTTCGTCTCCGAGAGCCCCCGCGGGGCCAACACGAGAAGATCGACGTCCTAGGCGAGGTGATCGAGGGTGCCAAGCCGGTTCCCCCGTCTCTCGAGGCCGCTTTCGCCCGGATCATGAGGATCCGCACGATAAAGGCATGCCTGATCGCCTTCTCGGCCATGGGTTTCGGGCTCTTCACCGCGCCTGTGCTTGGGAACCTGTTCCTTGCACAGCAGTATCACCTTGACGCGTTCCGGCGAGGCCTCGTCGGGACCATTGGGGCCATCGGGGTCCTCGTCGCGTTGCCCTTCGTCGGCCGCCACTACGACCGCCTGTACCGCAAGGACCCCGCCCAGGCGTTGTCGCTGATCGGCAAGTTGATTCTCCCAGTGGCCTTCCTGGTCCCGATCCAGTACTTCATGCCCGACGCGGTGCTCTGGGCAGCGGTGAGCGTCATCGTGACGATGCTTTACATAAGCGCATTCTCGATGGTGGGGCCGGTGCTCACCTCGGTCGCGCCTTACCACCTGCGCGGCCTGACGGGGGCGGTGGGGGCCATCTACCTCTTCTTCATCGGTGCGACGGGTGGTGCCGTTCTCTCTGCCGGACTCGACCAGGCACTCGGCCCGCGGCCGGCGGTGCTCATCGTGATGATCCCAACCACCGTCATCGGTGCGTTCATGATCCTCCGGGGCAGCCATTTCATCCGCAATGACCTGTCCCTTGTCGTGGTTGAGCTGCAAGAGGAGCTCGCAGAGCACCGCCGCCAGGCGGCCGAACCGACATCGATCCCGGTCCTCCAGCTCAATAACGTCGATTTCAGCTACGGGCATGTCCAGGTCCTGTTCTCCGTCGGCTTCGAGGTACGCAAGGGTGAAGTCCTGGCCCTGCTCGGCACGAACGGGGCCGGCAAGTCCACGGCGCTACGAGTCGCCGCGGGCCTCGAGACCGCCGATCGAGGCGTCGTCCGGTTGAACGGCCGCACCGTGACCTACGCGACCCCGCAACAGCGTTCGCGCCTCGGTATCCACCTGCTCCCCGGGGGTCGCGGGGTCTTCGGCGAGATGAGTGTGCTGGAGAACCTCCAGATGGGCGGCTTCGCCTACCGAGCGGATCGCGCCGGCCTGCTGCGCCGCATCGATCGTGTCCTCGCGATGTTCCCCGCGCTGGCCTCCGCCCGGGTTCGCCGGGCCGACACGCTCTCGGGTGGCCAGCAACAGATGCTCGCCCTCGCGATCGCGTTGTTGCACGACCCCGAGGTGCTCATGATCGACGAACTCTCGCTCGGGCTGGCTCCGATCGTGGTCCATGAGCTCATCGAGGTGGTCGAACGCCTGAAGCGCGAGGGAGTGACCATGATCATCGTCGAACAGTCGCTGAACGTGGCCGCCGCCATCGCTGACCGGGCCGTCTTCATGGAGAAGGGCCAGGTGCGATTCGAGGGTGCCATGACCGAGCTTATGGAGCGGGACGACCTCGCCAGGGCCGTCTTCCTGGGTGGTGAGGTGCCGGCCTGATGTTGGGAGTGACGTGGATCAACTCCCAGATCATCTACGACGGGATCATCCAAGGGCTGGCCATCGCCGTCATTGCTGTCGGCGTCGTGCTCATCTACCGAGCGACACGCATCATCAACTTTGCCGTCGGCAACATGGGTGTGATCGGAGCGGCGACGCTCTCCTTGCTGGTCATCCAGTACCACGTTCCCTTCTGGGCAGCCCTCGTCGTGGCCATCGTGATCGGGATCGCCTTCGGGGCCCTGGTGGAGATTTCTGTCATCCGCCGGTTGAAGAAGGCGCCCCGCGTGGTCGTGCTGGTGTCCACCATCGGCATCGCGGGGCTGGCCGAAGCCATCTCGATCGAGATCCCGCAACCCTCCGACGCGAGCGCCCACTATCCGGCCGCATTCAACAGCACCTGGTTGATCGCCGGGGTGCACATCCGCGGGGCGGATCTCGGCATCCTGATCCTGGTCCCGGTCGCCGTCATCGCACTCAGCTGGTTCCTCGACCGCACCATGGTTGGCAAGACGGTCAAGGCCGCCGCCGCTAACCCCTCGCTCGCCCGACTGTCGTCCATCAGCCCCAAGATCGTCTCGACCATGGTCTGGTCGCTGGCGGCGGCCCTCTCCACGCTCTCGGTCGTTCTCGTTGCCGGGGAGTCGTCGACCGCAGCAGGACTGGCCAATCTCGGGCCCCAGACGCTCTCCTACGCACTGGCCGCAGCAGTGATCGCCCGCCTGCGGTCGTTCCGGATCGCCGTCGTGGCTGCCATCGCCATTGGCGTCCTACAGAGCATGCTCATCTACAACTTCCTCGCTGACGCGGGCGTGACCGACCTGTTGTTGTTCGTGGCCGTGTTCGTCGCGGTGATCTTCGCCAAGCGCGAGAGCACCGAGGATTCGGAGGTGTTCGCATTCAGCCCCCGCGCCCACGCCATCCCAGAGCGGCTGCGCACGATCTGGTGGGCCCGCAACATTGACAAGGGAGGGATCCTGCTCCTCGGGGCCGTTGCTGTGATCCTGCCCATCCTGGTCACAGAACCGTCACGCCAGCAGCTCTACACAGCGGTTATGGCATACGCGATCTGCGCCTCTTCGCTCACGGTGCTCACCGGCTGGTTGGGGCAGCTCTCGCTCGGGCAGATGGCCTTCGCCGGCCTCGCGGCGCTCTTCGCAGCCGGCCTTGTCAACTCGGGAGTGCCGTTTTGGGTGGCGGTGGCGACGACGACCGTGGCCTCGGCACTCGTGGCGCTTGGGGTCGGCATCGGCTCCTTGCGTGTCCGCGGCCTGTATCTCGCGGTGGTGACGTTCGTCCTGGCGCTGACCGCGCAGCAGTACTTCTACTTCTTGCCGTTCTTCTCGAGCGACTCGCCCGATGGGTCAAACGTCCCCTTCGCACCGGGCCATCTCTGGTTCCTGTCGTTCTCGGGGCAGCGCACCTATTACTACGTCGTCCTTGTCATCCTGGCCGTCGTCATCGTGGTCTTGAGCCGTTTGCGTGACAGCGGGATCGGCCGCACCATCAAGGCGGTGCGGGACAACGAGTCGGCCGCCACCTCGTACGGCGTACGCCCGGCGCGGGTAAAGCTTCAGGCGTTCGCGCTGGCCGGGGGCCTTGCTGGTCTTGGTGGCGCCCTCCTCGCCGGTGCCTTTTCCAACATCCCCTTCACCCAGAGCTTCTTCTTGATCGACGATTCGCTCAACCTCGTTGCCCTGGTGGTCATCGGAGGGATGGGATCGGTCAGCGGCGCGGTGATCGGCGCGTTCTTCGTCATCGGGATCCCCGCCATCGCCCCCAACAACGCGCTGCTCGGCCTCTTGTCCTCAAGCCTCGGACTCCTCGTCGTCTTGCTCTACTTCCCGCGGGGTCTCAACCAGATCACATACGGCGCACGGGATGCTCTCTTGGCTTGGGCCGACGGTCGGGTTGGAAAAAACACGGCGCCCGAGCGGAAGACCTATCCCGCCGCCGTGCGCCGGCCGGTCGAGGCGCTGGCGCCTGGGAGCAGCCCGGTCCTTTCGGTCTCGGACCTGACCGTGCATTTCGGCGGCATTGTCGCGGTCGACCGGGCGACGCTGTCCGTGTCGGCGGGCGAGATCGTCGGTCTCATCGGCGCGAACGGGGCCGGCAAGTCGACGCTCATGAACGCCATCGGCGGGTTCGTGAACGCGTCGGGTTCCGAGTCGCTCATGGGCCAAGAGGTCGCCGACAAGCCACCGGGCTACCGCGCCGCTCTCGGCCTGGGCCGGACGTTCCAGGCCGCCACCCTTTTCCCCGAGCTCACGGTCAACGACGCCCTTCTGGTCGCCGTGGAGGCCAAGGACAGGACCGGGATGCTGGCCACCGCGCTCGGGGCGCCTTCGGCCCGGCGCCGCACTCGCGCCGCCCTGGCGGAGGTGACCGAGCTGGTCGACTTCCTCGGCCTGACCCGGTACTGGGATCACTACATCGGCGACCTCTCCACGGGGACCCGCAGGATCGTGGAGCTCGCGGGGCTACTCGCTCGCACCGCGAGGGTGCTCTGCCTCGACGAGCCCACGGCCGGGCTCGCCCAGCGGGAGACCGAGGCGTTCGCGCCCCTCATCGGCATGGTCCAAAAAGAGCTGGAAGCTTCGGTGCTCCTCATCGAACACGACATGCCGCTGATCATGGGCATCTCCGACCGTGTCTATTGCCTCGAGACCGGGCACATCATCGCCGAGGGCACCCCGAGCGAGGTCCGCGACGATCCGCGGGTGGTCGCCAGTTACCTCGGGACTGACGAGCGGGCCATCACCCGAAGCGGTCATGCAGATTCAAACCGACAGCGCAGTGAGCCGGAGAAGACTTCGGAGCCCTCTTCACCTCGGAGCACTGTTGTCGGGGGCGAGGTGGTCGAATGATCACCACGAGATGGAGCGCAAACGAGTGGGCGGACTTTGCGTTCGTCCCGCGGCACAGGACCCATCTCGGGGCCGAGATGATCAAGGAGCGGTCGAGGACGCCGAAGGTTGCGGCTCTTCCTGGATCGACTCGGCGCGCCGACCCGGGCCGCTGCGCACCGGACCCTGCACAAGGGTGCTCAATCTCGTGCCCCAGGGGTTCTGATCGGGAGGCAACGACATGATGCGTTGGGGTGTGGTCGGGCCGGGCGCCATCGCGACGGGATTCGCTGACGCAATGCAGCACGTCGAGGGCGGGGTGATCACCGCCGTCGCATCGCGCTCCGGCGAGCGGGCCAACGCCTTCGGAGATCGGTTCGGCATCCCGACCAGGTACGCCGACTACGCCGCGCTGGCCGAGGATCCCGAGGTCGACGTGGTCTATGTCTCCACGCCGCATTCCCGACACGAGGTCGACACGCTCCGGCTCCTGGAGGGGGGCAAGCACGTCCTCTGCGAGAAGCCGTTCGCGCTCAACGCACGCCAGGCTCGACGCATGGTCGCCGCGGCGCGCAGCCGGGGCCTCTTCTTGATGGAGGCGATCTGGAGCCGGTTCCTCCCCGCGTATCGCTCGTTGGTCGACATCATCGGCTCGGGGAAGATCGGGGAAGTCCTTCTCGTGGAAGCGGATTTCGGCTTCCAGCGTCCGGTCGATCCCGAGCACCGACTTTTCCGGTTGGATCTGGGCGGCGGAGGGCTTCTCGATCTCGGCATCTACCCACTGCAGCTCTCCTCCCTGCTGCTCGGGACGGCCGAGCATGTGGCTGCCGAGGGTGTCGTCGGGGAGACCGGCGTCGACGAGGCGGTTGCCGCGGTGCTGCGCTTTTCCGGCGGCCAACTGGGTGTGATCAAGGCCGCGCTTCGGATGAAGATGGCGTGCACTGCCCGGATAACGGGCACCGACGGGGTCATCGAGGTCCCGGCCTTCATGCACTGTCCGAACTCCCTGACCCTGCAATCGGCCGCTGGCGTCGAGGAGATCGACGGGTCCTACGAAGGGAACGGGCTCCGGTTCGAGATCGAAGAGGTGCACCGCCTCCTGGCCGCGGGGAGCACAGAGAGCCGGGTCATGCCCCTGGACGAGACGATCGCGCTGGCGTCGACCCTGGACGCCATTAGGGCCCAGATCGGCGTCGCCTACCCCGATGAGTGAGCGTGTGGGCGCCTCGGATGATTGTCATGTGAAACCGACCGCGAGACGCGCCACCGTGGCTGACCTTGACGAGGTGACGAACATTGTCACCTTGGCGTTCGCGACGGACCCCGCGCTGGAGCGTGGCATTGGCCCGACCGGACGGTCGTATCGATCACCAAGGCGCCTTCTGGCGATTCATGATCGGTGGGGCGCTGCGATATCCCGAAACCTGGCTCACCGAGGGCGGGGAGGCCACGTCGGTCTGGATTCCCCCTGGTGAGATCGAGATGTCATCGGAGCAAGACGACCGAGTTCGCGAGTTTGTGTTCGAGCAGCTGGGCCCGACAGCAGAGAAGTGCATCGAACTGATGGCTCGATTCGACGCCGCTCACCCCCGAGATGAGCCCCACTACTACCTGAGCTTCGTCGCCACCCATCCGGATCATCGCGGATACGGCATCGGAACTCGGCTTCTCGCGCAAAACCTCGCGATAATCGATGAGCAGCACCTGCCTGCCTATCTCGAGTCATCGAATCCCGAGAACAACGATCGGTACCGTGGGCTCGGGTTCGAGCCGGTCGGAGCGTTCTCCTATCCCGGACATGGTCCGGAGGTAACCACCATGTGGCGTTCAGCTCGCTAGGCAAAGCCAGGCCGCGGGGGACCGCTCTGGCTACGGTCCGACTCCGGGGTAGGCAGGTGCCTCAGCTAGAGGATCGACCGCCGCCAGCGGGAGTCTCGACCGTCGCGTCGAGGCGCGAAGGCCGTTTGAGCATCGCCCATACGTCAGGCCCACCGCCGCTGATCTGAATATGGTCGTGGACCTCGAAGCCAAGTCCTGTGTAGAAGGCCACGTTTGTATCGGACGATGTCTCGAGGAAAGCGCACACCTGCTCGTCTTGGGCTTTCGCGAGCATCGGGAGAAGAACTGCGCTTGCTACGCCCCGGCGTTGGGCCAAGGGCGAAGTGCCGACCGTGGCCAGGTAGTAGTGACGCCGTTCGGGCCGCCACCGTCGGATCTGTTGCTGGGCGGCAACGGACGCAGGGTGATTCGCGCCCTCCAAGCCGGCCGTGAGCGGTGCCGTCTGTTCTCGGACGCTCGCGGGCACTTCGACTGAGCTGTCCATCCAAACGGCCGCGCACTCAACGATCCCGTCGACGAGACCCACCCAGACTTGACCGAACCCGAGTCCGTACGAGCGCAGTGCTATCCGCTGCAGTTCGGTGATCCGGCGAAGATGGTCATCGGGGTCGACCGTCCACGTCGTCCACGGGTAGTCGGCGAACGCTTCCCCTAGTACGACGGCCGCACGATCAAGATCTGCGTCGTTCGCTCGCCTTACCTCGACATCCATCGGGAGATCGTCGCCTACCCGGGTACCGTCTGCTCGTCCGGCTTGGCCGAGGTGGTCCCGTTCTGGGCTCGACCGGGGGAAGGTGGGCGCATTGGCCGCGGGCCTTAGCTGCCCAGCATCCACAAGTCGCGATGCTCGACGACCAGTCCGTCCGCTTGAAAGCGGAGGATCGACACGCCGGCCAGGTCTTCGCTACCGCCGTCGACGAGCCTCGTCTGCGCGGTCCAGGGAACCGCTGCCTGGTCACCATCGACGATCGGGGTTCCGAACTGGCACTCCGCCGACTCCTCCTCCAGAAATACCCGGGCCAGGTAGCCCGGTTCGGGCGGTCGGAATGGGTGCTGCTGCCAGAATGCACCCTCGGCATACAGCGCAGCGATCGCGTCCGCGTCGTGCTCATGCCAACTGCGCTCCCACACGTCCGCCCATCGTTGGGCTGCTTTCCTGGGGTCCACGGCGAGGGGCAAGGATCAGCTCGACCCGTCCGAGCGCCCGCCCATGTGCCAGCCGTCGCAGTACGGACACAGGTACACGGACAGCCGGGTCCTGGATTCGAAGTTTCGTTCATCGGCGACGCTGAGTGCGTCGCCGCGGGAAGCGAACCGGGTCTTCGGTTGGCCGTCTCGTCTCCAGTGCGACGAGTCCAGGGCGAGCTCGCGATGGGCTGGACGCTTGCGAGGCACGCCTCCAGTCTGGCGTGTGGGTGGGATCCGCCAGACGACCCTTGCGAAGAGGCTCCTGAGTCTTCAGTTCCAGGTTGCTCGGCTCGGGCTCAACCCCCCCTACACCGGCTTCAGCGCCCGGGTGGCGAGGAATGTCGGGAAGTACGAGACGGTGACATCGCCGTCTTGATGGAAGTCCTCATAGAGCCCGACGATGACGAATCCCGCATCCAGTTGGCCCCCGATCTGATCGGTCAATGAATGGCCGAAGCAGAGCGGCTGGTCGGGGTCGAGCTCGGCCCGCTCCTGCGCACTCAGAGAGGTGACGTCGGAGTAGGGGACCGGGTACCTCAGCTCGAGGATGCCCTTCGGCTCCTTGTCCCGGTCAAAGCAGAAGAGCAGTGGGTTGGCGAAGCCCGCCAACAACGTGCCACCCGGTCGGAGGACGCGGTGGCATTCCCGCCAGACGGGCAGGACGGTTTCGGAGAAGCAGTTGGAACACGGGTGGAAGACCAGGTCGAACGCCGCATCCTCGAAGCACGACAGATCGGTCATGTCGCCCTGCACAGTTTCGATCTCGAGACCGTCGCGCTCGGCCACCATGCGGTCCTGACCGAGCTGCCGAGCCGAGTTGTCGAAAACGGTTATGTGCGCCCCGGCCGCAGCCAGGATCGGCCCCTGTTGGCCCCCGCCCGCCGCCAAACCCAGCACTCGCGCACCGTCGAGCTCGAGGAACCACTCGCGAGGCACCCACCGACGTGGCGTGAGAACGACCGACCAGTCTCCCTGCCGGGCTCGAGCCACCTGATCAGAATCGACCGGGATCGTCCACTCGTTCTCATTGTCGACTTCCCGGTCCCAGGCGTGGCGGTTGAATCCGACGACATCCATGGCTTCGCACCATAAGGGACCTCGACACACTTCGCGACGAATGTCGTGATGCGCCCGGCTAACCGACCAGGCGTCGACCCAGCTCTGAGCGGACCGCTTGGCGCATCCGATCGATCTCGTCTTCGCTGCGAACGAACACGGTCCGGCAATGGTTGGGGTATCCGACATAGATATCCCCGGGCATCCGTGGGAACAGATGCATGTGGAGATGGGGGACGGTGTTGCCGTGGATCTCGTAGTTCATCTTCGCGGGAGAGAACAGCTTGGCCAGAGCGCGAGCGGTGGCCATCGAGTCGAGAAAGAACCTGACCTGGTCGTGCTCGTCCAGGTCGAAGGGCTCCAGCACATGTTTCTTCGACACGACGCACGCGTACCCGGGCAGCACTGCTTCGCGCCAAGCGGAAACCTTGCAGGTCTCTGTCTCGGCGAGGATCCATTCGGGATGCGGATCCTCGCCGCACATGGGGCACCCCTCGGGCGTGCACAGGCGTTCCCATGCCTCCGGATCCTCGGCCCACAGTCGTCCGCTCTCGTTCGCTTCGATTGTGATTGATCCCACCGCGCCCCCTTTCATCGCCATGGACACCGGGACTGAGGACCATAGGACTCGGCAGGGGTCACCAACGACCCAGGTACGATCCCCGGATGCCCCCAGCGAGCATCGACGCGGCAAGGTTCCGCGAGGTGCTCGGCCACTTCGCCAGCGGGGTCACCGTCGTGACCGCGACCGAAGACGGCCCGGTCGGCTTCACCTGCCAGGCCTTCGCTGCACTGTCGCTCGATCCGCCGATGGTGCTGCTCGCACCGGCCAAATCCTCGACCAGCTGGCCGCGTATTGCCGCTGCCGGATCGTTCTGCGTGAACATCCTGGCCAGCGACCAGGAGGCCCTGGCCCGGTCGTTCAGCGTGTCCGGCGGCGACAAGTTCACCGGGGTGGCTTGGGAGGGCGCCCCGGTGACCGGTGCGCCGCTGTTGGCCGGGGTCGTCGCGTGGGCGGAGTGCGAGCTGGAGCAGATCCACGACTCCGGTGACCACGAGCTCGTGACCGGACGGGTGGTGTCACTCGGTGTCGGTGAAGGCTTGCCGCTCGTCTTCTATCGGGGCGGATTCGGCACCTACTCGGTTTGAACCAAGCCGTCCGCCGCCAGTGAATCACCACCCGGCCGGCCAGTGGAGCGCCCCGGGGTTCGAACAGCCGATGCAGGGCGAGGGAACGGTTGGCTGCCCACCATCGCAAGATCGCCAACCAGCGGCGGGACTTCGCCCACCAGCGGCGGGACTTCGCCCACCAGCTGTCGCGCCGGCTGGTCAATGACTACGACCTGATCGTGTTCGAGGATCTGCAGATCAAGAACATGGCGAGGCGCCCCAGGCCTCGCCCAGATGGAACAGGGGGTTACGAGGCCAACGGGGCCAATGCGAAAGCCGGACTCAATCGATCTATCCACGACGCTGGGTGGGGCGAGTTCATTGCCATGACGATCTACAAGGCTGAAAGCGCCGGTAGGGAGGTCATTGCCGTGGACCCCCGCAACACCAGCCGAACCTGCTCAGGATGTGGGCACGTCTCGGCCGGGAACCGGCATGGGGCCGTTTTTCGATGTCTCGGCTGTGGCCGTGAGGCCAACGCCGACGTCAATGCGGCCGAGAACATCCTTGGGGCCGGTGGGGCCCGGCAGCTCATCGCTGCGTAGGGTCGAAACTGACCCGCTACCCTTGAACAGGGATTTCGCGAGCAGAGGTGGCCGAACGCGCCGCCAGGGGAGGTGTGCTCGGTGGACGTCAAAGACCGGGTTGTCGTGGTCACGGGTGGGGCAAGCGGGATCGGCCGGGCGCTCTCCCGAGCCTTCGCCCAGGCGGGTGCACAGGCGGTGGTCGTCGCCGACATCGACGGCGATGGAGCGAAGGCGGTTGCCGACGAGCTCGGTCAGCGTGCCCGATCGGTCCGAGTCGACGTCGCGTCCGAACCCGACATCGTCGGGCTCGTCAGTTCGACCGAGGAGCAGTTCGGCCGCATAGACCTGTTCTGCTCCAACGCCGGGATCCTCGTCCCGGGCGGCGTGGACGTTCCCGACGAGGGCTGGGACCGGATCTGGCACATCAACGTCCTCAGCCACATCTACGCCGCCCGTGCCGTGCTCCCGGGGATGCTGGCCCGCGGCGAGGGTTACCTCCTGCACACGGCGTCGGCGGCCGGCCTGCTCACGCAGATCGGCTCCGCCCCCTACAGCGTCACCAAGCACGCGGTCGTCGCCCTGGCCGAGTGGCTGTCGATCACCCACGGTGACGCCGGCATCGGGGTCTCGTGCCTGTGTCCGCAGGGAGTCTGGACGAACATGACCGGCGGGGGTGGCCAACGCCGCGACGCATCGGCGGTCGCAGCATCGACGGCCGGAGCGGATGGGTTCTTGGAGGCCGAAGAGGTGGCCGAGGTCGTGTTGGCGGCCCTGGCCGAGAACCGGTTCCTCATCCTCCCGCACCCTGAGGTCGCCACCTACGAGCAGCGCCGCGCCGGTGACCGGGAGCGGTGGTTGAAGGGGATGCGGCGGGTCCAGGCGTCGCTGCGCCCGCGGCCGTCGGGCTCAGGGTAAAACGGCACCCCCGCGCCCGCCGAACGGGGTGCCGGGCCGAGGGGCGGTGCCCGTGGCCCGCTGGGTCGCGAACTCGTCCATGGCGGCCAGGAACTCGTCGGCCCCGACCCGCTCGGCCGCCGCCCGGGCCATCGCCGGGAACGAGTAGTCGGGCGAGGGGAGCGGCGGGTGGTCGGCCTCGGGCTTGCGGGCCATCACCTTCTCGATGATGGGCGCGAGTCGCGCTTCCTTCTCCTTGGACAGCTTCTCGTCCCGCTCGGCGAACTCGGGAAGGACCGTCTTCCCGAACAATTCGAGGCTCTCCATGATGTCCTCGTGGCGGTTCCGCCCGGCCTGGCTCACGAAGATCACCTGGTCGACGCCCAGCTCCTCGTAGCGGTTCAGGTACTCGCGGATCTGGTCGGGGGTGCCGACCGAGCCCCGCAGGCCGCTCACTCCCTGCTGGATTGCCGTCGCGCCGAGGCGCTCGGGGTTCTCGGCGGCCTTCCGGACCGCCTCGGGGTCGTAGCCGTGCTCCGCCCGGCGCTGCTCGAACTCGGCCCAGACATCGGTGACGCCGGGCTGGTGCTGGCCGAACACGTAGTAGTGGCCGAGCGAGTAGCCGAAGAAGTTGGCACCGGCCGTGCCCCGGGCGATCGCCTCCTCCTCGGTCGGCGCGCACATGAAGGTGGTCACGCAGGCCACGTTGGGGTTGACCACGTCGCCGATCGGCACGCACTCGTTCTCGAACGTCTCGTAGTAGTCGGTGACCCAGTGCGTCGCCTCTTCGGGGTCGATGAACGCGAAGGTGAGGGCGCCGATGCCCTTCTGGGCGGCCAGGTGGATGGTGTCGCGACGGCTGCAGGCGACCCAGACGGGCGGGTGGGGCTTCTGGCGCGGCTTCGGCACCACGTTGCGCGGCGGCATCGTGACGTAGTCGCCGTGGTGCCCGGTGAAGGGGGTCTCGGTCATGCAGCGGAGCGCGACCCGAGTGCCCTCCTCCCACATGGCTCGCTTCTGTGCCGGGTCGATCATGAACCCGCCGAGCTCGGCCTCGGAACCGGCCTCGCCGGTGCCGAACTGGGCCCGACCGTCCGAGATCAGGTCCAACGTGGCGACGCGCTCGGCGATGCGGGCCGGGTGGTTGAACGGCGGCGGGGTCTGGACGATTCCGTGGCCGAGCTTGATCCGCTTGGTCCGCTGCGAGACGGCGGCCAGGAACACCTCGGGGGCCGAGCTGTGGCTGTACTCCTCCAAGAAGTGGTGCTCGACCTCCCAGACGTAGTCGAAGCCCAACTTGTCGGCCAGCTCGCACTGCTCAAGCGCGTCCTGGAGCAGCTGGTATTCGGAGTCCTCGCCCCAGGGCCGGGGGAGCTGGTGCTCGTAGAAGATGCCGAACTTCACGACGGTGCGCGCTGCTGGCCGCGGGCGCCGCTCATGGCCGCGTTGGGGGCCGCCTTCTCGACGAGGTCGGGGATGACCTTGCCCAGCTCGGCCGGGTCCCAACGGTCGCCCTTGTCGACGCCCGGTCCGGCGTGCCAGCCCTCGGCAACGCTGATCCGGCCGCCGGCGACGTTGAAAACCCGCCCAGTGACGCCGGCCGACTCGGTCGAGCCCAGCCAGACCACGAGCGGGGCGACGTTGTCGGGGGAGCGGGCGTCGAACTCGTCCGGCTTCACCTCGGGACGGTCGGGGCGCAGGTTCTCGGTCATGCGGGTCTGAGCGCCGGGGGCGATCGCGTTCACCGTCACCCCGTAGCGGCCGAGCTCCATGGCCGTGATGATGGTGAAGGCGGCGATGCCCGCCTTGGCGGCGCCGTAGTTGGCCTGACCGGGGTTCCCGTAGATGCCCGATGACGAGCTGGTGTTGATGATGCGGGCGTCGTTGGTCTCGCCGGCCTTGGCCAACTCCCGCCAGTAGACGGCGGCATGGTGGGCCGGTGCGAAGGTGCCCCGCAGGTGGACCTTGATGACGGCGTCCCACTCCTCGGCGGTCATGTTGATGAGCATCCGGTCCCGGAGGATCCCGGCGTTGTTCACCAGCACGTCCAGGCGCCCGAACCGCTCGATGGCGGCATCGATGAGGCGCTTGGCCCCCTCGAAGTCCGAAACGTCCTCGCCGTTTGCGATGGCCTCGCCACCCATGTCGGTGATGGCGCTCACGACCTCGTTGGCCGGGCCGGCGTCGGCGCCGGTCCCGTCGACCAGGGCTCCCAGGTCGTTGACGACCACCTTGGCGCCCTGAGCGGCGAACTCAAGAGCGTGGCTCCGTCCGATGCCCCGCCCCGCCCCGGTGACGATGACGACCCGTCCCTCACAAATTCCGGCCATGGCTGATTTCCTCCTGGTGGTGGTGCGTTAGAGATTCGGTGCTTCGGCTGGTTCCCCGGCGCCTCAGCGGGCCGGGCGCTCGTCCTCGTTGGACGGGTCCTTCGGCATCCCGAGCACCCGCTCGCCGACGATATTCCTCTGCACCTGGGCCGTGCCGCCCCAGATGGTGACCGAGCGGGTGGAGAGGAAGTCGGACTGCCAGCGGTCGAGCCGGTACTGGCCGGGCTCCTGGCTCGGCATGACCATGGCCTCGGCGCCCCGGATGTTCATGATGATCTCGGCGAAGCGCTGGGCGTACTCGGACCAGAACATCTTGTTGATCGACGACGCCGGTCCGGGCTCCTTCTTGGCCACGACCTCGGAGAGCAGCCGAAGCCCCTGGAACCGCATGATCTCGGTCCGGGTGTAGGCCCACGCGAGCTGCTGACGGACGAGGGCGTCGTCCTGCTTGCCCTTCGACCTCACCATCTCGACGGCGTCCCAGAACTGGCGCGTGTACTGGATGTGCTGGGTGGTCGCGTTCCCACCGCGCTCGTTGCCGAGCGTGGTCATCGTGACCCGCCAGCCGTTGTTGAGGCCGGCGATGATGTTGAACATCGGGGCCCGGGCCTCCGTCATGAACGTCTCGGTGAAGCCCGCCCCTCCGGTCAGCTGCTTGATCGGGCGCAGGTCGAAGCCGTTCGACGAGCCGTCGTCACGCTTGAGCGGCACCAGCACGTAGGAGATCCCCTGGTGCTTGGGCACGTCGGGGTCGGTCCGGCACAGGCAGAACATCATGTTGGCCATCTGGGCCCCCGACGTCCACACCTTCTGGCCGGTGATGACGATCTCGTCACCGTCGACGATGCCCCGGGTCTTGACCGAGGCCAGGTCCGATCCCGCGTCGGGTTCCGAGAAACCCTGGCAGTACCGGTCGGTGCCGTCGATGATGCGGGGCAGGAAGTGGGCCTTCTGCTCGTCGGTGCCCCAGACGATGATCGAGGGACCGACCAGCCACTCGCCCATGCCCCGGGTCACCCGCGGCACCCGGGCCCGTGCGAACTCCTCGTTCATCACGGCGACCTCGATGCCGCCCAGGCCACGGCCGCCGAACTCCTTCGGCCAGGCCACGCAGAGGTACCCGCCATCGTGGAGCTTGTCCGCCCATTCGCGCCATCCGCCACCCGCGCCGAACATGCCGGCCATGGCCCCGCGGCCTCCTCGCTGGGGCGCTTCCTCTGCCTCGTCTGAGGCCTCGGACGGCGGTGGCCGGTTGGCCTCGAGCCACTGGCGAAGCTCGTCTCGGAAGGCCTTGGCCTGGGGTCCGAGGTCGATGTCCATGGTGGTGGTCACGACGATCCTCCTGCGGGTTCGAACATCGGGTAGTGGCGTCCATCGGGCAGCTCGTCCCAGGTGACCTGAAGTGCCATCCCGACCGTGAGGTCGTCGACCGGCACGCCGACGACGTTGGTCATCATGCGGGCGCCCTCGGCCAGCTCGACGAGGGCGACTGCGAACGGCCCGTCGATGCCGGTGGGGCTCGGGCTCAGGTGGTTGACGGTGAAGGTGTAGAGGGTTCCCTTGCCGCTCGCCTCGCGCCACTCGAGGTTGGCGCCGAAGCACCCCGGGCAGATCTCGCGCGGGTAGAAGACGGCCTTGTCGCAATCGAGGCACCACTGCACGAGGAGCCGGCGCTCCTTGGTGGCCTCCCAGAACGGCTCAGCGACCGGGCTCGCCGGCGGGTCGAAGCGGCTCGGCCGCTCGGTGGTGGTCATGACAGGGTCGCCTCCGTTCCGAGCACGACCGTGGACATGCACGACAGCACGCCGCCGGAGCCGTGGGCGACGGCGATGTTGGGGTCGGTGAGCTGGCGCTCGCCGCACTCGCCGCGCAACTGCTTGACCGCCTCGACCAACAGGAACATCCCGTACATGCCCGGATGGGTGTACGAGAGGCCGCCGCCGTTCGTGTTCATCGGCAGGCTGCCGCCGGGGCCGAGCTTGCCGTCCTCGGTGAACGGCCCGCCCTCGCCCTTCTTGCAAAAGCCGAGGTCCTCCAGGTGCAAGAGGGCGGTGATGGTGAAGCTGTCGTAGCCCATGAGCAGGTCGACGTCGCTCGGCTTGATCCCGGCCATCCCGAAGGCGGCCGGGCCCGAGATGGTGCCGGCGGTCGTCGCCAGGTCGGGCATCTGGGAGATCATGGCGTGGTCGTGGCATGTCCCGACCCCGAGCACGTAGGCCGGGGGCTTCGGGAGGCTCTTGGCCCGCTCGGCGCTCGTCATCACGAAGGCGCCCGCCCCGTCGGTGACGAGGCAGCAGTCGAGGAGGTGCAAGGGGCTCGACTGCATGGGCGAGGCCAACACGTCGTCGATCGTGATCGGGTCCTGGTAGCGGGCTTTCGGGTTCATGGTCGCCCACTGGCGCGTGGAGACCGCGATCTGGGCCAGCTGTTCGGGCGTGGTGCCGTATTCCGCCATGTGCCGGGTTGCCGCCATCGCGTAGGCGCCCATGGGCATCCGGATCCCCGACGGCATCTCCCACTCGGCCTGGGGGTTGGGGCCGCCCATCATCATGGGCCGACGGCCCGGCCCACCCATGCCACCGCCGCGGGCCCGGTCACCGCGCGGGGTCGATGCGTAGACGCTCACGACGACGTCGGCGATGCCCGCTGCGATCGCCGCCGCCGCATGCTCCACGTGGACCTCGAAGCTCGAGCCGCCGGTGTTCGTCGACTCGGTGAAGCGGGGGTGGACGCCCAGGTACTCGGCGAGGCCCATCGACGAACCGGTGTGGCATACCCCGTCCACATCCGCGATCGTCAAGCCGGCGTCGGTCAGCGCCTGCTCGATCATGGCTGCTTCTAATTCGCGGCCACCGATCTCGAGCTGGCCGGTGGGGGAGGCGTCGTCGGCCACGCCGACGATCGCCGAAGCACCACGAATGCCGACGTCACCCATGAGTTGATCCCCTCAACGTGGCCTCCGCCTCGCCTTCGCGCTCGCGCGATCCCACGGCCAGGGTGTCACTGTACCGTGACACCCTGGCCGTCAACAAGGTCGCCGGCCAGGTAGCCTGGCCCCGATGGCGACTTCGACCGAGGCGTCCCCCGGCGTTTCCCTGATCCACGAGCAGCGCCAGGTCGCCCGGGACCGGATCGAGCGAGCCGCCTGGCGGGTGCTCTCGGCCAAGGGCCTGAGCGCCACCGCCGAGGAGGTGGCGAGCGAGGCTGGCGTCAGCATCCGCACCGTCTTTCGCCACTACGGCACCCGCGACCACATGATCGCGACGGCGCTGCGAGCACAGCTGTTCCACTACAGCGACACGCTCCCGATACCCGAACCCGGCGCGACCCTCGAGACCTGGCTGCCCGAGCTCTTGTGCGAGGTCCATCGTGTCAACGCCGTCATGGGCCGCGCCTACTGGGAGCTCGCCGCGCTCGGGTACACCCTGACCGGCGAGCTTGGGGCGGTGGCGGCGGAACGGCTGGCCGGGCGGACTCGCTTCATCAACACCGTGTCTCGGGGCGCATGGCGCTTGGCCGGCAACCGGTCCCGACCGCCGTCGTGGTTGGTCGACCTGTTCGCCATCCACCTCAGCTCGTTCACGACTCGTGAGCTCGTGTCGGACTTCGGTCGGTCCGTCGAGGAGGTCGCATCGATGTCCTCCCGGGTGCTCATCAGCGCGCTGCGGTCGGCGTCGCCGGACTGACCCGGTTGGGCCCGATACGATCGGGCCCAACATGATGATGATGGCGATGTTCCGTGCACGCCTCGGACGCGAGGCGTTGGGGGTGGCACCGGCTCGATAGGAGCTGGGCCGAACGCGTGGTGGCGGCCTCCGAGGTCGCCCCCGGTGATCTCGTGCTCGATGTCGGGGCCGGTGACGGTTCCCTGTCCGATGCCCTGGTGCGTGTCGGTGCGCGGGTCATCGCGATCGAGTTGCACCCCGACAGGGTCCGGGCACTCCGCCGGCGCTTCGCCGATTGCGATGTCCGCGTCGTCGCTGCCGACGCCGCCGACCTGAGGCTGCCCAGACAGGCATTCAGCGTCGTCGCAAACCCTCCCTTCGCCGTTGCCATGGCGGTCGTCCGGCGCCTGGTGGCTCCGGGGAGTCGCCTGGTGGCGGCGGACCTCGTGGTACCCCGGCACCTGGCCCAGCGCTGGTGCACCGGCACGGCCGGCGGTGCGGGCCGGTGGGCCGCCGTCTTCGATGTCACCTCGGGGATCCGGGTTCCCGCCCGAGCGTTTCGCCCGGTTGCCCGACGCGACGCCGTCGTGCTCAGGATCCGCATTGTCACACCCGTCGATGATCGTGGTCGTCGTGATGAACGGTCTCTTCGCGCCGAGCGGGGTCCACCAACGAGGTGAGGGGCGCTGCGAAGCTCGGCGATCGTGAGGTTGCGGGCCCCGAAGCCCAACCCGGCGCAGCTCTCCCTTTTCGATCCTTCCGTCGGGCCACTTCGGGTCCCGTCGCCGCCGTGGGCGGACGGCGAGCTGCTGTGTTTCGATCTTGAGACGACGGGCGTCGACCGGTTCAGCGACGTGCCGGTATCGCTGGCCCTCCTGTGCGTCCGCGGGGGAGTGGTGGCCGAGCGCACGGTCAGCCTCGTCAACCCCGGACGACGGATCCCTCTCGGCGCGATCGCCGTGCACGGGATCACGACCGAACGGGCTCGACGAGAGGGCATGGCCCTCCACACGGCCGTCGAGCTCGTCGCAGCCGCACTCGTCGATGCGAGCCGCCGGGGCGTGCCCGTCGTCGGGGTGAAGCTGGACTACGACCTGACCATGGTCGACGTTCTCTGCCGGGCGATCGACGGGCGGGGGCTGCCCGAACGGGGCTGGGCCGGGCCGGTGCTCGACGCGCTCGTGTTGGATCGCCACCTCGACCGGTACCGCAAGGGCCGGCGCACCTTGGTCGACCTGTGTGAGCACTACGGCGTGACCATCGGCACCGCCCACAGCGCCGACTGCGACGCCGCGGCAGCTGGAGCCGTGCTCCTCTCCATGGCCACGCGCTACACCGAACTGGCCGAAGCCTCGTTGCACGAGCTGCACCTCGGCCAGGCCGGGTATCACCGCGCGTGGGTCACCTCTTACGAGCAGTGGCGCCTCACTCGCGGCCTCGGACCGCTCGACCCGACCGAGGCCGACTGGCCCGTGGCTCGGCTCCGCAACGCCGAGGCGGGCGCGGCGTAGCAGCCGGGGGCGCCGATGTGGACCCTGCCCGCCGCCATCGTTTCGGCGCCGGCCCGACCCGTGATCAGGCAGCACCGCGCACGCTCAAGATGGGTCGTGCGACCGGGCATTATGGGACCACATTCGTCGACCGTCGTGAGGACCTGATGCCAAGCACCAGCAAGAAGCTCGTCATGGCGGCGATGATCTTCGCCGTCTCGATGACCTTCATCGACCAGACGATCGTGTCCATCGCGATCCCGAAAATCGAACGGGAACTGCATCTCAGCTCGGTCGGCGTGCAGTGGGTCGTGAACGCCTACCTCCTCGCCCTGGCGTCGTTCTTCGCGTTCGGCGGGCGCCTCGCCGACACCGTCGGTCACGCCAAGATGGTCGTGATCGGGGTCGTCGTGTTCGCGTTGGCTTCGGTCATGTGCGGGCTCACCCCGGCAAACTCGGCGGCTGAGGCGTGGATCATCACCTTCCGGGTGATCCAGGGCCTCGGCGCCGCGATCATGTACCCGGCCTCGTTGGCCATCGTCGTGAGCTCGTTCGAGGTGCGTGAGCGCGGCCGGGCCATCGCACTCTTCTTCGGGGTCGCAGGTGGGCTGACCTCTATCGGGCCGATCCTCGGCGGCTATCTCAGCCAGTGGACCTGGCGTTCGATCTTCTGGGTCAACGTGCCGGTGGCCATCGTCGCCCTGATCCTGATGGCGAAGGCCAAGCCCACTACCGAGACCCGACCCGCCCCATTGGACGTCCGGGGCCTCGTCCTGGTGGTGTTGGGCGTGGGGCTCAGCGTGTTCGGGCTCCAGCAGTCCCAGGTCTGGGGTTGGGGGAATCCGGCGACGACCGGCACCATCGCCAGCGGGGTGGCGCTGTTGGTGGTCTTCGCCTTCGTCGAGCTCGGGCGCAACCAGCCGCTCATCCAGGTGCGGATGTTCGCGATCCGGGCCTTCTTGGTCGAGAACATCGTGCTGTTCTTCTCGATGGCCTGTTTCCTGCCCATCTTCTTCTTCGCCAGCGTGTACGCCCAGGGCGCGCTGGCCTTCGGGCCCAACAAGGCCGGCCTCTATCTGTTGTTCTTCTTCTTCGGCTTCGCACCGGGCGTCCAGATCGGTGGCCGGGTGCTCGACCGCACGGGGGCGAAGCAGGTCGTCGTCATCGGCTGTGCCGTGGCCGCGGCCGGGTTCGCGCAGTGGGCGAGCCGGGTCACCCAACTGCACCTCGGGACCCAGTGGTATTTCGTGCTCCTGTCGGGCTTCGGACTCGGCTTGATGGTCGGCCCCGCCAACACCGATGCGCTCAACCAGGCCGGTCGCCTCTCCTATGGCGAGGCGACCGGAGTAACCCAGACGACCAGGAACTTCGGCGGGAGCCTCGGGCTCGCCGCCCTCGGGACACTGTTCACCTCGATGATCGCGAGGCGATTTACGACGGATCTCGTGAGTCACGGGGTCCCACGGGCCACGGCCACACAAATCGCCTCTGCGGCGTCAAGGAGCCAGTTCGGGAGCACATCGGGGCACAACAGCGCCCAAGCGCTCCAGGTGGTGCACGACTCGATCGCCTACGGCATGCGCGCCGTGTTGTTCTCCATGTCCGCCGTCATGATCGTCGGGTTCCTGGCTGCGGTGATCGGCCTGCGCCGCGGGATCCACCACGCCGGCGACGTCGCCGACTCTCAAGAGGCCAGCGACACCGAACCGGCCGAGAAGCGTGAGCCGGCCGCCGACACGACCAGTTGATCGGCCAGTCCCGAGTGGGCACAGGGGTAGGCTTGGCCGCCTTCGGGGCCGTTAGCGCAGTCTGGTAGCGCACTTGCATGACACGCAAGGGGTCACAGGTTCAAGTCCTGTACGGCCCACGTCTTCACTAGGTTTAATAGTTGACCTGATCGGATGACACGCAAGGGGACTTGCTGCCGTCACGGTCAAGCCGGTTGACTCCGTGTGCTCGAATAGCTATCCGCATGAGCTGGCTGGCCCGTTACCGGGACATCAACCGGTCGTTTCAACGGATCTGCGTGTATCGCGTCGGTGCTTCGGGGGCCGGCTTCTTCTCCGAGTACAACAACTTGATTCTAGCGATGCTGTACTGCCTACACCACCGGATCCAGTTTCGCCTGGCGTCTGCCGGCGCGAATTTCGCCGTCCACCGGGGCTTCACTGACTACTTCCTGCCGTACTTCCCACTGGAGGACAACTGGTATGACCGGTTCAACAACCGGCCGTGGGTCTTGCGGCCCGAGGAAAAGTCGGTGGCCGAGCAGATAAAGGTCGCGAATGGCATCGAGTATTTCACCCAAGATCTGTTCGATGACTTCCGTAGCGGCGAGTTTGCACGAACGACGTTCGACATCCCGGCTCTCGGGATCCAGGGCGACGTGCTGCATGCGGCGTCGGTCGTGCTCGAGCACATCTGGGAACTGCAGCCCTCGGTGCAGCAAAAGGTCGAGACAAAGATCGCACGCCTTGAGCTCCCCAATGAGTACGTCGGCTTTCATATCCGGCGGGGCGACAAGATCCGTGAGACGCCACAGGTGGCAACCGAGGACTACTTCCGATCGGCCGAGGAGCACACCCGTGTGCGCTCAGCCGTCATCGCGACGGACGACTACGGTGCGGTGCGCGAGGCACGAGCCGGATTTCCGGAGTGGACTGTGTACACGCTCTGCGACGCGGACGCTCGGGGCCATGACCAACTGCGGTTCGACTCGCAAGCACGAGCAAAAATCTCCGACGACGTCGTCACGCTGCTCGCTGACGCTGAGCTCCTGTTCTCGGCAGGGAGCACGTTCGTCACGTATACCGCGAATATGGGGATGTTCCTCGGGATGCGTCGGGGGCACGCCGACCGGCCGGAGATCCACTCGCTTGACGTTCCCCACTGGCAAATCTTGTGAGCCCGGTGTCACCGACGTTACCGGGAAGGCGTCCTGCGACGCGACCACGTCAGGACTGGCCATCGGTAGCGCCAGTGGGTACAGAGCGCGCTCCCTGGGCACGGTGAGCAATCTCCCGTCGACCGCGCCAGTGCGACGCTCATCAAGCGGTAGACGAGCGCACCGTTAGCGCGTGGATCTGGTCGATGAGCGACCCCTCATTTCATGTTTCGATACGGGAGGCGGTGACCACTGAGATCTGGCTTGCCAAAATCTGGACCACCAGGTTGGCATCATCAGCCGCCGGGCAATCCGTGCTGCGAGGGGAGCAATGTAGGGAGTCATTCACCGACTGCCACCGGCTATCAATGGCTAACACCGAGTTCCATCGAACGGGTGGTGGACTTGGCATCCATTACCATCCACTTACGCCGAGTTGCAAACCGACGTCGCATTACGCGCAAAGGGTCAGAGGTTCGAGTCCTCTACGGCCCACGCTCTCACCAGGGGAAGGGCCAGACGGCACCCCGGTTCGTGGTCAACCGGCACGGCGGGGGTGATCAGGCGAGCGGCGAGGGCCCGGAGGGCGCCGAGCCGGGAGCCGTCGGGGGTCGGAGGTGGAAGTGTGTCGTGCGCGAGGAACCGAGAAATCTGAGCAAATGTTCGCAAGGTAGCCATCTCGACATCGGGAACCAAGTCGTCGAGGGTGGATGGTGCGAGTCTGAGCCGTCGTGACGCAGAAGCGGCATCCCGGCGGCGTGGCTGGAAGGCACGTCGACGGTTGAAGCGTTTTTTCATTCGGTGTTCATTTGCATCCCTGTTTCCGGATGGTTCGAGCCGTAGCGTTGTCTGGTCTGGGCTTTCCCAGGCAGGGGATGAAATGACAGCCAACCAGCAGGTGACCACGGACACCCGATGGGTTGCCAGGCCCTCGGCCGATCACTCGCGAAGTCCCCTTCGGACCGTTGCTCCGGTCTTGCTCGTCGTTTTGGCCAGCGGGAGTTTCTCGGCCTGGATCGGTCTTCGGGTTGGCGGGGGCACGGCGACCCTCTATTTCGACGACATTGCCACCGCGCTGGCGGCACTCATCGCCACCGCGCTTTGCATCCGAGCCAGCCTTCGCCAGGTCGGACGGCTTAAGCTCTTTTGGGCCCTTATGGGGTCAGCCTGTGGGGCTTGGACCTTGGCCGAGGTGCTCTGGGCCGTTTACGGCTTGGTGCTTCGAGTGGCGGTCCCGGTGCCGTCGTGGGCCGACGTTGGCTACCTCTCGGCGATTCCGCTGGCTGCCGCCGCGCTCCTCAGCCATCCGGCCATCCGCGACGGCCGGGACAAGCAGACCGGGTCGACCCTTGACGGTTTGATGGTGGCAACGGCCCTGTTATATCTCAGCTGGTCACTGGTGCTCGGCCCGTTATGGCATTCCTCGGATCTCTCCACGCTAGGGGGTGTCGTCGCGGTCGCCTATCCGTTCGGAGACGTGGTCATCTTGTTCTTGATTATCCGGGTGATGCGGACAATCGCCCCAGGGCATCGGTTGGCGCTGTCGTTTGTCCTTTTGGGTTTGATTGCGCTGGCGCTCTCTGACAGCACATACACCTATCTCGTCGAGGGCAGCCACTACACCACTGGCAATCCGGTGGACGTCGGTTGGGTGATCGGCTACCTGTGCCTTGCGCTCGGTGCGTACTTCACCGACCGTCCGGCGCAGGCACGCACGACTTTCGACGACGACCTCGGCACATCTCCCCTCACATCACTGATCGTCCCTTATCTGACCGTTCTGGCCGCTCTCATCGCCATCAGTTTCGAGATCGAGCTCGGTCGTCGGCTGGACAAGATCGACTGGTTCATCGCGGTTGCGCTCGCGCTCTTGGTGATCGCTCGCCACGCGCTGTTCTTCTTGGACCGAGGGATCTCCGCCGGACGGGATGCCCACGCATCCGACACTCGACGAGATTTCGTCAGCCCGCCAGGTTCGGAAAACATCCAGCCAGCCAAATTGCAGTGAGCTCCCCATCTGATTGGAGATTCGTTCAGCACCACCCCGGGGGTGGGGCGCCCGTCTCCCGACCACAGAGTGGCTACCCTGGGGTACGGCGGACCACAGTACGCGCGGGGAACTCTGGCCGTTCGTTCGCGGCGCGGATGGGCTTCTGCTTGATGACCGCGACGACGCTGTTCGCCCTATTCGACATGATCCTTCTTGCTTCTCACATCAGCCATTAGCAAGCGGACTCGATCGTCACTCCAGGGAAGGCGGGTGGTGTTGGGGAGCAATGTAGGGAGCCATTCATCGATTGCCACCGGTTGTCACCCACTTACACCGATTGCTATCGGACCGGGCCTGACCTGCCATTCATTGCTATCCACTCACATCGAGTTACAAACTGCCGTCGCATGACACGCAATGGGTCACAGGTTCAAGTCCTGTACGGCCCACGCTCTGACCAGGACTGATTGCTCGGTTGATGCCATCCAGCGTCGACTATGCGCGACGTCGGGGATCCATTTGGGCCGACGCGTTTGAGGTGCGATCAGATCCAAGCATTTAGCTCGCTTAAGACCGAGGGACGCCCGTGCGGGCAAGTTCCAATCAGGGCGCTGTCGGACGCGTTCTGCTCGACGGAACTTCTCCCGTCGACCTTCAGCCACGTCAAAGGCGACTCGTTCCCCCTCGCGCAAGCTGCGGTGACCCGATCGTTGAACTCGTAGCGCCCCGACGAGCCTCCGGGCAATCGGAGACAGGGGAGGGTTCGGAGCGTTCTTACGCCCATCACAGGTGGCGTACATGGGGCTCACACAAACGGCTGGCACTCTGGAAGTAGCAGCGTGAATAAGGAGCGCCATCATGAACGATTACGAATCAGCAAGCCCCCCCAAGACCCTTCCCGCTCGTCCAGGTTCGAGCGCGACGTCAGCGCCGGCGTGTGCTGAGAATTCAGGTGCCACCACCACCAATCTGCGGCCTGCCCCTTCGCCAGACTGGTCGCCCTCGGTGACCACCGCCAAAAAGGCACGCCAGCCAAGGGTGCGGCGATTGCTGTCGAACAGAAAGATTGGACGGATGATGGCCGCGGCCGTGATGTGTCCGGTGATCGGACTATCCATCGGTCTCGCCACGTCGACCTCGGCATCAGCAGCGAAGCTTGGATCCGGATCCAATGCTCGGTCTGGACCGGCCGCAGGGGGATCACCCGGCACGGTCGGAAGCGTGTCCAAGTCCAGTTTCACCCTGACGACGTCAGCAGGTCAGAAGGTCACCATCGACCAGGCGTCAAGCTCGACCTCGAAGAGCGCCATTACCAAGGGCGAACGCGCCCTCGTACTCGGGACCGTCAGTTCAAACACCATCAAGGCCACGCAGGTCATCGTGCAAACGACTGGCAGCGGATCTGCGATTTCCACGGCGGCAACGGTGATCCCCTTCCAGAAGGGTGCACCGACCACGTCAAAGCAGGTCGGTCAGGTCCCCGCGAGTTACAGCCAGGGGTCGGGGACGATCGAGAACGGAACGACAGCGAATAAGGCGACGGAAGCGGCGCTGGCGGCCTATCCAGGGGGAATTGTCGACCGTGTTGTGAAGCTGAGCAATGGCGAGTACGAGGTCCACAACATCGGCGTCAACTGGCCCCACCACGTCTTCGTCAACCAGGACTTCAAGGTCGTCGGCGCCGAGTAGTCGCCGAGGCCGACCATTGCATAAGCTCGGCCAGTCTTCGAAACTGGCCACGAGAGTTGCACGACCGGTAGGTGTGGAGTGTCGGTTGCTCTCGACGTCGTGTTCAAACTCCATGTCGGTCATGGCCAGACCGGATCCGCTAAATCAAACCTGCTTACTGGGTGCGTAGCAGCTGTCCGGCAGTCCGGGAGCGGGCTGAGCAGTGTTGCCCATCGGGTCTTCCCGCCCTAGGAGGTCAGCCGGTCTTCGGAGGTCGTGGTAGCACTCAGAGGCCGTTGAGGCTCGATTACGCCACAGAGCTCACCCAACGCACGGGTTCCAGTTCGAGCCTCAAACACAAGGTTCTCTCACGTTTCGAGTTGTCCGAGAAGACTCTCCAGACCCAGTGTTTGCGGTCTGAGCGTGATGGGCACATAATCCGGCTTCGACGCCAGGGCGCCGAAGCTCGGAAGGGGCTCATACATGACCGGTTCAGAAAAGGCTGAAGAGCTTCGTTTCGAGGCCCCTGGCCCCGGGACCTGGGAACTCGACCCAGTGCACTTTCCCCGGCCTGTGACCCGCTACTGGACCGAGATCCATCCCGAGGCGTCCGGACGAGGCACCCGCGAGTTCGCGCGGTTTTACGGGATGCTCCTCGGCAGCCTCGAGATGGCGTATGTGAACGGCTTCTGTTACCACACGATGCAGCCGGTGGCCGAGGAAGAGCTCCCTCAACGCTTCCAGCGAGCCGAAGAGGTGTTCCAAGGAAAGCTCTGGCGCGAACAGCTTCGGGAGTGGGACGAGGTTTGCAAACCGACCTCGATCGCGACACACCGGGAGATCCAGGCGATCGATCCCGACGGGCTCTCCGACGAGGCCTTGGTCGCCTATCTCACCCGGTGCCGCGACCACCACGCGGCGATGCTGACGCAGCACATGCGCTTTACCGCCGCGGCCATGCTCCCCACCGGGGATTTCCTGGCCCATGTCGGGGGCTGGACCGGGCTCCCGCCGGCCGAGCTGCTCGGTCTCATGCGCGGCTCGGCATCGGTCTCAGCGGGTGGGTCCGACGAGCTCGAGCGGCTGATCACGACGATTGACCAGGACTCCGCTGCTCGAGAGCTGCTCCAGTCGTCTGAGGACGACGCCGGCCAGGCGCTCGAAGCGTTGCGCACCCTCGGGGGCGAAGCGGGATCGGCGGTGGCGGGCTATCTCGACCTGGTGGGATACCGGCCCCTCGACGGCTTCGACATCTCGGAGCCGTCCGCGCTCGAGTTGCCCGATGTCTTGATCCGGGCAATACGGGTGGCCGTGACCGGCAGAGACGCCGGGACCGCCGAGGTTGAGGACCGGACCGCCGATGTCCGCAACCGGGTCCCCGAAGAGCACCGCAGCGAGTTTGACGAGCTGCTCGGCGAGGCTCGGCTGACCTATCGCCTCCGAGACGAGCGCGGCATCTACAGCGACATCTGGGCATCAGGACTGATGCGGCGGGCCGTGCTCGCCGGCGGGCGGCGCCTGCAGAGCAGCGGCCGCATCCACGCCGCCGTTCATCTCGTTGACGCCGGCTTCGAGGAGATGTGTTCGCTGGTTTCGGGGTCGAGGGGCCCGTCCGCAGACGAGCTGGCGGCGCGGCTCGCATACCGCGCCGCCCATAGCGCCAAGGACGCCCCGGCGGTCATCGGACCGCCTGCCCCTCCTCCGCCAGACCCCTCCGGGCTCCCACCCACCATGGCGCGCCTGATGCTTGCCACCGGCATCGCGCTGGGCTCGGTGTTCGGGAGTTCCGAGGCGCAGCACGATGAGGATCTTCTGCGCGGGTTGGCGGCGAGCCGAGGCGTCTACGAAGGACCGGCGCGACGCGTCTCTGGGCCCTCCGAGTTCGACCGGATCGTTCAAGGTGACGTCCTCGTGACGGAAGCCACGACGGAGGCCTTCAACATCCTCTTGCCGCTCCTCGGAGCCATCGTGACCGACAATGGAGGCCTCCTCTCCCATTCGGCGATCGTTGCGCGTGAGTACGGCATCCCAGGCGTCGTCGGGACCCGTGATGCGACAGAACGCATTGCCGACGGGACGCGGGTACGGGTCGACGGAAACGTCGGCGAAGTGGCAGTGCTGGGGTGAAAGACGTCGTCCCCCTCTCGAAGGCGACCGACACCGCGATCTTCGGTTCGAAGGCGGTCGGATTGGGCGACGCTGAGAGAAAGGGGCTCTCGGTTCCTCCCGGCGTCGCACTCTCCGGAGCGATCGTTGAGGCCGTTGCCTCCGGCGACGAGCGAGCCATCGAGCGGGTCTTGAAGTCCGTCCAGCCGTTGAACCGGCCACTCGCGGTCCGCTCATCGGCAGTCGATGAAGACGGTGCCGAAGCCAGCTTCGCCGGCCAACATCTCACGTTGCTCAACGTCCCGTCCTCCGCTGAGGTGAGCTCGGCGGTTCGCGAGATCTGGTGGTCGGCGAACTCGGATTCGGCCATCACCTATCGACAGCGCGTCGGCCTGTTCGCCCGACCGAGTGTCGGGGTGGTTGTTCAGACACTGCTCGACTCGGACGTCGCCGGGGTGATGTTCACGCTAAATCCGATGACTGGGGCCGACGAGTGCGTGATCGAGGCCAGCTGGGGCCTTGGAGAAGCGGTGGTTGCCGGCCTCGTCATCCCGGACTACTACCGGATCGACCGCTCGGCTCGGGTGCTCGAGCGCAAGGCCGGACGCAAGAAGCGCGCCATCCGCTCCGTCGCCGCCGGAGGCACGGTCGAAGAGGAGGTCGCCCCCAACCTCGTCGAGCAGCTCTGCCTCGAAGATGATCAGCTGGCGGAGCTGCACGGGCTCGCGCTCCGCTGCGAGGAGGTGTACGGCCCCGCCCGGGACATTGAATGGGCGTTTGCCAACGGGACCTTGTATCTGTTGCAGTGCCGGGCGGTCACCCGGGTGGGGATCTAGGACAGCGCTGATGCCAGGCGCTCCGATCGAAGCCGTCCAACGGGTCCCGCTCTTCGCCGATCTGGACCGCCACGAGGTCGAGCAGATTGCGCGGCTGTTCAAGGAGCGCCACTTCGCCGAGGGCGAAACGGTCGTGAGAGAGGGCTCGGGCGGTGCCGCGTTCTTCCTGATCGTCTCCGGGGAGGCCACCGTTTCCGTTGGTGGCGCGCCGCGCAGGACGCTCGGACCGGGAGACTATTTCGGCGAGATTGCGCTCATCGACGAGGGGACTCGCTCGGCGACGATCACCGCCACGAGCGAACTCGACTGCTACGGACTGACCTTCTGGGACTTCGGTCCGCTGGTGCAGGAGAACGGTGCGATCGGCTGGAAGTTGTTGCAGTCAATGGCGAAGAAACTGCGGGCGGCCGAGCAGGGAGCTCCTCCCTCCTAGCTTCCAACGCCGGCGTCGGTCGAAGTGGTCGTGTCGGGGTCCGGAGGGGCGGGCGGCGGGACCTTGGCGGCCTCTGTTCTGTTCCAGTTTCGCCATACGAGCCGGTGAACGGGAATCAAGCGGGGGATGTCCCGTAGGCCCGGGATGAAGGGGACGGCGAGCAGAAGGATGGTGGCCGCCCCCGTCATGTAGATGGCGATGAGGTCGACATTCGCCGAGTTGTCGAAGCCCGGCACCTGATACCACAGGGTGTAAAGCCACAGCCACGGTTGGCCGGGGTAGCTGCCCGTCTCGTTCATGACCCCCCACTGGGAGCCGGTTAGGTGGTCGGCCGTGGCCTCATTGGAGAAGTACTGGCCGTCCTCAAGAAACAGGAGTGGCTTGGTGAAGTCGCTGCCATAGAAGCCTTGATTGGCGATGAGATCGGCGTCGAGGGCCCCACTGCGGGCGAGCGTCAGCTCCGTGCCGACCAGCTTCGGTATCGGCCCGTCGGCGGCCGCCGGCACCACGGCAACGCCATTGCGGAAACTGACCTTGGTCACGGCCTTGGCGTAGGCGTTGTTCCAGGAGGTCTGGGTCGCGCTGGAGGCATTGTTGTAACGATCGAGCGCCGCGCTGAGGGTTGGATTGGTTGGCGCGACCTTCTCCAAGGGCGACAGGACAAAGGTCCGCGCCGCGTTGATTGGGTTGCGCACCCCGACGATGGTCGCTGGGGAAAAGAGAAGGCGCTGGGCGCTGCCGCTGGCGCTGTTATAGGGCGGACCGTAGGTGGCGGTCTCGCTGGTCCCGGCGAGCTCGCTGGCGACGGTGGCCACGAAGTCTGCCGGCGCGACTTTGGCCCAGGTGGCGATGGTGATGGGCGGGTCGTCGGGAGACGACAAGAGCCCAGCGAGGGAGACGACGAGGACGACGGCGACCACGGTGGCAACCGTGGCTTCCTTCAATATGTCATAGCGGCGTGTCGGGCCTCGCCACTCGCCCCGGTCAACCGCGTACGCGGCCCGAAGCGCGTCGCGACCACGAACGCGACGGACGGGCAATGGGCGGACGACGCCGCGCACCCGTACTGCCAGCACGTGTGCGCCGACCAAGGCGACGAGCACGAGCGGAATCAGCACGATGTGCCACATCAGCATCTGGCCGAAGTTCAAGATGTTGAAGAAGGAGCCGACGCCGACTGCGTTGAACGCGTCCTTGCCGCTCGTGGAGATCCATTGTGAGTCGAAGTTTTGCTGCGACACGTACCCGGTGAAGCACTCCACGATCGACGCAACAAACGCCACCACACCGGTGATCCAGGTAATGGACCGCCGACCTCGCCATGCGGCCATCCAGAACTTTCCCCACAGGTGGATGACCAAGAAAGCCATGAAGGCTTCGACACTCCACAAGTGGAGGCTGTTGAAGAAGTGCCCGACCGGGTTGGTGTGCCACCAATCCGGACCTCCCACGGCAATGGCGACCCCGGAGACGATCACCAGCCCGAGTGTGGCGAGGGTGGCTACACCGAACACATAGATCCACGAAGCGACGTAGGCCGGCTGCCGATCGGGAAGCAACTTGCCCGGCGGGAGCCGCCGCAAAACCATGCGTCGTAGCCGTGCGGTCCACATCGCGGCGTCGACGTCGTCGCCCATGTCGGACGCCGAAGATGACGCCTTTTCGGACCCGCCTGACCCATCTTCACGGACCTGCTCGGGCGCCCCACGCTTACGGGCATGTCCTGGGAACGGAATGATCAGGGCTGCGCCGAAGATCGCGACCATCACCGCGATCAGGACCAGGTTGGCGACCGACACCGTGAAGATCGACCAGTGGAGGTAACGACCGGGCCCGTCGAGGTTCACGGCCGTCGCTAGCAGTGCCGGTGTGGCGATCATCGTCCGTCCTCGTGCGTGGGTGATTCGAACCGACGAATGATCATTGGGTCATTTGGGACCGTATCATCGGTCCTCGATCCGAGCTGCAGTTGCGGCAACCTCATTGGCGGCATAAGCCCGTCACACAACGGCCATGAAAGGTCGAGCCGACGAGTCGCCGGGTCCGTCGACGTGCGTAGGCGACCGATGCTGATGCAGGGCCCGTTCAGATGAGCCTCTCGAACAGGACACTCAAGGCCAACCGTCGATACCCCCGCCATCCCAGCTCCGATTTTCTTAGCGCGCTGTAGTACATCACCAATTGTCTGAGCGACGGCCTTCGTGCTGCATCGATCGCTAGCTCTTCGTGAGAGCTGGCTCTGACGCGGAAAGCTATACCCCCCGGGTGTGATTCTGCAACGACCGCGGGGAGCTATGGCCCCGTGTCGGCCGAGAGCTCCGTGCCTGTGCTGAACGCAAGCTGGTCGGGTGCGCGAGCCGGCTACTAGGAGAAACAGGGCGAAACTGACGCGCACGGGGTCAGAGACTCGATTCCTCGACGGCCCACTTCTTTAGCCGGCGCGCTGGCGCGCCCCCGACCGCTCAAAGACCACCCGCTTCGTGGCTCCACGTGCGCAACGCTCACCCGGAGCATCTCTGGCAACTGCGACGCCATCACACGCCAAGCCGCCTGCGCAGAATGGCTGCCGTGACCGGCCACTCCGAAGCCACCACCGAATACATGGCCGAGTCGCGGAGTTGACCCTCTTCACCCGGAGCCCATGATGCCGACCAGCACCTCAGGACCCCCTCGAAGTGAGCGCCCAGCCTCTCAATTGCGCGACGAGAACGCTCGTTACGAGCATCAGTCTTGAGGTCGACCCGAGCGACTCCCAAAGCTTCAAACGCATGGGTGAAGAGAAGGAGCTTTGCCTCCACATTGATTCCCGTGTTCTGCGCCGAGGCCGAGAGCCAGGTCCAACCGATCTCGACGGCACAGGTTTGCGACCGACCGGGCCAAGCACGAAGATCCCAGTACGCGGTGCTTCCGACCGCCCGCTCATCGCTCAACCGGATCTGGGCAAAAGGGATGAGCTCACCTTCTTGGGCGCGCTGGAACTGGGTGCGCAGGTACTCCTCGATCTCGGACCCACGGGGGACCCAAGTGAAGCCGTAGGTACTTCGATCCTCTTCGGCCGCCAGAGCAAGGTCGGCTGCGTGGGCCATCGAGAGCGGTTCCAACCGCACACGCGTGCCTTGAAGGACAGGAACGTCGAACTGCGGACGCATGGGTTTCTCCTCATCGTTCCTGGCATTGGCACCTTGCCGAAGGGCAGGTTGCCGGATCGTCATAGGGCCAGGTCCCTCAGATCCTCTGGATGAATGCCGAACCAAGGATGCCAAACCGCAAGCGGACCAGTCAAAGACCGAGCACCGAGTAGCAACGATCTTCTCGGACCTTGTGCCTTACGCCTCGGCCGCAAACCGGTCGATCAGGCGTTCTTGTTCTGCCGTCTCTATTGCCGACGGGTGATAGTGCTCTCTGACCCAGACCACCACGCCCGCGGGAGGAACACCCGCGAGCACGGCCAAGCATCCGAGCCCCGTTCCCGTTCGACCGATGCCGCCGTAGCAGGCAACTTCGACCAGTTCACCGGCTCGGGCGCGTCGGTAGAGGTCGGCGACGGCCGCAAACAGCCCCCTCTCGTCGTCGGGTAGTCCGAAGTCCGGCCAACCGACGACTCGATATGGCCCCAGGTGACCGTCGGGTCGTCGTCCCAGCGGCCGTCCAGATAAAGGGCGAAGTCGGGTTCTCGTGGTCGATCGGAGGGCACAAGGTCGAGCCGACCCTGAGCCAGGATTTCGGTGCCGTCAGGCAGGGTCACCCGCACGACGGGACTCTACGCGGGCCGGTTGGGCGATCGGCCCCGGAGTCGGTCGACCAGCCCTGATGGATTCATAACATCGACCCGATGCGCGTCGAGGGGTTTGACAGCTTGGTCCTGTTCGTTTCGAGCCTGGCCGATGCGAAGGGGTTCTACATCGATGTGCTCGGACTTCCGCTCCTGTTCGAGGACGAGATCATCGTTGTTGTCGGGGACCCCAGCGGACGCGCCCTCGTCCTGCACTGCAGTGATCGCGGCCACGACGAACGCGGCATATTTCCGGCTGGTTCGGAAGCCGGAGCCGCGTCCCTCCGGTTCGTAGTGAGCGATCCCGATGCCTGGGAGGCCGAGGCGGGCCGGCGCGGAGTCCCCGTTCTTTTGGCCAACCCAAGAAGCGACCTGGGGAAGGTTTGTGCTTGTGGCGGATCCGGACGGCCGGCCGGTCGTGCTCGCCCGAATGCCCGTCACGTCGGGTTAGTGCTCCCTGTCAGCCCACCACCCGTCGTCAAGGATGATGTCAGGGGGGCCGAACTCATCAAGGAGTCCCTGCAAGACGCCATAGTCGGCCTGGTCACCAACCCGGATGGCGATCTGGTCCTCTTCGAACCCTGACTTGTCGAGGATGTCGAGCCCGACCATCCGGGCAGATGGGCCGAATTGGCCCTTCCACAGTTGCAGCGAACCGCCTTCACCCACGCCGATCTCCACCATCACCACCGGCCGACCGACGTACCGGGAGAAGTGGCGCTCGTAGGCCGGGAAGTAGTGGGTCCACTTATCGGCTCCGCGGCCTTCGTTCCCGACAAAGGCGTCCCAAAGACCGCTCATTCACCAGGAGCGTATCGATCGATCGGTCGGACTCGGTGGTCTTGCGCAGCCCCCGCCCGGTCCGGCGAGCTGAGCCGAGCGTTACCCGGTCGTTGACGCTCGTTCCGAGCCGGTCCTCGACAGCAGGGGAGAAGCAGCCAGCCCGAGAGCGGCACCGACCAGCACGACCTGCCACAGCCACGCCGGGAGCCCCGTCGTAAAGACGTCGTTTCCCAAGGGCAGCGGCGGGAAAACCAGGGTCACCAGCGCCAGCCACATCACGACATAGGGACGGAACCGACGCCGGATGACGTCGAGCGCCACCACGAGCACGGCCACGGCCATGAAGTAGTAGCCGAACAGGTTCACCTCGAAGACGAGGCGCAACGCGAGCGACGTGGCGACGAGCGACACCAGCAGCACCGGGTCGTTGGCGATCCCCCCGAATCGCCGTTCGGCCCACCACGCCAGTGCAAGGGCGCAGACGATCGGCAGTAGGCGTGACAGGACGAGCAATGCCGTCCCGTGGAAGTGGAGGTCCGACAACAGGGTGTCTCCGGTCGACAGGGTAAGACCCGAGCCGGTCAGTCCCCCGATCGCTCGGCCCGAGGTGAGCGCAATGAGTGGGATGGCGACGATCGCCGCCGCGCCGACGGCGGCTCCGGCGAATCGAAGCCGTCGGTTGGCTGGAGCCACCACCAGCAAGGGGGCAACCGCCAGCAACGCGAACTGCTGGGAGGTCACGGCCAGACCACACAACAAGCCGGCCCAGACCCACCGCCCTCGCCTGACACATGCCAGGCCCCCGAGAACCAGACCCATGGCGAGGAAGCCCTCGGGGTGGAACGAGGTCTGCACCGACATGAACACCGGTGGGATGCAGGCCGCGGCGATGAGTGTTGCGGGCTCCCAACCGCATCGCCCCCGCCCCGACGCCCGCAACAGGGCGATCAGCCCCGCCATCGTGGCCACCCAGGCGAAGTAGCCGAGTTCGACCGTGGAGGTGAGCGCGCCGGCGCGGCTCGACCACCTCGACAGCGCCGTGACCGTCGCCGAGCAATGGGGTCCGAGCGCGCTCTGCGACGGAAATGCGACGCCATGTCCGATCTGTGCCAACCAGGACAGCGCGCCCGAGATCAGCGGGTAGAGCGGGGCGACCAGCGGGTGCCCGTGGGCGACTCCGGTCGGGTAGAGACATGAAGAGCCGTGGGCGACGGCCCACGTCGAGTACGCGGACTCGACGGCGTCGCCCCGGCTGAGGCCTCCCAGCTGTTGTGTCAACCCGACGAACACGCCGGTCGCGGCCAGCCAGCCGAGGACGCACCACCAACGCGACAGGGGCCGGTCCAATAACTGGCTCCCCGACATCGTCTTTCGAGCTCTGTCCGTCGGAGGGGGAGCGGCCACGTCTGAACCGGGTCGTGACGCGTGTGCTTCGGACTCGATCAAGCGCGTTGTCGCTAGCTGTAGTGGTCGGTCCAGGCGGCTCCGTCCCAGTACCGCAGCCGACCGGGTGGGCCATCGGGCGATGGGAACCAACCGGCCGGTGGCCGAGCCCCCCCGCGCGCGGATCTCGCCGCCGCCTCCTCCACCGAGTGGGTCGCCACGACCTCTCCCCCCACGAACTGATGGAACGATGGCATCGGAGCGTCCTCTGCGGCAGCTTCCCTCGGAGCGCTCTGTGGCGTGGACCCCGATGCCTGGGCCTGGTAGTCGTATCCGCCACCGGAGCCCGATCGGACGTACCCGGCCCGAGCGCCGACCTGGGCCCGCAACATCTCCACCTCCCGGGTTACCGGCCACGTCGAGAAGGCGAAGATGAGGATGAAGACCGAGCCGACGAGGGGGACGAAAGAGATCAGGACCCACCAACCCGAGTAACCCGCCTTGGACACGACCTTGACCGCCGCGACGATCCCGAGGACGGCGATGGCGATGTAGACGAAGAGCAGGATGCCGAGTCCGGCGAAGAAGCTGGCCCCGCCGACGCAAACGGTTTGGCCGGCAGAGTCGGTCTCACAGGTCGTCGCCAGGTGGATGACGCCGAGGACCGTCGCGTATCCCAAGGTCCCGCTCACGTTCATCTCCGATCGTCGCGCCCGACCACCCAGAGCGGGCCGATATCGGCCGGACCCGTCGTTCAAGGTTTATTACACGCGACGACGACCACCTCGGATGGGGATCCCCGGCATGGACATCCGGCTTCGGATCACGGCCAGTGCCCCCACACGGTGACGCTGCCGACCGTTGCGAGCAGCACCGCCGAGCCCAGGATCCTTCGGAATGGATTGACCCCGCGGGCGAGCTCGTCGAGTGCCCAGAGGAGGAGCGAGACGTCGGCCAGCACTCGCAGCGCCGTCTGGACGGTCCCCGTGGGACGCCCGGCCCGCTCGGCCAGGGTCAAGCCGAGATAGATCCACAGCGGGACGTTCGGCCACTGTGCGACCGTGATCCCGCCGGTTCGGCGGTTCACAAAGAGCCAGCGGGCGGCCCGACGGACCGACGACGACGGGTCGCCGCCTGGCGGGATCGTCCCTTCTCCGATCATCGGCCCGGCGACGGGCTTCCGATGAGGTGTGGCACCGCCCCAACCTAGGGGAGGAGTTCCTCGCCCCCGAGTTGGGTCACGGCCGCCGAGTGGACCCAACGATGCATCGGCTGGGAATGTCGCACCGCTTGACGGCATCGTTGGCCCGCATGGCCACCGGGTTCAGCTGGAGCGACCTCGATGAGGGTTGGCAGGTCGCGTTCGAGGAGGCGTGGGACGCATTCCGGACGGGCAACATCGCCGTCGGAGGGGTGGCCTGTGATGCCCGCGGGAACGCGGTCTACCGGGCCAGGAACCGGGTCGCCGATCGGGAAGCGCCAGCCGGGCAGGTGTTCGGAGCGAGCCTCGCCCATGCCGAGACGAACGTGCTTGCCCAGGTCCCTTTCCGGTCAATCGACGGGCTGTCCTCACAACCACGCTGCAACCATGCCTCCAGTGTTCGGCTGCGATCCGGTGGTGCCGGTCAATCGAAGCCGTGCGAATCGCGGGATCGGACCGTCTTTGGTACGGCTGCGACGACCTCACCTCGATATCGCCTTGGATCGCCCGGTGGGGCGTCATTGCATCGGAGGGTCCGCGCCGGGACGGGATCGGGGTCTTTGGCACGCTCATCTCCCGCTTTGGTCTCGGACTGATACCGGTGGTCGAAGAGGCTCTGCGCGAAAACGGCGAGGGTCCACTCCTCGATCTCGCTCACGGACTGGAGTCGATCGGATGGTGCGAACGCGCCGTCAACGAGACGGTCACCTGGGCGATTCGCGACCTGTGGTCCGAGTTGCAGTCCTTCACGAGCTGAGGGCTGCGGCAACCCGTTGCCGACCCTCGCGACGTTCGTCGCTACGCGATCGCAACGACCGATGAGCTAGGGAGCCACCAGGGCCTTGCTGCTGGCCCACTCGACCCGGATGTCGTCGCGGCGCATCGTCGCGACGAATCGCGTGACCGAAAAGAAGATGGCGACAGCTGTGAGCCCGTAGGTCACCGCGGAGCGTTCTAGCACGAACGAGCGCAGCGACGAAGAGATGAGAAGCCAGAACACGAGCCCCGCATTGACCATGAGAACGGTCGCCCACAGGAACGAGATGCGGATGAAGAACCTCCGCACGAGCGGTCGGCGCATGATCGCTGGGTCCATGGGGCAGAAGTCATGAGCAAAGCGCTGGGTGAACGGCCGGCCGATGATCGCCGAACCGAATAGGACGAGCGATATCAGAAAGGTTCCTGCAGTTGGTTGGGCGAAGTACACGAAGGAACTCCCGGTCACGAACGCGATGACCGTGCGCGCCGTGATCAAGATGGTGCCGAGAAGCAGCAACATCGAGACCCGCTCGTGCTTGAAGAGCCGACGGCCCAGGGCGACATAGGACCAGCTGAGTGCTGCGATCAGTGCACCTCGGAACCCGGCCAGGACGAGCACGAGATAGAAGAGCGCGAGCGGGCCGAGGACGGCCTCGACCACGATCGGAAAGGCGTGGCGGAACGCAGCCCGGGGGGCCGGCAACATGAGGACGGAACCGGCCCGACCGTTCGCGTGCACGCCGGTCTCCACCTGAAGAAGGTGCCAAGGTCCCGAAGAACCGGCCTGGGGCCTGGCTGCCACTGCTCGACCGTTCTAGCCGCCGTCAGCGGTGGCGCTTGGACCCAAGGTGAGACGCTTGCGACGTTACACCCCGCGATGCCCGATCCCGGTGGCAAGAACGCCCAAATGTGCAGGTCTGGGCCGCAGATCCGTCGAAATGTGGGCTCTCGGGAGGCCTTTCGACCGATTGGGCCCTAGCGGTGCGGCGACATGAAGGCCAGTGGAACCGTCGAACCCACGGCCCGGTCGAGCGTCGCGATGCGCCGGCCGGGTTGGACGGCATCCTTCGCCGGTCGGAGCCGATCGCCAAGGAACCGGGCGGTCGCGTCGAGATCCGCGACCGTGAAGGCAAGCCCGTAGAAGCCGGCCGGCCCGGAACCCGAACCCGAACCCGGACCGACAACCTCGACGATCGTCTCTCCCATCTTGAAGAAGGCCTGCCTGGTCGGTCGCTCGGCGGTGCCGGTGTCCCGGGTCCGCCGCAATCGGACGCCCCCCGACTCGAGCGCGGCGATGGTGCGATCCAGATCGGGCGTCGCGACCACCACGTGGTCGAGGGCAACCACGCCGTTCGGGTGGTCCGGTGTCGGTCGCGGGGCCGGTGAGTCGGCATGGGCGGCCGGGAGCTCATCGATCCGGTCGCCGTCACGCAGTTCCCAACCGGTGACGCCCTTGCCCGGGGAGTTCAAGCGGTGGCAGATGCCGCTCACCCAGGAGGCGCCGTCGTCGACGACAAACCCGAGGTCGCTCCAGAGCTCGGCCCGGTCGGCCACGGCAAACAGGGCGATCTCGGCCACATCGCGACCCTACTCAGCACCGACGACGGGATCGGTTTCGAGGAGGTCGGATCGTTCGCTTGCTACTGTCGATCCGTCGTCCAGTGAGCCAGGAGGACCCAATGTTCGTAGCGGTCGAGCCTCCCGACACCGACGCGATCGGATCCGAGCTCAGGTTCAAGACTTCCGACGAGCTTGGAAGCACCGAGGGTCGCGCCCACCTCGGCGAATGCCTTCTCCGCAACGTCGTCGTCCGGGTGGTCTGCGACGAGCCCATCGACCCGGCGGCCATCACGGCGGTCGCCCGGGACCTCGGAGACCCGCCCTCGTACTCGAGCGCCGGCGTCCGCTTTGTCCCGGGCCACGACATCCTCGGGGACTTCTCCGCTCCCGCGAAATTCGACGACGGTCGATCACGGACCCCGGGACCGGCCGAGTCGCTCCACCAGGATTTCGGGACCCTCGTCCGGGGCTTCTCCTCCCATTCGGTCCTCCACACACGCGACGTGCCGCCCATTCAGCCGATGCACTGGGTTCACGCCGGAGCGGTGTACGCATCGCTTCCCCCAGACCTCCAGCGTCGTATCTGCGCCTTGCGGGCGATCCACGCCAACGGCACCGATCGAACCGACGGGCCACGCCGACCGCTGGTGCTTGCCCACCCCCAGACCGGGGAGCCCGCGTTGCACCTGCCGATTAGGCGCGACGCCGCGATCGAGAATGTCGACGATGCCGAGGGCGACCGAATCATCACCACCCTGTGGCAGGCCGTCGAGTCGTCACCCGCCCGCTATGACCGCGTGCTCGAGTCGGGCGACCTGTACGTGTGGGACAACGTCGCGTCGTTCCACGACAACCCGGCGTTCCCTCGCGACAAGGAAAGGGCCATCTGGTTCCTGACGATCCCGTGCGCGGCCAACCCCACGGCCTACGCCCACGGTTGACCGGGCGGTTTCGCGGTACCCGACCTCGGGGCCGCCACTCATGATCACGTGCTGATCCGGGTCGCCGAACCCGACGACTGGCCGGCCATCTGGTCGTTCTTCCAGCCGATCGCGGCCGCCGGCGAGACGTACTGCTACGACCGGCACATCACGAGCAACGAGGCGATGGCGATGTGGTTCGTCGAACCGCCGGGGCGGACCGTGGTCGCCGTCGATAACCAGGGTGCGGTGATCGGTTCGGCAAAGGCGTACCGGAACCAGGGCGGGCCGGGCTCCCATGTGGCCAGTGCCAGCTTCATGGTCGACCCGGGTCACGGTGGGCAGGGTGTCGGCCGTGCCCTCGGCGAGCACGTCGTGGAGTGGGCCCGCTCGGAGGGATACCGGGCGATGCAGTTCAACGCGGTGGTCGAGACCAACACCCGGGCCGTCGCGCTTTGGCGCTCGCTGGGTTTCGACGTGCTCACCACGGTGCCCGAGGCGTTCGACCACCCGACGGCGGGCCTTGTGGGGCTGCACATCATGTACCGACGGCTCTGAGCGGGCCGAGGACCTCGAACCTATGAACCGAGGGCGGGGAGTCCCTCCCGGGCGGTCTCCGGCTCGGCGCCGCTGGTGTCGCCGTCCGTTTCCGTGACCGGCTGGCGACCACCACCGGTCCCGAGGAACGAGCCGAGGAGCACGAGCGGGACCCCCAGCGCGAACCCGACGGTGAAGTGCTCGTGGAGGATCGCGACGCCGAGCACGACCGCGATCGCGGGGTTGATGTAGGTGACCACCGTCGCTCTCGCGGGTCCGACCTCGCCGATGAGGGCGAAGAAGATGAGGAACGCCGCCGCCGTGCAGACGACGACCAGGATGATCACCGAGGTGATCTCCTCGGGCGACAGTCGCTTCGGCAGATGCGTGAGTGCCACCGGCGAGTACACCAACGACGCCAGCACGAACGAGGCCCCGACCACCCCGATCGCCGGGATCTGGGAGAGATACCTCGATACGACGAAGGGGCTGATCGCATAGCCGATCGCGACGATCCCGACCTCGCCCACGGCGATGAGGTCGGATCCATGGACGTCCACGCCCACCAGCACCGCGACCCCGGCGAACCCAAGGACGAGGCCGGCCAGGCGCTTCCAACCGAGCCGACTGTCGTGTCTCGTGATCCAGGCCCAGATGACGGCGATGAGCGGCACCGTCGCGATCAGAAGCCCGGCCAGCGAGCTCGGGATGCGCTGCTCGCTCCGGAAGAGCAGCAGCCACGGGATGCACACCTCGCCGACCGAGTACACGACGACGGCTCGCCAGTGCTTGCGAAGGCCGATGAGCGTGTCCTTCTTCAACGCGAACGGAAGGAAGGCCAGCGCCGCCGGTGCCGTCCGGAAGAAGACCAGCGTCGGCGGAGCGATGTCTCGGACCGAGATCCGGATCAAGAGATACGGGATTCCCCAGATGACGCTGAGCATTGCGAAAAGCACCCAGCCGCGACGCGACATCCAAGAGAGGCTAGGGCCTGAGTGGGTTCGCCCGACCGGCTGATCGGGCCCCGGTGAACCCCCCAACCCCGAAGCCGATCGGGCGACCTTCGACGGCCGCAGACCCCAACGATCGTTCGGGAGCCGATCGGGGCAAAGTTGAGGGCGCCGGGATATATTCCGGAAGTCCGTGGCCGTGAGGCTCGGGCGGGGGGTTACCTGGCGCCAATGCAGGCGTCAGTACCAACGCGTGGGGGGAAGAGCATGACCGCAGTTCAGGAAGCGCCGTCATCGGCACCGCCGATTGACGAGGGCTTGAAACGGGACGTCGGACTATTGGGGCTCATGTGGGCCTCCGAGGGTTCCATCATCGGGTCAGGGTGGCTCTTCGGAGCGTTGGCGGCACTGATCGCGGCCGGGCCGTCCGCTCTGCTCGGTTGGGTCCTCGCCTCGATCATCGTCATCGTCCTCGCGTTGGTGCATGCGGAACTCGGTGGGCTCTACCCGGTCACGGGTGGTACCAGCCGGTACCCGCACTACGCCTTCGGCAGCCTGGCCGGCGCGACCTTCGGTTGGTTCGCCTACATCCAGGCGGCCACGGTCGCCCCGATCGAGGTGCTGGCGACGATCCAGTACTTCTCGATCATCTCGTGGGCCCACAGCTGGTACAAGCCACCGATTCCCGGGGCGCTGCTCGGCACCTTGAGTTGGCAGGGCATCTTGGCCGCCGTCGTGTTGATGGTGTTCTTCGTGATCGTCAACCTGGTCGGGATCCGCTGGCTGGCCAACCTGAACACCGGGATCACGACCTGGAAGGTGATCGTCCCGGCCCTTGTCGTCGTCGTGCTGCTCTTCACCCACTTCCACGCCGGCAACTTCACTGCCGGCGGCGGGTTCTGGGCTCCGGGCGGCACCAACCACGCTGCCCAGGCGATCTTCAGGGCACTGCCGGGAGCAGGGATCGTCTTCGCCTTGCTTGGCTTTGAACAAGCCATACAGCTCGGTGGTGAAAGCGCCAATCCCCAGCGCGACCTCCCGCGTGCGGTGATCGGCTCGATCATCATCGGCGCCGTCCTCTACATCCTCCTGCAGCTGGTCTTCATCGGCGGCCTGAACCCGGCGACGATCGCGCACTACCACACCTGGGCTCACCTGGGTGATGACACGCTGCTCGGTGCGGGTCCCTTCTACACATTGCTGAAGGTGGCGGGCCTGGCCTGGCTGGCCTGGATCATCCGGATCGACGCCGTCGTGTCACCGGGAGGGACGGGGCTCATCTACCTGACCTCGGCATCGCGCCTCAGCTTCGGCATGTCCAAGAACGGCCTCCTCCCGGTGCAGCTCGAGAAGGTGAACCAGAAAACCAAGATCCCGGTCATCGGCGTCATCGTCTCCGCGATCGTCGGCCTGCTCTTCTTGCTGCCGTTCCCGAGCTGGGCGTCCCTGGTCAACATCGTCACCGGCGCCTCGGTGCTCATGTACGCCGGTGCGCCGCTGGCCCTCGGCGCCCTGCGCAAGAGCAAGCCCAACCAGCCCCGCACCTACAAGCTCCCCGGATTCAAGGTCGTCGCGCCGATTGCGTTCATCCTGGCCAACTTCATCGTGTACTGGTCGGGCTGGAACACCGTGTCGTTGCTGATGGCGGTGCTCTTGGTCGGCTACCTCATCATGGCGGGGTCGTCGGCACTGCACCTGAACGAGAAAATGCCGAAGATGGACTGGGGCGCCAGCGTCTGGATCTTCCCCTACCTCGTCGGCATGACACTGATCTCGTACTTCGGCAACTTCGGGACGGGCGGCATCTTCGGACTCGCCGCGACCTCGAAGGATCTCATCGGTGCGCAGGGCGACCTGCCGTTCTGGTGGGACATGTTTGTGCTGGCCGTGTTCAGCGTCGGGATCTACCTCCTTGCGGTCAGCACCTCGCTGCCGGAGGCCAAGGTCGACGAGTACGTGAGCGGCACCTTCGTCGCACCGGTGCTCGCCCACTGAACGAACCAAGCCAGAGGCTGTAAACCGGAGAAGCGCCGCCCAGGGGGGTGGCGCTTCTCCGCGCCTAGGGGCTGGGTCATGGAGGGAGCTGGGCCTGGCCGATGCTTCTCGGACCGCCCCGGGTAGCGTCGCTCGAGGGTTGGAAAGCGTCGCCCGGAGGGACGATGAGACGGCGGTACATCGTTGTGGCGGTCGCGCTCGTCACGGTTGGGGTGGGCGCATTTGTTGGTGGACGGGCCAGCGTCACAAGCTCGGTCATCCCATTCAGCCGCTGACCTCGGCGTTGCCTCGGGTCATCAACTGCGCCGGTGCGACCGGGCCGTCATTCGAACCGACGACCTTCTTCGTCGACTGCGGCGACGGGAACGACTTCGTGTCGAGCATCACCTGGTACTCGTGGAGCACGACCTCGGCCCAAGGTCACCGGACCCGGGAGACGAACAGGTGCAGGCCCGATTGTGCGGCCGGGACCTTCACCAGCTCCCCGGCGGACATCTCCTTGACGATGCCCGTCGACACACCGACCGGCCCGCTCTTCTCGGTCGCCGTGATCGGATCAACCGCCATGCGGCTGCCGAGGGCTGTGGCCGACGCTTCGGGGGTTCCTTCGGGGCTGCACCTGCCACCGCCGTCGAAGTCCGGCGCCCCCTCGGGCGTGCGGGCACCGTCGAACAGCTGAGCACCGCGGGCCCCGCGGGCGCCCGGCAGTGCACCCGTCTGTGGCTCCCAGCGGGCGCGAACGATCGACCTACCGAGCGAATGCGACCTTCAGTGCCGAGGTGCCGAAGCGGCCCTCGATCGGCCCTACGTCGTCGGGGCGACCGTCCCGCACTTGGAGCCGTAGTAGCTCGCCAGGATCTTGCTGGCCGCAGTCAGCTTCGGGTTCGTTCCAAGGGAGGTGAAGGTTCCCTCGAGTTGGGCCAGACTCGTCGACGCCGCAATTTGCGACTTCAACCCGGCGAAGACGCCTGCGAGGGTGTTGAACGCCGCCTTCACGTTGGCGGGCGCCGAACCCAACAGCGACTTCTCGGCGTTGACCGCCGAACCCAGTTGGCCGAACGAGGTGAGCACGGCCGCCTTGATGGCGGCGAAGTTCCCGGAGGCGAAGGCCTTCTCCAAGGTGGTCGAGAGCTTGCTCGATTGGGTCTGCTCACCGCTCAGCGCCTTGCAGGTGCCGACGCTTGAGACCTTTGCTGGCTTGTGCTTGGTCGTCGCGTGGGCGGATGTCGTCATCACGGGGGCCAAGGACAGGGCCAGCCCGACCACGACCACCCCTACCGACGATCTCGCTCGGCGCCAGCTCATATTGCACACCTCCGTAGGGCCCGAATCGGCCGCCGGGCGAGCATAAGGCAAACCCCGGGTGGGGTCGCGGAGCGGTCGGGGTCCGGGCCTACCTCAGGAACTGGCCGAGATAGAAGCGGGTGCCCTGGTCGTCAGTGCAGGTTGCCGTGACGCCGTATGGGTGGTGCTCGGGTTCGTCGCAGGTCCCGCCGGCGTCCCGGAGGGCTCGGACCGCCGCATCGATGTCGTCGACCCGGTACATGGGCACCGTCGTGGCCACCTCGTGGCCGCCCGAGATACCCATCATCGGGGCGACGCCATCCACCCCCCACCCGTCGTCCACCCGGCCCGGGCTGAACGTCCACCCCAGCACGGACCCGTAGAACGCCTTCGTCCGGGCCGAGTCGGCCACCTCCATGGTCACGTAGGCGAGATCGCCGGGGAGGATGCCGTTGCTCGCGGTCGGCTCACCGGTGGCCACACCGCCGGGCGGCTCGAACACCGCGAACGCGACCCCCTGGTCGTCGGTGCACTCCGAGGTCCGGCCGTACGGCTCGAGATGCGGCTCCGCAGCGGTGCCACCGGCGTCCCGGACCCGGGTCGCCGCCGCGTCGACATCGTCGACGGCGAAGCAACAGAACAGGGTGTTGTGCTCCTCGCCGCCCCACACGCCGTGGTGCAGGCTCAGGCCCTCGACCTGGCGACCCTGCGGACCGCTGGCCGGGCCGTAGCGCCACCCGAGGAGGGCCGAGAAGAACGCCGCGGCGCGGTCGACGTCGGGGACCCAGAGCGAGACGTACCCGACGTCGCCGTGCCGGGGCCCCTTGGCAGGCTCCGGTCCCGACACCAACCACCGGTGGCCGAACGGGTCCCGAACGACACCGTTGCGCCCGTAGAGGTAATCGGCCGCCGGCCGCTCGAGGTCGGCGCCGCCCGAAACGGCGCGCTCGATGGTCCCGTCGACGTCGGTCACGGACAGGTGGATCGTCACCGACGCGCCGCGACCCGGGTCCGGCGGCTCGACGCTCGACCCGGGCCTTCCCTCGGCGAGCATCAACCGGGCCCCACCGAAGTCGAGCTCGGCGTGACCGATTGTCCCGTCGGGCATCACGATCGGGCTGCCGACCAATCGTGCCCCGAGCGCCTCGGCATACCACTCGAGTGCCGCCTCGGCGCCGGCGACGGCGAGGTAGGGGGAGATGGTGGCGGTGGTCTCCGGCCCGCTCACGCGGTCGTGGAGCTCGACATCGGGCATGGTCGTTCCTTTCGGGTCATCGAGGGCGCTGGCGATTCGGTTGCGCAGCCGGGCGGCGAAGATCGGGTCGGGGTCGACCGGGACGAGCGGCTGCTTCATCTGTTCGAACGGATCAGGCATCGCGCTCCTCCACAGCCAGGTAGGCACGGCGGAACGCACTGCGGGCCCGGACCAGCAGCGTCTCGGTGGCGTGCACGGTCCGATGGAGCAGCACCGCGACCTCCCGCACCGGGAGGTCGTCGAGGTAGCGGAGGGTGAGCGCGGCCCGATGCTGGACCGCCAGCTCGTCGAGGACGTGGCGGACCCGCACCGCATCGAGCTCTTCGTCCCAGTGGTCGGCCTGCTCGGTGCTCTCGCCGGCGAGGACGCTCAGGCGCCGTTCGTCCCTGGCTTGGCGCCGCCAGTGGTCGGCGAGCTTGTGCCTGGCCACGCCGATGACCCACGGCATCGAGATCGGGGGCGGGTCGTCGCGACGGGCGGCGTCGACGGCCGCCAGGAAGGTCTCGGCGGTCAGCTCCTCGGCCAGGGTGGCGGGTCCGCACCGCTTGGCCAGGTAGCCGTAGACCTGTGGGAGGGCGTCGTCGTAGAAGTCCAGGAACGCCGCCGCTTGGTCGCCGGCCGCCGCCGACCTCATGCCCATATCACTATCGTCGCTCGGCGGACGCGAACTCCGACATCAGAAACCCGGATTTCGGAAGCCAGGCGATGCGACACGTAGCGTTGGGTAGCGGGTCGGTTGACCCTACGCAGCGATGAGCTGC
>PLWZ01000056.1 GCA_003151235.1 Acidimicrobiaceae bacterium
GACCCGTTATCGGGGGCAGGTCACCACCACTGCGACCTGGATTGAGCAGCAACGGCAGATCATGCCAAGGCCGTCCTAGCATGTCAACGTGGCGGCGGACCGTGCTCCTCGCGCGGTCAGGTTGTCTTGTCAGGCACCCAGCTTCTCGACCTGCCGGACGGTGGTCTGCTGGATCCGCGGATCCCGGTCCTGTTTATCCGCGCTCACCCATCCACCGTTGAGGATCGGTGCCGATTCCTCGTTCGAGGACCTCGAGGCTCTCGGAGATCATCGTCACCAATTCCCCTCCGGAAAAGAACCATTGGGTTTGCGCCGCCTCCAAAACGCCTCCGACCGCAGCAGCCAACATCGTGGGGATCAGGGCCTCGTTGGGCAATCCCAGCCTCGCACCGAAGAACTCCGCCAACACCATTCGGGTCTTCAAGTAGATGCCACCCATCACCCCGCGCAACACGCTTGGAGTGGCCGAGATGACGGTGATCCAGCGGCGCAAAAGGTCCAAATCTTCGGCCGACACCGCCTCAACGAGTGCGACACGCAAGGAGTGCAGCGGGGGTTCGTCCACGGGCGTAGCCGACAGCGCTACCCGGAGGGCTTCGGAGCGTCGATCGATCCGTAGCTGAAGCACGTCTTCCTTGGTCGGACAGTACCGGTAGAAGGTACGAACCGAGATCTGTGCCTCATCGGCGATCTCCTGCACCGTTACATCGCTGAACCCGCGTTCGTCGAAGAGTCTGAGAGCGACGGCCTCCAACTCGGAGAGCATCATCTCCGTCCGTTTCTCCCTCAAACGCTCAGCCAGCGGTTCTGTCGGCAAATACATCCCTTCCGATGGTCTCGTGTCCCGTATCGCCATCCGGTTGACACTCGCTCGATCGAGTCGTCAGCCTAAGCCGGAGTTTGCGTGAGCTAGACCTCTTGACAGAATGTCTCAATTGCACGCCACGGGGCCCCGGGAGCGAACGGGGACCCGACAAGCCCTTCAGCGGTGCCATCCGACCGATCGACGCCCGCCTCGATCGCTGCCTCCCAGCGGCACGGAGCTTCGGCGAAGCCGATACCTGGGCAGCCCAACAGGAGTGCCACTCTCCGTGTTGAATTGGCTTGACCTCGCCGTCATCGGAAGTACGTGTTGGACATCCCGTAGCTACGATCAGGAGAATTCAACGGCCAATCGACCCCGGGAGCTCCGATGTCCGCTATCGCCTTGAACCTCGAGACCACCGGCTCCCGAGAAGACTCTGCCAACCCCCTCCACGTCGACGTCCTCATCGTCGGTGCGGGGATCTCCGGCATCGGGGCGGCGTATCACCTGAGCCAGCAGTGCCCGGACCGGAGCTTCACTGTGCTCGAAGCTCAAGAGACCTTCGGGGGAACCTGGTGGACACACCGGTACCCGGGTGTCCGCTCCGACAGCGATCTCTTCACATTCGGGTATCGGTTCAAGCCCTGGCTCTCAGCGCCGATCGCCTCCGCCGAGGAGATCCTCAAGTACCTCGACGACGTGATCGAGGAGAACGACCTCGGGGCCCACATCCGCTATCGGCACCGGATCACCAATGCCAGCTGGTCGACGGACCTGCGCCGCTGGACCTTGTCAGTGACCCGTGAGGACACGGGCGAGCAACTGACCTTCACCACCAACTTCCTCTGGATGTGCCAGGGCTACTACCGCCACAACCATGGCTACACCCCCGACTGGGAGGGTTTCGAGGACTTCCAGGGCACCGTGGTTCACCCCCAGGAGTGGCCGGAACACGTCGACTACGCCGACAAGAAGGTCGTCGTCATCGGATCGGGTGCTACCGCCGCGACATTGATCCCGGCCATCGCCGCCGACACAGCCCACGTGACGATGCTGCAGCGCTCGCCTACCTTCTTCTTCGTTCGACCAAACGTCAACGAGCTCGCCGACATGCTTCGCCAGCTGGACATCCCGGACGAATGGACCCACGAGATCGTCCGGCGCAAAATCGCCCAGGACATGGATGCGATCACAAAGATGTCCTTCGATACTCCGGAATTCCTGAGACAGTTCCTGCTCGACACCATCCGGCCGCTCCTGCCGGACGGCTTCGATGTCGAGCGGCACTTCAGCCCCACCTACCGGCCATGGCAACAGCGAATCGCAGTCCTCCCAGAGGGCGATCTGTTCACCTGTATCCGCGAGGGCAAGGTCTCGGTCGTGACCGACCAGATCGAGAAGTTCACCGAACGCGGGATACAGCTCGCCTCCGGAGAGACCCTTGAAGCCGATGTCATCATCACGGCCACCGGCTTTGACATGAGTGTGCTCGGTGATATCCAGTTCTCGGTCGACGACAAGCCGGTGGACTTCGCAGAGACGGTCACCTACCGCGGGATCATGTTCACTGGGATCCCGAACCTCGCCTACGTCTTCGGGTACTTCCGAGCGAGCTGGACCCTGCGAGCGGACCTGATCAGCGACTTTGTTTGTCGGCTGCTCGGCCATATGGACGAGTCGGGGGCGACAATGGTGACCCCCGAGCTCGGCGGCGAAGAGGCCGACATGGCCCTCGTCCCGTGGGTGGATCCCGAAAACTTCAATCCCGGTTACCTCACTCGCTCACTGCATCTCATGCCGAAACAGGGAGCCCGGGATCCATGGCGGCTCCAGCACGAGTATTCCGTGGAGAAGGAGCAACTCCCCCGAGCTGATCTCGACGACGGAGCGCTTGCCTTTAAGTAACCCGTCTGCCAGGCGAAGCCCGGAGGAGCGCATGATGCTGTGATGGTGCCGACGCCTGTGATCAAAGCGTTGGCGGTGTTCCACCACCACCTCGGACGAAGTCTCGCTTCCATCGTCGTGCTGTCATTGGCCAGCGCGGCCTTCTACGGGTTGGCGGCCGTACTCCAACATGAAGCAGCGGTCCAGGAGCCACCGAACCTGTCCATGCAGGCCGGGCTGCTGATCCGTTTGGTAGCGCGGCCGAGGTGGCTCCTCGGCACAGCTCTCGACTGCGTTGCCTACGTATTCCAATTCCTCGCCCTGCGAAGAGGCTCCCTCGCTCTGGTCGAGCCGATCCTCGTCTTGAGCCTCGTCTTCGCATTGCCCGTTGCCGCGCGGCTGAACCACCAACGAGCGTCCCGTTCAGAGCTGTCGTCGACGGGCGCCATCGCTGCCGGGCTCGCACTGTTCCTCGGGGTGGCCCATCCCGGCTTGGGTCATCCCCACGCGTCCTTAACGGGTTGGATGACCTTGACTTCCGTCGTTGTCGCGGGCTGTGGAGCCTTAGTGCTTGCGGCGCGAGGTGCCTCGCGCCGCGGGGCTGCCGTCCTGCTGGCGGTTGGTTCGGGCGCGGCCTTCGGTTATGTGGCTGCACTCACGGAGCGGACCGGGCACCTTCTTAACAACGGCGTGGCGCACACCCTGTCCACGTGGGAGCCATATGCACTCGTCGGGGGGGCGGTCGGTGCCCTGCTACTCACCCAGAGCGCGTTTCACGCAGGAGCATTGCGCCTGTCACTCCCCACCCTGACGGTGGCGCAGCCTTTGGTGGCCGGGTGCATCGGCATCGGCCTCTTCGATGAACACATCAACACTCGCGGGGTGGCACCGGCACTTGAGGTATTCGGGTTGGTCCTGATCGTCTTCGGCGTGTTTGCTCTCACCCGATCGTCGCCGCTTGCGACAGACCCAGAGACGCCCATCCCGGAAGCAAATCCGAGGGCGTGAGCAGACGCAGTGGGCCGTTGTAGCGGGGAGTCGTATCGAGGAGTGGGCGCCGACAGACAGTCAGCGCCGGCAGTTATTCGTCCCTGTGACTCACCATGTTGATGACGTTGCCATCCGGAGCCCGAACGAAGAATCGTCGAACTCCCCACGGCTCATCGGTGAGCGGGTGAACGATCTCGTAGCCTCGGCGCTTCGCTTCCTCGAACGCCTCGTCGATCTGCAACCCGACGTGCACAGAGATGACCGAGTCATGCGGGGCGGTTGCGTCGCCGGTGACGAGCTGGATAACCGCGGCGCCGTCGGGCGATCTGAAGTTCGCCACCCAGCCAAGGTTAAAGCCTTCGACGCTCAACCCCAGGTAACCGGTATAGAAGTCACGAGCGGCTGAGATATCAGCTACCGGGAGATTCGCAGTGATGCCGGTGACCCGCATTGGTCCTCCTCGTCCGGGGTCGGAGGCTGCCCGAAGCGGGCACCCGAATCGGTCGTCCTCACCATAGCGAGGTCACGTCGGGCGCCCTGGGTAGGCCGATACCCACACATCATCTGATCGCGAGGCTCCCCACCTCCGTGTGGGTGCAAGAACGTACCCCGACCCGCCGAACCCCCGGTGCCCGACGCATCGCTCCGGCGGTGCGCGACACGAACGACTACCGTCCGCCAACATGAGCCACAACATCGAGGGGACGGTTGAAGCGGTCGACACCGTATTCGACGACATGGTGGACATGCGAAGAGAACTGCATCGCCGACCCGAGCTCGGTTTTGAAGAGGTCGAAACGGCGGCGATGATCCGGCGCCGACTCGGGGATCTCGGGCTCACCGAGCGGCCGGTGGCGACGCCGACAGGTGCGGCATTCACATTGACGGGGGGCCACCCGGGACGGCCGGTCGTGCTTCGAGCGGACATCGACGCCCTCCCGGTCAGCGAACAGGTCGATCTTTCCTATGCATCGGAGGTTGAGGGAAGGATGCACGCCTGCGGCCACGACGCCCACACGGCGGCTCTGCTGGGGGTGGCCCAGGTGCTGCAAGGACGAGTCGAGGACCTGGCGGGGAACTACACGTTCGTGTTCCAGCCGGCCGAAGAGTTGCTGGATGGTGCTCGCCGAATGGTTGACGGTGGGGTGCTCGATGGCCTCGAGGGCGGTGTGGTGCTCGGGCATCACGTCACGTCGCTTGTGCCAACCGGATTCGTCGCGATGCGTTCAGGGATCGCGATGGCCGAGGTGCACGTATTCACCATTGTCGTCCGTGGCCCGGGGGGTCACGGGGCTATCTCGGGTCAAACGGGAGACGTGGTGCGTGCGATCTGCGACGCCGTGGGCCAGCTCGGCGGAGTGGTTGACGGTCTCGAGTACGAACGCGTCTCGTGTGTCTGCAGCGCGGGCATGGTGAGCGCCGGCACCGCTCCGAACATCCTGCCTGACCACGCGGCGATCAGGGGGACGCTGCGGACGTTCACGGCGGAACAGCGGGCAGACGCCCTCGACCGGCTGGGGGTTCTGTGTGACCGCGTGGCCGGTGAACACGGTGTCACCGTGCAGCTCGAGATCGAGGGGAACGCACCGGCAGTGACGAACGATCTCTCGATCACCGAGGCGGTGACAAACGTTGCCCGCACCCAACTCGGGGACGAGAGGGTGCTCGAGCTACCGCCGGTTACACCTAGCGACGACATGAGCATCTTCTTACAGCGACTCCCTGGGTGTTACTTCTTTGTCGGTGCAGGTCTTGCCGACGGCACGAGTGGCATGCACCACAGTCCGAAGTTTGCGATCGACGAAGAGGCGATGCGACTGGCGGCCCGGGTCATGGTGGGTGCCGCAGTGACCCTCGCTGATATGACGGTCGAAACGGCCTGAGCGGACCTCCGGAAGGCCAGCGCCGCCGATCAAGTGATCGGACCGCTCGATCCAGCGCACCGCCGAAGGCCTGACTGTCACCCGGACCGCCGGCCGCTTGCCGAACCCAACGCCGTGCCGATGTGGTCCGGCATGCATATCCGGTCGCGGTCTTGGCCTCGCGCCCCACAGTCGCACGGAACCTCATCGAGGGAGTGTGACATTTCTGTGGTGCGCAGCCGAGCCCCGGGCAGAAGACGCGCCAGAATCGGAGCATGGATCGGTACATCGCTCAGAGATTGGACTTGGCCGACACTCTGGCGCCGTTCCGGAGTCAGTTCAACGTCGAAGAGAGCGGACCGATCTACCTCGACGGCAACTCCTTGGGCCGACCCTCGACAGCGGTAACCGAACGGCTTGCGGATGCCGTGCGCGACTGGTCCGAGAACCTCGTCGGCGGGTGGGCCCGGTGGATCGACTTGCCTGCCGCAGTGGGCGACAGGATCGGACGGCTGATCGGCGCGAGCTCCGGACAGGTTGTCGTGTGTGACAGCACGACCGTGAACCTCTACAAGCTCGCCGCGTCGGCGCTTGCCGCCAGGGCTGATCGACAGGTCATCCTGGCGGACGCACACGACTTCCCCACCGATCGCTACGTGCTGCAGGGACTCGCAGAGAGCGCCGGCCGCGAGCTGCGCCTCCTGGAAGGAAGCGTGGTGGACGGCCTCGACACCGACGTCGTGGCCGGAGCCATCGATGCCCAGACAGCGCTCGTATGTCTTTCTCACGTCAACTTCCGGTCGGGGGCGCGGCTCGACATCGCGGCCATCACCGAGGCTGCCCACCGACATGGCGCACTCGTACTGTGGGACCTGTGCCACAGCGCCGGGGCACTTCCGGTGGCTCTGGATGACGACGGAGTCGACCTCGCGGTCGGCTGCACCTACAAATACCTGAATGGCGGCCCGGGTTCCCCCGCGTTCGCCTACGTACGGCGTGGCCTACAGGCAGAACTGCGCCAGCCGATATGGGGCTGGTTCGGCCAGCACGACCAGTTCTCGATGGCCTCGATCTATCAACCGGACGGCGGGATGAGCCGTTTCCTCACCGGAACGCCGCCGGTGCTCGGCCTGTTGGGCGTCGATGCGGCGGCCGAGATCCTGGAGTCAGCGGGGATTCGGGCGCTGTGGGCCAAGTCCGAACGATGCACCGAGATGCTGGTGGATCTCGTGCGCGCACGGCTCGAGCCGCTGGGTGCCACCTTGGCCAGTCCGTCCGATCCGGAACGTCGCGGTGCACACGTGTCGGTGGCCCACGCCCAGGCCTGGCCGTGGTGCAACGCTCTCATCGAGCGCCGAATGGTGGTCGGTGATTTCCGACCACCGGACGTGATCAGACTGGGCCCGGCGCCGCTCTACTCGCGCTTCGTGGACATCTTCGACGCGGTCGAGCGAATGGCCGAAGTCCTCAAAGCCGGTGTGGACGATGTCCGAGACCGCCCCAAGTCACCTGAGTGACGCCTTCACACACAAACTGCCGACCCACGGCCGGGCTCGCACGAGTCGAGGTTGAGGCGCTGAGCACGGGCATGCTGACCGGACTTCGGGTCCAGGCATGAGTAGCCGCAGCTCGGCCAGGCCCCTCGTCGATGGTGCGCCTCAGGGCGCCACGGCCGTTACGCTCGCCGGACAAGGGAGTAGGTGACGATGCAAGAAGATCGGGCTCGTCCGCCAGGCGGGCACCGGGGACACCGGGCGTGACCAGCGTCGCGCTGGTACTTGGTGCAGGTGGCCTCGTCGGTCAGGCGTACCACGCCGGGGTACTAGCAGCGCTTGAAGCCGAGCTCGGTTGGGATCCGAGGCAGGCCGACCTGATCGTCGGCACGTCGGCGGGCTCGATCTCGGGCACCCTGCTGCGCCTCGGTGTCGCCCCGTCCGATCTCGCCGCACTGGCGACCCAATCCCCGTTGTCTCCCGAGGGGTCCTCCTTGGTCGATCGGATCCAACCGAACTCGGCCGACCTCCCGTCTCCACCGCCCCGAGACTGGATCAGACCGTGGCGACCCCCGACCGCCGCCCTGCTGGCCCGGACGGTCCGCCGACCGTGGGGTTTCCGACCCGAGGTGGCGGCGATGACCATGCTGCCGAGAGGGCGGATCGACATCACCGACCGGGCGGCCCCGCTGCACGCGATGGCCGGGATGAACTGGCCCGAGCGTCTGTGGATCTGTGCCGCCCGGAGGAGCGACGGGGCCCGCGTGGTGTTCGGCCGGCACGGGGCGCCGCCGGCGCCGCTGGCGGCGGCGGTGTTGGCGTCGTGTGCCATTCCGGCGTACTTCGCGCCCGTGATGATCGGCGGCGTCGAGCACTTCGACGGCGGCGTGCACTCGCCCACCAACGCCGATGCGGTTCGAGCCGAGCGGCCGGACGTCGTGGTCGTGATCTCACCGATGTCTTTCGACAGACCGATGCTCGGCGCACCCGATGGCCTCTTCCGGTGGGCTGCGCGCCGCCGTCTCGAGCACGAGACCCGGCGTTTGGAGCGGGCCGGGTCGACCGTGATCTGCATCGAGCCGGATCCCTCCTCGAGAGCGGCCATGGGTCTCAACCCGATGAGCGACCGGCGTGCGCACCAGGTCGTGTCGGCAGCCATGAGGCAGACCGCACGCATGGTGGCCGAAGGGCGCATCCCCCGGCTTGGCGTCCGCGCCGGGTCCCCTTCCGTCAAAATCCGGCCTGCCCGAGGTGGCTGAAGCCCTCCGGTAGTACCGTCGGCGCCTAGGGACGAGACACACGGGCGGAGATCTCAGGGGGTATCCGACATGGGCGTTGACCGATTGAGCCCGATGGACGCATCGTTCCTCCACATCGAGGACAGCGTCAGCCACATGCACATCGCCTCGGTGGGGATCTTCGAAGGGCCAGAACCGGACTTCGAAGACATCGTGGCCATGATCGACAGCAAGCTCAGCCTGGTCCCCCGCTACCGCCGGGTCGTGCGCCACGTCCCGCTCGAGCTCGGTCGGCCGGTCTGGGTGGACGACCCCCACTTCAACATCGACTACCACCTCCGTCACACGGCGCTCCCCACCCCCGGCGGTGAGGCCGAGCTCCGCAAGCTCGTGGGGCGGGTCATGTCCCAACAGCTCGACCGCTCCAAGCCCCTTTGGGAGATTTGGGTGGTCGGAGGTTTGGAAGACGGTCACTGGGCCGTCTTGTACAAGACCCACCACGCCATGGTCGACGGCATATCGGGGACCGACCTGATGGCTCTCATGATGGACGTCTCCCCGGAACCGACCCCAGTCGTGCCGGTCGAGTGGAAGGCGGATACGGCGCCGTCCGGCCTGGAGCTGGCCGCCCAGTCGTCGTTGGACCTTCTGCGCAGCCCGTATGAGCAGATGCGGGCCTTGCGTTCCGCCTTCCGGCTACCGCGCCAGGCGATCGGCCAGACGCGGGAGGTTCTGCAGGGGCTCTCGACCATGACGGGGCTCGTCCGGCGGACTCCCCTGTCAACCCTCAACGGCCCGCTCGGACCGCATCGACGGTATGGATGGGCTTCCACCTCGGTCACCGAAATCAAGGCGATCCGCAAGGCGCTCGGTGGAGCGTTCAATGACGTCGTCCTCGCAGCGATCACCAACGGGTTCCGCGAGCTCCTCTTGCATCGTGGGGAGTCCGTGGACCGGGTCGTGCGCACGCTGGTTCCGGTGTCGGTTCGTCCCCGCGACGAGAGGGGCCGCGCGGTGGGCGACGGGACACTGCAGAACAAGGTTTCGGCCATGTTCGCCGAACTCCCCGTCTCCATCACCGACGCGGCAGAGCGCCTGCACGCCGTGACCCAACAGATGGAGGGCCTGAAACAGTCCAAGCAGGCCCTGGCCGGCGAGGCCCTCACGTCGATGTCGGGGTTCGCACCGCCCATGCTCCTGGCACTCGGGATGCGCGTCTCGTCGCGCCTGGCTCAGCGCAACGTGAACACGGTCACCACCAATGTGCCGGGCCCCCAGATCCCCCTCTATATCTGCGGTCGCCAGATGTTGAAGGCCTTCCCCTACGTTCCTCTGGCCGGCCAGGTGCGGATCGGGATCGCCATTTTCTCCTACAACGGCGAGGTGAACTTCGGCGTCACGGGTGACTTCGACACGACGCCAGACTTGGAAGTGCTGTGCCGGGGCATCGAGGACGGCGTCAAGCAGCTGCTCAAGATCAGCGAGTGAGCGGGCAGGCGCAGTCGCGCTGATGGCCACCTCTGTGATCGGGCGGGGCGAGGGAGCCGAGCGCTACAGCGCCCGGGGAAGCATGATGTTCTTCAAGGCGCTGGCGCGAGACGACGACGGCGACCTCTCGCTGATGGAGCGCACACTCCCGCCCGGTGGGCGTCGCCCGCCTGCGCACCGTCACACGAACTGTTCCGAGGCGTACTTCGTGTTGGACGGGCTGGTCTCGGTGACCATCGAGGGCGAAGAGCTCACCGTCGGGCCCGAGGGCTTCGTGCTGGTCCCTCGTGGCACGGCGCACACGTTCGGAAACGCCGGCGAGTCCGAGGCCCGCCTGCTGGTGATCCATGCCCCGGCGATGGACGCGTACTTCGCGGGTCTCCACGATCTGTGGAATCGGGACGAGCCACCATCACCTGACGAGGAACGATCGCTCATGGCCCGATTCGGAATGGAAACCCTGTAGCAACCGGGCCAATCTGGTCCTGTCCGCTGGCTCGGTTGGTTCAGAGGAGACATGCACTACCTGGAATTCTTGGGACGGGTGCACGCCGTACTGTCCCCGCGGACATACCTGGAGGTCGGCGTCCGCGACGGCGACAGCCTCTCGCTCAGTCGCTGCCGGAGCATCGGCATTGACCCCGCATTCGCGGTGACACGAGAACTGGTGGGCCCGACACAACTGGTCAAGAAGACCAGTGACGCCTACTTCGAGTCGCTCGGGACCACCCGACCGTTCGGCAAGCGCCCGGTCGATCTCGCGTTCATCGACGGCATGCACCTGTTCGAGTGCGCGATCCGGGACTTCGCCAATATCGAGCGCTTCGCGGAGTGGTCGACGGTGACGATATTCGACGACGTCCTCCCTCGTGATCAGGACGAAGCGGCCCGGTACCGACACACCGAGGCATGGGCGGGCGACATCTTCCGGGTCCCGTTCGCATTGAAGGAGACCCGTCCCGACCTCATCGTGCTGACGGTCGACACCCAACCCACGGGCCTCATGCTGGTGTTCGGACTGGATCCGAACTCAACTGTCCTCGGCGATCGGATTGGTGAACTCTTCGTCCGCCACGTTGCTGCGGACCCCCAGGTGGTCCCAGCGGAGGTGATTGCGCGATCGGAGGCCCTGGAGCCCGAGGCGGTCCTCGAACTTCCGGTTTGGGAGGTACTCCGGGCCGGGCGCGGGGTGCATTCGCCTGCGGTCGGCCGCGGCTCGATTCTCAGGGCGTTGGGGCTTCCACACGACTGAGGAACTCGCCGACCACCTCCATGCACCGCTCGCGTTCTTCGGCGTGGCACATGTGCGAGCTCTCCTCGAACAGGACCCACTCGGAGCCGGCGATCCCGTTGTGGACGGTCTCTGCGATCGTGGGCGTCGCCTCGTCGTGACGTCCCGACATGACGAGCGTCGGCACTTCGATTTCGCCCAGCCTGCCGACGATGTCCCAGTCCTTCAGTAGGCCGGTCACGTGGAACTCACTAGGTCCGTTCATCACGTTGTATACCTCTGAGTTGGCCGCGAGCTTGTCGAATGTCCGCTGCACGTAGTCGGGCCACGGATCGAGTCGGCACAGATGACGTCGGTAGTAGGCCATCATCGCTTCCTCATACCCCGGGTCGTCGGTCGTCCCGTCGGCTTCGTGGCGACGCAGCGTCGCCTCGACATCAGCCGGGAGAAACGAGCGCAACCGGTTGGCCTCGCTCACCCACTGCGTCATGCTCGCCGGCGAGCTCTCGATGACCAGGCTGAGTACCCCGGCAGGCTGCGTCAGCGCGTACTGCATCGCCAGCATGCCGCCCCAGGACTGGCCGAGGAGGTGCACCCGGTCAAGACCGAGGGCCGTGCGGACAGCGTCGATCTCCTCGACGAAGAGGTCCGTCGTCCACATCGCCGGATCGTGGGGCGACGCAATCCCCGAGTTTCCGCACCCGAGCTGGTCGTAGAAGACGACCTCACGGCCCGTGGTAGCGAGGTCCCCGAAGGGTTCCAGATAGTCCGATGGGGCGCCGGGTCCGCCGTGGAGACACAGCAGCGGCGGATGGCTCGCCGAGGCGTCCGCTCCAACAACGCGAAACCAAACCGGGAAGCCGTAGAAGTCGATGGTGCCTTCCCGGCCCGCTGGCGTCGACGCCGTCACGTCGCGCGAGGTTCGCGACGCATCGTCCACAGCGGCGGGCCCTTCTTTACCGGGTGTAGCTCGTCGACGACCTCGTAGCCGAATCGGCGGTAGTAGGCCAGGTTCTCGACCTTCTGCGTCTCGAGATAGCTCGGGAGCTGGTCTCGGTCGGCCAGTCGGTAGACGTGATCCTGCAGTGCCGCCCCGACTCCCCCGCGTTGCGCGGTCGGCTCGACCACCAGCAACTCGAGGTACCAGAGCGACTCGCGGGGATGGACCTTGTCGATCGCAACCAGGTATTTCGTCCCAGACACGAGGGCGGGTGGGCGAGTGACTAGCGCCCAGAACGCGAATCGAGCCTGCCTCATCTGCGCGAGCACAGGCAGCGGATACCCGCCGGGATGCATAAACGCGGCCACTCCAATGAGCTTGCCGTCATCGGCTCGAACCCCCAGCACGAGCCCTCGATCCCCGAGCGCACCGAGCGCACCCCGCCAGTAGATCTTGAGGCCCCGAAGTCGGAGGCGTTCGTTCGGGCTGAGGAAGCAGAAGAACGCGTCGTCGGCGAAAGCCGCTGTCGCCACCCCCGCCGCCTCCTTCAGCGTGGCCGCGTCGAGCGTCAGGGTCTCGACGGTCAGCCCACCGGGAACCTGGGGCGAGTCCATCGATACAGTGTGGTCGGCCCGGGAGGTTGCAACAACACCGGGTTCCCGGCAACCCGACGGATCCGGGCTCGACCCTCCCGATCGCCGCCTCCCAGCCCTGTTCCCGGGCGGCCCGGCTGACGTCTGAGTATGGATCCCGCCCGAAATTGAGTAGCGCCGTACTCATGCGCTCTCCGTGGCCGGCCGTCACACTCGACTCACGGGCTCACGCCCAAACGACCCGAGAAGTCACGCACAAAGGAGACAAATGGGACTGTTTGACAAAATGAAGGACGCTCACTGCCCAGGCCAAGAGCGCGATGGCCAACCTGGGCACCATGCAGGGCGTGCCGGCCGGGATGTCCACTGCGGCTCCGGCCAACATGGATGAGATGCTGCGCCATCGCGACCTCACCCAGAAGCTGAAGGCTTCCGGCGTCGAGGCACCGGCCGTCATCACGGCCATCAGGCGCGGCGAGGCGGACCCATTGAGCGGCTCGATCAAGACCTAGGTCGACCTCAACATCAAGCCGGCTGATGGCGACGCCTACCCGGCGACGGTCAAGCAGGCGATGCTGCCTGCATGGCTCGACACGCTGTCCGCCGGCGAGGCCGTCACCGTCAAATACGACCCCGACAACCGCACTTCCGCCCTGATCTATGGGGGTGTGTGACCTTGGGATTGTTCAAGGATTTGAAGAAGTCGGGACTGATCGACGAGGCTCAGTACCAGGCCAAGAAGCAAAAGCTGATCGACGAGCTGTAACCGTGTGCGCCCTCAGCAGCAATCTCACAGCACATTTCACTGAGCCCCACGAGCAGCCCGATGACGCAATGGCCCACTGGCGGACGAACCGACCGGCGTGGCTCCCGGATCACTACCGAGAGATCGACAACTCCTACAACTCGGTGACCTGGGAGTGGCGCCACATCGGGTGGCCCATGCGGATCATCCCGTTCGCCGGCTTCTTCGGTGGCGCCACCTGCTACCGGATCACCGCGCTCTTCGAGAGCGACGGAGCCTTCGGCTCGAGCATCCCGGTAAACGGCCAAGCGGACCTGAAGACCCAGGAAGCCGTCAGCTCGGCCGCGCAGCGGTACGAACCGGGCGGGGCGATTTAGTCGACCGCGCTAGCGGTCCGGTTGCACCGCCGCGGAGTCGGCGCTGCCCCGGGTTCGGAGCACGCCGCTCACCTCGAGTGCCGTGATCTCTGCGTCGGTAAGGCCCACCTCTTTGAGGACCTCCCGGTTGTGCTGACCGATGAGCGGTGCATGACTGCGGACCGACGCCGGGCTCTTGCTGAAGCGGACCGGCGGGGGCACGAGCTTGTAGGGGCCTGCCACCGGATGCTCGGCTTCGGGCAGCTCGTCGATGACATCGTCCAGGTCGGCAGACTCCGCCGCCGGGATGGACTCCCTGCGGCAGATTTCCAACCAGTCTTGGGTGGTGCGGGTGGCCATCACCGAGTCGAGGGTCGAGTACACGAACGAGGTGTGCTGATACCGGCCCTCCCGTGACAGGCGCGGGTCGCCAACCAGATCGTCCCGTCCGCCCGCCCGCAGCAACGCCGCCCAGTGTGCGTCCAGGTACGGGAACGTGGCGATCCAGCCGTCGATGGTCCGCTGCGGCCGGCGATCGGGCGTCAGGATGCGTTGATATCCCGTCCTGCGCTCCGCCCGGCTCTCGCCGCTCATCGCACCGGCCCCGTGCTCGACCAACATGAACGCACGCAAGGCGTCCACCATGGGGACCTCGATCTCCTGGCCCTCGCCGGTGCGCTCCCGATGGAGGAGCGCCGCCAGGATGGCATATGTCAGCACGAGGCCCGAAACCTTGTCGGCGATCAGTGTCGGAGCCATTGCGGGTGTGCCGGTCGCGCGTCGAACGACGTCGGGCACCCCGCCTGCGGCCTGGATGATGTCGTCGTACGCGGGCTCGTCGGCCTGTGGGCTGTCGGAAGGGAACCCGTGGGCCCGGCAAAAGACTACGTCCGGCCGAACGGCGGCGACGCTGTCATAGCCGAGACCGAGCCGGTTGAGCGGGCCGGGGCGCAGGTTGGTCACGAACACGTCGCAGGTGGCTGCGATCCGCAGCACGGCGGCCAATCCGGACGGCGCCTTCAAGTCGAGGGCAACGTTTCGCTTGTTGCGCAGCAGGTTGAGTGAGACGTCAGAAAGCTGACGCACCGGTCCGGGCCCCATGCCCCGGTTCGTGTCGCCACGCCCGCTTTCGATGGAGATCACGTCGGCGCCGAGATCACCCAGCACCTGGGTCGCGAGGGGCCCCATCACGACCGAGGTGAGGTCGAGCACCCTTATGCCGTCCAAGGGGCCAGCCCCCGTCCGGTTGCTCGTCACCATGTGCCCTCCCATCGCGCAAGCTCCGTTCAGCCGCGAGTCTGTCATCGGCCGCCACCCGACGAGTAACGACCAGGGGTTCCGACGTTCGGCTACCGTCCCCACATACGCACCTCCGGAGCTCGCGGCCACCTAGGAACCTTCAACTGTCCGACGAACACACCAAACGAACCGTCGGCGACCACGCCACGATCTTCCACAACCCGAGTTGCTCGAACAGTCGAGGCGCTCTCGGACTGCTGAAGGAGTGTTCGGTCGACCACGAGGTCGTCGAGTACCTGGTCACACCTCCGGACCGCGAGGCGCTGGAGATGATCGTCGCGAAGCTCCTCAATCCGGTGACAGAGCTCGTCCGGACGACCGACCCGAAGTTCGTGGCGCTCGGCCTCGACCCGACGGCCTACGTGACACCCGATCAGATCGTTGATCTCTTGCTCGAGCACCCCGAGCTCATGCAGCGCCCGGTTGTGATGAAGGGCGATCGAGCGGTGATCGCTCGCCCGAGCGATCGGATCTCCGAGGTCCTCGCCTAAGCCTCCGCGGCGAACACTCGGGTCACCATCTCTCGATCCGAACCCGGAGCGCAGGTCGGACCGCGGAGCCGCGGGTGGCTAGAGGGTCGGCGGAAACGTCGGAGCGCGCCGGGCCTGCGCTGCGTGTTCAAAGGAGTGGGCCAGGCCGATGAGCACGCGCTCGCTCCAAGCCGGGCCGACAAACGAGAGGCCCATCGGCAGGCCGTGTGCAAAACCCGCAGGAACGGTGATGTGCGGGTAACCGGCGACGGCCGCCGGACTGGAGAAGCTGTCGAGGTGGTGGTCGCCGTTCACGAGGTCGGTAGTCCACGCCGGCCCGCTCGTCGGCGCGATCAGCGCGTCGAGCTGGTTGGCCGAGATCGCGTCATCGAGGTTCTGGCGAGAATGCCGCCGGCACCGGGACAACGCCTTCACATAGTCCTCGCTCGTCAACGCCCCACAGTTCTCGGCCTGCTCGAATAACTCCTGCCCGAACCACGACATCTCCGCGTCGCGGTGCAGTTCGTTCCAGGCGATGACGTCCTTCAGGCTTGCCACCGGAGCGTCGGGAGCAAACTCGGCCAACCAGACCGGAAGTCCCGCCTTCAGCTCGTGGAGAAGGACGATGAGTTCGTCCTCCTCGGGCCCGCCGGGTAGCTCCACCGGATCGACGAGAACAGCTCCCGCCGACCCGAGCGTCGACAGGGTCCGGCCGAATACCTCGCGGACGTCCGGGTGGACCGCCGTCGTCCGGACCACGCCCAAACGTGCCCCCTCGAGGCTCGCCGGATCCAGGAACTGGGTGAAGTCCATTGCCTGGGCACTGGCCGTGGACCCGTCCTGGGGGTCCGGTCCACCAATCGCGGACAGCAGGGCCGCCGCGTCGGCGACCGTCCGGGTCATCGGTCCCGCCGTGTCCTGCGTGCTCGAGATCGGGATGATCCCGTCCCGGCTGACCAGGCCCACGGTGGGCTTCAGTCCGACCAGGCAGTTGACCGAAGCGGGTGAGACGATCGACCCGTCGGTTTCGGTGCCCACCGCCACGGCGGCCAGATTGGCCGCAATGGCGGCGGCCGAACCCGAGCTCGAGCCGCTTGTGTTCCGGTCGAGCGCATACGGGTTGCGGGTCAGGCCGCCGCGGGCGCTCCAGCCGCTGCTGGACCGGGTTGACCGGATGTTGGCCCATTCACTCAGGTTCGTCTTCCCGAGGATGACGGCCCCCGCCTCGCGCAAGCGCACAACAAGGTGTGCGTCGCGCAAGATTTTGACCCCCACGAGCGCCAGCGATCCGGCCGTCGTGTCCATGCGGTCGGCCGTGGCTATGTTGTCCTTCAGCAGGACCGGAATGCCGTGCAAAGGGCCCCGCAACCGGTTGGCCCGTCGTTCTTCGTCGAGCATGTCGGCGATCTCGAGCGCATCGGGGTTCACCTCGAGTACCGAACGGATGGTCGGCCCCCGCTCGTCGAGGGACCGAATTCGTTCGATGTAGGCACCCGCGAGTGATCGTGCGGTCAGCCGGCCGGACTCCATCTCGGCCTGCAAGCCGATGACCGTGGCTTCGAGGTAGGGGAAGTCCGACCCTGGGACGGGCGGCTGGGCAGCTACCAGGCTCACCGAACGTTCCGGCCCTCGGTCAGGCGGGTCCAAATGTGGGACCTGCTCGCCTCGTAAATCGCTGGCCCACGATGGTCCACCAACCCACCTCCCGCCACGGTGATCAGCCGATCATGGTAGCGACAGGCATCCCGTCGATCCTGATCGAACAGACACTCGGCCCTCTAGGCGTGCGCCAGCCAATACGAGACCGATCAGCTAGTTATGACCCTCTCCGCGGACTGGCGGTGCAGCATCTTGGCGTCCCACTTCGCTTCGACATTGGCCAAGCGCCAGTAGAGGAGGGCAACGACCCACGTCGCGACGAACGCCCCGACGATGGCGAATCCCGCCGTATTGATGTTGAAGCCCTGGACGAACTTGAAAAAGGGGTCGTTCAGGTTCGCCTCTTGCCCGACGAGGCTGAGGATCTCGATGGTGCCGATGAAGAAGGCGACAAAGACCGAGAGGCCGGTGATGGTCAGGTTGTAGAAGACCTTGCGGATGGGCTTCGCGAACGCCCAGTCGTAGGCGAAGTTCATGAAACAGCCGTCCAGAGCGTCGAACAGGCTCATCCCGGCGGCGAAGAGAATCGGCAGCGACAAGATCGCGTAGAACGGCAGGCCGCCCGCCACCGCGGTCCCGGCGAGAACGAGAAGGCCAACCTCAGTGGCGGTGTCGAAGCCCAGGCCGAAGAGAATGCCGACCGGGTAGATCTTCCATGGCGTGTCGATCCGCTTCGCGTAGCCACCGAAGAACCGGTTCATCAGGCCGCGGTTGCTCAATTGCCGCTCGAGCTCGTCGTTGTCGTATCGCCCGGACTTCATCTCCCTATAGACCTTCACGATGCCGATCATCACGACGAGATTGAGCGCAGCGATCAGGTAGAGAAAGCCGCCCGAAACCGAGGTCCCGATGACGTTGGTGGTCTTGTGGAGAGCGGACGAGTTGTCGCCCACCTGAGCGTCAAGGGCCCGGATACCGAAGTTCAGGAATATGGCGAGCACGAACACGACGGTCGAGTGTCCAAGCGAAAAGAAGAACCCGACGCTCAGGGGTCGCTTGCCGTCGTTGACGAGCTTCCTCGTCGTGTTGTCGATGGCGGCTATGTGGTCGGCGTCGAACGCGTGCCGCATGCCGAGTGTGTACGCCAGCACCCCCGTTCCGAAGCCGAACAGGCCCGTCTTCGAGATGTGGAAGTGGTGGCCGACCGCTGCCGCCAACAGTCCCCAGCCGACGACGTTGAGCGAGACGATCGCGAGCGCCATCCCCCCGACCCGCAGCCATTCCTGCGGCGTGAGCCCATTGCGAAGCTTGGCCAGGCGGGATTGGGGGATCGTTTCGTAGACGATGGAGTCGGTCACTCGGGTCTTTCTTTTGGAGTCACTCCTTCATAGAAACCTAACCCAATTGCGACTAGGACGCAGTAAGCCCCCCCAGCGTTTGACATGTATATATGCGCATGTAAACATGCCTACATGGGAGGGCCGAACCATCCTGCCGTCAGCGGCTCGCTCTCCCAGGCGGCTGCACAAAAAGTCGCCCGGGTGATGGCGGTTCTCTCGACGGCGAGTCGGGTTCGGATACTGGCCCGGCTCCGCGCCGGGTCGTGCTCGGTTGGCGAACTCAGCGCCGAGGTTGAGATGGAACAACCCGCGGTCTCCCATCAGCTCCGGGTGCTCCGGGATCTCGGATTCGTCGTCGGGACCCGCAGTGGCCGACACGTCGTTTACGGCCTTTATGACTCACACGTCGCTGCCCTGCTCGACGAAGCCCTTCGCCACATGGATCACGTGGCAGGCGACGGCCGGGGCCACCGCCACGCCGGAACCACTTCTCGGATACCGACCTGAAAGGAAAGCAGTGAACACTGAGCACGATCACCAAGAACCACACGACCACGAGCACCCTCATCATGACAATGCGCACGCGCACCCCCACGACAGCCATGAGCATGAGCACGTCACCCACGAGCACCCTCACGGGCACGACGGCCACGCGCACGAACACGTTCACGAGGTCAGCCTCGAGGATCATCACGAGCACGAGCACGCGTAGCAACCGGCCGGTCCTTCGGCGGGCGGCGCCGCCGTCGAAAGACCGGTTGCACACCGTGGACCCTTCCTCTGGGTGTCCGAACGATGCCGAATCCAGCCCACGTCGTCACGCAGGTCGCGATGGCGTGCTCGGTACGATGACGCCGTGAGCACGCCACGCGACCAGCCGGCCGTTGATCTGGCCGAGGACCCCAACACGGTGGAGGGTGCTCTCGCTCTGGTACGCAAACACGGCGGGCGAGTTACCTCGTCGCGCCGCTTCCTTCTGCGCGTCCTGTTCGAGGTCGAGGGCCATCACACGGCGGAGGAGCTTGCCACGGCTGTCCAACTCCAGGCTCCGGACATTCACATATCGACCATCTACCGCAACCTCGACGAACTGGAACGCCTCGGGGTGGTCGTCCACTCCCATCTCGGGCATGGCCCGGCGACGTACCACCTGGCAGCCGGGGCGCACGGACACCTTGTCTGTGAGGAATGCGGCGCCACGATCGAGGCGCCCACCGAGCTCTTCGCAGGCCTGTCTCAGACGGCTCGATCGCGTTTCGGGTTTGACGTCAACCCGCACCACTTCGCGGTGCTCGGCCGATGTGAGGCTTGCCGCGGCGAAGGGCCGTACTCGGGTCCGACCGCCTGAGAGCCAAGGTGGCGTCGGCCAGTTCGTCGCGACCACAGAGGGGTTCCTCCCGCGCCGCCAGGCATCTCGATCCGGTACCCTCGCCAGCGGAGCGACGGCTCGTCGCGCTGCATACGGATCGGGGACCACGGCATGACGGAACAGAATGAGGCAGTCCAGCTTCGCTCCTTGGTGAAGTCCGACGGAACGCTCGAACTATCACTCGTCGAAGTCGAGATGCCGAGTCCGGGGCCCAATGAGGTGCTCATCCGGGTCGAGGCATCTCCCATCAACCCTTCGGATCTCGGGCTCCTCTTCGGCGGCGCAGACATGGAGACGGCGAAGGTGTCGGGCACCGTCTACCGGCCGGTGGTTCAGGCAACCGTCCCCGAAGCGGCAATGCGGGGCCTCGCCGGGCGGGCGGACAGTTCACTTCCCGTCGGCAACGAGGGTGCCGGCACCGTCGTCGACGCCGGCACGTCCGAGGCGGCGCAAGCCCTGCTCGGCAAGACGGTCGCTGCTGCCGGCGGCGCCATGTACTCGCAGTATCGAAGTGTGGATGCCTCCCTGTGCCTGGTGCTTCCAGACGGGATCACGGCCTCCGAGGGGGCATCGAGCTTTGTCAACCCGCTGACGGCGCTCGGCATGGTCGAGACAATGCGCACAGAGGGCCATAGCGCATTGGTCCACACGGCGGCGGCCTCCAACCTCGGCCAGATGCTCAACAGGCTCTGCATCGCCGATGGTGTCCAGCTGGTCAACATCGTCCGCAGACCGGAGCAAGCGGAACTTCTCCGGGCCGCCGGCGCGACCTACGTCTGCGACTCGAGCTCGCCGACGTTCATGGCGGACCTGATCGAAGCGCTGACCGCGACATCGGCCACCCTTGCCTTCGATGCCACCGGGGGTGGCCGCCTGGCCGGGCACATCCTCACCGCCATGGAGGTGGCTGCGACGGCCACGGGCGGCGAGTACAGCCGATACGGATCGACCACCCACAAGCAGGTGTACATCTACGGCGGGCTCGATCGGGGCCCGACCGAGTTCAATCGCAACTTCGGGATGGCATGGGGAATCGGGGGCTGGCTTCTGACCCCGTTCCTCCAGAAGGTGGGGGCCGAGACCTTCTCACGGCTTCGTGAGCGCGTGGCGGGAGAACTGAAGACGACCTTCGCCAGCTCGTACACGAAGGAGGTCTCCTTGGCCGAAGCCCTCCAGCTCGACGCCATCTCTGTCTACGGCAAGCAAGCGACCGGTGAGAAGTATCTGATCAACCCCAACAAGGACGTGCGGTCCTAGCTCGACTTCGGGAAGTTCAGCTCGAGAAGTTGGGCGTGGCCGACCGAGGGTTGACCGCGCGACCCTTGGGCTCCTCCCACTCCTCTTGTCGCCCGAGCGCAGTCATGTCCAAGAAGTAATACGCCCCACCGAGCATCTCGGTCCCCCGCGCGAACACCGAGTAGGTGTGAAAGATCTCGTCTCCCTCCCTCAGGAAGGTGCTGTAGCCGGGTTGCTCGGAGGAGCCGTCCCATACCGACCTCCACCAGCTCGGGCAGCGTCCGGTAGTTCCACATGATCGGGGCTATGGACCCGTCGATCGTTACGTTGAAGTCGTAGTTGAAGTCACTGTCGAGCGATGAGACCCACGGGAACGTCCAGCCCTTGGCCTTCTTGTACCGCTCGATCTTCTCGATCGGTGCCCGAGAAACAGCGACGAAGTTCGTCTCACGAGCCCGCAGATGGTCGATGAGCCCCTGGCAAAGCTCGTCTGCGGCGGCGGTGCAGCTCGGGCAGCCCTCGTCCCATTCGGGATCGAACATGAAGTGCTGCACGATGAGCTGCCTCTTACCATCGAAGAGATGGACAAAGTCAACGTCCTCATCGGGGCCGTGGAAGACATAGCGCTTGTCGACCTTCACCATGGGCAGCTCGCGACGCTTGGTGCTCAACGCGTCGCGCGCCCTGGTCATCTCCTTTTCCTCGGCGAGAAGGGCCTTGCGGGCGGCCAGCCACTCGTCCTGCGATGCCACCCTCGGGAGACTCATGCTTCCCCTTTCAACTCACTGCGTTCCGACCCTCGCGGCGAGCAGTCCGAAAGTCGAGCCGGCACCGACGCTCGCCTGACCCGGTTCCTGCTTAGCACTCAGGCCGGACGAAGCAAAAAGTCGATGAGGCCATCCTCGGGGCACGGTTGCAAGCGTTCGCCAGTACTTCCTCCGGGATGCGTTCAAAGCGATGTGGGGTAGCGTCCGTCCGAATCCCGGGTCGCCCGACACGAGGCGCAAGGGGACGTTGTGTTCGGCAAGGCCGACAAGGTGGACGGCTGGTCGCGCAGCACCGTCGGGTCCGGGACGTAACGAAAACGGAGCCTGAATTGCCAGACGCGCTGAAAGACCCGCGGATCGACCGGGTCCTCACTCGGCTCGTCGAACAGGGAGTCGTCGCGTCGGCAGACGGGGCGACCGTCGTCGAGCTCTCGGGGGGAGTGTCGGCCGACGTCTTCGCCCTCACCGTTGGCGGCCGACATCTCGTCGTGAAGTGGGCGCTTCCACGACTCCGGGTGGCCCAGGAGTGGCTGTCGTCGCCGACCCGGATCGTCGTGGAGGCGGACGCGACGAGCTACGCGCGAACCGTCCGGCCCGAAAACGCTCCCGAGATCGTCGACGTTGACGACCTGAACCTCGTGATTGTGATGACCGCGGCGGCGCCCGAGATGGGTAACTGGAAGTCCGCGTTGCTAGACGGGACCGTCGACCCGGAAGTGGGTCGATCCCTCGGCTCCGCTCTGGCGGATTGGCATTCGGTGAGCAGCTCCGATCCCGATGCGTTCCGCCGATTCGGCGACCGCCGCTACTTCGTCGAGCTGCGAGTCGCGCCTTTCTTCAAACGGGTCGGTGAGGTCCACCGAGACCTCGAGGAGGTGATCGACCGGGTCGTCGATCGGATGACGGAGCGGTCGATTTGCCTCGTCCACGGAGACTTCTCTCCGAAGAACGTGCTGGTGAGCGAGGGCTCGTTCTGGGTTCTCGACTGGGAGATCGCCCACATCGGCGATCCGACCTTCGATCTGGCGTTCCTGGTATCGCACCTGGTGTGCAAGGCGATCCACCGGCCCGCCGAGGCGCACCTCTACGAGGCTTGCGCCAGGTCGTTCCTCGACGCGTATGCCGAGCGATCGATCCTGGGCGCGGACCAGAACGACCTGGTGCCGCAGGCCGCGTGCCTGCTGCTCGCCCGCGTCGACGGCAAGTCCCCCGTCGACTACTTCGACGCCGGGCAGGCCAGACAGACCCGGTCGCTCGGAAGGCGTTTGCTTGCCGACCGCGCCACCGACTTCGCCGCTCTGTGGCACCCCCTTGAAGGTTGACTGTCAAGCTCATTGACTAACGGATGGCCGGCGCATAGCCTGCCGGCATGCCCCCCAAACCCCCGCCCGACGATGTCGTGATCCCAGCGCTGCTTCGCGGCGCCCGGGGCAGCTACGCACAGTCGATCCGCGCCGAGCTCGTCGCAGGCGGGTTCGACGACCTGCCGCGCAATGGGGCCTTCGTTCTCGGCGGCATGGCCAACCACGACGGGCCGGCGGTCGACATGATCCGTGGACTCGGGGTGACCAAGCAGGCGGCCAGCCAGCTGATCGACACCCTCGTGTTGCGGGGTTACCTGGTGCGCGACGTCAACCCGGACGACCGCCGCCGGATGACAATCGAGCTCACCGAACGGGGGAGGGCCGCCGCCCTCGCGATCGAAGCGGGGACGCGGGCCATCGATGCGCAGCTATCCGCGATGATCACGACGGCACAGATGTCGGGCCTGCGGGTTGGACTGGCCGCACTCGCCGAGATCAAGGAGAAAACGGAGGACGACGCATGAGCCTGGTCCGATTCAAGGGCATCAGCCCGGTCCTGCCGGTCAAGGAGATCGCACGGGCGCTCGATCACTATGCGTCGCTCGGGTTCGCGGTCAATTCATACGAGGGCGGCGAGCAGTACGGGTTCGCCGATCGCGACCAGATCGGACTGCATTTCGTCGAGATCTCGGATCATGATCACGACGACGGCAGCACCCACGAGCACGAGGCACACACTGCGATGACGTACCTCTACGTCGACGACGCCGATGCGCTCGCAACCGAATGGCGGGGCCCCGGAATCGCCGGGACGACACGGCCCCCAGTCGATACACCGTACGGATTGCGCGAGGGCAGCCACATCGACCCGGACGGCAATCTCATCCGTTTCGGCTCACCGATACCCGGCAATTGAGGCGCGCAAGCTGCCGCCGGCTTGCCGGAAATCCGTCTCACGTGAGACGAGCTGGAGTCGGGGCGACGGTCTTACCCAGGATCGGTGGTTGTCCAAACTGATTAGCCAATCGAATAGTTCGACCCGCTACACTTCACGTCCGACATGCAATCGATTGCCGGCGTAACGGCTCCCGACCCGGCGGCGAACGGTTCGGGGGGTGTGGCCGGTGGGTCCGGCCACCGGGGCACCCAGACCCGGCCCCTCGGGGCCGAGGCGGGCGGTTGGATCCGGCGCCTGTCTCCCCTCTGGTGGGCCCATCGCAGGGTGGTCGCGATCGCGCTGATCGCGTCCGTCGTGTCGTCGGCCACGCTGGCGATCACCCCATACCTGCAAAAGGTGATCATCGACAGCGCCATCCTCCATCACCAGGACCGGATCGAACCACTGCTCCTTCTCATGGGCGGTGTGTTCCTCATGCAGTTCATCTTCAGTGGCATCCGCCGCTTCAGTGCGGGCAGGGTGAGCTGGGACATCGACTACGACTTACGCAACACCGTCTTCGGCCATCTGCAGGGTCTTGATTTCGCACGCCACGACCAGCTCCAGACCGGTCAACTCGTGTCGCGGACCAACTCGGACCTCGTCTTGATTCGGTCGTTGCTCACCCAGCTGCCCCTGGTGCTGGCCAACGTGCTGCAGTTCCTCCTCGCCGTCGTGATCATGGTCCACCTGTCGTTGATTCTCACGGCCGTCGTCGTGCCCCTGATGCCTCTCATGTTCCTGCTTGCGTTCCGCATGCGGCGGGTCGTCTACCCGTCGAGTTGGGAGATGCAGGCACGGATGGCCGAGATGGTCGGGACCGTGGACGACTCGGTCAGCGGCGTCCGCGTGGTGAAGGGATTTGGCCAGGAGGACCGGGAGCTGTCGCGGGTGGTCGGCGCCCTCGGGGCCCTGTACGGGTCGAGGATGCGCAACTGGCGCTTGCGCTCCCGGCGGACATCCACATTGCAGACCATTCCGGCGCTCGGCCAGGTGGCCGTGCTGGCACTCGGGGGCTGGCTCGTCTTCGACGGGAGGGTCACCGTCGGCACCCTCGTGGCCTTCTTCAGCTACCTGACCCAGCTCATGTCGCCGTCACGCCAGATGGCCGGGGTGCTCGTGGTCGCGCAGCAGGCCCGGGCGGGCGCAGAACGCGTGCTCGAGCTACTCGACTCCCTGCCCGACGTCGTCGAGAGCCCCGACGCGATCGAGCTCACATCGCTCGACGGCCGGATCAGCTTCAACAACGTCTCGTTCGGCTACCTCCGTTCCGAGCCGGTCCTCGACGGTTTCGACCTCCAGGTCAGCGCCGGCGAGACCGTCGCGCTGGTCGGCTCGTCGGGCTCGGGCAAGTCGACCGTCGGCTTGCTCCTCCCCCGCTTCTACGACGTCCAGCAGGGTTCGGTACAGGTCGACGGAATCGATGTCCGCGACGTCACGTTCGATTCCCTGCGCCGACAGATCGGCGTCGTGTTCGAGGACAGCTTCTTGTTCTCCGACACCGTCCGGTCCAACATCGCCTACGGACGCCCGGACGCGACCGACGCCCAGATCGAAGCCGCCGCGAAGGCGGCCGAGGCCCATCGCTTCGTCATGGATCTGCCCGATGGTTACGACACGATCGTCGGCGAACGCGGCCTGCTGCTGTCGGGCGGGCAGCGGCAACGGATCACGCTGGCCAGAGCGCTGCTCACCGACCCGAGGGTCTTGCTCCTCGACGATGCCACCTCGTCCATCGACAGCCGGGTCGAACAGGAGATCCACGCGACCTTGCGCCGGCTGATGGTCGGCCGCACGACCATCCTCGTCGCCCACCGGCGCTCGACGCTGCACCTGGCCGACCGGATCGTGGTCCTCGATGGAGGAAAGGTCGTCGACTCCGGGACCCACATCGAGCTCATGGGCCGGTGCCCGCTGTACTCGGACCTCCTCGCAGGCCCGGGGGAGGACGCCGAAGGCGAGGGCGTCGAGCCGAGGGTGGCTGCGACCGAAGAGGACACGATCGTTCCGATCACGCCGGCGGCGTGGGCAAGTGAAGAGGTCGGCGGCGCGTCCCTGTTCCAGACCACGACATCCCTCACCTCCTCGGCCAACGGAGGGACGCCGGGCGTCGCGACCATGGGTGGGACGGGGGGGATGGGTGGCGGTGGGCGCGGCATGGGTGGCGGCATGCGGGCCGGGCTGTCCGCGCCGCCAACCCCCGAGCTCCTCGCGGCCATCGACGCGCTGCCACCGGTGGTCGACGAGCCAGAGCCGCACCTCGCCGAGGACAGCCAAAAGCTCCGCCAGCCCTTCAGGTTCACGGCATTCCTGCGGCCGTTCCTGCCCCAACTCGGCGTCGGGGTCTTCCTGGTCGTCTTGGATGCCGCAGCGGGCCTGGTCGGCCCGTCGTTCACCGGCACCTCGGTGAACAGCGTCCTCTTGCACCACGAGGAGTCGGTTCTCTGGCTCCTGTCCGGCATCTTCTTCGCGGTCACCATGCTCGACTGGGCCGACATGTGGGCGGAGACGTTCTGGACCGGACGGACGTCCGAGCGGATGCTCTATTCCATGCGGGTGCGGATATTCGCCCACCTCCAACGCCTCGGGATGGACTTCTACGACCACGAGATGACCGGCCGGATCCTGACCCGCATGACGTCGGATGTCGACACGCTGTCCCAGTTGCTCCAGTCGGGGTTGTTGAACGCGCTCGTCTACGTGGTGCAGTTCGCCGGCGTCATCGTGATCCTCGCGACGAGGAACACCCACCTGATCCTGCTCGTGCTGACCGTCGTTCCCCCGCTCGCGATCGGGACCGTGTGGTTCCGGATCCAGTCGACTCGCGCCTACGACCGCCAGCGGGACCGGATCTCGGCGGTCAACGCCGACCTCCAGGAGAACATCTCGGGGGTCCGAGTCACCCAGGCGTTTCGTCGCGAGACGCACAACAACCGGACCTTCCTCGGCCTGACCGCCGGGTACCGAGACGCCGGACTGCGTTCCTTGAAGGTCTCATCGGTCTACTTCACCTTCGCCACCTTCATGGGGAACATCGCGATCCTGATCGTGCTCGGTGTGGGCAGCCAGGAGTTCAAGGCCGGGACCCTCAGCATCGGCAGCCTGACGGCGTTCTTGTTGTATCTGACGCTCTTGTTCGCCCCGGTCCAGCAGCTCTCACAGGTCTTCGACACCTACCAGCAGGCGACCGCGGGTCTGCGCAAGATCGGCGGCGTCTTGAACACGCCGATCGACACGCCGGTGGCCGAGAACGCGATCACACCACAGCGCCTGACCGGCCGGATCGCCTTCAACGGCGTCCGATTCCACTACTCGGGGACCACCAACGAGGCGCTGGCCGGGGTCGACTTCGAGGTGGGCTCGGGCGAGACGGTCGCACTCGTCGGGGAGACCGGCGCCGGGAAGTCGACCGTCGTGAAGCTCATCGCCCGCTTCTACGATCCGACAGAGGGCAGGGTGACGGTGGACGGCCTCGAGCTGACGGGCCTCGAGCTCGGGGCGTACCGCCGCCAGCTCGGCTATGTGCCCCAGGAGCCCTTCCTCTTCCGGGGCACTATCCGCGACAACATCGCCTACGGGCGATCGGAGGCCACCGACGCCGAGGTGGAAGCGGCCGCCCGCGACGTTGGTGCACACGACTTCATCGTCGGGGTCGGGGGTTACCTGAAGTCGGTCTCCGAGCGGGGACGGTCGCTCTCGATCGGACAGCGCCAGCTCCTGTGTCTCGCCCGCGCCCAGCTCGTCGACCCGGCCATCTTGTTGCTCGACGAGGCCACGTCCAACCTCGACCTCAGCACCGAGGCCAAGGTCAACCGGGCCATGGGCGTCGTGGCCAGCGGGCGAACCACGATCCTCATCGCCCACCGCCTCCAGACGGCCCGACGGGCGGACCGGATCCTCGTCCTCGACGGCGGCCGGGTGGTCGAGACGGGGTCCCACGACGAGCTGGTCTCGCTCGGCGGCAGTTACGCCAGCATGTGGCGGGCCTTCGACGTGCAGCCAGAGGTGGTCTGAGTCACCCTCGGCCAACCGATCGGTCGCCCGGCATTGCGCCGGGTGTAGCGGGTCCGATCAGCGACGAGCGTTCGTGACGAGATCGACACCGCCGCGGCGAAGCTCCACCCGGTCACTGCGGATCTCCGAGAAGCCCCTGGATGAAAGCAACGCCCCCAACTCCGACGCGCCCCAACAGGCGAAGAAGCGACCCCCGAAGTCGTCCCCGGGGCGTTCGTGGCCTTCGTAGGATCCTTCGATCAGGGTGATCAGGAGCCTCCCTCCGGGTCGCAGCACGCGGAACGCCTCGCTCAGGGCGTCGCCCATCCGGGCCTTTGGCAGGTGGAGATAGGAGTGGCAGGCGAACGCGCCGGCCAGGACCCCGTCGCCGAACGGGAGGGCCTCGAGGTCCGCTCGAACGAGCGGGCGACCCTTCGCTCCGGCGAGGTTCAGCATCGCCGCGGTCGCGTCGATGCCGACGACCGGATCGCCGATCTCGTTCAGGTAGCGGCCCGGTCCGCACCCGAGGTCGGCAATGAGGCCATCTCCGACCCGGCCACGGAAGCGCACCCCGAGGCCGTTAGTCGCCTCACCCCTCCGTGCGACCCACTCGAGCGCGTTGTCCTCGTAGATGGCGATGGTCGCAGCATCCATCGTTCAACAGTACCGAGCGCCCCGCTGGATCCCGCGGCCGTGGAGCGGGGCGAGAACACTCGCCTAGCGCGCCAACCAGGCCGGCTCGTGCGTCCCGCTCGGGGCGGGCGGCAGGTCCCATCGAGGCGCCGTCCCCGACATCGCGAGTGCCGGTGTCAGGAACGCGATGCGCCCGAAGCTCGGCGTATCCATCTCGTCGATGAAGGGGCCCAACTCCCCCGGCTCCGCGTGGTCCTTGTCGTTGTCATCCCCCAACCGCTGGTACCACATGCACGTCTGGGACAACGAGACCTGGACGTGCCACGACCCACCCTCGGTGGCCCGCCTGGCCAACGCCATCATCGCCCCGTAGGCCGCGAAGAACCCCGTCGTGTAGTCGTTGACCGCTGCCGGCGCGAGGCGCGGCACTCCCGCCGACGACGCCGTCCCCTCCCGGTAGGACATGCCGGACGCGGCCTGGCCCAGCTGTTCCCAACCCGGACGGTCGCTCCATGGCCCGACGTGCCCGTAGCAGTTCTCCGACACGCAAACGATGCCGGGGCGGAGCGCGGCGAGGGTCTCGGGTGCGAGCCCGCGTCGGGCCAGGGTGCCGAGCCGGTACCCCTGCGAAAAGACGTCCGCCTCTGCGATGAGGGACCGCATCGTCGCCGCCTGCTCGGGATCGTTCAGATCGAGGCTCGCCTGTCTCTTGCCGATGCCGGTCTCGATGTCGAAGGGCCCGGCACGATCGAGGTGCGGCGCCGTCACGTGGAGGACGTCCGCCCCGTGCTCGGCGATGGTCTTGGCGCAGGTCGGACCGGCAAGGACACGCGTGAGGTCGACGACCCGCACGCCCGACGCCGGGCGGTCGCCTTCGGGAAGCGGCTCCGGGGGCGATTCGGCGATCTTCGTGATCCGGACGACCGGCCAATCCGCGATCGCCATGCCCTGGGGGTGCTTCGCCCATTCTTCCTTCGACATGACGACACCGCCGCACACTTTCCGGGCGATGAACGCATCCTCGAGCTCGAACGCGTCCCGATCGGCGACGGCTGCGACCACTTCGTCGTGCGATGCATCCGGACCGAGTCCGAGGATGTCGAGGACCGTTGGGCCATCGTTGAAGGAGGAGTGCAACTGCACGTGTCGACCGTCGCGGGTGGCTGCGATGCCCCCGACGACGCGCTCGGCGAGCAACCGGTTGGCCGAAGGGCCTTGTTCGCGTTCTAGGAGCCGGAGGTGGGCGTAGGAGGTGAGCGCGGCTGCGGCGTGACGGGCGTCGACGGTCAGTTCTTGGGGCCGGCCGGTACGGGTCCGGCACATCTCGCCGGCGGCGACGCCGGTGAGAAGCCGGGCGACCGCGGCGCCGTTGCCGAGATGGTGCGGTGATCGAAGGATCGGGTCCTCTCCGACGACCTCGTACTCGACATCGGTCGGGAGCTCGAGGCCGGCCAGGCGAACCGCTTGCTCGACGGCAGTGCGATCCATCCCGGCCCCCAATCCTCGGTTTCGCGGAGGTTACCGCGACGGTTGAGGTGCCCGGCTGGCCCGAATCGAGCTGTCAACGCTTCGCTGACAATTCGGGGTCGAACGGCTCAGTCAGCGGAGCCGTCGCCCCTGACCATCACCGCCTCACCGGCGCCACCGTCGAGCATGGACGCGGTCGCCCACCTGGACTCGACCTTGCTGATCCTCCAGTAACAGAGCGCAACGGCCCAGACCACGACAAAGAGGCCGGCGATCGCAAACCCGGCCCGGTTGATGTCGAAGTTGGACATGAAGTCCCAGAAGCCGCCGTGGATATGGAGCTCGTCGGAGATGAGACCGAAGATCTCGATGGTGCCGATCAGGAACGCGACCGCGATCGAAAGACCGGTGATGACCAGGTTGTAATAGACCTTGCGGACCGGGCGGGCGAACGCCCACCCGTAGGCGAAGTTCATGAAGCACCCATCGATGGTGTCGAAGAGGGTCATCCCGCCGGCGAACAACAGCGGCAGCGACAGCACCGCGAACCACGGCAGGCCCTCGGTGGCGGCGGTGGCGGTCGCCGCCAGCAGCAGGACCTCGGTCGCGGTGTCGAAACCGATGCCGAACACGAGGCCGACGAAGTACATGTGCCAGGTCTTCGTGATCGAACGCATGAAGCGCCCGAAGAAACGCCACATCAGCCCGCGGGCCTGGAGCTGGCGTTCCAGCTCCTCCTCGTCGAACAGGCCCTGGCGCATCCCCCGGAACACCTTGAAGATCCCGGCCAGCACCACCAGGTTCAGCGCCGCGATCAGGTACAAGAACGTGGCGGCGAGGGACGTGCCGACGACTCCGCCCAAGGTCTCGAAGCCGGACGTGGGCGTCACCACCGCGCCGAAGACCGCCCTCGCAGCGATGGACAGCCCAACGGCCACCACCATGATGATCGAGGAGTGCCCGAGCGCGAAGAAGAACCCGGTCCCGAGCGGTCGCCGCCCGTCCGCCATCAACTTTCGGGTGGTGTTATCGATCGCAGAGATGTGATCGGCGTCGAAGGCGTGCCGGGCTCCGAGCGTCCATGCGGTGAGGGCGACACCGACGCCGAGCCCGAGGCCTTTGAACCTGAAGTGATGGGGGGCGATCGCGAAGATGAAGATCGTCCAGCCGGCGACGTTGAGCGCCAGGACCGCGATGGCCATGGCCCCGAATCGGCCCCACTCGCGCCGGGTGAGCGCCGCCCGGACCCGTCCGACTCGCCTGACCAGGCTTTCCATTGTTCATCCTCCTGGTAAGCGGAGGACGAAGAGTGTTCCTGCGAGGTCCGACGAGTCTCCTCACACGAACCGCCCTTCCTCCGAGGACTGGCTTCGCGGCACAGTTCAGGCGACCGGACTCGTCCCTTCGAGAGGGCTTCACCGTTGCGGGACAGCGCCGGGATCTCACCGGACTTCGCTGCAACTGGACCACCGCGACCTTCGACCGCGGCGAGGCCAATGTAGGTGTCTGGCCCCGGACGGTCAATCCGCTCACCGAGTCCAGAACGAACGCAGCTCCCGGTTGAACTCGCGAGGACACTCCAAAGGAAAGAACAGCTTGGCGTCGGGGAGCTCCACCACCCCGACGTCGAAGAACTCGTCGCCGGTCCCCACACGATCAACGTCCGTCGGTGCATCGGCTCGTGATGCGGATGTTTCGAGACGTTTGCGCAGCGCGACGCAAGCGGCTGACCCGGTTCGTCGAGGTTCGAGCCGAGTCACATGACGGCCGAGGGTTGACCGGCCTCACCGTGGCTGACGCCCTGGGAGCCGGCCAAGGCCGCCGTGCCTAGAGCGCGGCGTGGTCGGTCAGTGAGCCGTGTCCGGCGCCGACTCGCTGGCTGGCCGGACCCGAGCGAACCCGATTGCCACCAGACCGACGATCGCCGCGGCGATCGCGATAACCGGCGTCACCGACACCTGGAGCAGTGCGGCCCCGATCGCAGCGCCGGCGAACATCGTCACCACCGAGCCGAAGCGCCGATGCGGCTTCGCCCCCGGCCCGCCGGCGATGAAGCCGTCGGCGGCGAGCCCGGTGAGGGTGAGGGTCAACACTGTCGTCGTGAGGTCCGGGACACTGAGGCGCCGCACGGTGCTGTTCTGGATCCCGAGCGCGGCCGCCAGCACGGCGATCGTCGCGTACCGGGCGTCGCCGCGGTACGCCGCGACCGCGAGGCCGGTGAGCAGCGCGACCACGCCCAAGACCGTCGCCTCGATGCCGAACGCGACGACCAGCCACCGGCGCGGCGGCCCGGCCAGCTGCACGGCCAATCGACCCCCGGCGAGAGCGCCGACGACGAAGCCGAGCAGGGCCGTGATCGACGCGAGCGCGGACAGCCCGGAGTGCGGGCTCAGGCTGAAGCCCAAGAACACCACGTTGCCGGTCATGTTGGCGACGAAGACGCGACCGAGGCGCAGGTAGCTGGCCGCGTCGACCAGGCCGGTCACCGCGGTGAGCGACAGCAACAGCGTGACCGTCCAGCGGCGGCTGATCGGGGACTCGGGCGTCACGGGACGAACCTCCGTCCAGCAGCCGCACGCCAATGGTGCCCGTCGTGAAGTCCCCAGGGTCTGACGGCCGCGAGCCTACGGCGGGCGGCCGTCCCGGTCGCTCAGCCCGAGGCGAGTTGCGCGAAGCGCGTCAGGCCGACGATCCAACCCTCCGGCGAACCGACCCCGTCGCGCATGTTCTGCCAACCCTCGCCGTGGCGGTCGAGGTGGCGATGCTCGAGTTCGACCCGGGTCCGCTCGGGGCCCTCGGCGACGAAACGCACCTCAACCTCGCTCGTCTTGTCCAGATCCTCCTGGATCTTCCATTCCAAGGAGATGTCCCAGGAGAAGACCACGCGGGTCGGCGGCTCGTAGGCGAGGACGCGGGCCCACCGGCACTCGCTGCCGTCGACGCCCCGGTCGAGGACGTGCCCGCCCACCCGCGGCTCGAAGACCATGTCGGCCAGCTGGGCCTCCAGCACGTGGTGCTCGGGTGGCCACCAGCTGGCGATGTCCTCCGTGAAGACCTTGAAGGCGTGGTCGATCGCCGCCTCGACGACCACCGACGCACTGACCGCTGTTTCCGTGTCCATCTCTCAATCTCCTCGACTCTTCTTCTCGACAGACGCCTTGAAGCCCGCCAAGGCGCGGTTCCAGAACCGATCCAGGTAGTCGCGCAGCGCGCCCACCCCGTCGGGTTCCAGCCGATAGATCCGACGACTGCCCTCGGACCGGTCGACCACCAGCCCGGCCTCTTTCAGCACCTTCAGATGCTGGGAGACGGCCGGCCGGCTCACCGGCAGCCCGACGGCGAGCTCACCGACCGCCGAAGGTCGGGCCGCGATGCGCTCGAAGATCGTCCGCCTGGTCGGGTCGCCCAGTGCCGTCAGCACGTCGGAGTAGTTAGCCATTACTTACGGTAAGCATATACGGTAACTGTACCTTGACTGCATAGGTCCAGCGTGTTACCATTGTTTTATGGCTCCCGGAAACCGCAAGGCCCCTACCAGGGCAAAGTCGTCGGAATCGGACTTCTCGATCATGGAATTCGCTCGTTTGTTCCCCGACGACGAGACCTGCCTGCGGTACCTCTGGAACGCCCGTTACAACCTGGGCGGCGACGAGGCCCATTGCCAGCGGTGCGAGGAAATCCGGCTGTTCAGGCGGTATGAGGGCAAGCAGCAACGCCAAGCCTGGACCTGCACGGCTTGTGGCTGGCAGGTGTACCCGACAGCGGGGACGATCTTCCACAAGTCCTCGACAGCCCTTCAGCTTTGGTTCCACGCCATGTACCTCATGACCAGCACTCGTTGTGGCATTTCTGCCAAGCAGTTGGAGCGAGAGCTGGGCGTCACCTACAAGACGGCCTGGCGCATGTTCACGCTGATCCGTAACGAGCTGATGACCCAGGACCACGACGAGCCGTTGGGTGGCGTGGTCGAAATGGACGAGACCTACGTCGGTGGCAAGCCGCGGGCAGACGACCGCCGGGCCTTTGCCGCTTCTCCCAACGCACGGTCGGCCGCGTCGAAGTGGGGAATCGAGAACAAGGTCCAGGTGTTCGGCGCAGTCGAGCGCAAGGGCCGCGTCACGGCGCACGTCATCCCGAGCAGGCAAAAGACGACTCTCATGGCCCACGTCGCACGTCGGGTGGAATCGACCGCGGTTGTCCACACCGACACGGCCCACGTCTACGGGGCACTGGCTCAGGAGCACCACACCGTCAATCACCACGAAAAGGTGTTCGTGTCGGGCGACGTGCACACTCAGACCATCGATGGCTTTTGGTCCCTGGTGAAGCGAGGCATCGGGGGCACGCATCACGCGGTCTCCCCGAAGTGGCTACAGGGGTACCTGAACGAGTACGTCTGGCGGTACAACCACCGCGACGACGGTCGGGCGATGTTTGCCCTGCTACTTCTTCGGTCTGCGAACCCGGTTCGTTGAGGGGCGCTTCCGTGGCTTGGCAACTTTGTCCAGGTCACGGAACACTTCTTCCCGTGTCGGGATGGGTATTTCGTAGCCCTTCTCGGTGTGCTGCGTCGGACGTTCGTCCGGTTCGTCTGGCATCTGACTCCCAAGGCTAGATCGTGGCTCGCAAGTGCATCTTCTGCGAGAAACGAGCGGGTTCGGGCGAGCACATGTTCCCCGACTGGCTCAACAAAGTCTTCGATCAGATTGAGTGGCAAATGCCCGAGGGCGAGACCCCCATGTGGTCTCGAGGCGCTCAAGACTTTCGCACCGATGAGGTGTCTGAACAGGTCTGGGGGGCCAGCGAGATCGCCTCGCTCATCCTCAAGAAGCTTTGTCATGAGTGCAACACCGGCTGGATGGCAGACATGGAGGCGGTCTCGGCTCCATTGCTGACACCGATGATCCTTGGTAGGCCCTCCACTCTCAATCAGACCGAGCAGGTCACCGTGGGGACCTGGGCAACCAAGACGGTCATGGTGTGCGAGGCGTCCATGAGCGAGGAGCGAAACTTCACTCCCGAAGATCGCAAGATCGTGATGAACGAGAACCGGCCGCCAGGTCATCTACGTGTCTTTGCCGCGTCGCTTGAGGGACTTATAACGCCTGCGCGGTTTGGCGTAGTGCGGATGGAGGTCCAAAACAAGGGAGTCCGCCTCGGTGATCTTCACCTCTACACCCTCCAGATCAATATGTTGATCCTTCAGGTAATCCGACAGGACCCACCAGCCTCGGTCGGTGTTTCCATGGCCGACCCCAATTTCGGGAGCGACGGCGAGATCAGAGTCTTCCCACCGATTCCGGACAACCCCGGGTTCTTCTGGCCGCCAAAGAAGTCCTTCGATCTTGAGGGGCTCCCGCGGTACGTAACGCGTCTTGACAACCCGCCAGCGCTTCCGGGTCCATGGGGACCTCATCGGGACTCACCCCGTAATGGGGGTTCACCGCGTTGACTTCCCAACAGTGGATCAGAAATGCAACAGAGGTCTTGGAATCCGTACGCCATGCCGCTGAGGATTTCCAAGGTGCCACGACGCTGAGCCGCGCCAAGACGGCCATCCGCAACTTCTTGGAACAGGCACGCTCTGTCACATGGGCGCTTGAACACCTGAAAAGCCAACTCCCCGATGATGAATGGGAGGCGTGGTGGAGCGAAGTTATGGCTGACCTGCGTGCCGATCCCGTTTCCCAGTGGTTCTACCAACTGCGGAACCCCATCGTGAAAGAAGGGCAGCCGGTTGATATTCGGACGGTCGCCCACATGCAAGGCCCATTCAATCTCCCGCCACCTGAAGAAACACGGCCTGACGGTGCCGAGGGCTGGATATTGGACAGCAACTTCAATGCCTTCTGGGTAATGCCAGACGGAAGCCGCCAGGCCGCCAGCCCCATCGAAGGGGTGCGCCGTTGGAACACACTCGACGGCATTCCTGACGAGCTTCTGACCCGACCGCTGCATGAGTTGATGAACCAGCACATACGCAACCTAGAGAAGGTCGTCGCTGCGACTAGCGCTCGATTCGGGGCCGAACAATGACGCCTCAACGTTCCTCAAGGCTTCGCTATGAGCCTTCGTCACCGTCCTGCCACCGTGGATAAAAGCGATCTCGGCCAGCGGGAACGACTCATACTCTCGGTCCACTAACGCGACTAGTGCTTCGATGGCCAAGACCAGCTCCTTTCGGGTCGGTCGCCTCACCGGGCACCGCCTGGAGGTTCGACCAGCTCCCACTTTTCGCTAGTGATCTTGCAAGTGTCGACCGGCGCCGACAAGCCAGGGATCGACTTGCAGAACGACTCCAAGAACCGGCGCATGGTCTGAGGGTGGGCGAGCGACAGACCCGGATTGAACGTCAAGGCGGCACCCCACGCCACTGCTGCGGTCGGACCAAACGGTCCGACGACGCCGCCTGGCATCCCAGCCGGGCCAGCCATGACTGGGTCCCCGTCATCACTGATGATCGCTACGTCCAACCTGTCGCCTACACGCCCGCCAAGCAGGATTTGGCTCACGGCGACATCGCTCGGCTTTGTGTCGGGGTCCGTCTCGACTGCGCGACGGCGAGTGTCGACGGCGAGTGCTGCGACCTTCTCTCCGGCCCCCGCCGCCAGATCGTCCCAACTGTCAAACGACGCTGTGTCGATCCAAGAAGCGAATCGGGCAATGTCCCCGACATTCCCCGTGAGCGCCCACGCAAGCAGGCGATCCCCGACCCGATGGATCTTGTGTATCGGGGACACGCTGCTCGGCACAAAGCCATCGGCCGCGTTTGTAACCACATTGAGCAAGCCGGTATCGGCGGCGATCAGGACGTGAGTGTCTACCAACGCGTATCCAAGAATGGTCATTCCGAACCCCCTGTGGGCATACCACCACCTGTGGCTCCCGCCGCTACCCACCGTAGCCGTCGCTTATGCAGAGAAGGGATAGTTGCCGCATATACTTACGGCCCTACCGGTCAAGGGGGGAACGGGCCGATCGCCGGCGGGGACGGGTCGGCCCGCGATCGCTACAGTCACGCCGGGCACGGCATCAAAGGGGCCGTCCGGGGGAGGCGAAGATGACAACCACCAGCGAGACGGTCTGGACCGAGCACTACTTCACGGTCGAGGACGGCACGAAGCTCCACTGGGTGGAGATGGGATCGGGCACCCCCGTGATCCTCATCCACGGGGCGGGCGGCAGCGCCGTCGGGAACTGGTTTGTGAACGGCATCGCCCCGGCACTCGCACCGACGAACCGGGTGATCGGCATCGACATGCGCGGTCACGGTCTGAGCGACCCGGGCCCCGAGGGCGGCTTCGAAAAGATGTCGACCGACGTCGTGGAGTTCATGGACCAGCAAGGGATCGACCAGGCCCACATCGGTGGCTATTCCATGGGCGGTTTCGTGACGGCCGGCGTCCTCGCGACCAACCCGGAGCGGTTCTTGTCGGCCAGCTTTGGCGGGTCGGGCCTGACCGAGACAGAGGAATGGGCGGCCAGCGTCCCGGCCGACAAGGAGGGGCCCGCCCCCGAGGAGGAGCAGGCGAGCAGCCAGTTCCGCAACCGTGCCGAGGTGCCGGGCCAAGAAGTCGGCAACGCCGCCGCCTCCCGCCCGGCCCGGACCGCCCTCGCCGGGGTGGACCGGGAGGCGTTCGTCGCCCGCCAGCGGGCCCTTTCTGCCGCGATCGATCTGGCCAGCTTCGAGTTCCCGATCATCGCGATCAACGGCGAGTACGACCGGCCGTATGCGAAGACGCATCGGATGTGGCGCGAGGCCCGGAACTTCACCAACGTCGTGCTGCCCGGCAAGGGTCACCTCTCGGCCATCATGCGCGGGTTCATCCCCAAGCAGTACATCGACTCGATGGTCGCGTTCATCACCACGAACAACCCCTGAACAGACCGTGGCATCGAAGGACAAGGTCGAGGCGTTCCTCGGTTCTACGTCTCGACCATTCGCAACCGGGCCAAGTTCAAGATCTTCACCCGCGACCCGCGCGTCGAACTCCTGATCGACGATTCGACCGGCTCTCGGTGCGTGCTCGTCTCGGGCACGGGCCGAGATCAGGGAGGACCTCCCGGCCGAGCTCGACCGGTTCCGGGCCATCCGGGAGAAGCACAGCGTGCCGGTCCCCGACGACGACGAGCTCCTGCGGTCGCTCGAGAAGGATCAGCGCGTCCTGCTCGCGATCACGCCGGACGGGCCGATTGCGTCCTGGACCGCCTGGGGGCTCGACTAGCGCCGACCCTTTCGGCTCAGAGCAGCGAGCTGAGCTTGGTGTAGGCCATCGCGTGGGCGTCGGCGACCGGCTCGTAGGTGACCTGCCCCTCGACGACGTTGACCCCTCTGGCCAGGGCGGGGTCGGTCCTGGCGGCCTGGCGCCAGCCGTGCGAGGCCACCTCGAGAGTGTAGGGCAGCGTCGCGTTGGTCAGCGCGTAGGTGGAGCTGTGGGGAACGGCCCCGGGCATGTTGGCCACGCAATAGAAGAGCGACTCGTGGACCTTGAAAGTCGGGTTGGAGTGCGTCGTCGGATGCGACGACTCGAAGCACCCGCCCTGGTCGACCGAGATGTCGACGAGCACCGACCCCGGGTTCATCTGCGCCACCAGATCGTCGGTGACCAGCTTGGGCGCCCTGGCCCCGACCACCAGCACCGCGCCGATGACGATGTCGGCGTCGATGCAATTCTCCTCGATCGCATAGGTGCTCGACGCGATGGTCTCCAGGGCCCCCCGGAAGTGATGGTCGACACTTCGGAGCCGCTCGAGGTCGCGGTCGAGGACATAGACGTCGCAGTGCAGCCCGACCGCCAGCGTCGCCGCGGCCATGCCCGCGATGCCGGCCCCCAGGATGACCACCTTGGCCGAGCGGACCCCGGGGACCCCGCACACCAGCACGCCGCTCCCGCCGGCGGGGCGCATGAGGTGGTTGGCCCCGACGATCGGGGCCATCCGGCCGGCGACCTCGCTCATCGGGATGAGCAATGGCAGCGAGTGGTCGGGCAGCTGCACCGTCTCGTACGCGATGGCGGTGTTGCCGGCTGCGACCAACGCGTCGGTGCACCCGCGCGAGGCGGCCAGGTGGAGGTAGGTGAACAGGACCTGGTCGGTACGGAGCTTCAGGCGGTCGTACTCCTCGGGCACCGGCTCCTTCACCTTCAAGATGAGGTCGGCGGCGCCCCACACCTCGTCGGCACCGGGCAGGATCTTGGCCCCGGTCCGCACGAAGTCCTCGTCGCGGATCGTGCACCCGGTCCCCGCACCCTGCTCGACGAAGACCGAGTGGCCGGCGGCGGTCAGCTCCCGGACGCCGGCGGGGGTGATCGCCACCCGGTACTCGTCGGTCAGCCGCTCCTTCGGGACTCCGATGATCATATGGCGACGCTCACTCCGTCTCGGTGCTAACTGGCGTCTCTTCGTTGGGGTCGATGCCGAACAGGCCGACCGGTGCACCCACGTCGTCGGGCACGAGGGTCAGCGTGTCGCGGTTCAACACCTCACCACGGAAGAACGGCGGGGCAACCGCACGGTACACAAACATGAGCACAACGCCGATGAGGAGGGTCCCGACGGCCAGCAAGAACGCGCCGCCCACTTCCCAGTGCACTCCCGGCACCCGCCACGAGGTCACGCTGCTGCCGGTCCCCCAGTCCTGGACCAGGCTGTAGCCGCCGATCGACCACATGAGCGCCCACCCGACCAGGGGCAGGACTCCCTGCATGAACAGGTCGCGGGTGTTCTGAGTCAGGGTCTTTCGGTAGTACCAGAAGCACGAGAGCCCGGTGAGCCCGTAGTAGAAGGCGATCATCACGCCGAGCGCGGTGACCGAGTCGACGATCACGCTGCCCTTCGACACGTAGTTCATCACGACGTAGAAGACGATCGACACACCGCCCATGGCGACGGTCGACACGGTAGGGGTCAGGAACCTCTTGTGGATCTTGGAGAAGGCCGACGGGATCGACTTGTAGACCGCCATCGACAGCGTGGTCCTGGCGGTCGGGAGGATGGTGGTCTGGGTCGACGCGGCCGCCGAGCTCAAGACCATGAGCAACAAAAGGTGGGTGAGGAAGCTTCCGAAGCCCGACGAGCCGAAGATCGAACCCCCGAGCACCGACAGCACGTCGCCCTGGTGGGCCGGGTTGCCGAGCCCGATCCCCTTTGTGCCCAACCCCGCGTAGGACTGTGCGGACAGCACGACCAGCTCGTAGACGCCGAGCAGGATGACCGTCGAGATGACCGCGGCCTTCCCGGGCGTGACCGACTTGTTCTCGGTCTCCTCATTGACCGACACCGCGGTGTCCCAGCCCCAATAGATGAACAACATCAGGGTGAGCCCCTCGACCAGATCCTTGAACGACCCGCCCAGGGGGTTGAACCACGACCAGGCGGGGTGGAGGTGTCCGATCGGCGCCGACCCGTTGGCCACCTTGACCAGGGCCACGACCGAAAGGATGGCGAGCATCGCGATCTCGATCCCGAGCAGCGCCTTCTGGAAGTTCGCCGAGATCTCGATCCCGACGTAGCAGATGGCCGTCATCGCCACGATCCACAGGATCCCGACGAGGAGCACCCAGCCGCTCGACGCGTGACCGCCGATGCTCTTGTTGTTGAACAACAAGAAGATGTACTGCCCCGCGATCTGGGCGAGGCTGGCCATCACCAGGATGTCGGCGCCGACGATCCCCCATCCGCCCATGAACCCGGTCTTCGGACCGAACGCGCGGGTCGCCCAGGTGAATGTGGTGCCGCAGTCGGGGTCGGCTTTGTTCAGCTCGTTGTAGGCGAACGAGACGAGCAGCATCGGCACGAACGCCAGCAACGTCACGATCGGGGCCTTGACACCGATAAGTACGACCACGAACCCAAGGGTCGCGGCCAGGCTGTAGGCGGGGGCCGTCGAGGCGACGCCGACGACCGTGCTCGAGATGAGCCCGAGCGCCCCCTGCTTCAGCCCCTTTTCCGCCCGTTGGGCGTCGGTTGCCACGACAGCGGTGATCGCGCTCATGGTCCCCCCTCCCTCATGTCTTCGCGGCCCCCGACGGGACCTCTTTGGTGGTGCCGCTCAACCTTCGATGTTGCTCATGACGTGCTTGACCCGCGTGTAGTCGTCGAACCCGTAGACCGACAGGTCCTTTCCGTAGCCGGAGTGCTTGAACCCGCCGTGGGGCATCTCGGCGACCAGCGGGATGTGGGTGTTGATCCAGACACACCCGAAGTCGAGGTCCCTGGCCATCCGCATGGCCCGGCCGTGGTCGCGGGTCCACACGCTCGAAGCCAGCCCGTACTGGACCCCGTTGGCCCACTCGAGCGCCTGCGCCTCGTCGTCGAAGCTCTGTACGGTGATCACCGGGCCGAAGATCTCCTGCTGGATCATCTCGTCGTCCTGGTGGAGGCCTGCGACGACGGTCGGCGCGAAGCAGTAGCCGCGGTCGCCGACCTGCTCCCCACCCGTCGCCACCCTGGCGTGCGACGGCGTCCGCTCGACGAACCCGCGCACCCGGGTGAGCTGGTTCTCGCTGTTGAGCGGGCCGTAGTCGGCGTCGTCCTGCGGGTACGGGCCGACCGTCGTCCCCTCGGCCTGGGCCACCAGCGCGTCGACCAGGTCGGCGTAGACGCCCGGGGCTGCCAGCACCCGGGTGGCGGCGGTGCAGTCCTGGCCGGCGTTGAAGTACGCCGCGCCCGCGATCCCCTCCGCGGTCGCCCCCATGTCCGCGTCGTCAAAGACGATGACCGGCGCCTTGCCACCAAGCTCCAGGTGGACCCGTTTCAGGTCCGAGGCAGCGGAAGCAGCGACCTCCATGCCGGCCCGCACGCTGCCGGTGATCGAGACCATCGCCGGAATCGGGTGCGACACGAGGGCCCGACCGGTGTCCCGATCACCGCAGACGACGTTGAAGACGCCGGGAGGGAAGTGCTCACCCAGGATCTCGGCGAGCAACAGGGTACTCACCGGTGTCGTGTCGGACGGCTTGAGCACCATCGTGTTGCCGGCGGCAAGTGCGGGCGCCCACTTCCAGACCGCCATCATCATCGGGTAGTTCCACGGCGTCACCGCGGCGCACACCCCGATCGGCTCGCGCCGCACATAGGAGGTGTGGCCGGCCAGGTACTCGGCGGCGGCCCGTCCCTCGAGGAGGCGGGCGGCGCCGGCGAAGAACCGGATCTGGTCGACCATCGGGGGGATCTCTTCGGACATCGTGAGGCCGAACGGCTTGCCGGTGTTCTCGCACTCCGCCCGCACGAGTTCGTCGGCACGCGCCTCGATCGCGTCGGCGGCGCGGAGCAGAGCCATGCTCCGTTCGGACGGGGTCGAGCGCTTCCAGGAGCCGAATGCGTCGTGGGCCACCTTCAGAGCCCGGTCGACGTCGGCTTCCCCCGAGAGGGGGGCCTGAGCGAGCACGTTGCCGGTGCTCGGGTCGAGGATCGGCGCGCTCGCGCCGCTCGCCACATCGACGTGCTCACCGCCCACGAAGTTGTGCAGTTCTCGCAGAGCCACTCCCCCGACCTCGCACGTGGCGAACCGTCCGGGCCCACCGTTCCGGCCACCAATATCGCAGAAGATTTTCCCTTCCACAAAGGGATTCCGGTGCTATCGCGAGATTTTCCACCGATCTCGGGCGAAATGGAGGGGTAGAGTAACTAAATCCGTCGCATGCGAGACGACCCGATAGGGAGATGGCGGTGAGAACAGCGGCGAACGTTCGTGAGAAGGCCCAGGTGAACGGGGGGAACCCGATGGAGGGCCCCGCCGAGGAGTCCTGGGCGATCCCCGGTGAGGGCAACCTGTTGGACGACACCAACCGGGCCATCATCGAGTCGCTGCAACGCGACGGCCGGCGGGCCTACGCGCAGATCGCCAGCGAGGTCGGCCTTTCCGAGGCGGCGGTCCGGCGAAGGGTCCAGCAGCTCCGGACGAGCGGCGTGATCCAGATCGTTGCGGTGACCGACCCGCTCCAGCTCGGCTTCCGACGCCAGGCCCTGATCGGGATCAGCGTCGAGGGCGACGTCCGGGACGTGGCGGCGAAGATCGTCCCGCTCCCCGAGGTCGACTACGTGGTCATGTGCGCGGGCTCCTTCGACCTCCTCGTCGAGGTCGTGTGCGAAGGGGACGAGCGGTTGCTGCACATCTTGAACGACTCAATCCGCTCGGTCCCGGGCGTCCGCTCCACCGAGACGTTCATGTATCTCAAGTTGGCGAAACAGACCTACACCTGGGGGACCAGATGAGTGACTTAGGACCCGGAAACGTCGGCGACAGCACGCTCAGCGCGAGGGCGCAGCGGCACCTGTGGATGCACTTCACGCGGTTGGGGTCCTACGACGCCAACCACGAGGTGCCGATCATGGTGCGCGGCGAGGGCGCGTACGTGTGGGACCAGCACGGCAAGCGCTACCTCGACGGACTGGCCGGCCTGTTCACCAGCCAGATCGGCCACGGCCGCACCGAGCTCGGGGAGGCGGCGGCGAAGCAGTCGTCCGAGCTCGCCTACTTCCCCCTGTGGACCTATGCGCACCCCCGCGCGATCGAGCTCGCCGAGCGGATCGCGTCGCTCACCCCGGGAGACCTCAACCGGATCTTCTTCACCTCGGGTGGTTCCGAGGCCGTCGAGTCGGCGTGGAAGCTGGCCCGCCAGTACTTCCGCCTCACCGGCCAGCCGATGCGGACGAAGGTGATCAGCCGGGACATCGCGTATCACGGGACCACGATGGGGGCGCTGTCCATCACCGGCATCCCGGCGCTGAAGACCCCGTTCGAGCCCCTCGTGCCGGGAACCATCAAGGTGCCCAACACCAACTTCTACCGGGCTCCCGAGCACGGCGACGACCACGAGGCCTTCGGGCGCTGGGCCGCCGACGAGATCGGGCGGGCCATCGAGCGTGAGGGCCCCGACACCATTGCCGCCGTGTACCTCGAGCCCGTGCAGAACGCCGGAGGCTGCTTCCCGCCGCCGCCGGGATACTTCGCCCGGGTGCGCGAGATCTGCGACACCTACGGCGTCCTCCTCGTCTCCGACGAGGTGATCTGCGCGTTCGGACGGCTCGGGGAGTGGTTCGGCTCCCACCGCTACGGCTACCAGCCCGACATCATCACCGTGGCCAAGGGCCTGACGAGCGGGTACGCACCCTTGGGGGCGATGATCGCGAGCGACCGGCTCGTCGAGCCGTTCCTCCACGGTGACCGCAGCTTCACCCACGGCTTCACCTTCGCCGGCCACCCGGTCAGCTGTGCGGTGGCCATGGCCAACCTCGACGTGTTCGAGCACGACGACATCCTCGGCCACGTGCGCCGGACCGAGGCCTCGTTCCGGGCCGGGTTGGAGACCCTGGAGGAGCTGCCCATCGTCGGCGAGATCCGCGGTGCCGGCTTCTTCTATGGCATCGAGTTGGTCAAGGACAAGGCCACTCGGGAGTCCTTCGCGGACGACGAGAGCGAGCGGCTGCTGCGCGGGTACCTGTCGGGCGCGCTGTTCGAGGCCGGCCTGATCTGCCGCGCCGACGACCGGGGGGACCCGGTCGTGCAGCTCTCTCCCCCGCTCATCTGCGGCCAGACCGAGATCGACTTCATGGTCGACACGCTGCACACGGTCTTGTCCGAGGCGTGGCGGCGGATCTAGCCGTCAGCACACCGGCGGATTGGTGAGCGCGGGCGGGGCCTCGGCCGACGAGGCCCGCTACCGGGCGTTGTCGCTGTGGTGGGACGGCCTGCCGGGGCCGGTTGCCGAGCGGCCACCGCTCGACGCAGACATCGACGTCGACGTCGCCATCGTCGGCGCGGGGCTGACCGGGCTCTGGACCGCCCGATCGCTGCTGGCCGCCGACCCCGGCCTGCGAGTGGCGCTGGTCGAATCCGAGGTGGCCGGCTTCGGCGCGTCCGGCCGCAACGGCGGCTGGTGCTCGGCCCTCTTCGCGGCGTCTGACGCCAGGATCTCCCGTGACCACGGACCCCACGCGGCTCGCGCCATGCGCCGGGCCATGCAGGCGACGGTCGACGAGGTCGCGACGTCAGCGGCGGTCGAGGGGATCGACTGCCGGTTCGCGAAGGGAGGCACGGTCGTGGCCGCGAGAAACATCGCCCAGGTCACGCGGGCTCAGGAGTCGGTCGCCGAGGCGCGTGCGCTCGGCTTCGGCGAGGAAGACCTGCGGTGGCTGGACCGGGCCGAGGCCGAGGCATGCCTCGGCGCGACGCGAGTGCTCGGCGCGACGTTCACCCCGCACTGCGCAGCCCTCGATCCGGCCCGCCTCGTCCGCGGGCTCGCCGACGCCGTCGAGCGGCGCGGCGCCTCGCTCTACGAGCACACCCTTGCAACCGCGATCGAGGCCGGCCGGGGATCGACCCGCCCTATGGTGCGAACCCCGAACGCGACGGTGCGAGCCGATGTGGTCGTGCGGGCCACGGAGGGTTGGACCTCGTCGCTGCCCGGTGAAGGCCGGGCGCTCGCTCCGATCTACTCCCTCATGATCGCGACCGAGCCGCTGCCCGAGTCGTTCTGGGCCGAGGCCGGCCTCGCCCATCGCGAGACCTTCTCGGACCACCGCCACCTCATCATCTACGGGCAGCGGACGGCCGACGACCGGTTGGCGTTCGGGGGGCGCGGCGCCCCGTACCACTTCTCGTCAGCGATCGAAGACGGGTTCGACCGGGTCCCGGCGGTGCACCTGGCCCTCCGCGACACGCTGGTGGACCTGTTCCCGGAGCTGGCCGGGACCGCCATCACCCATTCGTGGGGCGGCCCGCTCGGCGTTCCACGCGACTGGTTCTCCTCGGTCGGGATCGACCGGGGGTCCGGCATTGCGTGGGCCGGCGGGTATGTTGGCGACGGCGTCGCCACGACCAATCTGGCCGGCCGGACGCTGGCCGACCTCATCCTCGAAAGGGACACCGACATCGTGGGGCTGCCCTGGGTCGGCCATCGCTCCCGGCGCTGGGAGCCCGAACCGTTCCGGTGGCTCGGGATCAACGCCGCACTGTGGGCGACGAGGGTCGCCGACGGCGGCGAGTCGCGCACCGGGAAACCCTCCCGACTCGCCGCACGGGTCGACCGGCTCCTCGGACACTGAGGCGTCGCACCCGCATTGACCGCCTGGCCCAAACACCGGCAGCCTGGCCCCATGAACGAATCATCGAAGGCCGGCGCGGCCCAACAGGGCGCGCGTCCCGAGCTCACGGTCCCCCGGCCCGAGGAGTCCGCACCCGCCGACGAGATGGCGATGGCGCGTGGATGGCTCACCCACCTTCGTGAGGGCGCGATCTTCAAGCTCGAGGATCTCGACGATGACCAGCTCCGGTGGAAACCGGCACCGGACGCGAACTCGCTCGGCGTGGTCGTCGTCCACCTCGGTTACGCGGAGCGCCTGTGGTTCCGGGCGATCTTTGCGGGTGAAGAAATGGACATGTCGTGGCGCACCAGGATGTTCGAGCTGCCCGACGGCTGGTCCACCGACGACGTGATCGCCTTCTATCGGGCCGAGACGGCCGCAGCGGACCGCATCCTCGACGCCGCCGACTCGTTCGACCTGGCGTCATCGGGGCCCTTTCGACCGACGACGCTCCGCTGGGTCGTGTTCCATCTCATCGAGGAGATCGCGCGCCACCTCGGTCACATGGACATCACCCGCGAGCTCCTGGACGGCGCCACGGGTCGCTGACCCGGGTAGTGGGTCAACTTGATTTGTCACAGCCGCAATCCAGGCTCTATCTCAACATCAACCGTCGGTCCCTCGGTAGGAGGGGGCGTGAAACTGCTCTGCGGAGCTTCCGACGTAAGGCTCAATGTACGCGGAGGGTTGAAAATGACCCACTACCCTGACCCGGTTTAGCCTGACCGCCAACCGGGACGGCGCTCGCGAGAGGAGGCTCCCGATGCGCGGCATGAGCCACGCACGTTGGGGCACGGCGGTGAGCCTGTCGCTTCTCCTTGCGATCTCAGGTGTCGCTGCGACCGTGGTCACGGGCGGAGGTGCCGCCGCCGATCGGGGCGCTTCCGTCGTGCTGGCCGCCGCGTCGTCGGTCCAGCCGCCGAGCTCGCCGGTCGGCGCACAACTGGCGTGGCTCCTCGGCTCGACCGCCAACCTGCCGCTCCCGGCATCCGAGATCGCAACCCACTTCGACACCACGTTCCTCTCCCAGGCGGCCCCGGCCGAGATCAACTCGGTGCTGGCCGGGCTCGGACCGGCGGGCGCGATGCGGCTCCTCGGGCTGACCGACGTGGAACCCACGTCGCTGCGCGCGACCGTCGAGCTCGGGCCGAGCCGATACAACCTGGCGCTGTCCGTCGACCCGTCGGGGTTGATCGAGGGCCTCCTCGTGACACCGGTCAGCGATACCCCGGCGAGCTGGGCAGAGCTCGACCACCAGCTCGCTGCCTCCGCCCCTCACGTGAGCTTCCTGGCTGCGAGGGTCGAGCCGGGCGGCGCCTGTCGCTCCGTCAATGCGATCTCGGCGGCCACGCCTCGTCCGCTCGGATCGATGTTCAAGCTCTTCGTGCTGGGTGCGCTGGCCAACGCGGTCCGGACCCATCGAGTGAGTTGGAACCAGACGGTCACGGTGACCGCCGGCATCAAGGTCGCCGGGAGCGGGGATCTCCAGAACGACCCGGACGGCACTGCGCTGACCGTCGAGCAGGCCGCGATCGATATGATCTCGATCAGCGACAACACGGCCGCCGATCTCCTGTTGAACCTGGTCGGGAGGGCGGCCGTCGAGCGTCAGGTCCGAGCGTGGTCGTCGCACCCCGCCCTCGACATCCCGTTCCTCACGGTGAGCGAGCTCTTCGCGCTGAAGTGCGACGACTTCCCGAAGCTCGCCGACTACTTCCTCAGGCTCGGCCCGGCCGGTCGGGCCGCCTACCTGCGCACGACGGTCGACGCAGTGACGCCGGCCCAAGAGGTCGCCGCCAGCGCGCCACGCGACGTGAACTCGATCGAATGGTTCGCCTCGGCCGACGACATCTGCCGCGCCTTTGTCGGGCTGGCCGAACTCCAACGTGAACCGGGCTTGGGCCCGATCGCCACGATCCTGTCGACGAACAACGGCGGGATCGACCTCGCCAGCACCACCTGGCCCCGCGTGTGGTTCAAGGGCGGGTCGGAGTCCGGCGTGCTCACCCTCGGCTACCTGGCCACGGACACGCAGGGCGAGACGTTCGTCGTGGTGGCCCTGACCGAGGACCCGACCGCTGCGTTCAACGAGCAGCTGGCGGCCGTGCGGCTGTTGGCCGTCGTCGCCGGCGGGTTCGACCTGGCGCGATGAGGCTCGGGTAGGAGCCCTGCCGGATCAAACGGGCCCGGGCCCCTTGGCCTCCAGCGCGTCGGGGTTCACCACGTTGATCGGCGCGCCGTCCGCGAACGCGTTGACCTGATCGAAGATGTCGTTGAACTGGAGCTCCCACTCGTCGCGGGTCACATACCCGATGTGGGGGGTGCAGATGACGTTGTCCATGCCGATGAGCGGGTCGTCACCAAGCACCGGTTCGTGCTCGTAGACGTCGACCGCCGCCATCCCCGGGCGGCCCGCCCGGAGCGCCGACTCGAGCACCCCCGGGTCGATCAGGCCGGCCCGGCTCGTGTTCACGAGGAGAGCCGTCGACTCCATCCGTGCCAGGTCTTCGGGCGTGACGATGCCCCGGGTCGCCTCGACGAGCCGGAGATGCAGTGAGACCACGTCGGAGGATCCGAAGAACTCCTCGCGGCTCGGCGCGACCCGAAAGCCATCGGCACGGGCCCGGGCCGTCGAGTCGTCGCGGCCCCAGACGACGACATCCATGCCAAACGCGGCCCCGTAGCCGGCCACCGCCTTGCCCAACCTGCCGTAGCTGTAGATGCCGAGCGTCTTGCCCCGCAAGGTCCGGCCGATCGCGCTCTGCCATCGCCCGGCCTTCATGCCGGCCACCTGTTCGGGGATCTGGCGCATGGCCGAGAGGATCAGTCCCCAGGTCAGCTCGGCCGTCGCGTGCGACGGGGAGCCCGAGTGGAGGTTGGAGCACACCAGAACACCGCGTTCGGTGCACGCCGCGACGTCGATGTGCGGGTACACGCTCCGTTGACTGATGAGGGCGAGGTTCGTCAACCGCTCCAGCAGCTCCGCCCGGATCTGGGTCCGCTCGCGGATGAGGATCAGGGCCTCGGTTTCGGCCAGGCGATCCGCCAGGACGTCGACGTCCTGGACGTGGTCGGTCCAGACGGTGACGTCATGGCCGTCCAACCTCGCGAACGCATCGAGGGTGCGAACAGTGTCGAGGTAGTCATCGAGGATCGCTACCTTCACCGCCCGAGGTGTACCACAAGGGGTGGGCGGACCTGGCGCAGCGGCAAGGACCGGGATCGGTCAGCGCCGCTCGACGATGCCGCGCACGTACGCGGCCTGCGCGGCATGCGAGACGTCGTCGACGATCACGCTCACCAGCCGGGCGCCGAGCGTCACGGGGGGCGTCCAGCGTTCGTCGACGATCCGGTCGAGATCGTCGGCCGTCAACCCGCGCACGTACTCGAGCGTCACCTGCTCGACCGCTTCGTAGTAGCCGAGCAGGTTCTCGACGTCGGCGCTGACCGCGGCCACCTGTTCGTCACGGTGCCCATAGCCGGTCTCGCTGACCGCGAGCGGCAACCCGAAGCGGTCGGCCCAGCCGCCCGATGTCCATACCTGCTCGGTCCCGGCGACGGATGCGACGTGGTCGTCCTGGACCCGGGTCAGATGCCAGATCAGCCACACGATGGGGTTCGCCCCGTCATCGACGCGGAACGACAGCTCATCTCCGGTCAGTCCTTCGATGGCGTCGCGCACCATGCCTCCGATGCGCTCGAAGGCGTCGGTGAGCAATTCGGCGGCTTTGTCCACGAGTCAAACCCTCCGCTTGGCTTGGCCGGGCTCTTGGCGCGGCATCTTTTGGACCATGGGCAGCACCATCGGCTCGGGCGCCGACAGGTACGGGCCGAGGTTGGTGGGCGTCGGGCAGGCGCTCGGCAGGTCGAGCGGGGTGGCAGGCAAGCTCGGCCGGGAAACGTCGGGCGAGGAGAAGCCGAGTGACGTGGTGAGGTCGCCGACCACGTGGCGCCGCCACGCGGTCAGGTTGGGTGCCTTCACGTCGAAGCGCTCCTCCAAGAGGCGCAGCTGCGAGGTGTGGTCGAGCCGGGTCGAGTCCACCCACCCACCGGCGGCGAACGGCGACACGACGAGCGTCGGCACGCGGTAGCCGAGGCCGATCGAGCCGTTGATGCCTCCGGCGTCGGCCGGCAGCGTCGGGCCCGGGAGGTACTCGCCCGGGGTCCCGGGCGGTGCGGTCGGCGGGACGACGTGGTCGAAGAACCCGCCGTTCTCGTCGTAGGTGATGATGAAGACGGTCTTCGCCCAGACCTTCGGATTCGACTGGAGCGTCCTCAGCATCTGGTGGACCACCCACTCCCCGGCCGCCGGCGAGCTGTTGGGGTGCTCCGAATACGCAAGCGGCGGAAGCATCCACGACACGGCAGGCAGGGTATCGTTCTTGACGTCGTTCGCGAAGTCTCCCGGCCACGTCGGCAGGAACGCCTTCTGGTAGATCGACGACGTCGGATCCCCGTACTGCTTGAAGTACAACAAGACGTTGAAGCCGAGGGCCAGCGGCAGCGGGGCGTTGGGCCCGACGGCGGTGTTCGGCGGTTGGTAGATCTTCCAGGGAACGCCCTTGTCCTCCAAGACCTCGGGCATGGTTGACCACGACGTGGTGCCGACGAGCTCGGTCGCGTTGGACAATCCGGCCGTCTCGAGAATCGGGCCGCCGTTCGCCCCCGTCGGGTCGAGCATCCCAGACATGTAATAGAGCCGGTTGGGATGGGTCGGGCCGAGCACCGAGCAGAAGTAGTTGTCGCAGATCGTGTAGGAGTCGGCGAGGGCGTAGTAGAAGGCGAGCTGCTTGCGGGTGAGGTAGCCCATGACGATCGGCGCGTTCACGATGCCGTCGTTGTCGGGCTCGGAGTGGACGGACACGAAGTGTGCGTTGGTGCCGTCGCCCATGCTCTCGTGCTGGGGCGCCCAGTCATGGGTCGGGATCGCGTCGTTGCCCGAGCACAGCTGGGCGGTCGCCGACGCGAGGTTGAACGGAAGGAGCGTCGTCGCGCCGTTGCGGCCGACCGGCCAGGCCTGCTTGAAGTTGGACGCGTGGGCGTCGAACCCGTTGACCCCGCGGTAGGTGCCGAAGTAGTGGTCGAACGACCGGTTCTCTTGCATCAAGAAGACGACGTGCTCGACCGCGCCGAGGTCGCTGCCGGCCGGCTTCACCTTGGCCGCCGCCGCAACCGATGGCAGGGCCGCCTCGATGAGACCGGCCCCGGCGATCCCGACCCCGCCGGCCAAGAACTTCCGACGCGAGATTCTCCGACCGCCGCCCACTGCACCCCCCTTCGCGTCCCGGCCGCCAGAGGTGGCCTCTGCCCGGACACTAGACGTGGGTCGGGATGGCGCGGACGCGCCCATGCGCCCGATTCCTAGGGACGTTCGGGCGGGCCCTCCTGAGCACCGAGGGTCGGCGCGAACTCCACGGAGTAGCGCTCGAACAGGCCCTTCCAACTTTCCTCGGGCGACGTCCGGCCCTCGAGACGATCCAGGCACACGACCCATCCGGCGGCATTGCGCGCGGCGATCCCGGGGTCGAGCTCGTCGGTGAACACCAAACGCGTTCCGCCGTCCTCCTCGGTGAGCTCGAATCGGAGTGTTTCATCCGCCCATGTGAATTCGAGCGTTCTCGGCTCGTCGCATTCGAGCACCGTCCCGGCCAGGTCATGCCACTCACCGTCGCGGAACACGAACTTCAGCGATGCGCCGACCTTCCACTCGTCGGTGAGGATGTCGCACGGGAACCAGCCGTTCAGCTCCTCGCGCTCGGTCAGGGCCCGCCAGACCACCGCCGGCGGTGAGGGCAGGAGGCGGTCGAACCGGATCTTCGGCCGGGCGTCGGTGGTGACGAGGGTGGGGTCGTGCATCACGGCTCCTTTTGTGCCAGGTGTCGTTCCAGGTCGTCGAGCCGCTTGCTCCACAGCGACCGATACGGGGCCAGCCAGGCGTCGAGCTCGGCCAACGGCTCGGGGCGGATCCGGTAGAGGCGCCGTTGGGCCTGTGCCCGCACGTCGACCAGGCCGGCGTCCTTCAGCACCCGGAGGTGCTTGGACACCGCCGGTTGGGTCAGCGTCATCTGAGCCACCAACTCCCCCACCGGTCGTTCCCCGCCCCGGAGCAGGTCCAGGATCCGGCGACGGTTCGGCTCCGCAAGCACCTCGATCGCCGCCACGCTTGGCATGGGTTCATCATAACTGATTGGCTATATACATATCTAGAGATATTCACCCATGCACCAGCTCGAGATCGGTACCCCGTAATTTTCGGGTGCGCCGGAGCGCTCCACCCGGCTCGAAACCCGGTCCGTCGCTCGGCGGAGGCAGCTTCGATTCGGACGAAGGGAACCGATGCGCAGGGCGCACCACGGTGATCGCTGGAAGGACAGGCGGGTCCTCGCCGCCCTGTTGGGCGTGTCCGTGGTGGTGTTCCCGGTGGCCTGCTCGCTGGGCGCGGTCCTCGCGGTGCAGTTGTTCGTCTCGGCCCCGGGGACCGTCATCGGCTTCGGGATCTGGTGGCTCGGCACCCTGGCCGTCTGCACCATCGTGTTCTTCGCGACCGAGCGGGTCGCACGCCGAGCCCTCCCGTTCGCCGTCCTCTTGAAGATGGGCATGGCCTTCCCGGGCCGGGCCCCCCGGCGGTTGGCCGTCGCCCGGCGCGCCGGGAGCGTCCGCGACCTCCATCGGCGGGTCGAACAGGCCCGCACCCGCGGGCTCGCCGACGAACCAACGGTGGCCGCCGAGAAGATCGTGACCCTCGCGGCGAGCCTGAGCTCGCACGACCGCACGACGCGCGGGCACGCCGAGCGGGTCCGTGCACTGACCGACATGATCGCCGAGGAGCTGCGCCTCCCCGAGGTCCACCGCGACCGGCTCCGCTGGTCCTCGTTGCTGCACGACATCGGCAAGCTCGCCGTGCACCCAGACATCTTGAACAAGACCGAGCGCCTCTCGGCCGAGGAGTGGGAGATCATCCGCCGGCACCCGCTCGAGGGGGCTCGCCTGACCGCGCCGATCGCAGGCTGGCTCGGCCCGTGGGCGAACACGATCGCCGAACACCACGAGCGCTACGACGGGCGCGGCTACCCGTACGGGATCGCAGGCCGGCAGATCTCCCTCGGTGGACGCATCGTCGCCGTCGCCGACTCATATGACGTCATGACGTCGATACGCTCCTACAAGCGGCCGATGGCCCCGGACAAGGCGCGCCAAGAGCTGGCCACATGCGCCGGCAGCCAATTCGACCCCGACGTGGTCCGGGCGTTCCTGGCCGTCTCGGTCTGGCGACTCCGGCTGGCGGCGCCGGTCTCCTGGTTCGGATCGCTGTCGTTCGGCAAGGCGCTCGGCGCGGCATCCCGGATCGGGACCGTTGCCGGGCACTCGGTCCTGGCCGGGGTGGCCGCCGGAGTCGGCGTGTTGGGACTGACCGCGCTCAGCCCCTTGAGCTCGGTGGCCCAGGCGACCGCGCCGAGCGCGATCACCGCGGCACCGGTGCACGGCCAGTCCGGGACCACCGGGAACGGCGCGGATTCGGGAACGAGCTCGAGCCGGACCCCATCTGGGAACGGGGGCTCGGGATCCAGCGGCGGCGGTACGCCAACCGAGCCGACCAAGGGGTCGACGACCACCGTGCCCGGTCCCTCCAAGGGAACCACGACGACCACCGCCGCGGGCAAGTCCGGGACGGGAGGGAACTCGGGCAGCGGATCGGGCAGCGGTTCGAACCCCGGGAGCAGCGGGGGCTCGGGATCCGGCGGCGGCTCGGGCGGCACTCCGGGCGCCCCCGGGACCACAACGACGACCACCACCACCACCACCACCCCACCTCGACCGAGCCCTCCCACTGGGCTCACGGTGACCGGCGGATGCCAGGTCATCATCGTCGGCCCAGAGCTGACGGTGTCGTGGAGGGCCAGCCCCAGCTCGTTCGTCACCTCGTACACGGTGCTGCGCAAGAGCGGCGGGGGCGGCTACAGCACCGTGACCCAGGTGTCGGCGACGACGACCAGCTATGCCGACACGTCGGTGTCGGGGCTCGGGTCGACGTACACCTACAAGATCCAGGCGAACGCGCCCGGCGGGACCGCGACGAGTACCGCTGCGTCGGGGACCACGCCGCCGCTCTGTCTCTGAGCCGACCGGTTGGCTGGTCACCGCCAAACCGGGCCGGCTCGGGAAGCCGTAATGTCGAGGCCATGCGCCTCGCCTTCAAGACAGCACCCCAGAACACGACCTGGTCCGACATGCTCGACGTCTGGCGGGCCGGCGACGAGATCGACGCCTTCGAATCGGGATGGACGTTCGACCACTTCTACCCGATCCACGGAGATTCGACCGGGCCGTGCCTCGAGGGATGGACCACGCTCGCGGCGTTGGCCCAGGCCACCTCGCGGGTGCGGGTCGGCGTCCTCGTCACCGGCATCCACTACCGGCACCCGGCAGTCCTCGCCAACATGGCCGCGACCCTCGACATCATCTCGGACGGCCGTCTCGACCTCGGGATCGGGGCCGGCTGGAACGTCGAGGAGTCGGGCGCCTACGGCATCGAGCTCGGCACGCCGAAGGAGCGGAGCGACCGCTTCGAGGAGGCGTGCGAGGTGCTGGTCGGGCTCCTCTCTGACGAGAAGACGACCTTCCACGGCCACTACTACTCGCTGACCGACGCCCGCTGCGAGCCCAAGGGGGCCCAGTTGCCCCACGTGCCGATCTGCATCGGCGGCAGCGGCGAGAAGCGGACGCTCAAGACGGCGGCCCGCTTCGCGCAGCACTGGAACTTCGTCGGCGGGACCGTCGAGGACTTCAAGCGCAAGCTCGACATCCTGCACGGACACTGCGCGGACGTCGGTCGCGACCCGGGCGAGATCATGATCTCGAGCCACGTGCGGCCGGGGCCCGACGGCGACCCGGGCCCGGCGGTGGAGCAGGCCGCGCAGATGGCCGAGCTCGGCCTCGATCTGGCCATCGTCCCGCTGCCGACGCCGCACAGCGCCACGATGCTCGAGCCCATCGCGAAGGCCTTCGCGCAGCTGGACTGAGGACCGGCCATGTGCGGCCGGTTCTCCCTCTACGAGCCGTCCGAGCGCCTGGCCCGGACCTTCGGGGTCGACGAGGTCGCGGACGGTGAGCCCGAGGCCCGCTGGAACGTCGCGCCGTCCCAGCAGATCTTGGCCGTCGTGTGCTCGCGCGACGGCGGGACCCGACGGCTGGGCACGCTCAAATGGGGCCTCGTGCCGAGCTGGGCCAAGGACCCCTCGATCGGGAACCGCCTGATCAACGCGCGCGCGGAGACCGTCGCGAGCGCGCCGTCGTTCCGCCAGGCCTTCGAGCGCCGGCGGTGCCTCGTCCCGGCCAACGGCTTCTTCGAGTGGCGTCAGGAACCCGGGCCGAAGAAGGCCCGCGGCCGGCCGTTCTTCGCCCGAGCAGCCGACGGGTCGGTCATCGCACTGGGTGGGATCTGGGAGGTCTGGCACGGGCCCGACGACAAGGTGCTCCGGACCGTGTCGATCATCACGACGATCGCCAACCCGCAGCTCTCCTCGGTGCACGACCGGATGCCGGTCATCGTCGAACCCGACGACTGGTCCCGCTGGCTGGCCCCCGAGGCCCTGGAGCCGGCCGCCGCCGGTGCCCTGCTCCGCGCGGTGCCGGAGGGCCGCCTCGTCCTGGCCGAGGTGTCCGACCTCGTGAACAGCGCGAAGAACGACGCGCCGGAGCTGATCGAGCCGCTCGGCTAGCAAAAGTCGCGCGACGTGCTCGGCGCGGCGAGCGGCAGGGGCCGGATCCGCTCGGCCATCACGTTGACCACGCCGTGGGAGGACTCGACGGTCCCCCGGATCAAGAGGGCCGGCGCGGCCTGGGCGACCCGGCGGTGGCGCGCCCACACCCCGACCGAGCAGATCACGTTCACGAGGCCGGTCTCGTCCTCCAGGTTGACGAAGGTGATCCCCCGCGCCGTCTCGGGTCGCTGGCGGTGCGTCACCACGCCGGCCACGCTCACCCGGGCCCCGTCGGCGACGGTGCGCAGCTCGGCCGCCGTCACCACGCCCAGGCGGTCGAGCTCGCCCCGGACGAGCTCGGTGAGCGAGGAGTCGACCGACAGCCCGGTCGCCCACAGGTCGGCCACCGTCTCTTCGACCCGGTCCATGGCCGGCAGCGGCGGGGCCTCGGCACCCACCACGATCCCCTCCAGCCGCCCCCGGTCGAGCTGGGCCAGCGGGCCGGCCGCCCAGAGAGCCGCCCGGCGGTCGCCCCCGTCCAGGCTGGCCATGGCCCCGGCGGTGGCCAGGGCCTCCAGCTGGGGCTCGGTCAGCTCGGCCCGCCGGGCCAGGTCCTCCAGGTCGCGGTAGGGCTGGCCGGCCACCACCCTCGTGGCCGCGGCCTCCCCGAGAGTCCGCACGCCCACGAGGCCGAGCCGGACGGCCGGGTGCTCCCGGTCGCCGGTCCCCTCGAGGCCCGCCTCCACCCCGCTCGCGTTCACCTCGGCGCGGCGCACCTCGACCCCGTGGCGGCGCGCGTCGGCGACCAGGGTCCGGGGTGACCAGAAGCCCATCGGCTGGGAGTTGAGCAGCGCCGCGGTGAACGCGGCCGGGTGGTACAGCTTCAGCCACGCCGACGAGTAGACGAGGTAGGCGAAGGACACCGCGTGGGACTCGGGGAACCCGAAGCTCGAGAAGGCGGCCATCTTCCCGAAGATCTCGTCGGCGACCTCTCCCGTGATCCCCTGCTCGGCCATGCCGGCGTAGAAGCGCTCCCGCAGCTGCTCCATGCGCTCGGCCGAGCGCTTGGACCCCATGGCCTGGCGGAGCCGGTCGGCCTCGGCCGGGGAGAACCCGGCGACGTCGATGGCCATCTGCATCAGCTGCTCCTGGAAGACCGGGACCCCGAGCGTCTTTTTGAGGCAGTGCTCCAGGAGCGGGTGGAGGAAGGTGATCTCCTCCTCCTTGTTGCGGCGGCGGAGATAGGGGTGGACCGAGCCGCCCTGGATGGGCCCGGGCCGGATGAGGGCCACCTCGATCACGAGGTCGTAGAAGGTCTCGGGGCGCAGCCGGGGCAGGGTGCCCATCTGGGCCCGGCTCTCCACCTGGAACACCCCGACGGTGTCGGCGCGGCACAGCATCTCGTAGACCTCGGGCTCCTGGGGCAGCTCGGCCAGGTCGAGCACCGGCCCGCCGAAGTCGGCGAGCAGGTCGACCGCGCGGTGCAGCGCCTCGAGCATGCCCAGGCCGAGCAGGTCGAACTTCACCAGCCCGATCGCCGCGCAGTCGTCCTTGTCCCACTGCAACACGGTCCGGCCGGGCTTGGTCGCCCACTCGACCGGGCAGACCTCGACCACCGGCCGGTCGCAGATGACCATCCCGCCCGAATGGACGCCCAAATGCCGCGGGAACCCGTCCATGGCGCCGGCCAGCGCGAGGACGGGCCCCGGGATCTCGCCCGGCGCGACGTGCTCGGCGTGGGCGAGCGAGCGCCGCGGCTCGAGCTGGCGCGACCACGCGTCGATCGTGCCCTGCGCGTGGCCGAGGGCCTTGGCCGCGTCACGCAACGCCGAGCGGGGTCGATAGGTGATGACGTTGGCTACCTGGGCCGCGTGCAGCCGGCCGTGGCGCTCGTAGACGTACTGGATGACCTCCTCGCGCCGCGTGCTCTCGATGTCCATGTCGATGTCGGGCGGCCCGTCGCGCTCGGGGGACAAGAACCGCTCGAACAAGAGCCCGAGCCCCACCGCGTCGGCGTTGGTGATCCCCAAGGCGAAGCAGACGGCCGAGTTGGCCGCCGAGCCGCGGCCCTGGCAGTAGATGTCGTTGCGCAGGCAGAACTGGACGATGTCCCACACCACGAGGAAGTAGCCCGGGAACCCGAGCGCCTCGATCACCCCCAGCTCGTGGTCGAGCTGGGCCCACGCACCCGTGACCCGCTCGGCGTCCCGGGGCCCGTAGCGCCGCGCCGCGCCGCGCTCCACCAGTTCGACGAGGTAGCGCATCTCGTCGGTCCCGTCGGGGACCGGGAACGGCGGCAGCCCGGGCGCGAGCAGCCGGAGATCGAAGGCCAACTCCCGGCCGAGCTCGCCCGAGCGCGCCACCGCACCGGGATAGCGGGCGAACCGCCGGGCCTGCTCGGCCGCCGAGCGGAGGTGCGCGCTCGGACCGCCGGGCAACCAGCCGTCCATCTCGTCGAGCGAGCGCCGGGCCCGCACCGCCGCGAGCGCGGTGGCGAGCCGGTGGCCCGACGGCGCGGCGTAGTGGGCGTTGGACGTGGCGATCGGGTCGATCCCCCGCGCGATGGCCAGCCGGGCCAGGGCGTCGTTGCGGGCCGAGTCGAACGGCTGGTCGTGGTGCCACAGCTCGACGGCCACGTTGTCGCGCCCAAACCCCTCGACCAACCGGTCGAGGGCACGTGCCGCTGCGCTCGGCCCGCTCGTCGCGAGCGCAGCCGGCACCGTCCCCTTCCGGCACCCGGTGAGGACCAGCCAGTGACCGTCGTGGGCGTCGAAGAGGCTCCCGAGCGAGAACGTCGGGTTCCCCTTCTCCCCGCCGGCCAGCTGCGCCTCCGCAATGACGCGGCTCAACCGGGCGTACCCGGCCGGGTCTCGGGCCAACACGACGAGGTGGGCCCCCTCGGGGTCGGCGATGCCGTTCTGCCGGCGGGCCAGATCGAGGGTCAGCTCGGCCCCGAAGACGGTCGGCAGGCCGACCCCGCGCGCCGCCTCGGCGAAGCGGACCACGCCGTAGAGGCCGTCATGGTCGGTGAGCGCCAGCGCGCCGAGGCCGAGCCGGGCGCCTTCAGCGACCAGCTCCTCGGGATGGGACGCACCGTCGAGGAAGCTGAAGTTGGAGTGGGCGTGCAGCTCGGCGTAACCGACGCGCTCAGTCATAGGTGGCCTCGACCCACCACTGGTTCCGTTCGACGAAGCACAGGTACGCGGTCCGGTCCTCCCCCACCAGCTGGAACCGGGCCCGCCGTCGGCCGGCCCGCGGATCCCACCACCGCTCGTCGAGGAGCCATGGGCCGGCCCACGCGACGACGGCACCGGCCGGCCCTCCCTCGACCGAGACCGATCCGGGCGCCGCGCTGAGCCGTCCCCGGGCACTCACCTCGACCGGCCGGTCGATGCCGTCCCTCACCTCGGCCCGGCGGGCCCGGCGATGCACCAGCGCGGGAGCGGGATCGGGGTGCCGCCCCGGCCACGGCCTGTCCTCCTGGACGCCCGGACGGGTGTCCCCCCATGCGACCAGGGACACCCGGTCCTCCGGTCCCCGGCCGCCGAGGAGCGCTCCGGTGAAGACGGCGTCGGGGCCGAGCATCCCCCGCAGCCGGTCGAGACCCCGGACGGCCCGGCGGTCGGCCGTCGAGACCTCGCCCCAGAAGCCCATCTGTTGACCGCCGGCCGGCATCACCTCGCTCGCACGGAACGAGAGCCGGATGATCCCGGCAGTCGGGGCCGCCTCGGCAACGGTCCCGGCCAGCCATCCTTCGAGCTGCCAACGCAACCGCTCCCCCATCGCGTCCGGACCGAGGCCGTCCTCGCTGCGCCAGCGGCGGACGAGCTCTTCGCCGTGGTCCGTCTCCGCAGCGATCGTGAGGAGGGTGCAGGTCAGTCCCCGTTCCTCGAGCTGGTTCATCAGGTCCTCGGCCAACGTCCGACCTGCGAACGCGGCGACGTCCACCCGTTCGGCCGGCGGGTCGAGCTCGACCACCGCGCCGACCTCGACCGGTGGGGGGCGCGAGCGGAGGGAACGGTCGTCCAGGCCCCGGGCCAGCCGGTGGGCCAGGGCGCCGTCGGGGCCGAACCGGGCCGCGACCATCGCCGGGTCGAGGGCGGCGAACGCGCCGAGCGTTCCGATGCCGAGGCGCACCAGCAGATCGGCCAACTCCGGCCGCCCGAGGATCTCGACGGGGAACCCGACCAGGAACTCCGCTGTCCCCGAGCGCGGGACCACCACCGCGCGGCGCGCCGCAAGGGCCGCCGCGAACGGGCCGTCGGCCACCCCGACCCGGACCACCGGATCGGCGACATCGCACGCGCTCGAAACGGCGCCGCGCGCGCCCTCGGCCACCGCCCGGCAGAGCGCGCCCTCGCCACCGTGGTACCGGGCCGGGCCGCGCGTCGCCAGCGCACAGAGACCGGGCCGGGTGACCTCCACCTCGGGGGCCAAGAGAGCGACCGCCGCGACCACCGGGTCAAAGGCGCGTGCCTCGCGCGCCTCGTCGCGTTGGAGGACGACGAGATTGGCACACCGGCCCTCCGCAGCCCGGCGCCGCATCCCGAGCAGCACCCCCTTGTCGCGCGCCGCGGCCGAACAGGACACCACCCGACCGGCCGCCACCACCGCGACCGGCTCCTCCCCGCCGAACCCGGCCGCCACCACCGGCCAGTCCGGGCACCACGCGACCAGGGTGCGGACCACCCCTACCCCGCCCACGCCACCCTTTCGGGCGGTTCGTGCAACAACACCGTCGGCTCATCCCTGGACCGCCGGGGAGCCAACCGGCCATCGGGTCCGGGCAGCCAGCAGGTCATCATCCGGGGATGGCCGCCGCCGCGACGTCCCGAGGCGACGACCCTGCCCGGGCGCCGCCCGAGGGTGCCCTCCCCGGCGCTGAGTCCCTCCCAGCCACCGGCCTGCACGGACAGCTCGATGTCGGGGTGTTCGGGCCACGCCGGCCCACCCCCTGCGACCATGAGGACCGACCCACGCTCACGGGCGCGGGCGGCGAGGCGGCGAGCGTCGGCGGGGCGGCAGTGCCCGGGCGGGCGGACCACGACCAGGTCCAGCGCATCGAGCAGCACCGCTATGACCGCGGTCCAACTCGGGCCGGGGTCCGGGACGAGGGCGACGCGCCCGAGGTCCACGCCCATGGCGGCGGCGGCCTCGAGCCCGAGATCGGGCAGTCCGACCACCGCCGCCCATGACCCCTGAGTCAGCGGCCCCACCAGGAGTGACAGGAGCAGTGTGACCCCGCCGGGCCCCGAGACGCCGACCAGGCTCCCGCGTTGGAGCCCCGCCCCGGGGAAGAGCACTCCCAGTAGCTCGTCCACCGGAAGCACCCGCTCGGAGGCCAGGACCGGTCCCTGGCCGTGTCCGGGTTGCGGGAGAAGTCCTCCACTCACGCGCGGAGTGTAGCGAACACTTGTTCGCTTTCCAACTGGGGGCTCCGGCATCGAGATAGGGCGTTCCAGACCTTCGTCAACGCATATGTAGCAGTACTGCTACATTCCGGTAATGCCCGAGATCCCCGCACGGGAGCTCCGCAATGACGTGAGCGCCGTGCTGCGCCGAGTCGAAGCGGGAGAGCACCTGACGGTGACGGTGAGCGGTCGTCGGGTCGCCGAGCTGGTGCCCTTGGCTCCCCGACCCCGGTCCATCGCTTGGAATGCTTTCATTCGCGGAAACGACGACTGGCGTGCCGATGCCGAACTGGCCGGTGAGTTGGCCGACCTGCTCCCCGGTACCACTGACGACGTGCCGATCCAATGACCGAGCGGCTCGGCGAATCGGCTGTCGAATTGGCGCTTGCCGACACTTCCCTCTTCATCGCCCTCGAACAAGACAGACCGTTGTCTGAACGCCCACCCCAACGGGTGGCCGTCTCGGTTGTGACCGTCGGCGAACTCCGACTGGGTGTGTTGACAGCCGAGACGGGGAAGGTTCGGGCACGTCGATTGGAGACGCTGTCCAAGGTTCAAGAACTCGACCCTCTTCCCATCGACGAGCAAGTCGCTCACTCGTGGGCCGCTCTCCGTCTCGCCCTGCGTGACCATGGCAAGCGGATGCCGATCAACGACTCATGGATCGCCGCCACCGCGATCGCCAATCGGATTCCGGTCGCATCCGGAGACGGGGACTACGACGACGTTCCCGGACTGACAGTGATCAGGGTTTAGGGAGCCGGAACCACCGGTCGGGGCGCCTGACCAGTTCGCACATTCCTCCGTTCCGCTGACACTTAGACGCGAGTTCAGTCTCCACGGAAACGTGGGGATCCGACTCTTCCATTCCCTGATCGGCCACAAGGGAGTCGGTCCCAGACTCCGTAGCTCTCGAGGTGTTCGAAGTTGTCGCCGGTACACTTGTCGCGACTGGAGGCGGATCGCATGCCTGAAGATCAGACGCCGCAAAACGCGGCAACGGAGCCTGCCGCAGAGCCGGCAAGCTGGCCGGAACCGCCGCCGTACCGGCCGGACACGGATCTGATCGGCTACATCGAGAAGGGCCAGAACCCCCCTTCCACGCCGGCTCGGCCATCCCAGGCACTCTGAAACGAAGAGTTGATCGCCGAATTTCCGTCATAGGTCATCCAAGAAGTGCCCGCCGTCACTGTCGCCCACTTGGAACGCAGTCCTTAGGAGCGGAGGGAATCAGGGCAGGTAGAGGAACCCGTATCCCTCGTCCCGGACCGCCACGCCGGAATCTCGGAGGACCGCATCCCAGTCCCCCCGGACCTCGGGGTCGGACTCCTCCATCCCGTGATCGGCCACGATGAAGAAGGCGCAGTCGTCCCAGACGCCGGCCCGCTCGACCTGTTCGAAGATCCGCCCGACCCGGGCGTCGGTGTCGGCGACGGAGGCCGCGGCCATCTCCGAGTACGGGCCTCCTTGATGGAAGGCCGAATCGGTCAGGGTGAAGTTGACCCACGTGAAGGTGGGAGGCGTGCTCCCCGACTCGCCCCACACCGAGCAGAACTGGGTCACGGCGGTGTGGTCGGCCCGCGACGCCCACCGGTAGTCCTTGCTCGGTCGCACGAATCGTTCGGTTGCGTCCGGCAGATCGTCGGGTCCGGGCGGCGGCTCCGGAAGCTGGCCGTTTCGCACGAGCTCGAACGTCGAGTAGTCGGCCCCGCTGTCGCACGGCTCGTTGATCGACACCGTCTTGGCTCCGGGAAAGTGACGCTTGATCGCGTGGTGCAGCGTCTCGATGCCGGGGTTGAGCCACTGCATCGAGGTGGCCCACGTGGCCGGCGAGTTGGTGATCACCTGCTGGCCCGATGCCCGGTCAACCCACGCGTTGTGGAGGATCCCGTGGTGGCCCGGGTGGCTGCCGGTGAGGATCGCGGTGTGGTTGGCCAGCGTCACCGTTGGGAGCGATGCCAACGCCCCGTAGCGGCAGGCCGTTCCCTCCGCCATGAGCCGGGCCACGTTCGGAGCCGCTCCCCGCATGGCGAGGTCGTGGAGCACGTTCGGGTTGGCGCCGTCGAAGAGGAAGCCGATGACGTGCCGGGCGCGACCGGGCTCGGCGATGAGCGGCTCGAACACTTCGCCGTCTTGGTGAGACAGCATCGTCGCCCCGGCTTCGGACTTCGCACCGAGGATGGTCAGCACGGTCGGGGAGACGTCGATGAGCCGGCAACCGATGTCGGCCAAGCCGAGCGACGCCACCCCGGCGCCCGCAGCGATGAACGGCGCCCGGGCCTGCACGATGCCGAGTGAGCCGTGCTCGCCGAGGTGACCGCCCTGGTCCTCCCAGTTGTGGGAGGCCGAGTGGATGACGCAGAGGTCTGGGGCGGACGGATGGTCGAACAGCTGCGCGAACTGCGCGTACCCGTTGGGGTAGCTGTTCTCGTGCCGACGGGGATGCGGGGTCTTTCGTTCCGACTCGAGGTCGCCGAACCGGGTGGGGTCCTGGACGGCCAGGGGGTTCTGGCCGTCCACCGATTCGACCGTGAGCTCGCCCCCGGGCGCCCTGGTGAAGCGCGCCGAGCCGTCGGCCGAGCCCACCTCGTAGGTGTCCGGTGCCGGCGACCATCCGACCATGTCGACGATGGGCTCGAGGTCCGGGCCGAGGAGCACCTCGAGGGCGCGTTCTCGCCGCTCGGAGGTGAGGGGAGGCAGTGCGCTCATCGCGCCAGCGTACGCACGGGCAGGCAATCGATCCGGTCGAGAGCATCGGCTGGCAGCGACGCTGCCAGCCGATGCCGCCTACGCGGTCTGAAGGTTGTGCGCCTCGAATGCGACCTGGTCCGGTGGGCCTCCTGGGCCGTTCTCGACCGAAGCGAGGCCGGGCACGAGCGTGCCGTCACGGAAGGCGTCCCATGACGCTTCTGAGTCGAAGACGGCCACGATGACGAGGTCGCCATCGGCGATCCCGGCGACGTGGAACGTCTGCCCGGGCGGCAGTCCGCCCTTCGGGTGTACTGCCGCAACCGCGTTGTCGTACTGCTCTTTTGTGGCGCCCTTGAACGTGTGGACAATTGCGTAGGCCATAGCTACCTCCTTCGAACCGGCCGGTCGGCTGGCCCGAAGTGCCATCTGAGCACATCGCCAATCCCGCGGGTCCACACCCGGCTCTGTAGCGTGGCCCTGTGGGCGACAGACAGAAGTGGCAAGCCGAGTACGACCGGTCCTCTCGTCGCGACGTCCCGTTCGAAACCATGTCGGGCGTGCCCCTGGAACCGGTCTACGGCCCCGAGGGCGCTGAGCTGCCAGGACAGTGGCCCTACACCCGCGGCCCGTACGCGTCGATGTACCGCTCCCGCCTCTGGACGATGCGCCAGTTCGCCGGCTTCGGGACGGCGGCGGACACGAACCACCGGTTCAAGGAGCTCCTCGCGTCCGGGGGCAGCGGCCTGTCCACGGCGTTCGACATGCCGACGCTCCTCGGACGCGACTCGGACGACCCGATGGCCAAGGGCGAGGTCGGTCGGGCCGGCGTGGCGGTCGACACCCAGGCCGACATGGAGACGCTGTTCTCTGGAATAGATCTCGGCACGGTCAGCACGTCGATGACCATCAACTCGGCGGCGGCCGTGGTCATGGCCATGTACGTCGGGGTGGGCGATCGCACCGGGGTGGCGCGCCAGGCGCTCAGCGGCACCATCCAGAACGACATCTTGAAGGAGTACCAGGCGCAGAAGGAGTACGTGTTCCCGCCGCGCCCGAGCGTCCGGCTGGTCACCGACCTCATGCGCTTCGCGACCGCCGAGCTGCCGCGGTGGCACCCGGTGTCCATCTCGGGCTACCACATCCGCGAGGCCGGTTCGACGGCGACCCAGGAACTCGCGTTCACGCTCGCCAACGGGTTCGCGTACGTCGAGGCCGCGCTCGCGGCGGGCCTGGTCGTCGATGCGTTCGCGCCGAGGCTCAGCTTCTTCTTCAACGCGCACATGGACTTCTTCGAGGAAATCGCGAAGTACCGGGCGGCGCGGCGCATCTGGGCCCACTGGATGCGGGATCGCTACGGAGCGACCGACGGCCGTTCGCTGCAGCTGCGGTTCCACACGCAGACGGCGGGCGTCTCGCTCACGGCCCAACAGCCCGAGGTCAACATGGCCCGGGTCGCGATCGAGGCGTTGAGCGCCGTCCTCGGGGGCACCCAGAGCCTGCACACCGATTCCTATGACGAGGCGTTGGCACTCCCGACCGAGCGTGCGGCGCGGCTCGCGTTGCGGACCCAGCAGGTCGTCGCCGAGGAGACCGGCGTCGTGCACGTGGCCGATCCGCTCGGCGGGTCCTGGTTCGTCGAATCGCTCACCGACGAGCTGGAGTCCCAGGCCGAATCGGTCTTCGCGCACCTGCTCGAGGTCGGGTCGGGCTCGATGCTCGACGGCGTGATCGCCTCGATCGAAGACGGCTGGTTTGGCACCGAGATCGCCGACGCGGCCTACCAGTTCCAGTCGAAGATCACCTCGGGCAAGTGGGTCCAGGTCGGGGTGAACGGGTACACCGACGGCGACGACCACCAGCCCCCCACCCTCTACGTCGACCCGGAGGTCGAGAGCCGACAGCTGGCCGACCTCGAGGCGATCAAGCAGGCCCGCGACGATGACGCGGTCAGGAGCTCCGTCGAGCGCCTGAGCAAGGAGGCGACCGACCCCACTCTCAACCTGATGCCGGCCCTGATCGAGGCGGCGGCTCGGTACGTCACCGTCGGCGAGTGCATGGGCGCGCTCGAGTCGGTCTTCGGGACCTGGGTCGAGCGGTCGTACGTGTAGTGCCAGACGATCGCCCGGTCCGAGTGCTGCTGGCCAAGGTCGGCCTGGACGGCCACGACCGCGGGCTGCGGGTGGTGGCGAGGATCCTTCGCGACGGCGGCTTCGAGGTGGTCTTCGCCGGGCTGCGCCAGACCACCGACATGATCACTGCATCGGTCATCGAGGAGGACGTGGACGTGGTCGGCGTGTCGATGCACAACGGCGCCCACCTCACCCTCGCCCCCGCCGTCGTGGCCTCGCTTCGCGATGCCGGCCTAAACACACCTGTCGTGGTGGGTGGGATCGTGCCCGACGTGGACCTGCCCAAGATGTTGGAGGCCGGGATCTACGCGGTGCTCGGGCCCGGCGCTTCGAACGCGGAGGTCGTGGCAATCATCAAGGCCGCCGCGGGCGCGACGACGGACGAGGGGACCGCCAAGCCGGCCGGCACCGGGGGCCGGACCTGAGCACCGGCTGACGCTGCTGACCCGATCGTGACCCGATCGGGCGCATTCAGGCGAGGCGCTACGATCCCGGCCGTGTCAGATGTCGTGGTGGTCGGTTCGGGCCCGAATGGGCTCGCGGCGGCCGTGGTGCTGGCTCGCAAGGGACTGTCCGTCGAGGTTTTTGAGGGGGCGTCGAGCATCGGCGGTGGCAGCCGGACCGCCGAGCTGACGCTACCGGGGTTCCACCACGACGTCTGCTCGGCGGTGCACCCGCTATTGATCGCATCCCCGTTCTTCCGCGACATCGACCTGGCCGCACGCGGCGTCGAGCTGCGCGCGCCGAAGGTCGCGTTCGCCCACCCGTTGGACGGCGGGCGCGCCGCGGCGCTCCTGTCATCGGTTAACGAGACCGCCGAAGCGCTTGGAGACGACGCGGTCAGGTATCGACGCCTGGTCCAGCCGCTCGTCGGGGACATCGACAAGATCCTCCCTTCGGTGCTCGCACCACTGATCTCCGTGCCGCGACACCCGTTCGCGATGGCGCGGTTCGGCGCGATCGGGCTCCAACCGGCGCACTGGATCGCCAACCGGTTCAAGACCGAAGAGGGCCGGGCGATCCTGGCCGGCGCGGCGGCGCACTCGATGCTCCCCCTCACGGCGCCGCTCACCGGATCCTTCGGGCTCTTGTTCATCATGGTCGCCCACGCGATGGGCTGGCCGGTCGTCGCCGGGGGCAGCCAGCACATCGTCGACGCGCTGCGCGCCGAGCTCGAGTCGCTCGACGGCCGGGTTGTCACCGACCACTGGGTGACGAGCCTCGACGAGCTCCCCGAGGCCAAGGCGGTCCTGCTCGACGTCTCCCCCCGCCAGTTCGTGGAGCTGGCCGGCGATCGGCTCGGCCCGCGCAGCCGCCGGTCGCTCGAGCGGTTCCGGTACGGGCCCGGGGTGTGCAAGGTCGACTGGGCGCTCTCGGGACCGGTGCCCTGGGAGGCCCCCGTGTGCCGCGAGGCCGGGACGGTGCACGTGTGCGGCCCGTTGGAAGAGGTGGAGCTGAGCGAGGCCGAGGTGAACGCGGGACGCCACGCCGAGCGACCCTTCTGCCTGATCGCCCAGGCGAGCATCGTCGACCCGACCCGGGCCCCCGCCGGCCAGCAGACCCTGTGGGGCTACTGCCATGTGCCGTCCGGCTCGACGACCGACATGACCGGGACCATCGAGGCCCAGATCGAGCGGTTCGCGCCCGGGTTCAAGGACCTGATCCTCGCCCGTTCGACGGTGACCGCCGCCGAGATGGAGGCGCACAACCCCAACTACGTCGGTGGCGACATCAACGGCGGCTTCTCGAGCCTGCGCCAGACGATCTTCCGGCCGACGCCGCGGCTGAACCCGTACCGGACCGCGTTGAAGGGCGTCTACCTCTGTTCGGCGTCCACCTCGCCGGGCGGCGGGGTCCACGGGATGTGCGGGCTGGGCGCTGCCCGGGCGGCGCTGGCCGACCTCGGCATCCCCATCTAGGCACCCGATTCACCCCTGGCCCGGGATCGGGCAGGGGGTGCCAGCCCCACGCACGCACACGGGTCATCACCCTTGGCCCGGTGCCTGGAAGAACGTACCGTTAAGGCAAGGCCACACCAGTGGCAGAGCCGGGGGAGTCGAACAGTGACCCAGCCAGACCGAATCACGAAGAAGGCCATGCGGATCGATGCGTCGGTGACCTCGATCTCGTGGATCCCATCCGAGGCCATCTCGGGCCTCAGCACCAAGCTCCCGTTCGAGATGGGGGTCGCCCACTACGACCAGGCCCCACCAGATGTCGTCACCGACCTCGTGGCCCTGCGCGACGCCGACAAGTTCCGCTTCGCCAACCAGCTGCGCGGCTGGGCCGAAGTGGAGGACGGTCGCATCGTGAAATACGGCCAGTCCGGTGGCGGGATGATCGGTGCGACCACGCTGCGGATCGGGTCGAAGGAGGCGACGTTCCAGGCGGTCGCCCTGAGCGACCTGCACCCCGAGCCGACGGTGAGCGAGACCGAGGTGACCTTCGTCCAGACCTGCGGCGGGAGGACCGGCGTGCCGGCGCCGCGCCGGGTCCGTCGACCCCCGTTCGTCCAGTTCTCGGCCCCGCTCGCCTGGACCACGCTCTCGCTCACCCTGCGGGCCGACGGCACGGTCCGCCAGGAGATGACCGGCGCCAGCCCCTTCCCGCGCCACTGGGTCTACGACTCCGCAGGGAAGCTGTTGTCGAAGAGCGGCGTCATCGACTTCAACAACTGGTACCGGCGGGCGTTCGGCAAGCACAGCCCGTGGGGCGACCGGGACTCCCCCGCCCTCACGACCGAGGTCGAGTCGGCCCTCGAGCGCCAGCTTTCGATCGAGCTCATGCAGGGCTCGGCCAAGCCCAAGATCCGCAACGTGAAGAAGGGCGCCGCGATCACCGAGCAGGGCGAGGCGGGTGACGAGCTGTTCCTGGTCCTCGACGGCGTGGTCCGGATCGAGGTCGACGGGAAGCGCCTGGCCGAGTACGGGCCCGGCTCCATGCACGGCGAGCGGGCCATCTTGGAGGGCGGGAAGCGAACCTCCACCATCCGCGCGGTGACCGACTGCAAGCTGGCCGTGGCCGGTGCCGGCGAGATCGACAGGGACGCCCTGATCGAGCTCTCGTCGAGCCACCGCCGGGAGGAGCAGGACTGAGGTGACGGGGGGCGGGCAATCCGACGGCGACGTCGGCATCTCGGTCTTCCTGGCCGACGACAACCTCATCGTGCGCGAGGGCGTGCGGGCCCTGTTGTCGCTCGAGCCCGACCTGACCATCGTCGGCACGGCGGCCGACTACGACGGGCTAGTCGCGGGAGCCACCGAGGCGGCGCCCCAGGTCGTCGTGACCGACATCCGGATGCCACCGTCGTTCCAGCGCGAGGGCATCGACGCGGCCCACGAGATCCGCAAGCGGCACCCCGGGACCGGCGTGGTCGTGCTGTCCCAGTTCGACGACCCCGAGTACGCGATCTCGCTGCTCGAGCAGGGCGCGGCCGGTTACGCGTACCTGTTGAAGGACCGGGTCGCCGAGGGCGACCAGCTGGCCCGGGCCGTGCGCACGGTCGCTACCGGTGGCTCGGTGCTCGACCCGACCATCGTCGAGGCCATGGTCCATCCGGTCACCGACAAGAGCGACCTCGGGGTGGCCGACGAGGAGCTGCTCCGACTGGTCGCGGAGGGCCGGCCGATCAAGGCCATCGCGGTCGCGCAGGGCAGCACCCCCGCGGCGGCGGCGGAGGCGGTCGAGAAGCTCTTCTTGAAGCTGGCCCAGGACGCGAGCGGCGGCGGGCAGAGCTCGCTGCGCCGGCTGCGGATGCTGCACGAGGCCATCGTGAACCGGGAGGAGCAGGGCGAGACGCTCAGCCGCCTCCTGCCGGGCGGCGTCGCCGAGATGCTGCGGAGCCAGGGTCGCCGGGCCGGCGAGACCAAGGAGCTCGTGGTGAGCGTGCTCATGTCCGACATCCGCGGGTACACGACCATCGCCGAGCACGCCGACCCGAGCGCGCTAGCCGGCCAGCTGAACGTGCACCGGAGCGAGATGAACAAGGCCATCCTGTCGGTCGACGGCACGGTGATGCAGTTCGTCGGCGACGCGGTGATGGCGGTCTTCGGCGCCCCCGTCGCGATGGAGGACCACGCCGAGCGGGCCGTGCAGGCCGCGCTCGCGATGCACGAGGCCCAAGACGAGGTGAACCGGTCGTGGCGCGAGCAGGGGCTGGCCGAGTTCGGCCTCGGCATCGGGGTCACCACCGGGCCGGTCGCGGCGGCACTGCTCGGTTCCGAGGAACGGCTCGAGTACACGCTGGTCGGCGACACGGTCAACCTGTCCCAGCGGCTCCAGCAGTGGGCCGAGCCCGGGGACACGGTGCTGTCCGAGGCCACCTACCGCGACCTGGCGTCGCCCCCCGAGATGGAGCAGATACCAGCCGCCCTCGTGAAGGGCCGGGACACCCCGGTGTCGGCGTGGCGAATCCCGGCAGCGAACAGACCGACCCCCGCACCACTCGGCGCGGGCTGAAGGAGGAGAACCGATGAACGTCCTCGAGGTCCGCGGGGTCCGCAAGACCTACGAGTCTGAAGGGGTCCCGGTGCGGGCGCTGCGCGGCCTCGACATGACCATGGCCGAGGGCGAATTCGTGGCCGTCATGGGGCCGTCGGGCTGCGGCAAGTCGACCCTCCTCAACCTCGTGGCCGGGCTCGACGCCCCGACCGAGGGCGAGATCACGGTCGCCGGCGAGTCGCTCACCGACAAGGACGAGAACGACCTTGCCCGCATGCGGCGGCGCCACATCGGCATCGTCTTCCAGTTCTTCAACCTGCTCGAGGGGATGAGCGTGCTCGAGAACGTGACGCTGCCCGCGGTCATCGCCGGGACCAAGCGGCGCCAGGCCGAGAGCCGCGCCCGCGACCTTCTCGACCTGCTCGGCCTGGGCGACAAGGCCCGCAGCGCGCCTGGTGTGCTCTCGGGCGGCCAGCGGCAGCGGCTCGCCATCGCCCGGGCGCTGGCCAACGCGCCGACCCTGCTCCTCGCCGACGAGCCGACCGGCGCGCTCGACTCCGAGGGCGGCGTCGAGGTCCTCGAGCTGTTCCGACGTCTGCACGCGGGCGGCCAGGCGATCCTCCTCGTCACCCACGACGAGGACGTGGCGGCGCCGGCCACCCGGATCATCCGGATGCGCGACGGTCGCGTGGAAGACGACGGCACCGGCAAGGCCCAGCCCGAGCCGGTCGGGGGAAGCGCTCCATCGGCAGTCCAGTGACCAACCCGATTAGCGCACCAATCTTCGTCAACCAGCTCGGGAGGACCCCGGAGAAGGAGCGGCGCGAGCCGGCCAAACCGGTCCCGGCCCTGCTCGGGGTCGTCCTGGCCGCCATCGCGCTGGCCGGGGGGGTTGCGTCCCCGCTCATCGACCGCCACGGCGACCTGCAGACCCAGGTGGTCCGCGGCATCGTCGTCGTCGCGTTCGCGCTGGCCGGGGTCTTCGCGCTGGCCCGTCGGCCGTCGGAGCGCCAGCCGGTCCTGGTGCTGCTCGCGGCAAGCCTCGGCGGCGCCGCGTCGGCGCTGGCCGCCCTGATCGAGGCGCACGGGCACGGAATGTCCGTGTCGGCCGGGCTGCTCTCGTTCGCCCGGGTCGGCGAGCCGGTGGCCCTGGCCCTCCTGCCGATCGCGATCATGCACCTGTTGCTCGGCCTTCCCGACGGCAGCTGCCGGCTCGGCCGCCTCGCCATCGGCATCGGCTACCTGCTCGGCACGGCCCTCGGGATCGGGCTGTGGACCCGCCGCCCGACGCTGCCACTGTGGCCGGTCGGCCTCGAGCTCCTCGTCGCGCTCGGCGTCGGCGCCATCGGGTCCCAGCGCCGCTACACCCGCTCGTCGGGCCTCGAGCGCCAGCGAATGCAGTGGTTCGGGTGGGCCGCCGCGCTCACGGTCGAGATCCTGCTGGTCGCGCTGGCCATGCGGGGCCTCTGGGAGTGGCCGACCCGGTACCCGCTGGTGGCGGTGGTGTCGCTGCTCCCGATCGCGGTGGCCGTCGTCATGGGTGGCACCCGCCGCTTCGCCGCGCGCATCGACCGGATCCTCGCCCACACGGTGTCGCTGGCCGGCCTGACCGGGATCGTGGTGGTCGTCTATCTCGTGATCGTGCTCGGGCTCGGACAGGGCCCGTCCAGCCACGGTGAGCGCTCCCTGCTCGTGTACTCGATGGTCGCTGCGGCCATCGCCTCGCTCCTCTACGGTCCGGCCCGCCAGCGGCTCGGCCAGGCCGCCAACCGCATCGTCTACGGCGAGCGGGAGGCCCCCGACACCGTGCTGCGGACCTTCGGAAGCCGGCTGTCGCGCGCCATCCCGATGGACGAGCTGCTCCTCCAGGTGGCCGAGTCGCTCCGAAAGACCCTCGCGCTCAGCGCAGCCGAGGTCTGGACCGGCTCGGGCGGTCGGCTGGAGCGGACCATCTCGGTGCCCGACGTGCCCGTCACCCGGCTGGCCTTGAACGAGGAGGAGCAGTCGGTGGTGGCCCGGGCCGGCGTGACCGGGACCGCGTGGCTCGAGGTGTGGCTGCCCGCGATGTTGGAGGGGCGCCGGGACTCGATCCTCCGGGTCGCCCCGACCACGCACTCGGGCCAGGTGCTCGGCTTGATCGTTGCGGTCCGGCCGCCCGGCGGCGACCAGTTCACGACCGACGACGACACGATGCTGACCGAACTGGCCCGCCAGGTTGCCCTGGCCCTGCACAACGTCGAGCTCGACTCGGCCCTGCAGGAGTCATTAGAAGAGGTGCGCCGGCAGGCCGACGAGCTCCAGGCCTCCCGGGCCCGCATCGTGGCCGCGTCCGACGCGGCGCGGCGCCAGATCGAGCGGAACCTCCACGACGGGGCCCAGCAGCACCTGGTCGCGCTGGCGGTCAATGTGCGCCTGGCCCGCAAGCTTGCCGAGACCGACCCCGAGGCGTCCTTCGAGCTGCTCGACCAGCTCGGCCTCGACCTCCAGGACGCGGTGCAGGAGCTGCGGGCGTTGGCCCACGGCATCTACCCGCCGCTGCTCATCGACCGCGGGCTCGAGGAGGCGTTGCGCGCCGCGGCCGGCCGCGCCGCGCTCGAGACCGACGTGGTCGCGACCGACGTCCACCGCTACTCGCCCGAGACCGAGGCGGCGGCCTACTTCTGCTGCATGGAGGCGCTGCAGAACGCGGGCAAGCACGCCGGCGAAGGCTCGACGGCCACCGTCAAGGTGTGGGAGGACGACCGCCGGCTGTTCTTCGAGGTCTCAGACAACGGGGCCGGCTTCGAGATGAAGGGGGCCGCCGGGAAGGGGGCCGGCTTCGTCAACATGTCCGACCGGGTCGGCGCGGTGGGCGGGACGCTCAACGTCGAGTCGGCTCCGGGCAAGGGCACGACGATCTCGGGTCGCGTGCCGATCACCGTGCCGGCCCAGCCGAAGGTCGCGGTCTCCTAAAGGCCGAAGCCGTCGTCCTCGGCCCAGACCTTCTCCAAGACGTCGGGGCCGAACTGCTCCTTGTGCACGTAGGCGGCGGCGCCGCAGCGGCGCGCATCGTCGGGCAGGTCTTCTGAGTCGTAGGTGGAGAGGAGCACCACCCGGGTCGCCGGATGGGCCTCGGTGATCCGGCGGGTCGCCTCGATCCCGCCGATGCCCTCCATGTTGATGTCCATGAGGACCAGGTCGGGCGACACCGCACCGGCCTGGTCGACGGCCTCCTCGCCCGACTTGGCCTCGCCCACCACCTCGAAACCGGCCGTCGCGCGGACCACCGCCCGAGCCGCGATCCGGAACGGGGCCTGGTCGTCGACGACCAGCACCCTCACCACCTGGTCGGACACAGGACCATCCTGACAGGGCGGTGACAACGGAAAATACACAGCCAGCACGTCCCCTTTGGGGGTGGCTGCACCCCCAAAGGGCTCAACCCTGTGCGGACAGGAAGAGGAGCACCGCCTTCACCCGGCGGTGCACATCGGGCTCCTGGGACAGGGCGAGCTTCGAGAAGATCGAGTTGATGTGCTTCTCGACCGCGCGCTCGGAGAGCACAAGGGAGGCGGCCACGGCGGCGTTGTTCTTGCCCTGGGCCATCTCGCCCAGGATCTCGGTCTCGCGGGGGGTGAGCACCCGGAGCGGCGAGTCCGACGCCCGCGACCGGGCCGCCACCAGCGCGTCGACGACCTCGGGGTCGATGACCGAGCCGCCCCGGGCCACGTCGCGGATGGCCTGGGCCAGCTGGCCGATGTTGGAGACCCGCTCCTTCAAGAGGTAGGCCCGGCCCCGCGAGCCGCTCTCCAAGAAGTCGAGCGCGTACTTGGGCTCGGAGTACTGGGACAGGACCACCACACCCAGGTCGGGGTGCTCGGCCCGCAGCTCGTTGGCCGCCCGGATGCCCTCGTCGGTCCCGGTCGGGGGCATCCGGATGTCGGTGACCACCACGTCGGGGGTCTCGGCAGCCACCGCCCCCATCAAGGAGTCATAGTCGGCGCATGCGGCCACGACCTCGAGGTCGGGCTCGGAGTTGATGAGCTTCTCCACGCCCTCCCGGACGATGTAGTTGTCCTCGGCCAGGACCACGCGAAGCGTCACGGTCCGACAGGCTAGACGGCAGCGCCCGCCCACCCCGGGGCGAGACGCACGAAACGGCTAGCGCCGGGACGCCCGCCGCTGGTCGGCCTCGAGCTCGAGCTGGCGGGCCCGCATGCGATCACCGCGCTCGACGCACTCGTCGCGGAACTCCTTGATCCGGGCCAGCCGCTCGTTGATCCGATCGACCAGCCGGCCGTTGGCCTCGAGGGCGTCGGCCAGGAGCCGCAGCCGCTTCGGTGTCGGGGCGTCGGCCCGTGCGGCCCGACGGGCCCGCTCGAGCGTGTCCTCGGACGCCAGCACGTCTTGGATCTCGGCCAGGGTCAGCCCGAGCAGGTCCTGGAGCTCGCGGATGTGGGTGACCCGCTCGCGCTCGGCCACCGAGTAGAGCCGCTCGCCGCTCCCCCGGTGGGCGAACGGCTTCAGCAGCCCGATCTCCTCCCAGTAGCGGAGGGTGCGGGCGGTCAGGCCGGTCACCCTGGCCACCTCCCCGATCCGAAGGCGCGGCTCCTCGTCCGGGTCGTCGACCCGATCGAGGGTCTCCGATCCCCGGGCGACCGTCACAGCCCCGCCTCGGCGGGCGCCAGCTCGCGGGCCTCGCTCCCCGACCCCCCGGCCGGGCTGGGCTCGGGCTCGCTGTAGACGTACTTCCCGCCCCGCATTGCCGAGGCACCCGCGGCGACGATCGAGGCGAGGATCGCGAAGTCGAACGCGGTGTGCAGCCCATGATCGAACGCCCCCGAGATGAGGTTCGGGAAGTAGCTGTGCGAGAGCAGGTGGACCTGGCTCGCGTGCGGCAGGCGGTGGATCACCTTCAGGCCGAGCAGCGCGACCGTCGGGCTCAGTCCGAGGAACGCTGCGAACAGTGTCGAGACCGGGGGCACGTGGGCCACCCGGTTGGCATCGACGACCGGGACGCCCTGCGCCACCAGGCCGTGGAACAAGGAGGTCGACAGCGTCGCCGAGAGCCCGATGATCATTAGCGTGAAGAAGATCCCGATCGAGAGCACCTGTGCGGAATTCTGGAACGTGGAGTTCATGCCCGAGCCGACGCCGCGGTGGGCCGCGGGCAGGCTGTTCATGACGCCGGCCCGGTTGGGCGCCGCGAAGGCGCCGGTGGCCAACCCGTTCAACAGCAAGAGCAACGCGAAGTCGACGTAGCTGAAGTTGACCGGCAAAAGCTCCAACAGGCCAAAGCTCACCGCGCAGCCGAGCATGCCTCCGGTCGCGAACGGCCGGGAGCCGTAGCGGTCCGAGAGGAAGCCCGAGATCGGCCCGGCCAGCAGGAAGCCCACCGTCAACGGGAGCATGTAGATGCCGGCCCACAGCGGGGTCCGGGCGAAGCTGTAACCGTGCAGGGGCAGCCATATCCCTTGGAGCCAGATGATCAGCATGAACATCAGGCCACCCCGGCTGATCCCGGAGAGCAGCGTCGAGACACTGCCCGCGGTGAACGCCCTGATCCGGAACAAGGACAGCCGGAACATCGGATCGAACACCTTCGATTCGATGACCACGAACGCCGCCAGGAGGGCCAGGCCCGACCCCACCATCGACAGGACAAACGGGCTGGTCCACCCCATGGTGTCGCGGCCATAGGGCTGGATGCCGTAGGTGATGCCCACCATGAGCACGACGAGACCGACGGCAAAGGTGACGTTGCCCAACCAGTCGATCTTGGCCTTCGTGTGCCGAGGAACCTCGCGCAGCTTGAGATACGCCCACACCGTGCCGAACAGCCCGACCGGCACCGAGACCAAGAAGATCAGCCGCCACTCAATCGGGCCGAGCACCCCGCCGAGGATCAGGCCGATGAACGAACCGCTAATGGCGAAGACCTGGTTGATACCGAGCGCCATGCCGCGCTGGTGCTCGGGGAACGCGTCGGTGAGGATCGCAGACGAGTTGGCCAATAGGAACGCTGCTCCGACTCCCTGGAACACGCGCATGATCACGATGTATTGGGCCGCTGCGGCGCCCGACATCCATGTCACCGTGAGCAGCAGCGAGAAGAAGGTGTAGACGGCGAAGCCGAGGTTGTACATCCGCACCCGGCCGTAGAGATCGCCGAGGCGGCCGAGGCTGACCACCAGCACGCTCGTGATGACGAGGAAGCTGAGGATCATCCAGAGCAGGTAGAAACTGTTGCCGGGCAACAGGGGGTTGAGCTTGATCCCCTTGAAGATGTCCGGCAGCGCGATCAGCATGATCGACGAGTCGATGGTGGCCAGGAACACGCCGAGCGTCGTGTTGGACAGGGCGATCCACTTGTAGCGGTCGTCGTCCTCGACGGGCCGGTGTCGGCGGTCGGTGTTGATCGGAGGGGTGCCGTTGCTCGACCCGTCGACTCCGGATCCGTTCGATTCGATGCTCACCCGGTCGTCACCCGTCGGTCCCATCCAAGTTTCCGTTCACGTCAACGGTAATCTCCCCGACCGACCCGGGGCAAGCTTCCCGGGCGGCCGCGGGTCGCCGGAGCGGCCCGGTGGCAATGATGATGGTGTGCGCAACGCTCCGACGGCCCGTCGCGCCCTGTCGATGCTGATCTCGGCCGCCGCCGGGCTGCTGGTCACATGCGGGGCCGCCGCGACGGGCTCCCTCGACGCCGCAGCTGCGGGAGCGGGCGGGAACTGGACGGTGTACCACCACGACCCGGCGGGACGCGGGGTCGCGGGCCCGATCAACCTGTCGCGGGCTCGCCAGTCGTGGGTGTCGCCGATCCTCGACGGCCAGCTCTACGGGGAACCTTTGGTCATCGGCACAACCGTCGTCGTGGCCACCGAGAACGACACCGTGTACGCCCTGAACGCACGGACGGGCACGGTTCTGTGGTCGACCCACGTGGGGACACCCGTGCCGGCGTCGACGCTGCCGTGCGGCGACATCGCACCCACCGTCGGGATCACGTCGACGCCGGTGATCGACCCGGCCCGCCAAGAGATCTTCGTGGTCGCCGACGAGCAGGGAGCCAATGCTCCGGTCCATCAGCTGGTCGGGCTTCGTCTGGCCTCGGGCAGGGTGCTTCTGCGCCAGGATGTCGACCCTCCCCACATCAACACCCCCGCCACACTGCAGCGGGTCGCGCTCACGCTCGACAACGGCCGGGTCGTCTTCGGCTACGGGGGGAATTACGGCGACTGCTCGACCTACCACGGGTGGGTGGTCTCTGTCCCCGAGACCGGCGGTCCGCTCGCGACCTTCGAGGTCGATCCGGCCGCCGGCGATGACCAGGGTGCGGTGTGGATGGGCGGCGCCGCACCGGACATCGACTCGGCGGGGAACATCTGGTTCGCCATCGGGAACGGGTCGGTTCAGTCGAACGGCCGCCCGTACGACGGCAGTGACTCCGTCGTCGAGCTGTCCTCCTCGTTGAAGCTCCTGCAGTACTTCGCCCCATCGGGATGGGCAGCCGACAACGCCAACGATCGCGACCTCGGGTCGGGCGCGCCGGCTCTCTTCACCAACGGCCTGGTGGTGCAGGCCGGGAAATCACAGACCGCCTACCTCCTCTCGCAGAAGAAGCTCGGCGGGATCGGCGGCCAGCTGTCAACGCTCGGGTCGTTCTGCGGAACCAACGTGGACGGCGGGAACGCCGTCGTGGGCAACGTCGTCTACATGCCCTGTCAGAGCGGGGTCGTGGCCGCACGTGTCCAATCCTCTCCCCCATCGCTCCTGGTCCAGTGGCGCGCTACCGGCGTCGGAGGCCCGCCGATCTTCGCCGGTGGACTGGTGTGGGCGATCAGCCGGGGCGGATCGCTCGAGGCGCTCGACCCGTCCTCGGGCGCAGTGACCCAGCAGTTCTCGCTCGGGTCGTTGGCCAACCACTTCCCGACCCCTTCTGTCGGTGACGGCCGTCTACTCGCGCCGGGACTCGACCGCGTCTACGCGTTCAGTGAGGGTTAGTCGGACGGGTCCGGCGGCGGCCGGGACCTCTTACGACTTGGGCTGGAACAGGTTGAAGGCGGCGCCGACCGGATCCGCGACCACGGCGAAAATGCCGGGCTCGATCTCCATCGGTGGCCGATAGACCGCCCCGCCAAGGCTCTCGAGCTTCTTGAGGCCCTCTTCGATGTCGTCCACCATGATGTAGACGACCCAGCTGGACGGGAAATCAGCCGGCATCTCGGCGGGCTTCTGCATCATCCCGCCGATCGAACGACCACCGACCTGCCACTCGGTGTACGCACCGGCTCCCTCGCCGTTGGTGACTGCGCCCCAACCGAAGACGGCCGAATAGAAGGCCTTCTCCTTTTCGGGGTCGTCGCACATGAGCTCGCTCCATCCCCAGGTGCCGGCTTCGTTCACGAGGCCGGCCCCCTTGTGGTCCGAGGCCTGCCAGAGCCCGATGGCAGCGCCGTCAGGGTCGGTGAACACGGCCATGCGGCCCGCTTCCCCGACGTCCATGGCCGGCACGATCACGTTCCCGCCATTCGCGGTGACCTTCTCCAGCGTGTCGTCCACGCTCGCGACGTCGACATACGTCGACCACAGAGGCGGCACCGAGGGGTCCATCGACGGGCTGACTCCTGCCACCATTCGGCCGTTGACGCTGGCCATCGAATACCCGCCGAACTCCTCGGGGCCGGGCGGGATCTCCCAGCCGAACATGTCGGAGTAGAACTTCCGGCTCTTTTCGAGATCGGTCGATGTCACGTCGACCCACGAGAAAACCCCGTGTTCATAGACGTCGATCTGCATTGCGTCTCCTCTCCGCCATCCGAGAAAGTCCGTTTTCCACGGGCTTCTGCCAAGGTAGACGACGGCTGTTACAGCCGTTCGGGGCCGATTTGGGCCCCTCGGTGCCCGGAGGGAGGCGGGCAGTGACGATCGAGACGAGCCGGTGACCGTCCGGTCGGACTGGGCCGACTGGTCAGACCGAGTTGATGAGGTTCCGGGACGCCATCTCGAGATAGTCGATGAGCTCGGCTTGGTCTTCCGGTGAAGCGTCGGAAACCCTGACTGAGCCGACCATGTGGGCGAGCCAGGCGTCCCGTTCGGCGAGCCCGATGACGAACGGGACGTGGCGCATGCGGAGCCGGGGATGACCGCGCTCTTCGCTGTATGTCGGAGGCCCACCCCAGTACTGGCCGAGAAAGAGCGCCAGGTGCCTCGTTGGATCGCTGAGGTCGTCCGGATACATGTGCGCGAGGACCGGGTCCTGAGCAACGCCCTGGTAGAAGCGCTCTACCAGCTGACCAAAGAACGGCTGGCCACCCACCCGCTCGTACAGTGTGCTCACCCAGATGACGGTAGACGGCGCGAGGCGCTCGTCCGTACGGTCGCCCAGTCCTGCCTAGGAGCCTCGTTACACTCGAGCCGGACCCCGCGGGTGTAGCTCAATGGCAGAGTCCCAGCCTTCCAAGCTGGTAATGCGGGTTCGATCCCCGTCACCCGCTCCAACTATCTTCCCAGTTCAAACGGTCTTTCTTAGTTGAGTGGAACTCAGCGTCCTAGTCGGCGTGTCATAGACGTGTCATAGGGGCCCGCTCATGTTCGAGATGCCGGTAAATCGCCCCACTGAATCAATCGCTCAATCCCGTGCGAGGCTGATTGAATCAGCCGCGCTGGGCGATCTCCCAGGATGTCAGGATGGTCTGCCAGCTGATCGGTGCTGTGGTGGATGGATGAGTGCGTAACAGCCATCGTCCTCGGGCAGCTACTCCACGAGCATGATGCAGTAGTTGAGTCGACACTCGCTACGGAGCTCGGCGTCGCAGGTGCCGCATTCTCGGTACGCTCCTGCGCCCTCGCAACTGACCCACGACGGACGTTGGGTCTATGGCCCTGATGATGCGAGCGGGTAGCGGCGTAAATCCGGGTGGTACGTGAGCGACTTAACCGGCCGTCCCGGCCGCTTTCCCCAGCAGATCGGCATGGCTCGGACGCCATAGCGACGCCCCGCCAAGATCGCTAATGGCCCGGCGAGCAGCGAAGACCGCCCGAAGCCGTCCGATCGGCGATGATGACCCGGTGACCAGGGGGAGGTGGCTTTCTGGGAGGCGGAGACGGATCCGCGGGCGGGTGCCCGCAGCGCTCTTCACGTCTTTGCACGGCTACAAGCGATCATTTGCTGGAGCAGACACGCTCGCAGCCGTGACGCTGCTCGTCATCGCGGTCCCCGAGCAACTAGCGACCTCCAGACTCGCCGGCATGCCCCCAATCACCGCCTTCTACGCGTTTATAGCCGGCACGCTGCTCATCGCGGCACTCGGGTCAAACCCGCAGATGTCGGTTGGGGCAGACTCCACGATCGCCCCACTCTTCGCGGTTGGGATCGCACACCTCGCTCCGACCGGGTCGTCCCACTATGTCGACTTGGTTGGGATCCTTGCCGTCATGGTCGGAGTGTTCGTGGCCCTCGTGGGTCTCCTAAGGCTTGGATGGATTGCCGAATTCCTGTCGGCTCCGATTATCACCGGGTTCCTCGCCGGTGTGGCGGTTATCATCGTCGTGCATCAGCTCCCCGACCTCTTGGGCCTGTCCTCAACGAGCGGCTCGACGTTTCACCGGATTGCCGCGGTGGCGGGACACCTCGACCACACGAACGGCTGGGCTGTCGGCATCGGTGTGGTCACCTTCGTTGTCGTCGTTGTCGCCGAGCGCGTGGATCGCAGAATCCCCGGAGCGCTCGCTGCGCTGGTTGGATCCACCATGGTCGTGGCAATTCTTGGCCTGCATTCTCACGGGGTCACGGTGCTCGGGAGCTTTGCCCACGGCGCGCCGCGCTTCGGGTTGGTAGGCCTGTCGTGGTCGGCGTTACGAAGCGTCGTGCCAATCGCCGGAGTGGTGGCACTCGTCGTTCTCAGTCAATCGGCGGCCACGAGTCGTGCCTTCGCCGACCAAAGAGGCTATGAGGTCGACGTCGGACGAGATTTCGTCGGGGTAGGAGCGGGGAACATCGTGGCCGGCCTGTGTGGCTCCTTTCCGGTGAACGCGAGTCCTCCGCGGACCGCCGCGGTCGCCTCGGCAGGAGGTCATACCCAAGCTGCCGGGCTGGGCGCGGCGGCCGCTCTCGCGCTGCTGATCCCGGCCGCGAGTTTGCTGAAGGACGTCCCCTTGGCGACCCTGGCTGGAGTGTTGATCTACATTGCGACGCGGATTTTCCATGTCCGCGAACTTGTGGCCATTGCTCGCTTCGACCGGTTCGAGCTCGGGCTAACGGTGATCACCTTGCTCACGGTGGCACTCGTTGGGGTCGAGCAGGGGATCGCCGTGGCGGTCGGGCTGGCCGTCCTCGATCGCACTCGACTGAGCGCTCGTCCTCAACTGCACGTTCTAGGTCGAATCTCGGACACGACGAGTTGGGCACCGCTTAGTACCACCGGAGATGCGGTCCAACTGCCCGGCGTGTTGGTCGTGCTGTTTGCGACACCATTGTGGTACGCGAACGCAGTTCATTTCCGCACCGAGTTGGATAGCGCGCTGACCCGCGGTGAAGGGATACTTCGGCTTCTCGTCCTCGATGCGATGGGCATGAGCGACATCGACTACACGGGGTCTCGGGCACTGCGCGAAGTGCTCGACGAACTCGATCGAGCCCATGTCGAAGTCGCCGTGGCCCGGGCAGGAGCGCACCTGCGCCGGGGCCTCGCCCGAAGCGGCCTGCTCGAACGCATCGGCGTCGAGCACTTCTTTTCTTCGGTGGGCGAGGCCGTCGCATCGCTCGGTGCGAAGAGTGATTGAGATAAGCCTTGAAGGCGTCCGTCTGAGGGCTGTCTTCCCCTTGTCGAAATGGGCAAGGATGGCCCCTGGGTAGCACCGAGGGACAGGCCCCGGGGCCGTTCCGTGATGTGCGATGGACAGAGGACCACTAAGGGGCGCTTGTCGGCGTTACCGGATTGCTCACCTTGGCCGCGGTGGTCTTGAAGGTGGCCGGCAGCTGATGAACTAACAGCTGCAATCGGTGTGGTTCCCAGGGAGAGGCGTTAGTCACACCTTCAATCCCAGCCCCCTGGGCCGGGGACCGCTCCTGGCGCCAACACTCTCCGTTTTGGGCGCATGACGGTTACAGGTCGAGCTTGCCCTTCGCGACACAGATCGCCAGATGAGCCTCTAGAACTGAGTCCCGGGTAGCCCGCGACACGCCCGGGTCCGCCTCCGCTGCCGCTTTGGCGCTGTCACCGGCCTGCTCGAGCTCGACTACGGCCGTGCGTTCGTCGGATGACGCAGTCGCCTTGTCCGCCTTCTTGGCGAACTCGTTGACCACCGCCACGAGCACCGGTGATGCTCCCTCGTCACTCTGTACCGCGTCGCGTGCTCGGTCGATCTTGACTCGGGCTGCCTCTAACCGTTCTGCCATTGTCGTCACGCGAGAAGGCTACGCCGGGCGTCTCCCAGATGTCAGCCGCTAAGAAAACGTCGCACCGAATGCCAACTCGCCGGAAGGCGACGGCGTTGGTGGACCCAGCTCTGAGCGATACTGCCGGAATGGCTGATCGCAATGTGTTGGGTGGCGAACTGGAGTTGTGCGGCCTCGACCCTGTCACCGGGTTCTATCGAGACGGATGCTGTCGGACCGGGCCCGAGGACCAAGGCAGCCACACGATCTGTGCAGTGGTGACCTCTGAGTTCCTCGAGCACCAGCGCCGTATCGGCAACGATCTCAGCACTCCGGTGCCTCAGTACCGGTTCCCTGGCCTTGTGCCCGGGGACCGCTGGTGCGTCACGGCGGCGAACTGGCTGAAGGCGCACTACGACGGCGCGGCGGCGTTCGTGGTGCTTGCTTCCACTCATGAGCGGGCGCTCGAAATCGTGCCCCTCGCTGTGCTTCAAGAGCACGCTGTCGACATCCCTCCGACTCCCACCGTCCTCGAGGGCTGAGTATCACCGGAGCTCGATGGCAGCTGCCAGCTGTCGTGGACCTCAAGGGCTCGCGGCCCGACCGGACGGTTCAATTGCACTGCGGAATGATGCGGAAGCCCGCGACAAGTGCCGCGGAAGCCCTCGGTTGAGGGCCGGTGAGACGCCCCCGGGTCCGAGAACAAGAAAGCGCCCCGAAGGGCGCTTTCTGCGGGGCCCCCTGGGCCTCTCTGCCGTGCCAACCAAGCCGACCCGGCGTATTGCGAGTGTGCCCCCGGCAGGGAGCGGTGTCAAGGGCGGTTGCTGGGCCAAATGTCAGGCGCGACCGTCGGTGAACCGGAAGACCAACGGTGGGGCCGGCGGCAATGGGGCCGCCCGTCAGGACCCTGTTGTATGGCCAGCACGACGACCGGTCTCGGCTGCCGGGTGGGTGACGCGTCTAACTGCTCAAAGGCTGATCGAGGTTCACAGGCGGCAAGTCCTGAACTTCCTGTTTGGTGATTTTGAGCCGGATCCCGTCGCCGACCCCTGTCACGGCACCAATCGGGATCGCCACTTCCTTGCGTCCCCACAGATGCCCCTCTTGGAGGAGGACATGGGTGACGTGGTGATTGCGAGCGTCGAGGACGAGCCCTTGGACTCGTCCGATGTCGCCATCGATGGCATGCACCTGCTCACCTCGGCGCACGGATACCTCTCCCAGGGGGAGGGTTTCGTAGGTGATGGCCTGCGGGACCCCCGCCATGCCGCCGCCCATGCCCATGCCCATTCCTAGGCCGTAGTAGGGCCAGGACAACATCTGGCCCGGGCCGTAGCCCCTATAGCCACTGCTCCCCGGCAAAAACTGGGTCTCTTCGGCAGTGTCGAGCTGCTCGAACGCCGCCGTGGTGCAGCGGAGCCGGACCTCCTCCGGCGTGGCGTCGACCAGATCGAGAGGAACGAGTCGGCCGAGTCCTTGGCGGTGCTTCGGTTCGACCACGAGATGGGTGATCGTCTCTGCGACGGGATCAACGACCACCCGACTTACCTCACCACAAACCCCGTCGGTGCACCTGGCGTCAACCCCGATTACGAATTGCGTTGTCTGTGCCTTGGCCACGTTCCTCATCTCCTTGGGTCCTACCCCGTCAGTACAACCTGGGAAGCAGCGAACTACCTCCGGTGCAGCGCGTCCTTGACCTTGTCGACCGCTTCTTCGCCCTTGTCCTTGGCGTGGTCGAGCTTGGCTTTGGCCTCACCGGCCCGACGATCGGCCTTGCCCTCGGACTTGAGGTCCTTGTCGCCCGTGAGGGTTCCCGCGGCCTCTTTTGCTTGACCCTTCACCTGATCAGTCTTTGCGCCCATTGCGGGCCGCCTTTCTTCGTTGTGGCATCTGCTTTGTCGGATTCTGGAATCTGGTTAGCGGCGGGCTAGGCGGCGTCCGCTCGCCGTGTCGATCGGCGTGTAGTTCAGCTCGAAGTGGTGATACAGGGTTGACTCGTCCGCCTGAGACAGCTCTTCACCATGCAGTGCGATGTCGGGGGCAGACCGGACTTGTTCCTTGGTCACGGCGACCTGCAGACCATCTGTACCAATCTGTATTCCGCCGAGCGGCACGAAGGTCAAGTGACGCGCGATAAAGCCCTCTTTGACCGTGCCGAACTGCGGCTCGTCGGTTTCGACGTCAACGTAGACGTCCTGTAGCTTTCCGATCTTTTCGCCGTTGCGATCGACAAGAACTTTGCCCAGCCAGTCGGAGACACTCCATTTGGCCTGCTCTTGATGTTCGGTCATCGGGACTCCGTGTCTTCATGCTCAGTGCGCCGAGCTGATGATCGGCTACGGCTGAACTCCGTAGGAATATGAACAGTCACCGGCATGCTCAGGGACCTCAAGGAAACTGTGGGAAACGGGACCCACTCTGATCCATGGGTGTGAGACCGGACGCGACCTAGCTCCGGGTTAGAAAATGTGCCGTCGGCCACCGATGGCGTGTCCCAATGCCCCGAAGATCATGAAGACCAGACCGATCAGGAGCACGATGACACCAATCGACCAAATGATTGGTACGGCGGCGATAAACCCAATGACGAGAAGGACGATGCCGAGGATGATCATGGCGAAGTCGCAACCTCCTAAGTGAACAGTCGGCGCAAGCCAACCCTGTAAGCCCACACTGTCGAAGGTGAACGCCACATTACACCCCCTACTCGGGCGAGAAGCCATCGCTACGTTTGATCCCCGCGTCGCGCCCTGACGGATCCTCATCGCACCCAGCCTCCGCAGCAGCTCGAGGGAAGAGGTGTAGGGTCGATTCCACTTCGACAGTGAGGGTTTGGGAAGGGTCGGCCTGTGCCGACCGTTGCGCCTCGGAGGCATCGACTTCGTGTCGAGTTCTCGCTGTCGAATCAACGAACAGTCGCTCCGTTTCCGGGCTGGGCATGCACTCGGACGCCGATCGGCCACTCCGTGATCGCCCACAGGGCGCAGCAGCGCCGAACCCCTCTCGGACCCGCGGTCGTGCCCGAGGTGACGACCGATTTCGCCGGAGATATCACCATGACTCCGGGGCCGAGCGATGTGATCGACCGATCTCCCCAGGACGCTCTGCTCTCTCATGGCGAATTGTGGTTGCGCTACTTCGAGCTCGGGGGCGCGCGATCCGCTCTCGAACTGGATGCTTTCCTTTACGGCGCCCTCGAGCCCAACCCCCGTGACCATGGCGTAATTGCCCATGCCTAAAACGAGCGCTTCGTGGGAGCCATCCCGTCCCCTACACCGAGGATGGCGCCGGTGAGCAGGCAAAAGACCGTCGTGCCCGGCGTCTCCAACCTGAACGGCCCCAATATGCCGCCACTGATGACCAATGAACGGAGTGCCATGGATCTTGTGCTGTTGGTTGGTATAGGCATGCCGGCGGCGCTCGCCGCCGGAGTGTCGGCACGCAGAGCAGTGCTCGGTAATCAGATGGCCCGCTCGTTCGAGACCCTGAAGCTATCGATGCGACAGAGCCCCTCTCGCGATGACTGGGTGATGCGGCGAGCTCCAGTTCGAGGGACGGTCTCGATCGGGGTTGTTCGCCACGGTCTAGGTCCGAGGGCGAACAACCAGGAACCACCGGCCGAAGTCACCCGGGCCGGCGTGCGCCATGTCCCTCTCCACGCACGGCGGGCGTCTTGATGCCGGTTCCGGTCGGCGCCGGGCGTACCAGGCATAGCGGTGCGATGCATCGCCACGGATCGATGGCTAAGACAACGAGACGGAGGTATCAGAGATGGGCCTAACAGGGATGGTCTTCAGCATCTTCGCGATGGCGGCCGGTGCGGCCATGTATTGGGCTGTGACCGCCCAAGGTCACGGTTTTCGGTTTTCAACCGTCGGGGTAATCCTGATGATCGTGGGAGCAGTCGGCCTGGTGACGTCGACGATCGTCTTTGCCATTTCCCGTCGTTCGACAGGCGGCCGACATCACACCTACGACCGTCAAGTCACAGATGCGCAGGGCCGTTCGGCGGCGGTGCACGAAGAGGTGCACTAACCGGCGTCGATCACAATGCTGACGCCCCCTTTGGAAGATGTGTGGGGAGCGGTATCAAGCAACGAGATCGCATTGGCCGATCCCAAGAATGCAGCTTCGATGGCAGGGCGTACTGATCCCGGAAATGAAGGCGCCTGGTCAGGCCCGAAAGTCGGCGGGCCGCTCCGGGCCCGCTTCCGCCAATGCCTTCCTGACACCGTCGGCATCAAGGTCGGCCCCGTAGACGGGGGTGCCGGGTTGCTGGCGCCACGAGTCGTCCAGGCCCCCGGCGTCCACGCCGTCGAAACCCAGTTGATCGAACAGGTCGATGACGACGGCCTTGGCTGCTGAGTCGTCGCCAGCTACCGGCAGAGCGATCCGGCCTGGGGTGTCGGCCGGCTTGCCATGCGTCAGCAGGTGCGAGGCGTAGATGCCGTTGAAGGCCTTGACCACAGCTTGGCCAAGCTGCTCCTGCACCCACCGGCTCTCCGTTGTGCCGTTCTCGATGTTCTCGATCTTTCCGTCGCGCTGCTGCGGGTAGTAGTTGCCCGTGTCGATAACGACCGCCCCCGGTGCCAGGCCTTCGAGGATCCCGGCAGGCAGGTTCGGGATGTTCTTCTCCGGGATGGTGACGACTACGACCTCGGCGCCGTTCGCGACCTCGGTGGCGGATACCGCCGTGGCGCCGCTCTCCTGCGCCAGGTCGGCCAGGGTCTCAGGACCCCGGGAGTTTGCAACTGAGACGTCATGGCCCAGTGCAGCGAACCGGCGGGTCAGGTTTCCGCCGATGTTGCCGGCGCCAATGATTCCGATCTTCATAGGTGCACTCCTCCAAGGTGTTGGTCCCTGGCGTCGCCAGGGTCAAGCCCACCCATTGGGTGCAACGCCAGGACGCGCCCGGATAGTCCTACCGGCTGGTCGGCAGTACCGTTGGGACGGATGGTCGATACCGACGCCATCGTTGAGCGCATCCTGACCACCTACGACACCATCACCGTGGTCGGCGCAAGTGCCGCTCCGGCTAAGGCCGCTCACTCCGTCCCGGCGCACATGCACCAGCACGGCTGGCGCATCATCCCAGTCAACCCGCACGCCGGGCAGATCCTGGGTGAGCGGGTGTATCGGGAGCTCGCTGACGTTCCCGAGCAGGTCGGACTGGTCGACGTGTTCCGGCCGTCGCTGCAGACCCCGGACGTCGCCCGCCAAGCCGTCGCCGCCGGTGCCACCGCGCTGTGGCTCCAACTCGGCATTGCGTCCGCGGAAGCACGTGCCATCGCTGAGGGCAGCGGCTTGCTGTACGTCGAGGACCGCTGCCTGATCATCGAGCAACGGCGCCTCGGACTGGACGCGCCCGGCTAGCTAGCCGGAGGTGGGTTGGCGTAGCCGCTTAGCGAACTCCCTGTTTCACGAGTGTTGGGCCTGTGGCCACTGGTACGGCGTCCGCCGCAACCTCGCGCAGGTGGCGGACGGCTTGGCGGAACGAACCGACCAGGCTGTCCTCGCAATACCCGAGGTCGCTCTCGATGCAAAATGCCCGGATGATGCTCTGGGCACGGGCCAGATTGGGTCGGGGCATCGTCGGGAAGAGGTGGTGCTCGATCTGGTAGTTGAGACCGCCGAGCATGAGGTTGGTGAACCGGCCGCCGGCGACGTTGCGCGCGGTGATGACCTGACGCCGGGCGAAGCTCATCTCCGCATCGCCTTCGATGATGGGCATCCCCTTGTGGTTGGGGGCGAAGCTGCAGCCCAGGTACAGCGAGAAGACCCCTTGCTGCACGGCGACGAACGCCAACGCCCTCAGGGGGGAGAGCACCCACAGCACCACCGTCAGATAGAGAGCAGCGTGTCCGGCCATTAGCAAGCCTTCTACGACCGCGCCTCGATCCCGGTGCCGAAGCAACTTCTGGATACCGGACACATGCAAGCCAGTACTTCGAAGGAGCATGAGGGGGAAGAAAAGCTCGGGCTGCCAGCGCGCCAGGACTCGCGTGAGGCCGCCGCGTAGCCCGGCGGCGGAAGTGGGGACCACGATGCTCTCACCTATATCGGGGTCACGGCCCACCTGGTTGGGGTGTGCGTGATGGGCGTTGTGCTTGGAAACCCACCAGCCGAAGTTCAATCCGATCAACGCGTTCCCGACGGCGAGCCCGAGCAGCCAGTTGGCTCGCCGGGACCGAAAGATCTGCTGATGGCCCGCATCGTGGCCGACGAAGCCCAGCTGGGTAAACATCACGCCCAGGAATGCTGCGACACCGAGCGTGGCCCACGAGTTTCCCACGATCACAAACGACGCCCATCCGGCGACGAACGCGGCGACGGTCAGCACTATCTTTACGCTGTAGTAGCCCGGCCGGCGACCGAGGAGCCCGGCGTCGCGGATCTGAATGGCCAGTGCGCGGTAGTCGGCGGACCCACCGGCGGTGGCCGTCCGCACGAGCTCTCCTCCCGGCATCCGTCCGAGGGTGCCACTGAGGCCGGGGTCGACACATCCGTCGACAGTTCTTAAACTTCCGCAGGTGAGTTCGTCGGGCTGAGTCGCGCTCAAGAGGATCGAGGTTGGCCTGTCTCTGGTCTGTCGCCGGTATCGACGAAGTCTTGGGCGACGTCTCGGAGCTTGCGGTTTAGATGCTGTGACGCTCGACGCAAGACGTCGAAGGCTTGAGCGGCAGAGACCCGCTCGCGCTCCATCAAGATCCCCTGGGCTTGTCCGATCACCTCGCGACTGGCGAGGGCAGCGTTGAGGTTGGCAGCCCGAAATTCCTCATCCTCGTGAGAGTGGGCGGCCGAGACGGCGAGACCGGCCAAAGACGCCAGGATCACCCCCTTGGCCCGATCGACGACGCCAAACGCGGCCGGGTAGCGGGCATACAGATTGAGGGCTCCCAAGCTGCCGTTGGTGGTCAAGGGGAGAGCCAAGACGCTCCGTATCCCTGCCGCGCTCGCCTGGGGGCCGAAACTGGGCCAGCGGGGGTCGTCGGCCACGTCGTCGGCATAGAAGATAAGCCGGTCGGCGATGGCGTCGAGGCAGGGTCCTTCGTCCGTCTCGTGCTGGAGAGCATCGATCGTGTCCACGACCGGGTCGGTGTGCACCGGGGAAGTGACCACGTCCTTCTCGAGCAGAAAGAAGCCGGCACAGTCACAGCCGTCGATGGTGGTCACTGCCAACTCCAAAACCTTCCTCAAGGTGTCGCCGACACTGCCGGCGGCGAACAAGATCCGGGCCGTCTCGGAGAAGTCGGCGGCGAGCTCGGAGGTGGGGTCCCCGGCGATGATGGCCCGGTCAGACGCAGCCCGATTTTCGGTGGAATCCATGGCGCCCCGTTCCTTCTCGGCTCAGTATCGCGCCCGGAGGTCGTGTTCGTTGGCCGATCGGCATGTGCTTCCGTCCCACCGCCATTCGGATTGAACGCGACACTACCGGACGGCGAAACTTCGTCGTTGCCGTCCGTTGGGCAAAAACAAGGCAAAACGCCGCAAGCGTCGAGAGAAATTCCCTGGTCAGCCGAACAAATCAGCTGGTCAGGGACGGGTCTGGATCCTCTTCACACGGCTGAGGTCGGTGGTTTGCGTCCTCTAGCCCCCAGAACATCTCCGTAACACATCCAAAGACGCCGGGAGAGGGCCGGAGGGCGGACAAGGAGAGGGCGGCCGGGAGGCGGCGCGATGAGGGGTGATGGTAGCTGGGTCGCTAAGGGCAACGGTCAGGGCGGGAGGCGGGTCGGGCTACCTGAGCCGAAACACAAGGATGCTGATAGCTGCGTATTGAGTGGCCCACCCCGCGATGGTGAGGCTGTGGAACACCTCGTGAAAGCCGAACCACTCGGGTGACGGATTGGGTCGTTTCAACGCGTAGACGGCCCCGCCGGCCGAGTAGCACAGCCCGCCGATGAGGACGAGGATGAACACGGTTACACCAGCTCGATGAATGAGTTGGTTGAGCACGGGCAGAAGAGACCAGCCCAAGCCGACGTAGAGAGCCGTGTAGAGGGCTCGGGGGGCACCGGGCCATGTGCAGCGGAAGACGACACCGACAGCGGTGGCGATCCAGATCACCAGCAGCAGCCGTCCGTCGGTCGGGGTAGGAAGGCCGAGGACGGCCACGGGCGTGTAGCTACCGGCTATGAGCAGGTAGACGTTGGCGTGATCGACCCGTCGGAGAACGTCATCTATTGGCGGCGTCCAGGTGCCACGGTGATAGATGGCGCTGGTGGTGAACAGAAGCAGGCCGGCGACGGCGTAAATGACCACGCTGTCCCGAGCCCGGCCCGCCGGTGCCAGACAGGCCAGCACGATGCCGCCGGCCGTAACCAACGGGGCGACGCCCGCATGCAGCCATCCTCGTAGCTTTGGTTTCGGCGGCATGGAGGGATCGCTCGCGTCGCGCTGGCTGTCTCTCACACTGCCCGTCCATCTTTGCCTGGAGACGCATGGCGGCTCGTATGCCTCAAGAGGAGCATGACCCACGGGTACTACTCCTATTGCTGCATCCCCGCCACCGCCTCCCCCAAGGTGCGCCTATCCGATTGGTGATCGAGGCGGGCCGACGGGCCAGGTCGGGGAGGTCGTGTGGTTGATTGGCAGCCGGCCGCCTCAGGTTCGGCGCATCGGGTTGGGCGTCGAGGGGTACCGCGCTCACGAGACACGGAACAGATCGCCACCGACCGGCCTCCCGAGCGACCTTGCTCGAGCATGATTGGGCCATGGAGCGGTACCCGTGGAGCCCAGGTTGAGCCTGGTGGATGCATCGGGGTTGATCAAGCGATGGTCGGCCCAGTTGCACTTTGCCAAGATGACCAGGTGAGATTCGTCGTTTTCGGGGCAGGCGCGATCGGCGGGGTCGTCGGTGGACGATTGCTCCAGCACGGACATGAGGTCGGCCTCATCGCTCGAGGTGACCACGGGCGCGCCATCGTCGCTTCTGGGCTGAAAGTTGAGTCCCCAGACGGCTCGATCACGCTGCGTCCGACTTTTGTGGTCGATCGGCCTGAGGAAGTCGACTGGCACTCCGATGACATCGTGCTGCTAGCCATGAAGAGCCAAGACACCACCGGTGCCCTTTCAAATCTTGCTCTTTGTGCTCCTGCCTCGGTGCCAGTGGCATGCCTCCAGAATGGCGTGAACAACGAGCGGATAGCTCTTCGCCGGTTCCCGAACGTGTACGGAGTGACCGTGATATGTCCTGCTGGACATCTGGAGCCCGGGACGGTGGTCGCCCATTCGTCTCCGATCGCTGCGCTCTTGGATCTCGGCCGGTACCCGGCGGGTCAAGATGAGACGGCGGCGGCCATTTCGGAAGCCTTCAATTCTTCAGCGATGGAGTCCGTGGTGCGGTCGGACATCATGCGATGGAAGTACGCCAAGCTCCTTATGAACTTGACGAACGCGGTCGACGCTCTATGTGGTCCAGAGGCACGGGGCGGATTGGTCGGGAGAATGGTCCGGGAGGAGGGCATCGCGGTTCTACGTGCAGCCGGTGTGGACTTTGCGTCTGAGGAAGAGGACCGCCAGCGTCGAGGGAACCTGCTCCAGATCGGAGATGTTCCCGGACATCCAAGAGTCGGGAGTTCGTCCAGTCAGAGCCTCGCTCGATCAACGGGTTCCATTGAAGCCGACTACCTGAACGGTGAGATCGTGTTGCTGGGTCGACTGACCGGCGTCTCAACGCCAGCAAACGAACGCCTCCAACGGCTGGCAAACCAGGCTGCACACGAGAGGTGGCCACCGGGGCGCCTCTCCGAAGCGGACATTCTCGAACGCATCGAGGCCCGTTAGAAGCAGCCGAGAACGCTGACCCGAGCTTCGCTGCAACATTGTCAGCCGTTCGCAGCGTTGCCCTGACTCCTCCTGGAAGGGCAGTTCGCCTCTAACATCTATTCGTTCCGGCTGCCGCTCGACGAGTCGGCCTGGCGGCACTTGCCATCTTCGGCCGCCTGGCGTGGCGGGGAGTTCGCCGGCGAACTCTGTAGCCAACGGCGAGAACGTGGGGACCACCGAGGTTGCAGTCCGTCTACGCCTGACGAGGCTCTCTTCCCGGAAGGAGCCGCTCGAGGAGCGCGTCGACTTCGGCCACGCGGGCCCCGTGCCGAGCGAAGTCGAGTTCGCGTTCATAGAAGCTGACCCCTGGGTCAATGATCGCTGATGCCGGCATTGTCGCAAGCGACTCTGGTTCTGGGCGGTCGAGCCAGCGTTGCACGATCGAGTCCGGGCGGAGCTGACTCACAAAGCACATGAGAGCGGCAGCCTTGCGGTCGAGCTCCCGCAGCCCCTCACCGAACACTTCCACGTCGGGGAAACTCCTACGGTCGAGGTGGCCAAAGTGCAGACTCTCATCGGGCGCGTAGCCGTACAAGCTGTATACCCGCCAGCTAAAAGCTCGGTTGGTCAAAACGGAGCGGACACGCAGCGCGGCGACGTAGGCGGCGTCATGGTCCGGATGGCCCCGCTGGTAGGCGGGGACGTGAACGGTCGCCGACTTGAACTTTCCAAGTAAGTCACCTAGCGCCACAGTGAGATCCGGCACTGATCGCCATACCGAGAGGTCGCGCAAGCCCATTTCGACGACGTCCTTCACGCGGGCACCGAGTGTCTCCCACGCAGCTTCGCACTCATGGTGCCGTCGCTGGCGCAGCGCGTTGACATCATCACCAGGTGTCCACGGGGGCACTCCGTCGCTGAGGAGGACAACCGTCGTCGCACTCTCACGAAGCACCGATGAGCAACCGAGAACCTCGTCATCGGGGTGCGGCGCAATGACTATTGATTCAGTCACCCCAGTGCTTGGGCCAGCTCGTCGCCTAGGACGTGAACATAGGCCTCAGCGTCAGCAAGATCAGGCCGAACTTGACGGCGACGAGTGGAGGCATGGGCGAAGAATGGTTCAACCAGATTGTCCACCGCGACATTGACCGACACTCCCCGTTCGACAGCGCGAACGGCGCCAGCGAGCTCGGCGCACCACGCCGTCTGGGCGACGCTGGCGTCAGCGCTGGGCCCCGGGGTATCTGGTGTCGTTCGGCCTGGCAGTCGACCCCAGGCCTCGTCTGATTCGTTCATTGAGGCCTCGAGATCCGAAGGCCATTGCAGCTCCTCCCAGTATTGCTCGGGCCACGTAACGTCACTGCGGTCAGATCGGGGTCCTTTGGAGACTCGAGTGAGCATCGCTGCCGCTACGTCTCTCATGATCGCCTCACTGTTGCTTGGGCGCTCGGGGTGCGAGACCCCTGGTAAGGGGACCTGACCGATTCGCCCGCCCCTGTCAAGCACCGACATCGTGAGGGCAATGTCGATGCCGTAGTCGTCCGGAAGGGCATCGATGTTGAGTGCCTGGAGCAGCGAGTGACCGATGAACATCTGACCGGCGAGGGGCTGGCGGACCCGAGCGCCGTATAGGGCGCGCAGCAAGGGGGACGCGAGGTAATTGGTGCTGTTTGCATGCCCCCATTGTCTGCACCACAGTGGCAATACGAAGTCGAGGTTGTTTCGGTAAGCAATGGATACGAACCGCGCCACGTTGGACGGTTCGTAGTGACGAAGGTCGGCATCGACAAGCAGTAGGTCTGCTTCGTGCTCGACACAGTGGCGTGCAATTAGCTTGACGTTCAGCCCCTTGCCCCTGGCGCCAGGCTCGCATTCGAGCACTCGTTGACGAATTCGAGTGGTTCGGTCGCGCCACTGAGCGAGTGTGTCGTCCTCGCTGGTCTGGTAGCCAAGCACGAGTTCGGTGACGGCCATTTCCCCAACGAGAGCAGCACCTTGCTCAAGGGAGTCCCCCATCCGGGCGACCGTGGACGCCTCGTTACGAGCAGGGATGCCTAGGACGAGGTACGGCACTTAAGGTGGAGTTGCAGCCGCGCAAGCATTTGTCGAGTTCGAACCGTACTACCCTCCAAGCGTGGCAAGGACTCCACGTTGACAAGCGCTCCTCGACGACGTTTGCCTGTGGGATGAATGTCGAAGTCGTCCATCCGGATGAGTTCGGTCCTGGTGACCTCAAAGTCTGGCGCCGCTTTCAGAGCGAGGACCAGCGTCTCACGAGCCCGTTCCTTGCGCCAGAGTTTGCGCAGGCAGTCGGTCGCGCCAGGCACGACGCCCGCGTCGCTGTCATCCACGATGGTGGCGTCGCAGGCTATTTCGCCTTCCAAGTGAGTGCGGCGCTGGGTGTTCCCATCGGCGCCACCATCTGTGACACCCAAGCGGTCGTATGCCACAGGGATTTATGTTGGGACGCTCGCTGGCTCGTCCACAGCTGCGGTCTCGAGGTGTGGCAGTTCGACCATCTCGCTGTCCACCAGGACCCGTTCGTACCGTTCCACGCGGTTCGTCACAGCTCGCCCACAATTGACCTGTCGGGAGGGCACGACAACTTTCTCGAATCCGTTCGTGCCAGATCCAAGAATCTCATCGCCCAGGTGGCTCGTCGTCGTCGGAAACTCACGCGGGAGGTTGGCCCCGTAGTGACAACTTGGGACAGTGCCGGCGCCGACGAGTTCGCCGCGCTGGTCAGGTGGAAGTCGGATCAATACCAGCGCACGGGGACGTGGGACCGCTTTGAGCGTGAATGGATTCGCGACGTCCTGACTGAGTTACTCAGGTGCAAATCGGCCGGGTGCTCCGGGGTGATGGCCACGACCCACGCTGGAGACCGCCTTGCCGCCGTACACATCGGCCTGCTCGGCGGGACTGGCCTGTCCTGGTGGTTCCCAGCCTACGACCCGGACCTGAGCCAGTATTCGCCGGGTCTAATAATGCTGCTCGACCTCGCCGCACAGGCCTCCGAGCGCGGCGTACGCACAATCGACCTCGGACGTGGCGAGCACGCTTACAAGCTGCGCGTGGCGACCGGGGCATACGACTTGGCTGAAGGGCAGGTGCCCGCGGCATGAGCCAGACGCGAGAGCTCACTCTGATGGCCGTGCACGCTCACCCCGACGACGAAGCCATCTCGACGCCCGGCGTGCTGGCAAGATACTCACTCGAAGGTGTTCGCACGGTGCTGGTGACCTGCACCGACGGCGCCCTCGGCTTCGGCCCGGGCCGCAGTAGTCCGGGCGAGCCAGCCCATGATCCGATGTCCCTGGCTGTGCTGCGTAGAGCAGAGCTTGAGCGTTCGTGTGCGCACCTGGGTGTCCGTCACCTCGAGGTGCTCGGCTATCACGACTCCGGGATGGCGGGTTGGGAAGCGAATCGCCATCCTGATGCGTTCTGCAATGCGCCGATCGACGAGGTCGCCGATCGACTTGCGTCCCTGATCGAGCGGTATCGTCCGCATGTTCTTGTAACTTACGATTCAGATGGCGGTTACGGTCATCCCGACCACATCCGGACTCACCGCGTCACGATGGCGGCGCTGGAGCGCACCGAGGTGGTTTTGAAGGTCTACCTGACGGCTCGCACGGAAGGATTTCGGCAACGCATGCACGCAGCACGTGCCACCTTCCGACCTGGTCCCGATGGAGTAAGCGCCCCCTCAGTCGTGGGTATCAGCGACGATCGAATCACGACGAGGGTTGACACATCGATGGTGATGGACCGTCATCGTGCTGCGCTCGCCGCTCACGAGAGCCAGCTGTCGGGCACCCACTGGCTCCGCATGCCTGCCGATATCTTCAATACGCTTTTCGATGAGGAGACTTTCGTCCGCTGTGCCGACTCCACCGGGTCGCCGGTACCCGAGGACGACCTGTTTGCCGGCCTGCGCGGCTAAACCGTCCGCGGCGACAAACAGCCGCCAGTGTGTGACCCCGGTTCAGCCGCATCCCCAACGATCTAGAGGCTCGTTCAATGCGACAGGTAGTGCACGATGAACAGGGCTGCATAGACCGACAGCAAGGCCAGGGCGAGGACGAACGGGATTGCGAAGAGCGCCAAAGAGATGATGAAAACGCTCCGAGCCGGTCCGGACTTTGGTGTCCTTGGCCGTGAGCCTCGGGAGGCCGATGCCTTTCGCCATCTCGACGTGTTGGGTGACGCCAGCCAAGCGAACACCGCAGTAGATAGGAGTAGCGGCAACACGCCTGCTAAGAGCCAAGCCATGCGAGATCCGTACGTGCCGTTGGTCCAGACGACGCCAGCGACGAACACAATGAAAGCGCCGACGAAACAACCTATTGAGCACCCAAGGTAGATCGGCGTTGCTTTTACCCGGGCCGCAGTGCCACCCGTCGGATTCACAGATTGAACCGTACTGCCGACGATTACCGAGTTGGGCTGCCGGGGCTGACGGCGTACCAGCAACCCCCCGGCTGTTTGTGAATCAGCCCCTTTGTGCCAAGAAAAGACTAGGTCTGGCCTTCGTCGTGGAAGCCAGGTTTACACGTAGTGCAGCTTCCCTGACGGGCCCGGCGGCGAGCCCAGAACAGGGTGTGGCCACGGTTCCTGCTGGGACGCAGAAGCTGGCCATGATGTCGAAGCCTGCCGCCTGCATCCAGTCGCGGCAGCTGCGCGCATCGTGATGACCACACCAAAGGGCCTGCACATTGACAACTCCAACGGATATAGCCTGCGACAATGACCGACCCTGATCCCCACCAGGCATCAAGTGATTCGTCGGGGTCCGAACCTGCCAATTCGGCAGTCCTCGACTTCGCCGGGGTCCACCGGATGATCCGCGGTTACATCATCAAGATCGATGCTGCGCTCAAGAACCCACGCAACGAGGCGGCATGGGCCAAGACCCTGGCAGGTCTCGTCCTTTTCGGAGTTGCCGGATTGCGTTTTCACCATCACGTCGAGGACGACGAGTATTGGCCGGCGCTCATCGCCAAAGGAGCCGACGCCAACCTTCTCGAGCCCCTCACTGGATCGCACCGCGATCTCGACGTGGTGCTGAACCAGGTGGAGTCGGCGGCGCGACGCCTGACCGCATCACCAACGGACACCACGGCGATGGCTGCCCTCGCTGATCTCATGGCTCAATTTCGGGATCATGTTCGCCAACACCTCGATGAAGAAGAGCCGATCATCTTCCCACTGCTCGAGCAATACATCTCCGACACCGAGGCCCATGCCATGGCGGCTCGGGCAGCCAGGAACGCCCCCAAGAAGGGCATCTCTTGGATTATGGGTGGCGTGACCTACGCAATGACGCCCCCGGAGGCGGAGAACTTCCTGAGCGCCTTTCCAAAGGCGATCATCTGGTTGCGCCCTTTGCTTCTCCGGACCTACCGCCGGAACTGCGCCACTTTGGGGATCGACCCGCAGTTCTCGTAGTTGTCCTTGACCACCGCTCCCGACGCGTCAGGTGCACAAATCGGACTCAACCGTCCTAGGCACCCACCCGGCGAACGGGCTGGCGTTGGGCATCGCCCCTCTTGAGGTCACACCTGGACCTCGCGATTCCCTCAGTGACGCACAGCTCTTGTCGCTGACTGTCCCCACTACCGGTTCCTGGAACGATGTCAGTGCTGTCGCGCCGAGAACAGCGGCTGCCCGTCGAGCTATAGATTGCTTCGAATGGCACCCGAGTCGACGATCGTTGTCGAGCGCCGCAAGGAGTTGACGTACCTTCTTTGCCAGGGAGCAGAGCTCGAACACGGGCTGATGTGCCAGTATCTCTACGCTGCCTTCAGCTTAAAGACGAGACCTGGACCCGGGGTTCGGCCAGACCAGCTGGAGGCGATCGAACGGTGGCGATCGGTCATCCTCGCCATCTCGCGTGAGGAAATGCTCCATTGGTCGATGGTGCAGAACCTTCTGACGGCGGTCGGATCGGCTCCGTTCGTTAGCCGTCCCCACATGCCCCATCAAGCCAAGGGCTACCCACCCGGTGTGCAGCTCCGGCTCCTCCCATTCGGCGAAGCAGCGTTGCAGCATTTCGTCTACCTCGAGCGTCCCGAAGGCATGGAACTCTCGGATGCGGCCGGATTCGAGCACGATGGCCAGACGCTGACACCCATGACCGCGAACGAGATCGTGCCCCGGGGCCAGAATTTCGCGACCCAAGGCGATCTCTACCGGTCGATCGAGACCGGGCTGGTTGAGCTGGCGCGCAAATTCGGCGAGGACCAACTCTTCATCGGTCCTGTGTTTCATCAGACGGATGAAGAGACGTTCCGTTGGCCCGAGCTCGAGCCCATTGTTGATCTCGAAGGAGCGATCCGCGCCTTGGAGCGCATTGTCGAGAATGGAGAAGGCACCCGAGGCGAGTGGTCAACGGCGCACTTCGGCCGGTTCCTCGACGTGCTCCACGAGTACCAGGAAATGCAGAGCGACGACCTCCAATTCGAGCCGGCGCACCCGGTCGTCGCAGCTGGAATGCGGGCTGTCGAAGGCATAGAACCGGACGTCTACATCACCGATCGAACCACCGGGCTGACATCGGACCTGTTCAATGCGATCTACGAGCTGTTGCTCCAGATGATCGCCCGGTACTTTGCCTTCGGGCATGAGACTTCACAGCAGCGCGCGGTGCTAGCTCGCGCCGCGGTGGATCTGATGTTCAATTCGATCGATCCGCTCGGCCTTCTACTCGCAGAGCTCGACGTCGGTCCCGAGCACCCCGGCGCCACCGCGGGTGCGAACTTCCAGCTTCCGTACCGGGCCAACTTCCTGCTGCCTCACCGGCGTTCAGCGTGGATTCGCTTCGTCGAACGCCTTCGCGAACTTGCCGCGTTCGCGCACGATATTGGCCCGTTCCGGGGGGAGCAGGTGGTGCGTGGTGTCGCCGACGCGCTAGACAGCATGGCGACAGATCTGGCCGCGCATATCGAGGCCGTGTGACAACGCCAAACTTCAAAGCGAACGCGCTGTCCGATCCACCGTGTCAAACGGGGGTTCCTGAACACTCCGTCTATCTACTGGCCTGGGTGCCGGCTGTCGGAAACGAGCGACAGGCCCACCGTGGGATGGTCACCAAACAGGACTGCACGACACCGACAGCCTCTCGCAACGCATTCGCTATCCGATTCACGGGTGGCGGTCCCCTTTCCGCCCAGGGGTCCTGCCGAGTCGCCTGAGTTCGGCCGAGTACGGCGAAGTGAGCGCCTTCCGCCGCCAACACCAACGCGACCCCTCGACCGACGTCCTGACCACAGCCAGTGACGATCGCTGGCCGTTGCTCAAGCTGCGTCCCACGCGACTCGTACCGATGCGGGGCCGCGCAAGATCACCCCTCTAACGCAAGGTTTCTTCGAGCAACCTCATGTTCGGAAGCCGGCTCAGCACCTGCCCCCCTATGGCATGCAAACGGCCGGCCGGCCTGCACCGCCATCTCGGGAAGCAGGAGAACATTCGTTGGGACTTCTGGAGTGAAGGTGGCCCGATGGGCAAGGTGGATTGCCCCGCTGACCCTGAAGGATGCCGCGACCAATCCAGGGGAAGTACTGGCAGTAGCGAGCGGACCGCCCCACGGCCGCCGCTGGTTGCCCTAACGAGTCACCTTGGCAGTTCGCGTCTTGAGGTTGACGATTCCCCACGGTTGACCGACTCGTGAAACCAAGGAGCCGTAGACTTGTACCGATGACTGACGATGATGACCGCTCGTCAATCATCGAGTGCGAGCTTCGACTGCATTCGGGGCGTCCGGCCGATAGAGCAACTGGAGAGTTGACGTGGGCCGATTGGTCGGAAACTGTTGTCGGTCACGCGGTTACATTCCAAGCCATAGTGAATACGGCAATGGGGACTTGGAATGGTCCACTACCCCCTGGAGTGGAAGTCGCCCCGCCACAAGCATTGGACGATCCGCACTGGACCGTGTTTCTTCCCGCAAGTAGGGGCGTTCCAATCATCGTTGGCCAAGTTGGCCGTGCGCTAGCGACCGGAGAAGCCTTTACTTTGGCTCCAGCCGAACCTGGAAACTGGACAGCGAACGTGGTTTTCGACGGGGCGATTGTCACCGACTAGGAGCCAGAGCGGTTAAACCGCACGATCATCTCCGTCAATCGAGATCGTCAATTAGATCGAGATCGTCAATTAGGAGGAGCGGAGCCATTTCTCCTTGCCGAGAACGAACTCCCTCATCGCTGAGCACACGATCGTCCACCCCGTCCGGGAACTCATCCGTCAAGGTCTGTGCCAGCGTCTCGGCCACCTGCTCGCCTGCATCTGCACAGAGGTCCGATGTCACGATCAATCCCTCCTCGTCCCCAGACGGGAAGACGCTGGCATCATCGAGGCACCGAAACTCTTTTTCGGAGGACTTGGCGGCCGGCGAGCTATCGAGAGCTGGTACGCGGGACACCCCATGTGGGTTGTAGAGGTGGGCAGCCGAAACAGGCCGGGGCGGCCCCTGGCCCGAGCGTGCCAGTCTGGTCCGCGAACGGTCAGAGCCTTCCCTGCGCGGCGAATGACGGGCTGTGGCTCGTGACGAGGCTTTCGAAGAACCCGGTCGAGATCGCTTCACCGCTCTTCCCGGTCGATCAACGGCCCAGCGACTACGCCCAGGTCGATTGGACTGGCCAGTTCGATTGGTGGTCGTCGTAACGACCCAATGACATCCACTCGAATCCCCTCCGATTATCTCTCTGGATTCATCGGTTGGAGTAGCTTGAACCGAGCCATGACCGATACTGCCATTGGCCGACTCGCCAACTCGGCGGGCGCTCCCGACTACGCCATCCGCACCGTCGACCTGACCAAGGTCTACCAAGGCACGGACTTTCGGGCTGTCGACGAACTCAGTCTCACCGTTGGCGCTGGCGAGATCTTCGGCCTCCTCGGCCCCAACGGTGCAGGGAAAACAACGACTGCCGGAATCCTCACTACCCGCGTCATCCCCACCTCCGGGCAGGCATTCGTCGGTGGAATCGACGTCGTGGCACATCCAACACTCGCGAAACAGATCCTGGGGATCGTCAGCCAGGAGAACACTCTTGACCGCCAGCTTTCGGTGTGGGAAAACCTCTATTTTCACGGGCGGCTCTTCGACATGGGTGCGCGTGAATCGCGTCGGGAGGCAGACCGACTACTGGAGCAATTCCAGCTCTCCAATTTTGCCAAGGCTTCTGTCTACGCCCTGTCGGGTGGGATGGCGCAGCGCCTCATGGTGGCCCGAGCAATATTCCACCGCCCCGCGGTCCTTTTCCTCGATGAACCGACAGCCGGCCTCGACCCACAGGGTCGCCTCGCACTCTGGGACCTTCTCCGCGAGCTCAATGCCGAAGGACAGACCATCCTTCTCACTACCCACTACATGGAGGAAGCAGATCAGCTCTGTGGACGCGTCGCGATCATGGATCACGGACGGGTCCTGGCCCTCGACACGCCGGCGGAGCTAAAGCGAGGCGTTGGCGCCGACACGATTGTCAACATAAAGACGACCGGCGACCCTCACCTCCTGGCTGGAGTACTGGTGAAGGACATCGAGGGAGTGACCCGCACTCGCGAAGTCCAAAGCGGACTCGAGATCGGCGTCAAAGGTTCCGATCGAATTGTCCCTCGTATCGTCAACAGTGCCGAGGGCGCCGGGTTCGATGTGGTTGAGCTATCGGTCGCTGAACCGAGCCTCGAGACGGTGTTCATCGGCCTTACCGGCAAAGAGCTGCGCGACTGATGATTTCTGACGTTTCTGCGACGCCACGCACCATCGAGCTACACCCCCCACGGTCAGCCTTCGGAGCGAGCAGAGTCACGCTCGCGGCCCTACTGCTGCGCGACTTCGTTGTGTTGAAGAAGAATTTGGGCGAGTTCGTGATTCGTACCCTGATCCAGCCGTTCCTGCTGTGCTTCGTTTTCCTGTTCATCTTCCCGAAAATCGGCCAGGGTATCGGAGGTCATGGGGCGGCGGCGGAGTCCGGATTCGCGACCGTGCTTGTGCCTGGCGTCGTCGGCCTCTCCATCATGTTCCAAGGCGTGCAGTCCATCGCCCTGACCATGGCTCAGGAGTTTGGTTTCACCCGCGAGATCGAGGATCGCGTCCAGGCGCCGTGCCCCATCTGGTTGGTGGCGGTCGAGAAGGTCCTGTCCGGGACGGTGCAGGGTCTCATTTCGGCTGCGATCGTCTTGCCGATCGCCTCAGTCGTTCATGCAGCAGGCGCAGAGGCCAACATTTCCCTTCACTGGTGGATAATCCTTACGCTCGTGCCGCTGTCGTGTGTCGCGATGGGATCACTCGGACTGGTTCTCGGAACGTCTTTCGAGGCACGAAATATCGGTCTCATGTTCGGCTTCGTGATACTCCCGATCACGTTCCTCGGCGGTACCTACTACCAATGGACGAGGCTCAATCCTGTGAAGCTTGGCGGGTGGCACTGGCTTCAGACCATCGTGCTGATAAATCCGCTTATCTATATGAACGAGGGCATGCGAGCTGCCTTCACTCAGGCGTCGCACATGCATCTCTACATCATCTATCCGGTGTTGGTTGGATTCTGTGCATTGTTTCTCAGCATTGGATTGCGCAACTTCCGGCGAAAGGTTCTGTCCTGATCCGCCAACATTCGTAAACGCCGATGGCGGTGTTCTCTCGGTGATGGTTGTACCGATCTGAGCGGTCCGAGACTGTGACGCGCCTGCTAGCGGAATCGCGGACCTTTGACCTGCGGCTAGGTCGCGGATTGGGTCGATCGTCCTGGGTGCAACGCCGAAGCTCCCTCCGGCCCGGGAACTTCGACCACGGGATCTCCGCGATCATCGAACTCTGTTTTCAGGGCCCGCGACATAACGGCGTGCTGAAGGTACAGGGCGGTGATGTAGGTCAGCTCGAGGATCTCCTCGTCGCTCAGCCGCTCCTGAAGCGCGCTAAACAGCGCGTCGGGAACACGGCCATGTTCATAGACGAGGCAGTCGGTGTACGCGAGGACCAGGCGCTCCATCTCGTCGTAGCAGGTTGCCACCGACCAGTTGGGGATCGACCGGATCTTCTCCTCGGCCACACCGAGGTCCCGCATGGACTTGCAGTGCTGGGAGAAGACGAACTGGCTCCCCGCCGCCCATCCAGCGCGGATCTGGCCTAACTCGCGCAGTACCGGATCTAGTCGCCGTTTCGGGCTCTGGTACAGCGCGAAACCCGAAACGGCGTGTTCAAAGACGTCTGGGACGAGAGCAAACACGGTCCACCAGTCACCGGGCGAGCCTGTCCACGTGCCCGGTTGGGCAACCGGATCCCGCCCCTCGAAGAGGAAGTCGTACATGTTCGTGATGATGGGCGCGCCCGCCTCTGCTTTCGGCACTTGACGCAGTCGGGGCACCCTCCCCCCTCAGGAGTTGACGCGCTCGACGAGCGGGGCAGGGTCATGCGCCACATCACCATCCCTGAGAACCCGGGTCCAGGAGGCAAATTCGAGAAGGATCCCGTCGGGGTCCTGGAAGTAGACGGACCGCACAAACACTCCCGGATGCATGGTGTCGCTGACGCCGAACTCGCTGTCGTCGTGATTGATGACCTCACTGCACTCGACCCCAGCGGCCACAAGGCGTCCCTTGTACTCGTCGATCCGCTCCGGCGCGACGGTGAACGCCACGTGGTTCATAGAGCCGATGGCACTCGTGAGATCACCTTTATCGGGGCGGGCGGCGGGTGCCGATATGCCGGGGATCCCCTCGGGAGCTCGGGGGAACCAGAAGAAGGCGAGACAGTCGCCTCCCCCGCAATCGAAGAAGAAGTGCTGGCCCATGCCTTCGGGTAACTGGATCGTTTTGACCAGTCGCATTCCGAGCACGTTCGTATAGAAGTCGACCGTGCGGCCCATATCCCGACATACGAGCGCCAAGTGGTGGACACCCCCGAACTCGAATTGTTTGTGGTCCTCCATGCAACAGACCCCCGCTGTGAAGTGTTCGAACCACTCTAGATCCTGCGCGGAATATCGTCCTGATCGCCGTCAACGTCGTCGAGTCCACGCTGACTTTCCGTCTCGAAGTAAGTCGCAGCGCGGAGAGCGTGGGCCTGGTTCCGGCCCGGACATGGTCCGTTGGGTTAACCGACGAAGGTGTGAATCTGCTTGACGAGCTTGTCCTCGATCTCAAGGTTCCAAGCGGTCTCGCCCACGTCAACGAGGAGAAACAGGTCGGAGAGCAGCAGCGTCTCGATGGCCGCGGTTGCAAGGTGCTGCAGCCACTTGCCAATGCCGACGCGCACCACGCAGTCATCCGACGATCCCGACACGGTGATCGTCAGGGCTCGGTCGGCGTCGATCACATGGGCCAAGAATTTGCCTTTCTTGGCCTGGAGAACGATCCCGTGGTCGCTGGGGGTGGAGGTCTGCACGGTGAAGCCGTCAGACTTCAGGTACTCCTCGATCTTCGATTGCAGGGACGCCAGGTCGACATGCTTGCCCTGGAACTGCAAGGTCTTCTCACCTATCAATTGGGCTCCTCTCGGGCCGTGGGGGCGAGCATGGCCGCCCACCACTCCGAGCGCCCGCGGATGGAGTGCTCACCATGGAGGCTACCGGTGCCCTCCGGTGTCGTGGTCTCGGCCCGGTTCCGTGATCGGCTGCGGTGTGGCTCAGGGCGCCAGGCGGTCCAAGCCGTCCGATTCTCGGGCTCTACCGGCGATCGCAGATTGTCCACTAGGGAGATTCGGCGCCAAGTACCTGCACCCGGGTAGCCACCTCCGCGACCCACATCGCCGGTGTCCCACCGCCTGGTAGAGCGACACCCGCATCTGAGCGCCCTACGGCGTCACCGAGGAAGGTGCGGACATGCCAGCCCAACACTCTCCGTATGTCGACCCTTTGGCCGCTGGCTGCCTCGTAGACGGTCATCACCTCGCGGAAGAAGTCGAGCGTGCCACCAACGGCTGGCAGGTACCGGAAGTCGAAGTTCGGGTCCCCGACGGCTGCGCTCTCGAAGTCAGCCACCAGCTGAAGGCTCCAGTCGAAGTCGTGAGGGATGCCGAGGGGCAGTAGGGCCGCAGGTCCACCAAGAGGCGGGGCCCGACGTGGGTGTCGCAGGAGACTGCGATCACCGGCTCGTCGGGACGACCCCCATGACGTTCCCCTCCGTCGACCGAGGGCGCGCAGCCACCGGTCGTGCCCTTGCACCATCTGTCTCGGCAGAGCATGCGAGATAGTGCTGCCCCGCAGGAGATGCGAGGGTCGTGCAGGAACCGATCGCCGATGAGTCAGGCTCCTGGCTCAGACCGGGTCTTCTCGTCCCGTCAGCGTCGGCCCGCGGCCAGTCGGTGCACATGATCGGCAAAGGGTGCTTCGACAAAGGAGACGACCCGGTCGACTTCGAGTTCCTCCAGTCGTTTGAGTGCCGCTGCATGGAGGCCAGAGGACACAACGACCAAGAAGGTCGACGGATCGCCTCCCGAGGCTGCCCTCGCTGTCCTGGCGGACGCGAGGAGGCGCGCCAGGCCCGGGCCGCCGGGCAGGTTGACACCGTCGGCTACGCGACCGGCCAGGTCCGCCATCTTCGGCCCGAAACCTCCGACGATGATTGGCGGTGGTGGGTCGGGCCGTAGAAAGCCACCGACACCGCCGACGGATCCGGACCACACCGACCGTAAGGTCAGCACTGCCGCCTCCAGGGCGGCCCTCCTGGTGGCATCGTCGGGCACCGGCCGTCCCAGGGCTTGCTGCTCGGCTGCATAGGGTGTCTCGCGTCCACCACCGGCACCGAGACCGAGCAAGAGGCGGCCTTCACTCACCTCTTGAAGCGTGGCGGCCATCACCGCGAGCGTCCCAGGGTCACGGTTGGCGACGTTGAGAACCATCGGACCGACGGCGATGCGTGGCACCATGGCAGCGATCGCGGTGAGCGTCGTCCAGCACTCGAGAACCCGATCCTGCCCGTGTACCGAGCCCGCTAGGTGGTCGTACAACCACACACCGTCGAAGCCCTCACCCTCGGCCACGATGGCTCCCTCTCGCACCTCTGTCCATGTGGCGCCGAATGGGTCGAACAGCAAATCGATCTGCACGTACCCAATCCTGTCGCAAATGGGCCGGGTGGAAGTGTCCGTGCAGTTCTCAGCAGTGCGAGTCACCGCGGCCGTTCAGTCCCGCACGGACGTCACATATCCTGATCTGTGGATCCGCTCGCGATGAGTGACGGGTGGCATTTGGATGTAAAGCTCACGAGGTGACTTACTCGTTCGATGAGCCAGCCTTCTTCGATCGTGCGGACCAATCGCCCGACGCGGCCTTCTACTCTTGGCCCAGGCTGGTTACCCACATCGACGACCAAGCCATCGCCGCAGTGGGACAGCTCTACGAGGAGCTGGCGATCGACGGGGACGTGCTGGACCTCATGGCCTCCTGGGTTTCGCATTTTCGGCGCCGACCCAGCCGTCTGACGGTCCTCGGAATGAACGCTCAGGAGCTCGAGGCCAACTCCGAGGCGACTGACGCCGTGGTTCACGACCTAAACGCCGATCCGTGCCTGCCCTTTGCTGCTGATTCGTTCGATGCCGCCGTTTGCTGCGTGTCGGTCGACTACCTGGTGCGCCCGATCGAGGTGTTCACCGACCTCGTCAGGGTGCTGCGACCAACCGGGTTGTTCGTTTGCACGTTCTCGAATCGCTGCTTTCCCACCAAGGCGGTGCGGGGCTGGCTTGCCACCAGCGACGCCGAGCACTGCTCTGTCGTTAACGGTTACTTCGAGCGGTCTGGCGGATGGAACCCTGCGGTAATCGAGCGTCGCACACCGCCGGAGCACCTCGGCGATCCACTCTTTGCCGTGTGGGCGGCCAGAGCCGGGGAGGTCGAGGAGCGCTCCTCGTAATGTGTGCGAGATGGGCCGTGACGCGGTAGGCCGGTGTGGGATTTGATGCAAGGCCCGTGGCTGCTTGCCTGTCAGGCGCAGCGAGCTCGGTCCCGGCCTGACCAGCGACGGTCCACAACATCCCGCCGTGATCTGCCAAGTTTGAGACTGACTTACGTAATCACAACGCGGCTGACAACTGGGATCCGACCTCTCTCAACGTGGCGCGTCACCCATGCGGTAGTCATGGGTGAGCTCATCGAGACGGGCTTTGAGTTCGTCGCTTAGCACGTACTGCGTAGCTTCGAGGCTCGAATCGAGCTGGTCTGGGCGACTCGCGCCGATGATCGGAGCTGTGATTGCGCCATTTGCAAGTACCCAGGCGACCGAGAGAGTGACGAGACTGACGCCGGCCTCGTTCGCGAGTGAGATGAGCTGCTCAACGGTGTCGAATTCTCGGTCGTGCCAGTAGCGGTTCTGGTACATCGGCCCAGCATGGCCAAGGGTGAAACGCGAGCCGTCGGGAGGTGGAGCCTGGCGGTCGTGCTTGCCCGAGAGCAATCCTCCGGCAATCGGGTTGTAGGAGATGACGCCCACTCCCTCTTCAGCACAGAAAGGAAGCATTTCGCGCTCGATCTGGCGAAAGAGCAGGTTGTAACGGGGTTGGACGGAGTCAAAGCGCGCTAGCCGGAGAGCCTCACTTCTTCCGATCGCTCGAACGAGTTGGTAGGTGAGGAAGTTCGAGCAGCCGATATAGCGGACCTTGCCCTGACGAACGAGGTCGTCGAGTGCCCCGAGAGTCTCGTCAATCGGGGTATCGCGATCGAACCCGTGAAGCTGGTAGAGGTCGATGTAGTCGGTCTGCAGACGACGAAGGGAAGCTTCGATTGCGTCGAATATGTGTTTTCGAGAGTTGCCGCCGTCGAAAGGAGCTGGTCCTGTGCGTCCGAAGCACTTGGTTGCGACCACGAAGCGATCGCGCTTGCCTGTTAGCCATCGTCCGAGAATGTCTTCGGTATGACCTTGGGTCGTGAGGTCACCACCAAGTGGGTAGACGTCGGAGGTGTCGATGAAGTCGATGCCTCCCTCGGCGGCATGGTCGAGAATCGCCTCCGACGTCGACTCGTCGCACTGGAGGCCAAAGGTCATCGTTCCAAGACAGAGCTTCGACACCTGAAGACCTGTCTGTCCAAGGCGCACATGGTCCATAAGCGAACATTACTGCCAAGACCTTTTGACTCCACTTTGGCGGCGTAGCGCCGACGACTGTCCATCTCAAGACGGCCGCAGAAGTTCGTCTGGCTCGGGATGGGTATCGCCCCGTCGATCCGTCGCAAAGGAGGGCGTCGATGACTACGACGAAGCTAAAGGTGACGGGAATCGATCACGTGGTCCTGCATGTTGCGGACGTGGAGCGCTCCAAGAGGTTCTATATGGAGGTTCTCGGCTTCGAAGACCGCAACGTGTCCGGAGGGCCGAACATGAAAGCGAGCTTCCTCCGTTGTGGTCATCAGGGCCTGGACCTGTTCGAGGTTTCCAGTGGCGACGTCCACGGTGGCGAGGAGATGAACCACATGGCGCTGTGCGTTGCAGCCAACGATCTCGACGAGATTGTCTCAGAGCTCTCGAAGATCGGGATCGAGACCTCCGACAGGACACCACGCAATACGGTCTTCATCTCGGATCCGGACGGACACCGTATCGAGATGCTGCCATTTTCTGCTGATGAAAGGGCCCGGGAGCGTGATGCGGCGAGAGCTTCGGGATAAGTAGCAAGAGGCGACCTGACGCCAACGGCCCATTTGGCGAGCGCGGTTGGGCTTCAAAGGAACGGTTTACCTGCCGCCAACCAGTTGCGGCGGGCAACGGGCGGGTTTAGCTTCGACGTCAGTTGCCGCCTCAAAGCACATCCAGATGCAAAGGATGACCACCCATGGAGTACCTGACCCTCGGCCGCTCCGGTCTGCACGTCTCCCGGGCGTGCCTGGGAACCATGATGTTTGGCCACAGCGCCACCGCCCCGTGCAACGAAGACGAGGCCCGTCGGATCATCGACGGGTTCCTCGGTTACGGGGGCAACTTCATCGACACCGCCAATGGCTACACCGGCGGTGAATCCGAGGAGGTGGTCGGCCGGGTCATCAAAGCCAAGCGCGACGAGGTCGTGCTGGCCACCAAAGGTTTCATGCCAATCGGTGAGGGCCCAAACGACAGGGGGCTCGGCCGCAAGTACCTGACCCGGGCGTTGGAGAACAGTCTTCGCCGGCTCGGAACCGACTACATCGATGTCTACCAGTGTCACCGTGCCGACGCCGACACGCCGATCGAGGAGACCATGGCGACGCTGCACGGGTTCGTCCAGTCGGGCAAGGTGCGCTATATCGGCTGTTCCAACTGGACCGGCTCACAGATCGTCGAGGCCCAGTGGGCAGCGGAAAGGATCGCGGGTTCCCCGCTGGTCAGCCTGCAGCCTCCCTACTCGCTCGTCTCGCGCGGGATCGAAGAGGACGTGCTGCCGACCTGTCAGCGCCAAGGACTTGGGACCATGATCTACAGCCCGCTCGGCGGTGGGGTTCTCACCGGCAAGTACAAGAGGGGCGAGGAGCCCCCTGCCGACAGTCGCTTCGGACGGGGCGCCATGTGGCGCCGAGGGCTCAACGATCAGAGCCTCGACGCCGCGGACGAGCTCGGCAAGGTGGCCGCCGAGCTCGGCGCGACCCCGACTGCCGTCGCCATCGCCTGGGTGCTTAGTCGCCGAGGCGTCACCTCGGTCATCATCGGGCCACGGACCTTCGACCAGTTCCAGCAGAACATGGAAGGCTTCGACGTGCAGCTTGATCCGGCCGTGGTCAAGCGCCTGAGCGACGCCACCCGGTGGGCCCGCTAGGAGTGCTTCAGGCGTGACTGGATCGCCACCTGACGCGGCGGGTGCTCCACATGCCTCGGGCCCAGATCCGGCCGAAGCGGCTTCAGTCGCGACGAGTGGAGCAAAAGGGCCGGCACAGCTAACTAACGCGGTGTAATGGAGAGGGTGGAGCCAGCCCCCGAACAGCCTGGCCTCGACGACGAGCTCATCTCTCGCTCAGTCGCGCTGGCGGCCGATCTCATGACCCGGGCCGCGGTGCTCACCGGACGACGGCAGGGCCGCCAACGGGCCCGATTCCGGCGACTGCTGGCCAGCGACACCGGAACTCGATTTGTGTTCTCCCTCGCCGACCGCGTCCTGCGACCGGTGAACGTCAGGACGGCTGCCGACCAGTTGGCCGCCCTCACCAAGGGCCAGCTTGCAGGAACATCGCTGGCCGACCGCGCTCTTCTCCGATTGGCCGGTGTCGCTGGACGCGTGGCCCCAACGCCGGTGGTGAGTCTCGTAGCAGCGAGGTTGCGCCGCGAGACCGCATCGCTGGTGTACCCAGCGGAGCCCGAGGCGTTGGGACAGCGGCTGGCTGAGTTGTGGGGGGAGGGACGCCGACCGAACCTCAACCTGCTCGGTGAGACAATTCTCGGTTGGGATGAGGCCGACCGGCGTACGGCGGCGCTGGAGGCGCTGCTGCGTCGTCCGGATGTCGACTGCGTGTCGGTCAAGGTGTCCTCGATGGCCGCTGGACTGTCCCTGGTCGATTTCGCCGGCTCAGTGGACCGGATCAGTGCGCCCCTGCTCCGTCTCTACCGCGTAGCGCTGGAGTCGGATCCCCCGAAGCTTGTCAACCTCGACATGGAGGAGCACAAGGACCTTGACCTCACGGTGGCCGTGTTCAAGCGTGTCCTCGACCAACCCGATCTCGCCTCGCTGACCGCCGGGCTGGCCCTGCAGGCCTACCTGCCCGACAGCCACGAGGCCCTTGACAATCTGCTGGCGTGGGCCGGGCACCGCCTTGCTCGCGGAGGCGCACCCATCCGCATCCGCCTGGTCAAAGGGGCCAACCTGGCTCTCGAGACAGTCGAAGCCGAGCTGCACGGATGGCCGGCCGCTCCCTACGCCAGCAAGGCGGAAACGGACGCGTCCTACAAACGCCTCCTGGAACGGCTAATCGACAGCGCAGCCACGGGCGCGGTGCGGGTGGGCGTGGCGTCCCACAATCTCTTCGACATAGCGCTGGCCCTCGTGCTGTCCGACCGGGCCAATGTGGACCTCGACATTGAGATGCTTGCGGGCATGGCCGACGCGCAAGCCGCGGCGGTGGCCGAACGGGTGGGGACAATGCTCTTTTATGTGCCGACCACGTCGCGTCAAGACTTCCGCAACGCACTGGCGTACCTGGCCCGGCGCCTCAACGAAAATGCGACGCCCGACGGCTTCCTCCGGCATGCCTTGGGCATGCTTCCGGGCAGCCCAGCATGGGAGGAGCAAGCGGCGGGCTTCGCCAGGGCGGTGCGTGAGCGAGACGGCGTCGGCACGTGTCGCCGCCAGGAGCAGGACCGTCATGCACCCGGTGGTGGCGTCTCACCGACGGGTCTTTTCGGAATGCGCGGCGATGATCGTTGGGTCAACGAGCCGGACACAGACCTGACCGTCCCGGCCAACCGGGCATGGGCGTTGCGAGCGCTGGCATTCAAACCGGTGCTGCCACCTTCCACGGCCTCCGGCGCCGACGTCGAGGCCGCCGTGGCCCGGGCGGTAAAGGAGGCGTCATCGTGGTCTGGCGCCTCGGCGGCGGAACGGCGGAGCCTGCTGGGCCGTGCCGCCGAGGTGATGGCGGCCGGGCGGGCCGACGCCGTGTCGGTGATGGCGGCGGAGGCGGGAAAGACCTTCTCGGAGGGAGACCCCGAGGTCTCCGAAGCCGTCGACTATGCCCGCTGGTACGCGCGCGAGATCGATCTGATCGAAGCGCTGGGGAAGGTCGTGGACAGCGATCCGCTGGGCGTGGTCGTGGTCGCTCCACCGTGGAACTTCCCCTACGCCATCCCCGCGGGTGGCGCCCTGGCCGCCCTGGCCGCCGGCAATACCGTGATTCTCAAGCCGAGCCCCCAAGCCCCAGGCACCGTCGCCCTCTTGGCCGATCAGCTGTGGTCGGCTGGCTTCAGCGCGGCCCAGGTGCAGGTGGTGCCGGCGCCTGATGGCCCGACCGGCAAACTCCTCGTAACCCATCCTGGCGTCGGCGCCGTGGTGTTGACCGGAGCCGTCGACACGGCTCGTCTCTTCTTGCGGTGGGCACCCGGGCGGCGACTTCTGGCCGAGACGAGTGGGAAGAACGCCATGGTGTTAAGCGCTACCACCGATGTCGATCAGGCGGTGGGCGATCTGGTGCGCTCGGCCTTTGGCCACGCCGGTCAGAAGTGCTCGGCCGCCAGCCTGGCCATTGTCGATGCGTCGATCCACGATCACAGCCCGTTCCTGCGCCAGCTGGCCGATGCCACTCGGAGCTTGCGCGTGGGGATGGCCACCGACCCGGCCACCGAGGTCGGCCCGATCGTGGGCCCATTCACGCCGGCTCTCGAGCGCGCCTTGACCCGGCTGGATCCCGGGGAGTCGTGGCTTGTCGTTCCCCGGCTCGTGGATCCTGAAAAGCACCTGTGGTCTCCGGGGGTGCGTATCGGGGTCCGACCGGGTTCGTGGGCGCACCTAACCGAGTGGTTCGGGCCGGTTCTGGCGGTGATGCGTTCTGACAACCTAGAAGACGCGATACAGCAACAAAATGCAATCCCCTACGGTCTGACCGCTGGGCTGCACTCCCTCGATCCCGATGAACATGCTCGGTGGGCGGACGTCGTCGGTGCCGGGAATCTCTACATCAACCGACCGACCACCGGCGCCATCGTCGGCCGCCAGCCCTTTGGGGGGTGGAAGGGATCGAGCGTTGGCCCGACGGCCAAGGCGGGCGGGCCCAACTACCTATTGGGGCTTCGGCGCTGGCGCGACGCGGGGCCGGTGAGTGTGGAGGAAACACGACGTGACTACCGTCAATGGTGGGACCGGTATTTCTCAACGCGGATCGATCTGGCCGATCTGGCCTGCGAGGTCAACGTCCTTCGGTACCGGCCGTTCGAGCCCGGGATAGTGCTCCGGATGACAGCGGACGTCTCGGACGAGGAGCTGATCAAAGCGGTGGCGGCGGCACAGATCACGGGCACGGCCCTCCGTGTGTCCAGCTCCACGCCTCGCCACGGGCTGGCAATGGCGCTCCAGGGCGAAGAGGTTGGCGTGGAGGTGGAGAGTGGCGAGTCGTTCGCCGCCCGGACGGCACACGATCCAGGCGCCCGGATCCGCCTGCCTGGCGCACCCGAGCCCGAAGTCCTGGCCGCAGCGGCCGAGCACGGCGTAACCGTCCTGGACGAGCCGATTTGCTCACACGGGCGGATCGAGTTGGTGCGCTGGCTCCGGGAGCAGTCTTTGAGCCGCAGCTTGCACCGCTACGGGAACGTCGTTTACCGGCGATAGCCGAGAATCGGACGATGCTCCTCCTTGTTTCTCAGCGATGGCAGGAGAGAATCGGCAGAGCCCGAAGGTCCAGCGTGGAGCACCCGGGCCTCGGGCATGCGTAGCGACGCCGCGCGGTCGGTGAATTCTCCCCGTTACAACTTCGGAAGAATGGCGGTGGCAAGCTTCTCCTCGTCTGGCAGCGACGGCGGAGCGCCAGCAGGGATGACGGCGACCCGGAGGTAGTAGGCGCCCTTCAGAACACTCAGGGAGGCGTCGCCGTCGTAGTAGGCCTGGTTGCCGTATCCGGTGATCGGCTGGGCATTGACCTTGGACTTGTAGTCGTTGTACCACTTCAGGGCGTCGGAGCCCTCGACCACGACGACCCGGACGGTGTCGGGCTGGCCCACGTTCGGGGTGGTGGGGGGGGGGGCGCGGAAGGCCCGTAGAACACACAGGCGAGGCCCCCTTCGACGGTGGCGTTGCCGAGGATCCCAGCAGTCACCGACGTCCCGATGGCGCTGGCCGCTTCGGCTTGGGTGACCACCGAGCAGGAGCTGAAGTTCCCGGTGACCTTGGCCGAAGCCTTCTTCTTCGGCTTCGGCTTCGCCTTGTGCTTCGCCGCCGCCGCTGGCGCCGACATTACGGTCGATGCTGCAACCGCAACACCCAGGATGCTGGTGGCGGCAATCGCCCCCGCCGCAATGATCCGTCGCACTGTGTGGCCGCCGGCACTGTTTGCTGCCGATCACTCTCGGCGAGAGTACCTGGTGAATCGCTTCCTCGCCACGCATGTGCGAAGCGGCGCCCGTTGCGTGTCCCGGTGACGCGAGGCGGTCTGGATCAACTGTTCCATTGCGAACGCGGAGGCCGGGTCGAAAGCTCTGAGCATTTGCGGCAAGCTATGCGAACGCGTCCTTCCAGAGCTAGATCGAAGCGATCCGCTGCAATCGCCATGTTCCTGGCGATTGGCACCCTTACTGCTTGCGGCGGAGGCGGAGGGGCCGCCCCTTCTTCCGCTGCCTCCACAATCGAGCAGGTCGCCGGTGGGCCGACCGGAACGTACGTCGTCGCGAGCGGCATCCACAAGATCAAGCACGTGATTGTGGTCATGCAGGAGAACCGTTCATTCGACAGCTACTTCGGCACGTTCCCCGGCGCCGATGGCATCCCGATGAGTAACGGCGTACCAACCCCCTGCGTGCCCAACCCCGCCACGCAGGGGTGCACCAGTCCGTATCACGACACGGCCGACGTCAACGGCGGGGGACCGCACGGACACGCCAGCGCAGTGGCGGACATCGACGGCGGCAAGATGGACGGCTTCATCAAGCAGCGTGAGAAGGCGGTCAAGACCTGCACCAACGCGGAAGATCCCGCCTGTGCGGTCGGCCCGAGCACGGTGCCCGACGTAATGGGGTACCACACTGCGGCCGAAATCCCGAACTACTGGAAGTATGCCAGTGACTTCGCGCTCGACGACTACATGTTCGAACCGGTGTCCAGTTGGTCGCTGCCAGACCATCTGTATATGGTCTCGGCCTGGTCGGCGCGCTGCACCAACGCCTCACCGAGCAGCTGTACCAACCAGATCGTTGGTCCCTACGGGGTCGCTCAAATGGAACAAGCGGTCACCCAGGAGCTCGAGTCCGGCGTGGCGGAGTACGACTTCGCCTGGACGGACATCACCTGGCTTCTCTACGCCAAGCACGTCAGCTGGGCCTACTACATCCAGACCGGAACACAGCCCGACTGCGGCGACGATGGTGCCGAGACGTGCGCGCCGATCCCCCAGCGCTACTCCACCCCGGGGATCTGGAATCCCCTGCCGCTCTTCGGCGACGTGAAGCAGGACCACCAACTCGACAACATCCAGTCCCTCAATAGATATTTCTCCGCAGCAAAGGCTGGCACGTTGCCGGCGGTGAGTTGGATAACGCCATCGGCACAGGACAGCGAGCACCCGCCAGCAAGTGTGCACCAGGGGCAGGCCTACGTGACGGCGATCATCAACGCTGCCATGAAGAGTCCGGACTGGGACTCGACGGCCATCTTTCTCTCCTGGGACGACTGGGGTGGCTTCTATGACAACGTGGTCCCGCCCACGGTTGACCAGAACGGCTATGGACTGCGGGTGCCGTCCATCGTCATTTCCCCGTACGCCAAGCGGGGCTACATCGACCATCAGACATTGAGTAGCGACGCCTACCTGAAGTTCATCGAGGATGACTTCTTAGGGGGCGCCCGGCTCAACCCAAAAACTGACAAACGCCCTGACCCGCGCCCGGACGTCCGGGAGGACGAGCCGATACTCGGGAACCTGGTGAACGATTTTGACTTCTCCCAGGTGCCGCGGCCGCCCGTTCTGTTGCCAACCAATCCCCCCACGGACTCGCCGTCGATCCCGACCTTCTTCAAGACGGCGCCGGCGTGCATGGGCTGCACCACTGTGCCGCCGTTCGTGCCTACTGGCTGACAGTCCGTAACGAAGCGGACTACACGAACCCGCAGCTGGTTTCACCAGCGTGGCCTTACGGCCGCTGCGTCAAGTCCGATCCGCTGCAACTTCCTTGGCTGGGCCTCGGCCCGACTGAAGGGCGAACCAGATGAGGGGAATCTGCAAAGGGAATCGAATCCAATCGACCACTTTGGTCGTCAGGTCGTGGCCCTGCTGAGCGGTTATGGCGTCCTGCAGGTTGGCCGGCCAGATGATTGCCAGCAGCACGGCGGCGGCGATCCCCGCCCAGCGCTCCCGGCGCCATAACCCAACGGCGCAGATGAGCTCGGCCACCCCGCTGGCATAAACCAACTCGGTCGGCAAGGGCAGGAAGTGGGGGACGATCGGGGTGAAGGTAGCCGGGTGGGCCAGGTGGATCACCCCGCTGACCGTGAAGGCGGCTGCGACGAGCCACGGAAGGTGAGGGAAATGGCGAGCGCACCGCCGTTGGCCGCCGGACGCTGTCGTCACCGGCTCACCCTACGACCGGGGCCTCGAATGCCGGCTCCGGGTCCGGCGACGCCTTGTCCAAAGTCGCGTGCCAAAGCGAGCGGCTTCGCACCCCGCCGCTATCCCAAGGGCGGGATCAGCCCCGGCGAGCGTGGCCAATGGGGATTCGTCCGCGAACCTCCGGCGGCGGAGCCACCAACCTCAGCCCGCCAACGCCTCGATTGCGGACTCGGGGCAATTGGCAATGGCGAGATGCGCCTTCTCCTCAAGCTCGGCGGGCACGGTGCCATCACCGACTACCGAACTCTGGCCATAGTCGTCCACTGAGAACAGCTCGGGTGCAAGTGCGTAGCACCGTGCGTGGCCCTGGCACCTGTCGGGGTCGACTCGGATCTTCACGGGAACACCACCGGCAGGACCCGCGGACCACGAACCTGACCTCCAGCCCAGGTCACCTCAGCACCTTCGGCGAGGCGAAACGTCGGGATCCGCGCCAGCCACTCCTCCAGGGCCACGGTCAGCTCCATGCGGGCCAGGTTGGATCCCGCACAGCGATGGATGCCTGTTCCGAAGGCGACGTGACGGTTGATCGCTCGATCGAGGACGACCTCGTCGGCCCGCTCGAAGACCTCGGGGTCGCGGTTCGCTGCCGGGAAGTTCATGAGCAGCTTGTCGCCCTCGCGCATCGGGGACCCGCCGAACTCGGTGTCGGTCGTTACCAACCGCGCCATTGTCACGGGTGAGTAGGCCCGAAGGAACTCCTCGACCGCCGAGGACATCAGACCGGGTTCAGCGACCAGGCGCGCCGCGTGGTCAGGGTGGGTGGCTAGGTGCCACAACGAGGAGCCGATGCTGCTCCAGGTCGTGTCGATGCCGGCGATCATCACGAGCGCAGCCATCCCGAGCACGAGGCGGTCGTCGAGGGGCTCACCGTCGTGGCTCGTCGCCAAGAGCTCGCTCATGAGATCGTCGCCGGGGTCGTTCTTGCGTCGCTCGAGTTCCGCCATCAGGTATGAACCAAAGCCTTCTTGTCCCCGGAGGTTCCGCTCGGGGTCGTCGGCAAACTCGAGCATGTCGCGAACCCAGCCGGTGAAGGTGTCCGAGAGCGTCTCGGGCACCCCCAGGATCTGCGCGACGACTCTGACCGGGATCTGCTGCGCGTAGTCAGTGGCCGCATCGGCGTGGCCGGCCTCAAGGAACCCGTCGATATGGCGTCGGCAGAGGTCGCGAGTCAGCTTCTCGTAGCCGGCGACGCGCGTGTGGGAGAACCACGGCAGAATGAGTCGCCTTGTCCAGGTATGCAGCGGCGGATCCGCGGAGATGGGCGGGAGGCCATACTGCGCGTCGGCCTCGTCGTAGCCCTCCGGTTGCACGTCGGAGTTGATGACACCGATCTCAAGAGAGCTGAACCGCTCGATGTCGTGGGCTGCTTCGACGACGTCGGCGTACCGAGTGAGCATCCACGCTCGGCCGCGGCGCTCTGTGTGGGCGACGGGACAGGACTGCCGCAAGTCATCCCAGATCGGGTACGGATCCTCGATGTACCCCGCATCGAGGACCTCAAAATCCTGTGACCAATCACCAACTGGTGCTGTTACTCGCGCCATCCCAAACCCTTTCGACTACTAATGAAACTAGCCACCAGACGCGCCCATCGGGGGCGAACGTCCCGGACCGCAGTGGCGCTGGTCACTCGATTGGGACGTGCGCGGCCGTGCCTAGGGCGACATGACCCCTCCCCGACCAGGGGCGTGCGAGTTGGTCCTATCGGGATTTCGCGAGTCGGTCGCCAAAGACCTGGTCGGCAGACCATGCAACGAACCCTGCTGCGATCCAGACCGGCCAATTCACGGTGAGGAACGTTCCAGCTGAGTTCGCCGCAGCAATCAGGGCGAAGATGAACATAACGAGTGCTGCCAAACGCAGAAAGCGCATTACCCCTGTCTCCATCCTCCGAGCGCGTTAGCCCGATGAGTCAGCCGTACCCTACGACCACATTGTGAAAACGTCGACCGCGGTCAGGGTAGGACGAAGGTGGCGTCGCCCAATGCCTCCGATCGCACCTGCTTCATGACCTGGGGCGGCGGGTAGGTCGCACAACGAGGCCACCGGAGCAATTCGGGCAAACGCTGTCCATCTCCCCCGAGCACTCGGGGCAAAAGGTGCACTCGTAGCTGCAGATCATGGCGTCCCCGGCCGCGTCGAGCGCGACCTCACAACGTTCGCACCGCTCCCGCATCTCCAGCATGCCCCTCCCCCATCTCTCCTCGCCGGACCGCCGCGCGGTTCTAGCCGAAGGTGAAGTCGTACGCCTTGATGCCGGGTGAAGCCTTGAGCAACAGGGTCGCATCGGCCAGGGAGCCGTGGAACAACGTGTAGAGCTTCGGGATGCCGCTCACATCGATCGTCTTGGTGTGGGCGCCGTTGATCGAGACCTCCAGCGTCCCGGTTCCCCCGAGCACGAGGTAGACGTCGTCGGCCTGAAACCCGAGCTCGAGCTGCGCGTTCGAGCCGGCCGTCGCCTGCTGGGCGTGGTCCGTCCAGGTACCCGACAGGCCGAGCCCGCCCGCCGGGAGGCTCGGGGGGAACTGGTAAACGGCCGGGATGTCGCGGGCGACGTTGTCGTCGGGGAGCAGGTACTGGAGCCGCGAGTACCCGACGTAGGTCTCCGGGCTGACGGCGGCGGTCGGTGTCTTGTTGGGGACGTCGGTCGACCTCGGGAGTGCGACCCCCGGGTGGGCGTCGGTGAGCAACTGACGGATCAGCGATTCGGTGCCCGAGTAGTCGCCCTCACCGAACCCGATGTGACGGACGATCCCGTTCGCGTCGATCAGATAGTCGGCGGGCCAGTACTCGTTGTCGTAGGCGTTCCACGTGTCGTAGCTGTTGTCGATGGCGATCGGATAGTGCACGCCGAGCTGCGCGGACTCGGTGCGCACGTTCGAGACCACATGCTCGAAGGCGAACTCGGGGGTGTGCACCCCCACCACCACGAGCCCGTCCTTCGCGTAGGTCTTGTACCAGGACTCGACGTGGGGAAGCGTGCGCTGGCAGTTGATGCACGAGTAGGTCCAGAAGTCCACCAGGACGACCTTGCCCCGCAATCCCGCGAGTGTGAGCGGCTTGCCGCCCGGTGTGTTCAGCCACGCGGTGATCCCCTTGAACGCCGGCGCCTTGCCGCAGCTCACCAGTCCGGTGGTGGCCGACTTGCAACTGGCGAGCGAGGTGTGGCCGTTGCCGGTGAGGTTGCCGAGCTCCTGGCGAACGGTGGCCGATCCCTCGATTCGGTTCTGCAACGCGCTCGTGTATCCCGGCACATCGCGCTGCAACGCGGCGAACACGTTCAGGCCGATGGCCAAGGCCATGCCGATGAGGATGACTCCGCTCACCTGGCGCAGCCGGGGCCCGCTTTCGCGCAGCATCTTCACCCGTTTGGTGAGCTCGTTGCCGGCCAGCGCGACCGCGAGCAGCGGAACCGCGGCTCCCGCCCCGAACGCGACGGTGAGGAACACTGCGGTCAGACCCACATGATGGGTTGCGCCGACGACGGTGATCGCGGCCAGGACCGGGCCGGCACACGGGACGAACAGCACGCCGAGGCCCAGCCCGAGGACGAACCCGCCGGCCTTCCCGCTTGGTTGGCGAGAGCCGACCCTCGCGAACGGGCGCTCCAAAAGTGCGGCCAACGGCGGGAAGATGAACCCGAGGCCGACGAGGATCAGCAGGGCGATGCCGGCGTCGCGGAGGAAGTCCTGGGGCAGGTGGAAGAGGGAGATGATCTCGGAACCGGCCAGGATCAGCAGGCTGAAGCTCAGGACCAGCCCACCGACCACCGCCAACGGCCGGGCTCGGGACTTGAGCGATGGCGCGGTGCCCGGAGTGGTTGCACCGGCCACGAGGATCACCGGAAGCACCGGGAGGATGCAGGGCGAGATGCCGGCGACGATCCCGGCTACGAAGCCGATCCCGATGAGCTCGACCATCCGATGGGTCCTCCGATAGGGGTCCGGGGATCACGGCCACCCACATCGCTTTTGGGAGGCTCCCGCCTGGTGGACGAGCCACGGTACCGGTCGGGGCTTCGAATTTGGGGTCGCGGCGGCCGGTGAGACTGCTCGTCCACGCTCGGCCGGGCGCGACCTACGCACCTCGACCGGGCGAGTTCAAGATCCCTGGCGCAAGTCCAGATGGAAGGTCTTGAACCTCCCTACCGGTCGGAAGCCGATCTTCTGGTACAGCGTCTTCGGCCAGTCGTTGTCGTCGGCGACGATGAAGGTCAACTCCGACCCCGCCGAGAGCGCGACGGCGTTCGTGACGAGCGAGCGGGCATACCCCCGACCGCGTGCCTCGGGCGTTGTGTAGACGTCTTCGACCCACGCGATCGGGCCGTCGATCCGAAGCTTGGTGATCGCGAGCGGGGAACCCTGTTCGTCGACGAACCCAAAGCGTCGCTCGCCGAGCAGTCGACCCTCTCGGCGGTTGTACTCGTCGATCTGATCCAGTGCCTCTTCCGAGATGCCGGCCCGCTCCTCGATGAGCCACTCCCTCATGAGGACGAGCATCTGGTCCTCGGTAAGCTCGGTGATCGCGCTCGTGTCGTCCTCGCGGTCGGGTTGTTCGGCAATCACCATGATCACCTCGGTATCGACGGTCCAGCCCGCCTCGCGCAACGGCCCCTGGAGCTGATCGGCCGTCGCCTCGTGCTCGACGAGCACGTGCCGGTACGGGAGTCCGGACAGGACCTCGTCGACGACGGCGAGCAGATCCGGAAACGAGATCGGCTCGGAGACCCTCAGGTGGTTGAGGGACCAGACCCAGGGAAGCGACGGCGTCCGCGCGACCCGGCCCGGACCCACGAGACGCGTTTCATCGGCCGCCGCGCCCTGCGATCGCCGGAGCTGGTCGTGGAGACGGGCGAGCGTGCCGTCGCCGGCCGAGGATTCAGCCGTTGTCATCGTGCCCCCAGCTCGTCGATCACGGGTCTCCGGACGATAGCGGCCGGGCGCGGCGAACGGGCCGCTCGATCAAGGCGCTTCTCGAAGGTCGCAGTAGTGTCCCGGGATAGACACCGTCCTCGAGGTCAACGATCTCCACACGCAGTTCCGCGGTCGCGGATCTCCACACGCAGTTCCGCTGTCGCGCGGCCACCGTCAGCGCCGTCGATGGCGTGTCCTTCTCGATCGACGCGGGGGAATGCGTCGGGATGGTCGGTGAGTCGGGTTGCGCGAAGAGCACCGTCGGTCTCTCCGTCATGCGGCGGCTCCCGGCCAACGGCCGGGTCGTGTCTGGTTCGGTTCGGCTCTTGGGGCGCGATCTGGAACGACGAACGTGACCATGAGGACGAACGTGACCATGAGGACGTCAAGGACGACCACGATCGGTTGGCCGATTCCCCGCACCAGAAACTGATCACGCCACTCCTGCCAGCCAGGGGATGTGAGCACCGTTCGATCCGGCCGCCCCGAAATGGCGATCCGGAGCTGTCGACTACTCCGTGAAGTAGTAGTTCTCTGGCGTGAGCTGGAGGTAGCCGTTCTGCGGGTCCACGCCCTTCAGGGTCGACTTGATCATGGTCAGCTGGTAGGGCGGCGTCGGCATCCAGAGCCATGGGAGCTGCTTGGCCAAGTAGTTCTCGTACTTGAAGAACGCGCTCGGGTTGTTGGAGTTCAAGGTCGCGTTCACATTGGCCGTGTTGACCGGGTCGCTGTAGTTGCCGGCGTTCAACGTGGCCCCGGGAAGGAACAGAGCGCCGCCGGTCGGCACCGTGCCGTAGATGATGCCCCCGTAGACGCCGATCTGCCAGTTGCACGCCGTTGGGCAAGGGTCGACGGTGGAGACGACGTCGTTGAACGGCTGTGCCTTCAACGTGATCTTGATGCCGGCCTGTCTCGCTGCCGACTGGATCGTCTCGATCTCCCGCACCAGGTCCTGGTTGCCCGACGCATAGAGCAGCTGGAAGTTCAGTTGGGCACCCTTCGCGATGCCCTGGCCGCAGTCGCCGGAACCCGATCCGGGCTTCTGACACACGTCGGTGCCGCCGGGTTTGATCTTCCAACCGTGGCTGGACAGCAGCGACGTCGCGTCCGAGACGCTGAACGGATACGGGTTGGTCCGCTCGAGCGGGGAGACGAGGTTGTTCTTCGGTTTGAGCGGGATGGGACCGTAAGTCGGGAACCCGTAGCCCTTGAAGATATCCTGGATGATCTCGGGCTGGTTCTCAGTGTGCTGGATCGCCTGGCGAACGTAGAGCTGGGACAGGATCTTGCCCACCTTCGGGTTGGTCAGGTTGTAGATCGCGTAGTTGACCCCGAGGTTCTCCCACGGAACGAGCCGGTAACCCTCATCCGCCAGGGCGCTCTTCTGCCCGAGGTCCGACGTCGGCAGGTAGCCGATGTCGATGCTGGTCCCGGAACGCAGTGCGTTGACCTCGGCCTTGTTGCTCGTGAAAGGCAGCTCGATGAACTTCGAGATGGTGGCCTTGACCGGGCCCGAGTAGCTCGGGTTGGGAACGAAGGTCGCCTCGCCTGTGGTCGTCTCAGCGGAGAGCTTCCAGGGCCCGTCGACGACCTGCCACAGGGGGTTGGTCGCAAATTTGGTCAGGTCCATGGCCTGGGCGTTCAAGAAGTTGAATACCTTCACTGCTCCGGCAGACGTGGTGTCGTAGTCGCCGATCGCGCCGGTTGCCGATGTTTTGTCCCACGCATGCTGCGGCATCGGCGTGATGAGTCCCAGCTCGTTGTCGGTAAACCAGGTCTGGCTGACTGTGTGGGTCAGTGTGAAGACGATCGTGCGGGGGTCGGGCAGGGCCACCGAGGAGACGTTGTCGGGCAAATCGCCGGGCGAGTACTGGCTCCACAGGACCTTGTTGTACTTATACAGATTGAACGCAAACTCGACGTCGCGACTCGTGACGGGCTGACTGTCGGACCACATATACGGCTTGAGCTTGATGGTCACAACGGTCGAATTGTCCGAGTAGGTGACCGAGCTGTACAGCGTGAGGCTGGTGTCGACCTTCACCGCGGTCTCGTTTGTCCCAAACCAGTTGAGGGGCCGCCACATGAGGAATTGGAACTGGTTCACGTTGTCAACCGAAGCACTTGTGGTCGGGTCGAACGGGAAAATGTAGGTCGGCTGGCCCCCGGGCGGTTCGGCGAACGTGACCGTGCCACCCTCGACCTTGGTGGCGCCACTGCTGGCGCTCGTAGTCGCCACGACCACGCCCGCCGTCAGCAGGCCGGTGGCCATCCCAACAGCCGCCATCTTCCGCACGATGCCAAACCGCCCCATTGGCTTTGGCCTCCCTCGCGTCAGCCGCTGTGCGCGTGCCTGTTCACCGTCGGGACTGCGCCGACGCCCCCCTCTCCCTACGACGGGAACGGTAACGGGTAGCAGGTCAGTTCCGACCCTATGCACCTTGGGACTGCCGGGCTCTACCGGCCCGAAGGATCTTCTCAGCCGCATTGACGTCGGCGTTGGCCTCGCGGTCCTCGGCCCAATCCACTCCAATGAAGATCACCGCTTCTCCTCTCTCGGCTGATGAACACGAGCCTGAGGAGATCAGCGGCGACCTAATGGTTCAGTGCTCGAGACACGACCCCCCACCAGCCGTCATCCTCCTCACCAACCGGTCGGGGCACGATCTAGAGCTAGAGCTCAATGGATCGGGGCTGAAAAGTGCTCACCGACAAGTGGCTCGGGGATCAGCCTTGCCTCAATGAGGTGTCTGATCCAACCCCATTAGGGGTGGGTGAAATCCGGGACCCCCGACGTTCGCTCGTTCGTCTCGCCCCGGGCGAACCCGAACAGCTCGTCGGCCGGCATCGGCCTTGCAGCGAAGTAGCCCTGGAGCACGCCGTATCCGAGCCCGGCCATGTCGCGGGCCAGCTCCTGGGTCTCGACCCCCTCGGCGACCGCGACCAGCCCGAGGCGCTTGGCCAGATCCGAGACGGTGCGGACGATCGCGAGGTCGTTGTGGGACTCCCGGGAGCGGCGGACGAACTGCTGATCCACCTTGATCTCGTCGAGCGGCATCTCGGGCAGCGCCGACAGCGAGGTGTAGCCGCTCCCGAAGTCGTCCACCGAGATCCGGATGCCCAGCGACTGCAGAGGCCTGAGGCGCTTGACCGCGCTGGTGAGGTCGGCTGCGGCCGTCTCGGTGATCTCGAGGGTCAGACACGCCGGCGGGAGCCGGCGCAAGCGGATCTCGTCCATGACCCAGTCGGTCAGGCCGGGCCGGGTCAGCGTCACCGGTGAGAGGTTCACCGAGACCGAGATCGTGAGGCCGGCACGTCGCCAGCCCACCTGGGCGTCGAGGGCCTGGGGAAGGATCCACTCGGTGAGCCGGTTGATCAGGCCGATCCGCTCGGCCAGGGGAATGAAGACGCCCGGAGGGACGTCGCCGCGCGCTGGGCTGTGCCAACGGAGCAGGGCTTCGGCGCCGATCGTCTTGGCGGTCCGCGAGTCGATCTGGGGCTGGAAGACGAGCGAGAGCTCTCCCTTTTCGATCGCCGCGCCGAGGTCGGCCAGCATCGCCAGGTCATCGGCCGTGAGCGTGCGGTTGTCGGCGAGCCACATGACCGACGTTGCGCCGTCGGCAACGGCCCTCTTCGCGCTCAGCGACGCCCGGCGGAGCAGCTCGGGTGCGTCGGTCCCGTCCCACGGCGCGATCGAGATTCCCGTGTGGGCGCGCAGCGCCACCTCGACACCGTCGACCTGGTAACGCCCGGCTGCGATCGCGCGCTCGACGGTCTGCACCAGCTCGTCGCTCGAGTCGATGGCCTCTTGAGGGATCTCGGCCGACCTGTCCTGCGGGTCGAGCGGTATCCCCCCGAGTGACTGTGCCACCACCAGCTCGGCGCCCTCGATTCGGCCGATAGTGGCGTCGGATGGCAGCACCTGGCCGATGTCTTCGACAACCCGGCGGAGCAGCTCGGTACCGGCCTGATAGCCGAGGGCCTCGATTGCGCTGTCGATGCCCCGCACGAGCACCGACACCACCGCGAGCGGCCTCGTCTGGTCCCGCTCGCGGATCCGCCTGGCCATCCCGAAGCCGTTCGGAAGTCCGGTCTCGGGGTCGACCGCGCCGAGGCGACGGATCGACCGATTCAACAGCATCACGGTGAACGGAGCGGTGGAGAGGCAGATCGAACCGGTGATCGCGCCGAACGCCGCCCGGCCGACCCCGAACGTGCCCATGCGGGTCAGCCAGAGACAGAGCCCGATCGCGATCTGGCAGATGACGACGGAACGGAGGCGGAAGAACACGGCCGCGAAGACACCCACGGGCACGTAGAAGGCCGCTGCCGCCAACGAGAGCCCCGTGCCCTGGCCGGACCACACGAGCGTGGTGACCTGGGCGATCCACAACACCCCGAGGGCCCCGCACCACACGACCTTGACCCTTCGGACCTCCAAGAGGCCGATCCACACGGCCAAGGCGGACCCGCTGATGGCGAGCACCCAGATCCGGTGGGCGTCGGACGGCCACAGCACCGATGCGACCGTCCAGGAGACGACGGCGAGCCCGTACATCAGGCGGAGCACCGCGAGCGGGCTCAGCAGCGCGAGCGGTGAGTCGAGGGCGAACCAAGATCGCGTCTTTGGGAACAGGCGGTTGCGGACCGGCGCGTGCGACCCCAGAGGGGCACTCGTCGCGGAGCTTGCGACCGGGATGGGCGTGGCCCACCGGCGCCACGAGTCCGGGCTCGTCTGTGTCTTCATCACCACCGACCTGGGTCTGAAATCGCGCGCAATGCTAGGGGTTGGCCTGCCTGGAACCGGGGACCTGCGACGCCAATGTCCCTGTTCGTTGGGGGTGTCGGGGTTGGCGAGCGACTACCCGGCGCCGACATGCTCGATGATGAGGCGGGCGGTCATCTTCGGCTGGGCCACAACGAGGTTGTGGGGGCCGTCGATCACATGCACCGTCGTGTTCGGGTAGCGGGCCAACCGGGCCTCGATCACCTCGGGGTCGGCCCACTGGTCGTCACTGCCGTGGATGAACAGCCGCCGCATCCCGGCACTCGCGTCGAGCACGTCGTCCTGGCGGAAGTGGACCATGCAATTGAAGAGACTGGACTTGAAGGCGCAATAGCGGGCCCGGAGGGCGTCCGCTGCCACGGGCGGTGAGTACAAAGCCGAGTTGCCGCCGATCAGTCCGGCCACATGGCGGCCGATCCCCCACGTGATGGGGATGACGATCGCGGCGACGATCGGGTGCAGCAGGGTCAGGCGGATCCACGTGTTGTGCGCAAGCGCCTTCCGTGCCTCGGACTCCGAGGAGTAATAGGGAAACCCGATGCCTATGAGCCCGCTCACCTCGGCGGGCCAACGATGGGCGAACTCGAGCATGAGGTTGGATCCCATCGAGAGCCCCACGAAGACGTGGGGTGGCTCTATCCCCGCCTCATGCAGGGTGCGCCTGATCGTTTCGACGTGCAGCGCGGGCGTGTACGTGGTCCGCGGCTTGGGCGAGTGCCCATAGCCGAGGAGATCGACGCTCAGGAGGGTGAAGTGCGGCTCGAGTTCGGGCGAGATCTCGTCCCACACCATGTGGCTCCCGGCGACGCCGTGGACGAGCACCAACCGTGGGCCACTGCCCCGCTCGACCGTGTGGAGCGTCGGGCCCGAGATCGCTTCGACGGGCCGCTGACCAGTATGATCAGGCATCGGCCGACCTCAGTGGCCGACCCGGGAACCGCGAAGGAAGCTCGGGCGCACGGACGCCAACGATAGGGTGAGTGGCCCGGTCCAATCAGCGCGCGGAGCTCTCCATGACCCAGACGCTCGATTCGATGGTCATCAGCGAGGAAGACGTCGAGAAGCTCGTCGACGAGGACGACATGTGGGCGGTGCTCGTCTGGAACGACGACGTCAACACCTTCGCCCACGTGATCAAGGCGCTGATCGAGATCCTCAACCACACGCAGACGCGGGCCGAGGAGCTCGCCGATCGGGTCCATCGATCCGGCAAGGCCGTCGTGGCGCTCCGGCCAAAGGAGGAGGCCGCGGCAGCGGTTCGGCGATTTCACAGCCGGCTCATTCAAGCCACCATGGAACCCCAATAGGGGTTGGTGGTGGCGGCGAGGTCGGTGCCCGCGCAGGCGGCGCGGGCCCGACACACGGTTCGGCGTTCGACCTAGCGCATCATCCGGCGCTCCGCGGCCTCGGAGTATGCAGCGAGGTCGGGCTCGGTGGCCAGAAGGTCGGCGTACTTCTTGCGGGCCTCCTCGCGCTTGGCCGGCAGGTACTCGGTCGGCCACAGGCCCGGGTGGGGCTTGTAGTCCTTCAAGACGTTGCGGGCCACCGTGACCTTGTGCACCTCGTCCACGCCGTCGGCGATGCCCATCGTCGGGGCACCCGCGTACATGGCCTGGAGCGGGGTGAGGTTCGTCGTGCCGAGGGAGCCGTAGATGTGCAGGGCCCGGAAGGACACGTCCTTCAGCACCTTCGCGCAGGTGTACTTGCACGCCGCGATCTGGGTCCGGGCCGCCTGGGTGCTCGAATTGTCGATGGTCCAGGCGGTCCACAGCACGAGCAGCCGCAGCATGTTGATCTCGGCGTAGGAGTTCGCGATCGCCTCCTGGACCATCTGGTGGTCGGCGATCACCTTGCCGTGCGACTCCCGGCTGAGGGCCCGCTCGCACATCATGTCGAAGGCCCGCTTGCACTGGGCGATCGTGCGCATGGCGTGGTGGATCCGTCCGCCGCCGAGGCGCCGCTGCGCCAGGATCTTCGCGCCGTCCTCGGGTCCGAGCAGGTGGTCGAGCGGCACCCGGACGTCGGTGTAGCGGATGTGGTTGTGCGTCGACGGGTACGGCATGATCTCGACGCCCGGGGTCTCGCGGGGAACGATGAAGATCCCGTTGGTGGCCATGACGAACAAGATGTCGGCCGCCCGCCCTGCGGAGGTGAACCACTTCTCGCCGTTGATGACCCACTCCTCGCCGTCGCGCACGGCCACCGTCTTGAACATGCTGGGGTCCGAGCCGCCGTGGGGCTCGGTCATCGAGTAGGCCGAGAAGATCTCCTGGCGAAGCAGGGGGAAGAGCCAGCGCTCCTTCTGCTCGTCGGTCCCGTAGGCAGCCAGCAGTTCCATGTTCCCGGTGTCGGGGGCGGCGGTGCCGAAGATGGCCGGGGCGGAGCCGTAGCGACCGAGGATCTCATTGACGAGGGCCAGCTTCAGCTGCCCGAAGCCCGGGCCACCGAGCTCCTCGTCCAAGAACAGCGCCCACAGGCCCTGGTCCTTCACCTGCTGCTTCAACGGATCGACGATCGCCTTCACCTTCGGGTGACGCGACCGGACGGCGCCGGGGAACACGAGGTCGAGCGGCTCGATCTCCTCCTTGCAGAACTTCTCGACCCAGTCGAGCTTTTCTTGGAACTCGGGTTCAGTGGAGAAGTCCCAGGCCATACCAATTCTCCTTGCGTCTCGGCGCGTCGTCGCCGCCGTCGGGGTGTCGCGATCGCCGCGAGATGACTAAAGCGGGTGCCTGACAATACCAGGCAGGCGCCTTATTCGCCCAGCCGCGCGGCTAGCCTGCCAACGGATGGAGCGGACGACCGAGCCGACGCGCGAGCGGATCCTGGCGGCGGCCGAGGAGCTGTTCGCAGCCCACGGCGTCGACGGCGTCAGCCTGCGCGAGATCACCCGAGTCTCGGGGACCCGCAATACCGTCGGGCTCCAGTACCACTTCAAGGACCGCAACGGCGTGCTGCGGGCGATCGTGGCCAAACACCTGGTCGACGTCGACGCTCGCCGCCACGCCCTCCTCGACCAGTGCCGGGACGACGGGGGCGGTGATCTGCGCGCCATGACGGCGGCCCTGGTGATGCCGTCCGCGGCGAAGCTGTCCGATCCCGACGGCGGGCCCGATTTTCTGCAGATCTACGCCGAGCTGCTCAACCGGCCGCGGGGCGAGGAGACGCTGGCCGTCGGTGAGGGTCGAACGAGCCTCGACCGCTGGCGGGCCGAGATCGCCCCGCTCCTTCATCCCGAGGCGGTCCGCCTGCACCGGCGCTTCACCGCCATCCGCCTGGCCGCCGCCGAGCTGGGCCGGCGGGCCGGGTCGGGGCCCCACACCGACGACCGCCTCTTCGTGGGTCACCTGATCGACCTGGTCAGCTCGGTGCTGGCCGCCCCGGTGTCCGAAGAGACCGTGCGCTTGGCCGATGAGCGGGACCGGAACCGGGCCGGGAAGCGGCGCCCGAATCACGGGGCGGTCGGCGCAACCGGCTGAAGGGGCACTAATTTCTCATTGTGCCCATTCGCTCCCCCATCCGCGCCGCACGCCCGCCCCGAGCCTCGCTGGCCATCGGGCTGGCCGCCGCCATCGGCTCCACGCTCTTCTCCCTCTCCCTGGCCCCCCCGGTCTTCGGGGCCGCCGCATCGGCCTCGACCGATCAGGCGGCGCTCCAGACCCAAACGCTCACGCTCTCCGACCTCCCCCAGGGTTGGAAGGCCACCACGTCGGCGTCCTCCAGCGGCGGCGCCACCTCGAGCTGCGGGGGCAGGCCGTTCGGTGCGTCTCAGCGGATCGCCCAGACCCAGGTGAGCTTCCAGGACCCCTCGGGCCTCCCGGAGCTCTTCGAGCAGATCTCCGACTACAACTCGCCGTCCACGGTGTTCGCCAAGGGAGTCCGGGATCTCAACCGTTGCCACAACGTGTCGATCAGCCAGAGCGGCGCCCCGCTCAAGATCCACGTGGCCAAGCTGGCCTACCGGGCTGGCCGCCTCACGGCTGCGTACACGTTGTCATTCGTCTTGACGAGCGCGACGGTGGGCAAGAGCGAGGACGTTGGCATCGACCTGGTCTTGGTGCGGGTCGGCAACGAGATCGCGGAGGTGGGACTGGCCGACGTGCCCAGCCCGCCGGTCAGCCAGCTCAGGTCGTTCGTGACAAAGGCGATCGCGGACATCAAGAAGCACCCACAGAGCGCTGGCTGAGATGAGCCCGCCCTCGTCGGTCAGCTTCACCGCCGGGACCCCCGAGACGGTCCTGCCCCCGCCGTCCCCCGAGGTTCGGGTGGCCCTGGAGGAAGCGACCGGCCGGGCCGTGGCCGAGCGTCGGGCGGCGTTCGCGCGGGTCGCCTCGAACTGGCCTCGCTGCCTCGACGCATGGGCGGGCCTCGCCGAGTGCGCTGAGGATCCGGTGGACCAGTACGCGTTCGCGAGGGTCGGCTACCACCGGGGCCTCGACACGCTGCGGGCGGCCGGCTGGCGGGGCTCGGGGTACGTGCGATGGAGCCACCCCTCCAACCGGGGTTTCCTGCGCTGCCTCGAAGCCCTGCGGGCGGCGGCCGAGGCCATCGGCGAGTCCGACGAGCAGGAGCGGTGCGCCGTCTTCCTGCGCCAGCTCGACCCGGAGTGGCCCCCGCCCGGAAGTGCGGGCTGATCCCGGCCGTTGCTCCCGGCGGTAGATTCCGCGGGACGGTCCAAGGGCCCGTCGGGCGCAGACCGATCAGTCGGGAGGGTCGGCGATGAACATCGTGGTCGGCAACGTGAAGGGTGGCGTCGGGAAGACCACCAGCTCGGTCTACCTCGCCGCCGCGGCGGCGGCCCGAGGACGAGAGGCGGTCTTCCTGGTCGACTCGGATCCGCAGGGCTCGGCCGCCGAATGGTTCGAGCAGAACCCGGTCGAGGGGGTCGAGCTCATCGAGGCGCCCTCCGAGCGCACCGTCGTGCGGGCCCTCTCCAACTCGGACGGGATCGTGGTGGTCGACACCCCGCCGGGGGACGAGCGGATCGTGCGCGCGGCACTCCGGCGCGCCGACGCGGTGATCATCCCGACCCGTGCCGGCGGCGTCGAGCCGTCGCGGGTCCTGGCCACGCTCGAGATGACCCCAGCGGACATCGCCTGTGGGATCGTCGTGTGCGCGGCGCGGCTCGGCACCAACGACCTCGAGGCGACGGTCGAGGACTGGTCGAACGCCAAGGTGCCGGTCTGGGGGGTCATCCCCGAGCGGGTCGCGATCGCTTCCGGCCCAGCCGGCCGGATCTACCGAGAGGGCCTCGAGGCGTATCAGGAGGTCCTGCGCAAGGTGATGCGCGCCGTCCGCTAATAGTCGTTCAGGATCCCTTCGCCCCCGGGAATGTGCCGCCCTCGGGGGCGTCCGGGGTGCGGTTGACGACCCTCGGGAAGTTGGCCATCCCGACGTCGGGCCGGGGGAGCAGCCACGGCGCCGGCGGCGGCAGAACGAGCCGGGTGAGGGCGTCGGCGACCGACTCGTAGTTGACGCGCCAACCCGCGAACTGACGCCACGCGTCCTCGCGGTCCCGCTCGATCGGGAACCCGACCCCGTCGAGAAGGTCGAAGCCCTCGAAGAACTCCTCCTTGGTCAGCCGGATCGGGGCGTTCGGGAGCGGGTCGGGGTCAAAGGGGATGTGGAGGGCCTGGGCGAGCGACCGCAGGCAGTTCGTCCCCATCTGGAGGCACAGCCTGGCCTGCCGGGGCGCGGTGCTCGGGGTGAGGCTCGTGTGCAACGCGGCTGCGTCGAGCATGGCCACGAGGGCGAGCAGCCACGAGCGTGTCGGGTCTGGCGAGCGGAACCATATGAGCGACGGGTACCCGGTGTGACTCTCGAGGACCGCGGCGGCCCACCGCTCCCAGGTCGCATACAGCCCCGGCAGCTCGTCCATGTTCGCGAAGCGGTGGTGCCGGGACAGCACCTCGGGGCCCCACGCCGGCACCCCGGCGCGCGCGGCGAGCATGGTGACCTCGGTCTCTCGCGCCGAGAACGACGCGTAGAGAGTGGGCAGGTACGCGATCTCGAGCGCGATGACGAGGAAGCCCGATCCCGCCTCGATGATGTCGAGCGCCTTGTTGGCCCCGGTCCTGCCGCTGAGTATCCCGAGCGTGAAGATCGACGACCCCGAGACACCGAGCGAGCCGGTCAGTGTGCCGCCGCTCACCCACCACACCATCAGACCGAACCCGACGAGGAGCAGGACCAGCCACGCCCAGAAGAGCACGATCATGGCGAGCGGCCCCACGGTGCCCATGAGCCGGTCCTTGGCCTCGTAGGTGTCGAGGCGCCGAAGGATCGGCGCGACCGCCTTGGCCAAGAACCGCGAGACCGAGCGCAAGAGCCGCGACGAGGTGGTCCTCGGGATGACGAGCGTGGTGAACACGCTCATGGCGGTGAGCAGAACCGTCGCGAGACCGACCGCGAACCCGACGGCGCGCACCCAACCCGTCATCGATGACGCGCCGGATGCTGGCGGGACGTGCTCAACGGGATCGCTTGAGCACGCGATAGCGGTGCCAGAGGAACACGGCTATCGCGACCACCACCAGCCCGAGAACCACGAACGAGGCCGCCGTGAAGCCCTTGACCAGCTTGTGCCAGCCCGACCCGAGCCCGTACCCGGCCGAGGCGATTGCGGCCGAGTACACCGCCGTCCCGATGAGCGTGAAGATCGCGAAGGGCACGGCCGCCATGTCGCCGATGCCGGCCACGAGGGAGACGAAGGTGCGGACGAGCGGCAGGATGCGGCCGACCAAGACGGCCCCGTCGCCGCGCTTCGTCAAGAACCCGTGGGCCCGATCGATGTCGGCGCTCGAGATGAGGACGTACTTCCCATAGCGGTCGACGAGTGCCCTGCCTCCGGTCCGGCCGATGGTGTACCCGATCATCGACCCGACGAACTCCCCCGCCACCCCGACCAGGATCACCCCGGCCAGGCTGAAGTGGCCCTCGGCCGCCAACGCCCCGGCGAACCCGAAGGTGATCTCCGACGGGAACGGGATGCAGATCGCCTCGACCAGGGCCAGAACGAAGATCGCGGTGTAGCCCCAGCTCTGAAGGAAGTGCTCCACCGCGCCTTTCTACCCGACCCGGACAAAGACGGCGATTGGGGTAGTGGCTCAGTTTCCCGAGCCTGCACGGGCCGAAGCCCGTTGGGCCCTACCGGCCCGAAGGATGTTCCTGGCCGCGTTGACATCGGCGTGGTCCCTATGGCCACAACCCCGACATCGAAAGACGGCCTGGCTGACCCGGTTCTCCGATTCGGTATGCCCACAGGAGGCACACCGGGTCGAGGTATGGCGGGGGTCCACTGCAATCAGCTCGCGACCAGCATCTTCCGCTTTGTAGACGAGCATCGAGCGCAGCATGCCCCACCCCGCATCGGCGATGGAACGGTTGAGCCCGGCCTTGGCCCGGGCACCATTTCGATCGAAGCCTCCTTTTCCATTGGGTCTCGGTTTCGGTCGACGGGACATCTGGGGCACCTTGAGGTTCTCGACCACGATCAGGTCGTGGTCGTTCACCAGACGTCGGGAGAGCTGGTGGGCCAGGTCCTTGCGTTGGTTGGCCACCCTCGCTGGGCTCGTCCCACCGCCTCACAGGCCCGACGGCGGTGCATCGAGCCCCGCTGCTTGGTGGCCAACGCCCGTTGGGCACCGACCAATCGGTCCTTTGCCCTCTTGGCGAACCGGCCCTC
>PLWZ01000085.1 GCA_003151235.1 Acidimicrobiaceae bacterium
CTTCGATCGATTGAACCCAGTCAATTCACCTCGTGGTCCTTCACTCAGAATCTGAAGCACTACAAGCTGCTCGGCTCGATGGGCACGGTCGGCGATTGTTACGACAACGCCCCGATGGAGTCGTTCTGGGGATCTATGCAGATCGAACTGCTCAACCGGAAGAAGTGGATGACCTATGTCGAACTGGCCGCCGCGATGGCCGACTACATCGTCAACTTCTACAACCCGTCCCGGCGGCACAGCTCGCTCGACTACCTGACGCCTGACGAGTTCGAAGCACTACGGTCTGACTACAACCCGGCCAGAACTCTCATCAGCGTGGGCCAATAAACGGGGTCGAGGTCAACCCGCTATGCGAGTTGGTGTGCCTGTCGGTTTAGCCACTCCTCGACGAACTCGACCGGGGTGAGCCAGCCGTGTGCGCTGTGAGGTCTGTTGATGTTGTAGTCGATCCGCCAGTCCTCGGTGAGCACCCGGGCCTCGAGGAGCGAGTCGAACTGCTGGCCGTTCAAGAACTCGTCGCGTAGACGACCGTTGAACGATTCGATCCAGGCGTTTTGCCATGGAGAACCCGGGTCGATGAAGACGGTGTCGGTGCCGCTGAACCGGCACCAGTCGGACACCGCGTAGGCGATGAACTCGGGGCCGTGGTCGAAGCGCACGTAACGGGGAGCGCCTCGTTGTGCCGCCAATCGCTCAAGGCAGGCCACGACCCCGTCAGCGTCGATGGAGCGGTCGATGTCGATGGCCAGGCACTCCCGGGTGTACTCGTCGATCACGTTCAGCAGCTTCAACATCCGTGCGTCACTGGTCTGGTCGAACTGGAAGTCCAACGCCCAGACAATGTTGGGCCGGATCGGGCACATGGCCCCGACGGGCACCCCGATCCCGCGCAGCGGTCGCTTCTTCTTCCGATAGGGCACACGCAGGCCTTCTGCTCGCCACAGGCGGTGGATCCGCTTGTCGTTGACCCTCCAGCCGGCATCTCTCGCCGCCCGGGCGGCCCGGCGCCAACCCCAGCGGGGCCGACGGCGGGAGAAGTCCCGGAGGAACGCCCGCAGGGCCAGCTCGTTATCACTCGGTTGGGGTGCGCGGAGGCGCTGGGTTGACCGGGGTTGGCCGACGACCCGACAGGCTCGGCGTTCTGTCACCCCGAACTGCTCACGGAGGGCCACGACGGCCCGCCGGCGGCGGTCCGGGGTCAGAAGTTTCCCCGGTTCAGCTCCTTCAGCATGTCGATGTCCAAGGCTTGGTCGGCCACAATCTTCTTGAGACGCGTGTTCTCGCGTTCGAGCTCTTTGAGCCTCTTGGCGTCGTTGGCCTTCATCCCGCCGTATTGGTGGCGCCAGCGGTGCCAGGTCGACTCGGTGATCTCGAGGTGCCGGGCCACCTCGTCGATGCTCTTGCCTTCGGCCAGGAGCTTGTCGCCCTCGGCCAGCTTCCGGATGATTTGCTCGGGGCTGTGCCGTCGTCGCTTCATCGTTGTGTCCATCCTCCTTCCCCATAATGGGGAGTTGGACTCGCACAACGGGTGGATCAACTCACGGGGACCCGGTCAGGATGGCGCCGAACTGAGGAGTGAAGTTGGCCAATATCGTACAAGGCGGCAGCTGGCGGTCGTCACCGGCGGCGGCGGTCTGAATGTCGATCGCGGAACTGACATCCAAAGAATACGGAGTGCGTCATCACGTTCTCCCTCGCCTAATCCCAACCGATTCGATACGAGTATTCCTTGTGTGAAGGCCGTGAATCCGACTGATCGAGACCGTTACGTACTATGCCCGCGTGGTCAATCGGCCATTCGACAAGGTCCGCCAGGCAGCACTAGGTATGCTCCGGTGATCGTCCGCATGATCGATGCACTTGCCACGATCGGAGATGAGACCAACTCATCCGACCAGAGTCGCGTGCTCCTCTGTCAGGCGGAGGCGATCTTCCGCAGTGCCGACAAGTCCGTGTCGGACCCGAACGATCGCGACGACATGCAGGCCCGGTATCGGCGCCTGATCCGCACGGCGTCTCCGATCGGGACGGGGTCGAGCCCAGCGCCCAGCGGTGGCACGACATGAGACGACAAACCACCCCACCCCGTCGCTCGCCCGAGGAAGTGCCGGCATTCGTGGAGCTCGATGCCCCACGAACGGAGCGCGCCTCTTGGTGGCGCGCTCCGAGATCGGTCTCTCGTCGTCAAGCCGTTGTCGGTTCGGTATCCGCTGTCGCCATGGTGATCGGCCTCGGCGCGGCGATGTTCCCGTTGCGGGGTCACCTGAGCATTGCGACGACCGCCCTGATACTGGTCATCCCCGTCGTGATCGCCGTTGCAATCGGCGGAGTCGTCGCCGGCATCGTCGCGACGGCGGCGGGGTTCCTCGTCTACGACTTCATATTCATCCCGCCTTACAACACGCTCTATGTGGGCGCGGCGGAGAATTGGGTGGCGCTCGTCGTCTACGTCATCGTGACGATCGTGATCGCTCAGGTGGTGGCCCGCATGAACGCGGCACGCCGTGAGGCGCGACTGCGGGCGGCCGAGGTTCGTCGGCTCTTCGACCTCTCCGAGCTACTGGTGCGCGAGTCGTCAATGCCGGACCTGCTCACCACGATCGTCGAGACGGTCCGCCGGGCATTTGATCTCGACAGTGCCGCGCTCCTGCTTCCGGTTGGCGAAGGTCTCGAGCTCGTCGCAACATCGGGTGCCCCGCTTTCAGAGCTCGAGCTCCACCAGGTCTCAGTCGATCGTGCGGTGCCCGTTAGTCTCGAGGCTGGCGTGGTACAGCGCGGCGGCATCCAGGCAGTTGCGCTCGTGGCCTCCGGCCGAGGCATCGGGCTCCTCGCGTTACGAGGTTCGGGGGGACCCAGCAAGGACAGCGAGCTGCTCCGCGCGTTCGCGAATCATCTCGCCCTCGCCCTCGAACGTGCTGAGCTTGGAGAATACGCGGTCCGCGCGCAGTTGCTCGAAGAGGTCGACCGACTCCGGCGCTCACTCCTCGGCGCCGTCTCCCACGACCTGCGCACGCCATTGGCGACGATCAAGGTGTCGGCTTCGACCCTGGTCGAGTCGAGCGCCAAGGTGACTGGACCGGACATCCGCAAGCTCGGAGAACTGATCGTTGGACAGGCGGACCGACTTGAGCGTCTGGTCTCGAACGTCCTCGACATGACCCGCATTCAGTCCGGAGCGCTGGAGCTTCGTCGTCAGCCCACGGCAGTTGCGGATCTGGTCGATGAGGCGCTGTCGGTACTCGGTTCCCTCGCGGAACTGGAACGAGTGCAGTGGCAAGCCCCCGCGGATCTTCCGCTGGTGGACGTCGACCATGTTCTCATCTGTCAGGTGCTCGCCAATCTCATCGACAACGCCACCCGCTATGCCCCCGGGGACACGCAGGTGACCATCTCCGCGAGACACAGTCAAGATGGCGCGGTCGAGGTGGCGGTTGCCGACCGTGGCCCCGGGGTGCCGGCGAACGAGCGCACGAGCATCTTCCAGATGTTTAATCGCCGGGAGGCTGGCGGCAGAGGTGGCCTCGGCTTGGCGATCGCCCAGGTGTTCGTGGAAGCTCACGGACAGCGGATCTGGATCGACGAGAGCGACGGTCCGGGAGCACGATTCGTCTTCACGCTCCCCCTCGCAGACGCGTCGGCGGGAACCTGAGTGTGGCACGCGTCCTCGTAATCGACGACGATCGGGCGTTACTGCAGGCACTGCGAGTCGGGCTGGCGCTTCGCGGTCACGAAGTGATCGTCGCGGTGGCCGGCGAGGAGGGACTGTCCAAGGTCGCCCTTGAGGATCCAGAGATCGTCATCCTTGACCTCGGCCTTCCCGATCTTGACGGTCTCGAGGTCTGCCACCGGATCCGCCAGTGGAGCGAGGTACCCATCATCGTCCTGTCTGCGATCGGGCTCGAGAGCCGAAAAGTGGCTGCACTTGACGGCGGCGCGAACGACTATGTGACCAAACCGTTCGGCATGGCGGAGCTCGAGGCGCGAATTCGGACGGCGATTCGCGATCACCGCTCCGACGGCACCCCGAAAGGTGACCAGCTGGTTGTCGGCGAACTTGAGTTCGACCTCGTTCACCACCAGGTGATGCGCGAGGGCAAGCTGATCGAGCTCACCGCGAGGGAGTTCGATCTCCTCGCCTATTTGGCCCGTCACGTCGGCAAGGTGTGCACGCATCAGATGATCCTCGAGCACGTCTGGGGCCCCGACTACGGGAGCGAGGCCGAGTACCTGCGCGTCTACGTCTACCGGCTGCGCCGCAAGCTCGGCGACGTCGGTGGCCACCAACTGCGAACCTCGCCGGGGATCGGCTACTCGCTCTCGGCGGACTGATCGCAACCACCGACGGGCGCGAGCCCTGAGCCGCCGGGTCCGGCGCGAGCCAGGGCTCGGGGCGCAGCGAGATTCACGAATTATTTATGCCGAAGCCGTTCCCGTTCATGGCTGGTTCATAGCCCCACGGCAACATAGGCCCATGGCCGATTTCCTTGTTGTGGTTGGCATCGTGGTCTTTATGGCCCTCATGCTCGGGTTCATCTGGGCGCTGGACCGGGTATGACCCTCGTCCAGGGCGTTCTCTTAGCGGTGTCGATCGTGGTGTTCATCTACCTGGGCGTAGCGATGTTCAAGCCCGAGTGGTTTTAGATGGGCTTCACCTGGACCATCGTCGCCCTCATCGTGGCGCTCGGCCTCACCTGGCGCTACCTCGGCTCGTACATGGCGGCGGTCTTCGACGGCCGCGTGCACTTCCTCGGCTGGGTTGAACGCCCGATTTACCGGGCCCTCGGCACCAGCCCCGAGCACGAGCAGACCTGGAAGCGCTATGCGGGTTCGCTGATCATCTTCTCGGGCGTGTCGCTCGGCCTCACCTATCTCATCTTTCGCATCCAGGGATCGCTGCCGCTCAACCCCCAGCACCTCGGCGCGGTTCCGCCCGCCCTCAGCTTCAACACCGCCGTCTCGTTCCTCACGAACACGAACTGGCAGGCCTACGGCGGCGAGACGACGATGTCGTACTTCTCCCAGATGACGCTCGTCGTCCAGCAGTTCGTCTCTCCCGCGGTCGGCATCGTCGCCGCTCTCGTCTTGGTGCGCGGCTTTTCCCGGCGCAACTCTTCGACCATCGGCAACTTCTGGGTCGACCTCACCCGCTGCCTCTTCTACATCCTGTTGCCGATCGCCTTTATCGCCGGGATCATCTTCGTCGGCCAGGGCGCGGTGGAGACCCTGGCGGGGACGGTCAGCATCCACGACGCCCTCAACGGGGTGACCCAGACGATCGCCCGCGGGCCGATCGGTTTCATGGAGCCGATCAAGCAGCTCGGCACGAACGGCGGCGGCTTCTTGAACCAGAACGGCGCGACGCCCTTCGAGAACCCGACCGCGCTCACGAACTGGCTGTCGATCTACCTCATCTTGTCGATCCCCTTCGCGCTCACCTACACCTTCGGGAAGATGGTCGGCAGCATCCGGCACGGGGCGACGCTCTTGGTGGCGATGCTGGTGATCTTCGGCTCTTTTCTCGCCATCACGAGCTATGCCGAGCACCAGGGGAACCCGGCCGTGGCCGCGGCGGGCATCGTCTCCCAGCCGACGGGGAACATGGAGGGCAAGGAGGTGCGCTTCGGTGACACCGCCAGCGCCCTGTACGGAGTGACCTCGACGAACACCTCGACCGGTTCGATCGACACCGCCTACGACTCGCTCAACCCGATGGGCGGCTTCTCGATGCTCGGCGGGATGATGCTGGGCGAGGTGTCTCCCGGCGGCACGGGGAGCGGCCTCTACACGATCCTCCTTATGGCCATCATCGCGGTGTTCATCGGTGGCCTGATGATCGGGCGAACGCCCGAGTATCTCGGCAAGAGAATCCAGGCCAAGGAGATCAAACTTGCCGGCCTCGGGGTGCTCGTGATGCCGCTCATCGTGCTCATCTTGACGGGCATCGCGGTATCGGTCCATGCCGGACGGATTGGACCGCTCAACGCCGGGCCGCACGGTTTCAGCGAGATCCTCTACGCGTTCACCTCACAGGCCAACAACAACGGCTCGGCGTTCGGCGGCATCAGCGCCAACACCCCCTTCTACAACGTTGCCGGGGTGATCGACCTGCTGGTCGGACGCTTCGGTGTGATGATTCCCGTCCTCGCCCTCGGGGGAGCACTCGCCGCCAAGCAGGTCGTTCCCGCTGGGCTCGGCACGTTCCGGACCGACAACACGATGTTCGTCGGGCTCGTCGTCGGCGTGATCGTGGTCGTCGGTGGACTGACCTTCTTCCCCGCCCTCGCCCTCGGCCCGATCGTCGAGCAGCTCTCCCACGGGAAGTTCTTCTAGATGGAGACCAATGACATGAACGAGTCCGTACCCGCGGGTGGGCGCGTGGCCACCGCAGTACAGGTGGGCGCTGGCTCCCCGACGATGGCCCACGGTGTGGCAGAGGCTCGCGGCCTCTTCGACCGAGAGATCCTCGCCCAGGCCCTCGGTGGCTCCTTCAAGAAGCTCGATCCGCGGGTGCAGGTGAAGAACCCGGTGATGTTCGTCGTCCTCGTCGGGACGGTGATTACCCTCATCGAGGCCTTGGCACATCCTGGCAAGTTCGCCTGGTTGATCACGATCTGGCTCTTCCTCACCGTGATCTTCGCCAACTTCGCGGAGGCGATGGCCGAGGGTCGGGGCAAGGCCCAGGCCGACACCCTGCGCAAGATGCGCTCGGAGACCGAAGCCCGCCGGCTGCACCCCGACGGCAGCGAGAGCCGCGTCGCGGCAGCCGAGCTCGCGAAGGGCGATCTCGTCATCTGCGAGGCCAACGACCTCATCCCCTCCGATGGCGAGATCACCGAAGGCATCGCCTCGGTCGACGAGTCCGCGATCACCGGCGAGTCCGCGCCGGTGATCCGCGAGTCAGGCGGAGATCGCTCTGCGGTAACAGGTGGCACCAAGGTGTTGTCTGACCGCATCGTCATCCAGATCACGGCCGAGAGAGGACATACCTTCCTCGATCGCATGATCCACCTTGTCGAAGGCGCCAATCGTCAAAAGACGCCAAACGAGATTGCCCTCACCATCTTGCTAGCGGTTCTCACGATTGTCTTCTTGCCGGTAGTCGTCGTGCTGCAGCCCTTCGGGCACTTCGCCGGCGCCACGGTGTCAGTCGTCATCTTGGTGTCGCTCCTCGTCTGTCTCATTCCAACGACGATCGGCGCGCTGTTGTCTGCGATCGGGATCGCCGGAATGGACCGACTTGTGCAGCGCAACGTGCTCGCGATGTCGGGCCGCGCTGTTGAGGCGGCCGGCGATGTGCAGACGTTGCTGCTCGACAAGACGGGAACGATCACGCTTGGTAATCGCATGGCGTCGGCGTTCATTCCCGCCGCGGGTCACACGGAAGAGGAACTCGCCGAAGCCGCACAGCTCGCCTCCCTTGCCGACGAGACTCCTGAAGGTCGTTCGATCGTCGTCCTTGCCAAAGACCGCTTCAACATTCGTGAGCGTGACTTAGGCACGAGCCGCCAGTTCATTCCGTTCTCGGCGACGACGCGCATGTCGGGTATCGACTTCGACGGTCGGCAGATCCGAAAAGGCGCCGCTGAATCGGTGCGACGTTGGGCCACTGAACTCGGCGGTTCGGTGCCCGCAGGGCTCAACCAGATCGTCGAGCAGATCGCCCGAGCTGGATCCACGCCGCTCGTCGTTTCCGATGGTCCGTTGATCCTCGGCGTCATCGAGTTGAAAGACGTCGTGAAACAAGGCATCCGGGAGAAGTTCGACGAGATGCGCCAGATGGGCATCCGCACGATCATGATCACCGGTGACAACGCGCTTACGGCAGCGGCGATCGCACAAGAGGCGGGTGTTGACGACTATTTGGCCGAAGCGACGCCGGAAGCGAAGATGGCGCTCATTAAGTCCGAGCAGGAGGGCGGCAAGCTCGTCGCGATGACCGGCGACGGGACGAACGACGCCCCTGCGCTCGCTCAGGCCGATGTCGGCGTCGCGATGAACACCGGCACCACCGCAGCCAAAGAGGCCGGCAACATGGTCGACCTTGATTCCAACCCGACGAAGCTGATCGACATCGTCGAGATCGGAAAGCAGCTCCTCATCACCCGAGGCTCGCTGACCACGTTCTCGATCGCCAACGACATCGCCAAGTACTTCGCCATCATCCCGGCGCTGTTCGTGGCGACCTATCCGCAGCTCAACACCCTCAACATCATGAAATTGCACAGCCCGCAGAGTGCCGTCCTCTCTGCGGTGATCTTCAACGCGCTCGTCATCGTCGCCCTGATCCCCCTCGCACTGCGCGGCGTGAAGTTCCGGGCGGCCGGTTCGGCGGCAATTCTCCGCCGCAATGTCTGGATCTACGGCATCGGTGGCGTCATCGCACCCTTCATCTTCATCAAGATCATCGACCTGATCCTCACGGCGTTGCACGCCTACTAATGGAGACCCGCTAATGCTGATCAATCTCCGCCGCTCAATCGTCATGGCCGTGATCGCGATGGCGTTCTTCGGCTTCATCTACGCCTTCGCCGGCACCGGCGTTGCCCAGCTCTTCTTCAAGAGCCAGGCCGACGGCTCGATCACCGCCAACGGCTCGACCCTCATCGGCCAGAACTGGTCCGCGACGAAATGTCCGGGACACCCACTCGGCAGCTGCGTCTTCCAGGGTCGGCCTGACGACCTTGGCCCATATGCGGCGGTCATCTGCGCGTCCAACGCAAAAAACTGTACGCCGAGCTCCGGCGGCGACAACCCGCTCGTCGCGAACGGCGTCAATGGCGAGTCCGCAGCGACCAACCTCGGTCCACGCTCGAAGGTGCTGCTCGCAGACACCAAGGAGCTCATCGCCTACTGGAACGCCCGCGGCGTCAACCCGACTCCCGACCTCGTCACCACCTCGGGGAGTGGTTATGACCCGGATATCACGCCGGTCGACGCGAGGGCTGAGATTCCGATGGTCGCGAAGGCGACCGGGATCGCCCCCGCCACGCTGGACAAGCTGATCACGAGGGAGACCCAGGGCGAGGAACTGGGCTTCCTCGGCAGCAACTACATCGATGTCCTCCAGCTGAACGAGGCGCTGGCGAAGCTCCGGTGAGCGGTGCCCCTTGCGGCACAGGCGCTGAGCGGCACGGAATCCTCGCCGAGAAGATCCGCAACGCGAGGCCTCGAGGCCGCGTCAGTGTCACCGGCGGGGTCGTCTCTTCTGCGCCGACGAGTCACGGCGGATCGATCGCCTGTCGCGTGGAGATCGACGACGGCACCGGGACGCTCGCGCTGCTCTTTTTCGGGCGCGGCTCGATTCCCGGTCTCATCGTCGGTGCATGCGTGCGCGTGTGGGGCACGGCTCTCCCCGATGGGACGGGGCTCGTGATCTGGAACCCGCGGTATGAGTTCGTGGCGCCGACGAGGACTTAGCGGCCGACACAAAAGGCAGGTGGTCTCATGAAGCAACGTCCTTGGCGGTGGTGGCAGCGCCGATGTGGGTTGGTAGTCGGGTGTCGAGCGCCCTCAGCCGTGAGGGGTCAGCGGCGGTGGAGAGCAACGAGGGCAAGCGTGAGATGAGATGGCTCCCAGCTGTCGGCGGAGTGCTCCTGATCGTGTGCGCCGTACTCGCCGCTTTCGGATTTGCGGCTCGTCGGGCATCGAGGGACTGGTCGTACCGGCTCCAGGTCGTTCGCGTGCTCGGGTTGCTTGCTGGGCTCGATTCGCCGGGGGAGGCTCTCGACCTCTTCGAGGTCGTGCTCGTCGAGCCGAGTCTTTCTCCTGGGTCGTTCACTATCGCGTTCTCGGCGGTCTACCGACCACAAGATGTTGGCCTCCTCGAGCTCGACGCTCCGCTCGGTGAGCTGGCCGAGCGATGCGCTATGTGGCGCGACGCCGCGACGCCATTGCTGTTCTCCGGCGACGTGGCGGGCGAAGCGGTCCTGCACGGCCCGGACGGGTGCCTCGTCGGACGTGTCGCGACCTGGAGAGAGCCCGTGCCGATCAATTCTGGGCGGTCGTGGTGAGCGCGTCAAGGGACGGCAGCGCCGACGACGTCATCCGAGTCGGAGGAGGCGATCGCCTCCCGTTGCGCTTCCTCGTCGGAGTGGACGAGCAGGCGACGATTCCCGATCTCATCACCTACGTCGCTACCGTCGGAGCAGAGGGCCGGGCGACCGCGCGCGTCGTGCACGTCGTCGAGCACGCATTCCCGAGTGGCTTTGCGATCGAGACAGTCGGTGAGGCCAAGAACCTGGTACAGGAAGCGGCGTTCATGCTGCGAATGGCGGGCATCGGTGCGAGCGGAGCCGTCCACCACGGGCGCGTCAATCGGATTGCAGCCGTGATCCTCGACGACGCGACAACTTGGCGGGCCGACACCATCGTGGTGAGTGGGCGACGGACGCAGGGCTTGCGAAGATTGACTGGCCGAGGAGTGCGCGAGCAACTGGTGAGACGATCGACGATCCCGACCGCCCTAGTTTCGTCCCCGGCTCGAGGACTGGGCAAGATGGCACGCGACTGCAAGAAAGGTTGAACGAGCGGCGAGATCCTCAAGGGAGGGAGTAGCTGCGTGCGGTGGCACGGAGGGCCCGTCGATACTTTTCAGCAACATCTAAAAATTGGCTTAAAAATCGAATGTGCGATCGTAAATAAACTAAAAGTGTCCACGACAAGAACCATGGCTGCAGTTGAATGACAATAGGTAGCGGCCCAGGAGAACCCATGTTCGCAGCAACTGTTGGCGTCAGTCCTCTCATCTTGGTGTTCGATCTGGCGTGCTTGCTAGGGGTCATTTGGACAGCTGTCGACATGGCGAAGCAGCTCGCGCTGTCAAGACGACAAAAGGCGATGTGGCTGCCGTGCCTCATCTTCAGCTTTCTCCTGATCAGACTCGTTGGTCTTGTCGCAGCCGTCTTTTACTTCGTGGCCGTGCGGCCAAAACTGTTGGCGAGGAGCACCCGGTAGCGAGGATCGAGGCGCTCTCGGGCTTAACGCGTTCCGCGAGACCGTGGGTCATTGATGCTGTTCTGGGGTGACGCGGCTAAGCAGGAACAGCGCTCAAGTAGCGTGAAGTCCACGCCGGGAGAGAATGAGCGTGGAGCTGGAAGGGGTTCGCTTCCATGGAGGATGACCAGATCACGTCTTCAGTTGGGACTGATGAAGGGGTAAGCCAGGCCGCCGCAACTGACTCGGACATTACCGATGTCGTAGAGTCCGCCGGTCATTTCCGCGTCTATCTTGGCGCTGCAGCTGGCGTTGGAAAGACCTTCGCGATGCTGAGTGAAGGAAAACGCCGACGTGAGCGAGGCGCTGACATCGTTATCGGCTTTGTTGAATGCCATGGTCGGCCGAGCACCGAAGAACTGCTCGACGGGATTGAGATTATCCCGTGTCAAACGGTCGAATATCGAGGATCGACCTTCAAAGAAATGGACCTTGACGCGGTGCTTGCTCGACATCCGCAGGTCGCGCTAGTCGACGAGCTCGCGCACACGAACGTGCCCGGCGCTGGGAGACACGAGAAGCGTTGGCAAGACGTCCAGGAGCTCTTGGATATGGGTATCGACGTCATAACGACGGTCAACATCCAACACCTCGAGAGCATTGCTGATGCCGTCGAGCGGATGACTGGGGCGCAGGTTCGTGAACGAGTGCCGGATTGGGTGATCCACAAGGCGGATCAGATCGAGCTGGTCGACTCATCCCCCGAACAGCTGCGCAGACGCATGCTGCACGGGAACATCTACCCGGCCGCCAAGGTCCCCCAGGCGCTCACCCACTTCTTTCGGACCGACAACCTCATCGCACTGCGCGAGTTGGCGCTGCGCTTTCTGGCCGATGAGACCGAAGAGGAACTCCTCGAACACCTTCGGCGCCATCAGACTGGGATTCTTTGGGAAACCACCGAGCGCCTCATGGTCGGGGTTACCTCCGCGCCCGGCACCGATGCCATCATCCGGAGAGCCGCGCGAATGGCGGCCCGGATTAAGGCCGATCTTCAAGTCGTTCACATTACGAGTGGTGACGCGATGCAGCGTGCTCGCGACGATGACCTAGCACACCTCCGACGCTTGGCATCGGACCTCGGGGCCGATTGGAGCCAGTTGGAAGCCGACGATCCGGCCAAGGCCTTGATGGACTTTGCGCGCAGTCACCAGATCACGCAAATCGTCGTCGGGTCGAGCAAGCGCAGTCGTTGGCAGGAGTTGAAGGGTGGAGGATCAATCGTTCGGAGAGTTCTTCGACTGGCAGACGCCGAGGACATCGATGTTCACGTCATCGCGAGGCGTCATGTCCCGGACGACCCGATCGATCGCGCCGTGCATGCTGGCGAGGATGGGATTGCCGAGTCATAGGCCACCGAACGCCACGGGAGGCGTTCATACGAACCGGGACCGCAACACCATTTTCCTCGCATAGAAAGGCTCCCGATGGCGTCTGATCCCTAGGGCAAGACCCTCTGGCGCACGAATGCGGTTACCGCCCTGATCACTGCGTCCTCGGTGACGTCATGGAAGCCCAACAGGCCCTCGAAGCTCGACTCCACGAAGTCCCATGCGTCTTGACCGTGCCCCGGAAGCTTCACAGCGTTCCCATGGGCGATCTCTACTGCACTCTCGCCATGCCTTAGGACGAGCGCCGGCCGTTTGTCATCCCGAACGATCGCGAGGATGGCTCCCTCCCCGTCCCCGAAGGTATCGACGAATCCGTCAATCTCCGCCTCTTCACGCATGGCCCTTAGGGAATTCTGAAACGCTTCGACAATGGTTTGGCATGCCTGGGCCCACTGGTCCTGAGGGGACCTGTTCGCGTCACGGACAAGGTCTCGGAGATCGTCGAGTGGGTCAGTCATTGCGGCACCCTTCGGCAGAAGATCGGCAAAACAGTACGGCTGGCAAGAGCCACGATACAGCCATTGAACAGGAATGTTTTCCTGTTTAGGCTGGTTTTGCCAGTGCAGCAAACCATTTGAAATAGGAAAACTCTTCCTGTACACTCAGCATTCCCTATGACAGCAAATCGACCCTCAGAGGAAAACACCCTCATAGATCAGGCCGTTTCCTGGTTCCGGAGCAACCTCCCCACCAACTGGAAGGTCGATGCCACGAGCCAGGCGATGGCCTCTCAGGACCCCGCGCGGCCCCCAAGGGTCGTCGACGCCCTCATCAGTATCCAGGCACCCCAGGGGGGAGCGACGAACCTCCTCGTGGAGGCCAAGTCCACCTTTGCCCCCCGGGATGCGCAACGGTTCCTCTCCGGCATGGCCAGCCAGTTCCGCATCCTCAACCCGAATTACCCCATCCTCGTGGTGGCCCCGTGGCTCTCCGAACGCGCCCAAGAAGTCCTCGCCGCCGAGGAGATCAACTACCTCGACCTCACGGGCAACGTCCGTATCGCCCTCAACTATCCCCCGCTGTTCATCACCTATAAAGGCGCATCCCGAAACCCGGCACCGTCTCCACGTTCAGCAGCTCGCCTCAAAGGGCCGAAAGCCGGACGCCTGGTGCGCCTCCTGGTGGACGTAACCCCCCCTTATGGAGTCAGTCAGATTGCCGAGATCACCGGCCTCGCGCCGGGCTACGTGTCACGCCTGTTGGAGTCTTTGGATGAAGACGCACTCATCGGCCGGGCCCGGCGAGGTCAGGTCGTGTCCGTCGACATCCCACCGCTCCTGCGGAGATGGACGCAGACGTACGACGTCTTCAAGTCAAATGAGACGTCGTCCTTTGTCGCCCCCCAAGGACCAGAGGAGATTCTCAGCCGTCTCGGGTCGTTGCAGTCAGACTCTCCACCTGTCGTCGTCACCGGATCCTTCTCTGCCGTCCGTTTCGCGCCCGTCGCCGCACCGTCGCTGCTCGTCCTCTATTGCTCGGAGCCGAGCGTCATGGCCAAGGCGCTCGGGCTTCTTCCCGCCGATCGCGGGAGCAACGTTGTGCTCCTGAGACCTTTTGACCCGGTCGTGTGGGAGCGCACCACAGAAGTGTCGGGGGCGACGTACGCCGCCGTCTCCCAGACCGCCGCAGATTGCCTCACCGGAAACGGACGGATGCCTGCTGAGGGGGAGGCCCTGACCACCTGGATGGAGGACAACCTCTCGCAATGGCGTCTTCCTTCCCTCTCGGCACTGCGCAACCAAGCGCCAACGGTCGCGTGATGGCTGAGTTCGACCCTCGCTATGTGGCCGCTCGACGCGTCCTTCTCGACGCGCTCTTTGCGTTCGCGCCCCACGGGAAGGCTGTGATCGTCGCTGGTGCGCAAGCCGTGTATCTGCGAACCGGCGATGCCAATCTCGCCATTGCCCCCTACACCACAGACGGGGATCTGGCGATCAACCCGTCGTTGCTCGGAGATGATCCCCACCTCGACCAAGCGATGCGCGACGCGAATTTCACGCTCCTGAGGAGACCACAAGGCCATGAGGAGCCCGGCATCTGGGTGGAGCAGGCCTAGGTCAACGGGAAGACAGAACTCATCCCCGTTGACCTCATCGTGCCGCATGCGGTGACTCCTCCGGGCGGGCGCCGGAGCGCACACCTTGGAACGCACGGCAACCTCACAGCACGTTTCGCCGTCGGATTGGAGGCGGCCCTCATCGATCACTCGCCGATGGTCATCAGCGCCCTCGACTCGAGCGATGCCCGGAGTATCGAGGTGGAAGTGGCAGGCACATCGGCTCTCCTCGTCGCGAAGGCCCACAAGATTCACGACCGCGTAGAGAGTGGGCGAGAGGACCGACTTGACGACAAGGATGCCGCCGACGTTGTCCGCATCATGCAGACCACAGACCCCGGCGCAGTTGGCGACACATTGTCGGCCCTCATCTCCGATCCGATGGCGGGAGACGTGACACGCACTGCCGTGGCGTACCTCACCGACCTCTTCGGACGCCGCGGTCGACCTGGCATTCAGATGGCGGGGCGTGCCATGCAGCTCGTGATGGACGCCGACACCGTCGAGGTGATCTGCGCTTCGTACGTCGCCACCGTGACGCAGGTCATCGCTGACCTCAACCCCTGACGCCACCGCAATGCGACCCGAGGATCTCTTTGAGGAAGGTAGCCCAGACCCCGTCTTCGGATTGGCCACACGGCGAGTCAAGACCGAGTTACTGACAGCACTTCGGACCGGACCACTCGACGGCGCCGACGACATCGAGGTCGCCATCCCGCTCGCGCTCCCTGATCCACGACGACCTGGAGAAGTGTGGAACCGGCGGAGGTCAGGAGATGTCTGAGGGTGACATACGCCTGGCGCTGCTGGCGCTGCGTGCCATACGCGATCGGCTCGGCATCTCAGAAGGCGACGTTCCATTCCGGGACTTCGCGACCTTCCGCAGTTGGTGGATTCGAAATGGCGCTCACGGAAGCTGGCAAGGACGTCGCGACCTCCTCAACGGGATATTCGAGCCCCTCCACAACCGGCTGGCCCAGCTCGAACAGAACGCTGTGGCGTCCTCCCTGGCTGACCCCATCAGCCCGCACAAACGCACCGGATGGGCCCAGGTGGACACCGAGATCAGCGAGCTACGGCGCCACTTTCAGAGTGCCCGCACCGCGCAGGACTATCGCAACGTTGGCCACGACTGTGTGGCTGTCACCGAGGCGTTGAGTGAGTGCGTGTACAAGCCGGAGCGTCACCTTCGAGAGGGCGAGACGGAGCCCCGCCGCTGCGCTTAGGTACCAACACGCGACGGAAGACCGAGATCGAGTCTTAGCCGACGCTCTGGGGAAGCTCGCTTCGGCGAAGGTCGTTCCGCTACGACGGACGAAAGACGGACGAGGTTCTGCTGGCGGCGGTTGACAAACTGTTGAACAGTGTCCTGACCAGGTATTTTCGGTGGCAGCCCCAACGGGATTCGAACCCGTGTCTCCACCTTGAGAGGGTGGTGTCCTTGGCCACTAGACGATGGGGCCTAAGAGCCCGCAGACGGCGAACTCCAGAGCTCGGGGGGAGGACTCGAACTCCTACCAGCCTCATCCGTCCGCGTCCGGTGAGTTCGCAAGAGTCCAGGTGCGAGTCTGACTCCGAGCAGCCGCCAGATTACTCGATGATGCTTCGTCCGAGGCCGTCCGCAAGCGTCCGTGACCACGCTGTGACCGCGGGCGGTATTGCTCGTTGCAACCTTTGGGTAACGCCGACCGGCGGGCAGGCCTACGTTCCACCCGGTTCGTCTGGTTACCATCGATTCCCCCTTGAGCCCGAACGCCCGCAGGGATGCCCCCGAGCCAAGTGGTGGTCCTCCGATAAAGCGAGCCGCGGACTGGCGTTCTGCGAGCGCGCTGGAACCTGGACCGAGCTGAGGACTCGTCAGGCGACGCGAGGCTGTGAGCGCCGACGGCATCGCCTTTTCGACCTTCTAACTTTTGGTGGAAAGGGTCACTTCGCGGACCCCACCGGTATTGAGGAGACTGAGCCGAAGATTGCTCAGGAGCGACCTTTGACCCTGGCGGCTCAAGGAGGTTCGCCCGTAGATTCAGCCGGAAGAATCAGCCTGCCGGCGCCCGGAACTGCGTAGACCTTTGGTTCTAGTGTCCAGTTGTCGAAGTTGGCGATCCGCCGGAAACTAGTGCGACCGCTTTTTGTGGGGCGACGGCGACTGCCCACCCCAACTCCCATCCTCTGAAATGCGACGGCATGAGCGAACCCCAAAGCCCTGACAAGAACCGTGAGGCGGCCAATCTCGCCGAGGCGCAAGAGGAATCGTTACGCAGTCAGCGAGCGGTGGCCGCGGATCGGAGTTCCTCCCCGCCGGCGAACCCCGACCCCTATCTCGAAATCGACGAGGCGCTGACCGTTTGGTCCAGTCGGGAGCGGGCGTTTGTAGAGCGAGAAGCAGCAGCGAAAGTCGAGAGGGAGAAATTCCTTCGGGACTTCGAAGAGCTCTCAAAGAGCGTGATAAAGCCAACCATGGAGTCCGTCATCGAGCGACTTCGGCGCGACGGGGGTGATGGAGCTATTGAAGAACGACGTTCCGACGAGTTCCACACCCCCCGGGTCATTCTCTGGATGTCGCTGGAGGGTGAAATCTCTGACAAACCCCGACAAGATCGCAACCCATTCCTGCAATTGGATGCCGACGAGGCGCACCGTGAGATCAACGTCTGGGAGGGGGACATGTGGAAGAGACAGGGCCTCAGCAGGCTGACGTCACCTTGGAAGTTGACCGAGATCTCGCCGGCAAGCGTCACAGAAAGGATCGTGGGCATCCTCCAGCGAGCCGCACAAAACGGCTTGGGGGGTTGAAATGGTGTCCGGCACAGAGCCACACGGCTCATAGGAGCTCGCGAGCGCGGATTGTCTGCCCGCTGGATGAGAACTTCCACACCTCTACCGTCTCGCGATCGGCACGAACATCACCAGCGGGCCGGGCATCGGCCTTGGGTCCGGGGCAGCAGTCGTGCTGGGCATGACCGACACTTCTGCGTTGTTCCCTTGCTGCACTATCTGAACTCGGATTTCTTGAGCCGCCAGGGTGCCCTGGCGCACCGCTATGCGGCCCCGGCGACCGTGACCGTCGCCGAATGCGACGGCCGGTCACTGCATTCGGAACGATGCGGACGTATAAGTCCGCTCACCACCGCCCCACTGAGGAAACCCCCCGCTGCCACATTGGGACCTTTGGCCCTTCCCGACCGCTGACGTCGCGGGCCACACTCGGAGAGCGGCAAGTTTGACCAAGGGCCCGCGAAGTCGTTCGAACAGACGGCACGATGTAGTGCAGGAACCCGCGTTTCACCAGAAATCCGGAATGAGGAGGGACAATGACCCGCGCAACTGACAACGGCTCTGTGGAGTCGGAGATCGATCATGACCCGATTGAGCGGCTCGATAGTACGCTGCGCGACTGGCGAACCCGGATCGATGACCTAAAGGTTCAGCTCGACCTTGCCGCGATGGATGCCAAAGACACGCTCGACAAGCAACTTGAGGTTGCTCAGAACGCCTATCTTGCCGCGCGGTCACGACTCTCGCAGACCCACAACGTCGGCTCCGACCTGAAGGCGGTGAGTCGCGACGTCGAGGCCGTCTTGCATAACTTGAAGGAGGCATTCGACGCTGTGACGGACGTGGTAAGGCGTTCTCGCAGCGAGTGACGCGCCAGCCGGCGGAGACGCCGATAGCCCATGTGGGGCTGCGATCGGGTGCGGGACGGCTCGAGACTCTGTCTTGAGGAAACGAATGCCAAGGCGGCAGCGATCAAGATGACCATTTACACACACCTGATCGGTCAAGCCCTCGACGAAATCGAATCCTCTCGCAAGGGTCAGACGACAGGAGAGGCCTTGGCTGAGCTGTTGCGCTGCCGAGCCCGGCTGAATTCGGCTGCTCCGTCGCGTACCCATGCGGGATGGGCACCGTCGGCTGTGGCGGACGAATTGGCCTATGACGTTTCCCTCATGGCGCTAGCTCGACCCCACGACTTAGATCGTGATCCGCTTCGATTCAAGCGACCACAAGAAGAGCGGTTCCGACTCGAGCAAGGGTTGGCCGCACGCGGCGTCCGTTTGGACGAACTCAACCTCGATGAGCTCACCTAGGGACCGTAATGAGGTCCGTAGTCAAGTCCCCCCGGAGTCGCGCCGGGGACAACTGCGCCGCACGTTCGTCCAGGCGCGCAGGGTAGGTCGCGGCCTGGGTTCTCCGCTCCATGCCGACCTTGGCCCAAGAGGTTAGAGACGTAGTTCTTTGCCGTCTAAAGCCGATCCTGCCGTCTAGCTCAAACGCGACACAGGGCGGGTTTCGGAACAAGTGAACTGGCGTGCGGTCACCCCTGCGATGACGGCGGTTGATTCCGCGGCATCAGGACTTTGGGCCCTACCCGGCGCCTCACCCCGCTATCAGAGTTGCGATTTGAGAGTGAAAGCACCGGTGCGTTCGCCGGTTCCGTCCCCAGAGGAGACCCGAAATGTCGCTCACAACCAGTTCGCCGGCCCCCGTCCAACCAGGGTCGTCGGATCGGCCACTGTCGCCGCGGAACCAGGAGAAGGCTCACGCCCTGGGGCTGACGTCGGCCACCGGGCTGGTGATCGGAAGCATCGTCGGGACCGGCGTCTTCACCATGCCGGCCGTCATCGCCGGTGCGGGCACCATGGGCCTCCTTGTCCTTGTGGTCATCGCCGTCGGGGCGATGCTCCTCGCCGTCCTCTTTGGCCAGCTCACGAAGCGTGTGCCGAACAACGACGGTGGGCTCTATGCCTATTCCCGCCACGAGTTCGGCGATTTCGCCGGCTACCTGGTCGGCTGGTGCTACTGGATCCAGTCCTGGGCCGGCAACGCGGCCATCGTCGCGTCATGGGTGTTCTACGTCGACGCGCTGTTCGGCCTCAACCATCCGTCCGGCATGGAGAACTGGGGCATCGCCCTGGTGGGACTGTGGGTGCCCGCCATCATCAACCTGGTCGGGATCCGTCAGATGGCCTGGTTCCAAAATGTGACTGTCATCCTCAAGTTCCTCCCGTTGCTCTTTGTCGGCATTGTCGGATGGTTCTTCGTCAGCTCGGCCCACTTCGGAGCCTTCAACGCCTCGGGCGGCAGCCTCTACAGCGCCATCGGGATCGCCGCCGGGGTGGCCTTGTTCTCTTTCATCGGTGTCGAGGCCGCCGCAGTCACCGCCAAGCGCGTGAAGGATCCGCGCCGCAACGTCAGTCGAGCTTCGATTCTCGGCACGGCAGCGAGCGCCATCTTGTACGTGCTGGTGACGGCGGCAGTCATGGGGTTGGTCGCACACCACACGCTGGTCAACACCGGGTCGCCGTTCGTCAACGCCTTCCAGACGATCTTCCCGCACAACGCCTGGGCCGGAAAGTTCATCGCCGGCGTGGCGGTCGCCTCGGGCATTGGTGCCCTGAACGGCTGGACCTTGATCGTCACCGAGACCTCGCGGGCGATCGCCCAGGATGACCTCTTCCCCAGGCCGTTCGCGTGGGTCGATCGCAAGGGCACGGCCTGGTTTGGCATCGTGGTCGGCACGGTGTTGCCATCGCTGCTCATGCTGTGGCGTTACACCTCTAGCTCGGGATTGACAGTGTTCACGTACCTGGTTGACCTGACCGTGGTCACCGTGGCCATCCCCTACTTCGTGTCGGCCCTCGCGCAGCTCACCTACCTCGTCTCGCGGCGCCGCCGGGTGCAGGGTTGGCTGCTGGCCCGGGATCTCTGTGTGGCCGGGGCGAGCGTGCTGTTCTCGATGTGGGTGACCTTTGCCTCGGGCTACCAGGTCGTCTACCAAGCGCTTGTCGTGCTGCTGGCTGGTCTGATCCTCTTCGCCTTCTTGAACGCCCGTCGGCAGCGCCTCGGGGAAACGAGCGAACCGGTGGACCTCCCGCAGGAGTCGGCGCCCACAGTTTCCACGTCGGCCTGACCGGGACAGAACACGACAAAGTACAGACCTAGGAGGACCACACCATGACATTTCGCGTCGACTCAGAGATAGGCCAGCTACGCCAAGCCATAGTCCATCGACCGGGGCTCGAACTGTCCCGGCTGACCCCAGAGAACATTGGCGACCTGCTGTTCGACGACGTCATGTGGGCCAAGAAGGCGAAGGAAGAGCACGACGCCTTTGCGGAGGCGCTCCGGGACAAGGGGGTCCGGGTTCACTACTTCGGGCAACTGCTGGCCGAGACCCTCGAGATTCCCGAGGGCCGCGCGTTCGTGTTCGACCGGGTCTGCACCCCCGAAATCCTCGGGCCATCCCTCGTAGACCCCGTGCGCCGACTCCTCGAGGCTAAGGACGGCGCTGCCCTGGCGGAATACCTGGTTGGCGGCATCTTGAAGGCGGACCTCCAACCGCTGCGGGCCAATAGCCTCAAGTGGGACATGCTTCGAGCCGACGACTTCGTCCTGCCACCGTTGCCCAACCACCTCTTCCAGCGGGACAACGCCTGCTGGATCTACGGCGGAGTCACAGTGAACCCGATGGCCAAGCCGGCTCGGCAACGGGAGTCGCTGCACACCCGGGGCATTTATCGGTTCCATCCGTTGTTCGCCAATGCTGACTTCGTGACCTACTACGGGGACGACGACACCGGCCACCAACCAGCGACGCTGGAGGGCGGGGATGTCCACGTGATCGGGAACGGGACAGTGCTCATCGGGATGGGGGAACGCACGACGCCCATGGCTGTCGAGATCGTGTCGCGAGCCCTCTTCGAGGCCGGACAAGCGACAAGGGTCGTGGCCGTCGAGTTGCCTCACTCCCACGCCTTCATGCATCTCGACACCGTGATGACCATGGTGGATCGCGGCACGTTCGTGCTCTACCCGTACTTCGACCGGCACCTCCGGAGTTGGACGGTCACCGCCGGCGACCACCCCGAGCGGTTGTCCGTGACCCGCAACCATCAGCTGTGGGACACCCTGGCCGAGGTGTTGGAGGTCGACCAGGTCATCGTGCTGACCACGGACGAAGATATTCGTGCCGCAGAGCGCGAGCAGTGGGATGACGGCACCAACTACCTGGCCGTGGCCCCCGGCATCGTCTTCGGCTACGAGCGAAACGTGGCCACCAACACGATGCTGCGCAAGCACGGGATCGAGGTCGTGACCGTGGCCGGCAACGAGCTCGGACGGGGGCGAGGCGGGCCTCGCTGCATGACCTGCCCGATAGAGCGGGACCCGGCATGAGCGCCCAACCAGCGCCACATCAGGGCGGCCGGGTGGATCTTTCGGGCCGCAGCTTCTTGAAGGAGATCGACTTCACCAAGGTCGAATTCCTCTCGCTCGTCGACCTAGCGGTGGAACTCAGAGACGCCAAGCGGGCCCACGCCGAGCATCGAGCCCTGGAAGGCCGCAACATCGCGCTGATCTTCGAGAAGACCTCGACTCGGACCCGATCGGCCTTCGAGGTGGCCGCCCACGACCAGGGAGCGCATGTCAGCTACCTCGGTCCGGGCGAGACCCAGCTCGGCAAGAAGGAGACGATAAAGGACACTGCTCGGGTGCTCGGACGCATGTACGACGGCATCGAGTTCCGCGGGTTCGGCCACAGCGACGTCGAGACGCTGGCCGAGTTTGCCGGTGTGCCGGTGTGGAACGGGCTCACCGATGAGTGGCATCCCACCCAGATGGTCGCCGACATCCTGACCATGCGCGACTACTCGATCAAGCTGCTCGAGTCGGTGGCTTACTGCTACCTGGGCGACTGCCGGAACAACACCGCCAACTCGCTACTGGTGACCGGGGCACTCCTGGGCATGGACGTGCGTGTGTGCGGGCCCCGCGCTCTCTGGCCGAGCGCTGAGGTCCAAGGAATCGCCCATGAGCTGGCGACGCACAGTGGTGCTCGGGTCTTGGTGAGCGATGACGTACCGGCTGCGGTCAGCGGAGCCGACTTTTTGTACACCGACGTGTGGCTGTCAATGGGAGAGCCGGTCGAAGACTGGTCCACGCGCATCGCTGAGCTCGTCCCCTACCAGATCAACCAGCGGGTCATGGGCCTGACGGGGAACCCAGCGACGCGCTTCATGCATTGCCTTCCGGCCTTACACAACACCGACACCGAGGTTGGTCAGATGATCTCCAACAATTTCGCACTCGAGGCCCTTGAGGTCACCGACGACGTTTTCGAGTCGCCGGCGTCCGTCGTCTTTGACCAAGCCGAGAACCGCCTTCATACGATCAAGGCGATCATGGTGGCCACACTCATGGACGGAGCGAAGCCCCGTCCATGAGGATCGTGGTCGCACTCGGCGGCAACGCCCTCTTGGAGAGGGGGGAAGCTCCCGATTCAGACATCCAAGAGACCCACGTGGGCCGTGCCGCTGGGGCGCTGGCCCGGTTGGGGCCTGCCCACGAACTGATCATCACCCACGGCAACGGCCCCCAGGTCGGGGTCCTGGCCATCGAAAGCGCTAGCGACCCCTCCCTGTCTCACCCGTACCCATTCGATTCGCTGGTGGCCGAGACGCAGGGGCTGATCGGCAACTGGCTCCTGCAAGCGGTCGAGCACGCGATTCCGGCCCGGAACGCCGTCTGCATCTTGACCCGGACCGTCGTAGTCACCGACGATCCGGCGTTCAAGAACCCGACCAAGTTCGTGGGTCCGATCTACACCGAGAATGTGGCCAAGCAGTTAGCCGCTGCCCGCGGGTGGGACGTGCGCCCAGACGGGAGCCAGTGGCGCCGAGTGGTGCCATCCCCCGAGCCCACCGAGATCGTCGAGTTGGAGGACATTCGACTGCTCCTCGATCGGGGTGCCATCGTGATTTGCGCCGGCGGCGGCGGCATCCCAGTCGTTCGTCAGCCGGGTGGTCAACTGCGGGGCATCGAGGCGGTGGTGGACAAGGACCTGACGGCGGCGGTGCTGGCCGCGGAGCTCGGGGCTGACGCGTTCCTACTCCTCACCGACGTGCCGAACGTGGAGATCGACTACGGGACACCGACGGCTCGCCCCATCCGCTCGGCGTCGGTCGCTGAGATGCGGAGCAAGTCCTTCGCCGCGGGCTCCATGGGCCCGAAGGTTGTGGCGGCCTGCCGGTTTGTTGAGCACACCGGCGGCGAGGCAGCAATCGGCCGTCTCGAGGATGCAGCGTTGTTGCTCTCGGGCAGCGCCGGAACCGTAATCACGGCGGGTGGTGGACGGCCGGCGGTGCGGTCGGCGGCCCGAGCCTGAGGCGGTTGGCCGCTCGCCGGACCGTAAGAAGCGGTCCCGGGTAGCGTCCCAGGGGCGCGTAGTGAGGAACCCGTTCTTAAGGAGACAGCAGTGACGAGCACACCACAGAACCACGGCCGGATCGTTGTCGGAGTGGACGGATCGCCGTCTTCACTGGCCGCCCTGGACTGGGCCGCCGGCCAGGGCGAGCTGACTGGTTCGTCGCTTGAGTTGGTGATGGCCTGGGAATGGCCCACAGTGTATGGAGCTCCGTTCGCTTTTCCAACTGACTGGAACCCGGCGGCGGACGCCGCCCGGGTGCTCGACGAGGCAGTCACGACGGTACGAGGCAACCACCCCGACGTCGACATCCAGCAGACCGTCGTCGAGGGTCATCCCGCACCAGCTCTGGTAAATGCGTCGCGCGGGGCACGGCTCCTCGTCGTTGGTTGCCGAGGTCATGGGGAGTTCGCCGGCATGTTGCTCGGATCAGTGAGCGAGCACTGCGTGACGAATGCGCACTGTCCTGTGCTCGTGCTGCGGGACGACCGGTAGTCGCTGTAAGTCTGATCCGTTGGGCGAACTTCAGACTCGTGATGGGACCAAGGACTCTATTGCGTCTATGTGCTGGCGCGTACCCTGCAGGAAAGCTGTCTGCCGCGGAACCGCAGTGGCGGTGCTGGGCCCAGGACCGGAAGGACGGCCACGACAATCTCAGACAATGTGAAGTCGACTACCCCCGCCGCCCAACATCGCATCGTGGTCGGCGTCGACGGTTCAGCCGAATCGACGCGAGCCTTGAAGTGGGCAGCGGGCCAAGCGCAGCTGACAAACGCCGTCCTTGAGATTCACACCGTCTATGCACAAGGACTTCTCTTCGTGCCCCCGGACGAGGTCGCGGAGATCAACAGACAAATCCTCGATGAGGCAAATGAGAACGCCCAGGGGGTGGCCCCCAACGTCACGACGCAGTCAGTGGCCCACGACAACGGGGTTCCTGCCAACGTCCTCATCGAGGCGAGTAGCGGGGCCGACCTGCTGGTCGTGGGGACGAGGGGCGAAGGCGGAATCTTGGGCGTTGCGCTTGGCTCAGTGAGCCAGAAGTGCTCCCTTCATGCCCACTGCACAGTGGTCGTCGTCCGTTAAGCGATCCGACCTTGTGGCGAAACCTGCCATTCGGATCGAGAATCCGTCCACCCGGTTCGGCGCCACGTTGGTCCTTAGCGACCTAATCTCGAGGTCGCCCCGGTGAAGTCGTCGGTTATCTCGGACCCAACCGGGCGGGTAATACGACGACAATCAGACTGTTGCTGGGCCTGGTGAGGCCAACTGCCGGGCGGGCGGAGATATTCGGACTGGATAGCCAGCACCAGACGGTCGAAGCTCACCGCCGGCTCGCGTACGTGCCAGACGAGGCGAATCTTTGGCCCTCCCTCACCGGAACCGAGACGCTGCATCTGCTTGGACGGATCCAGGGCCGGGTCGATTCCGCCTACCGTGACGAGCTGATCGAGCGCTTTGCGCTTGAACCGTCAAAGAAGGCGCGCGCGTATTAGAAAGGCAACCGCCAGAAACTCATCCTCATCGCGGCTCTCCAGACGCGACCCCACCTAGGCATGTCCCCAACCCCTTGTGACCAAGTTGTGAGCGCGGAGAGCATTCCGTGGTACTTCACCCGCGAGCGCGAGCCGCAGAACAGCGGCTTCGCCTCGCGGTGGAAGCTCGGGGGGGAGGACTCGAACCCCCAATAACAGGGCCAGAACCTGTCGTGTTGCCGATTACACCACCCCCGAATGGGCAGAAAGAGAGGCTAGCGGACCGGCGCGCCAACCCAAATCTGAACCTAACGGGCAACCACCGTCAGCCGAAACCCAGCCGCAGACGGCTGAGGTCCCGGTAGCCGATGATCCTGCCCGCGCCGACAGCGATCGCCTCTTTTAGGAAATAGGGAACCGTATATAGACCGTTGATCGGCGACGTCCTGGTCGGAGCCGGGAACGGAACAAGCCCAAGCCCGCTCGAGATCGCCATCGATCGGTCCTCGTGAAACGGGTCGGTGGTGATCAAGACGGTCGAGATGCCGCGTGCCTTGAGCAGCGTGGCGGCGTCGGCAAGGTTCTCGTAGCTGTCCGTCCCTCCGACCTCCACGATCGCGGACGACGGGACGTCATGGCGCTCCAGGTACATGCCGCCGGCTTCGGCCTCGGTGAAACGATCTCCCTTTTCCTTGTAGCCGGTGACGACAACAAGGGGGGCCAGGTCGTCCCGGTACAAGATGAGCGCCTCGTTCAGACGGGACTGGAGGTCCGGGGACGGCGTGCCGTTGTACTGGGCGGCCCCCATGACCACGATGGCGCTGGCTCGTTGCGGCGAGTACTGACGAGACGTCAGCCACACCTGGACACCGGTCACGACGAGGTACACGAGGGTCGCCAAGATCAAGACAACGATCGCCCGGATGACCGGGTGGAGCCGCCCGACCAGTGGAATCCGGGACAGCACCATTCAGCTGGCTGCGAGTCGATCGAGAGCCTTCCCGAGCCGCCCCAGCACCTCGGCGCGGCCGAGGACCTCCAGGGATTCGAACAACGGCGGACCGACCGACCGCCCCGTGACCGCGACCCGAATCGGGTCTTGGGCCTTGTTGAGACCCTTGCCCACGGCTTCGGCGATCGAGAGAGTCACGGCGTGGAGGACCTCGCGATTCCACTCACAATCGCCGTACGCGGCGGTCGCCTTGGTCAGGATCTCGGTGGACAACGGATCCCCGGCCACCTTGGCCCAACTCTTTTCGTCGATATTCGGCTCGGCCAGGAACAGGAAGTCGACCATGAGCGGGACATCAGCCAACAACCCGGCTCGTTCCTGAACCGCCGGCGCGATCGCGGAAAAGCGGGCCCGATCGAACCGCTCGGGCGGCCAGGGCACCCCCGACCCTGATGGAGACCAGGCCACGCCGTCGGCGGAGGGCTCGACCCACGGCCTCGTCGCAGCCTCGAACTCGGCCGGGCTGAGATCGCGGATGTACTCCTTGTTCAGGTGGTTGAGCTTCTTCACGTCGAAGAATGCGGGCGCGTGGTGGACGTCTTCGAGTCTGAACTCGCGGACCATGGTCTCGACGTCCACCTTCTCCTGATCTCCCGCCGGGCTCCACCCGAGCAGGCCCAGATAATTACGGAACGCCTCGGCCAGGTAACCCTGATCCCGGTACGACTCGACGGCGACCGGGTCGTGACGCTTGGAGAGCTTCTTGCGCTGGGCGTTCACCAGCATCGGGAGGTGGGCGAAAACCGGGAGGGGCACCTCGTCCTTCGCGTCAAGCGCCCGCCAGACCAGCACGCCCTTCGGGGTCGTCGGCAGGAGGTCTTCACCGCGAATCACGTGGCTGATGGCGGTGTCGCGGTCGTCCACCGCGTTGGCCAGCACGAACAGCGGTTGGCCGTTCGACTTCACGCAGACGAAGTCCTCCATCGCATCGTGGGGGAACTCGACGTCGCCGCGGATCAGGTCCTCGACGACGGTCGTCCCTTCTCGTGGGGTGCGGAACCGCAGCGCGGTGCGGTCGGTTCGCGTCAACCCACGGTCGCGACAGTGGCCGTCGTAGCCCGGTGTCGGGTTGTCGCGGTTCCGGGCCAAGACGTCGTCGCGGGTGCAGTCACACGCATAGAGATCACCGGCCGACCACAGTTCCTCGATGACCTCGCGGTATCGCTCGCCGCGCTCGGACTGGCGGTACGGACCCTCGTCAGGCTCCATGCCGAGCCAGGTCAGACCCGACACAATGGCGTCCTCGGCGTCGCTCAGGCTTCGCTCCACGTCGGTGTCCTCGATCCTGAGGACGAACGTGCCGCCCTCGCGGCGAACGAACAGCCAGTTGAACAAGGCCGTGCGAGCGTTGCCGACGTGCAAGTAGCCGGTCGGGGATGGGGCGAAGCGGACTCGGGGAGCGCTCAGGTTGCGGCGCCGATCACTGTGTCGGGCTACTCCTCGGCGATCGAGATGGCCTGGGTCGGGCAGCTCCGAACAGACTCCTCGAGCCGGTCGCGCATCGACTCGGGCGGGTTCTCGTTCAAGACGTAGAGGAATCCGTCGTCCCGGACCTCGAAGACCTCGGGGAGGATGCTCATGCAGACCGCGTTGCTCGCGCAGCGATCAAAATCAACGACGACCTTCACGGACACCTCCCGGTTCCCACCCTCGTGACGAGGTTCAGCTTACCGACGGGGGGTCGGTGGCCCCGACGCCCCGGTTCTCGGCCCGCCATCTCGTTGCTCGGTCAGTTCGTCGGGCACTCCCGCCAAGAGCTCCTTGAAGAAAGCCTTGTCATTGAGCAGCGGCACGTCGGCCAGGAAGAGGCGCCCGTAGCGCTCGAAGTACATGAGCTGCTTGGACAGAAGGAAGGTCCCGCGGTCGAACTCCGAGAACAGGCCGCCAGAGGCGTCGGCCATCCGACGGACCCGACGCTGGAACCGCAGCCGGCGGATGATCGCCCTGAACGACCTCCGGTGGGCCTCCACGCCCTGGGCCCTGGCCAGTTGGAGCTGGACCGTCTGGAGCATGTCGGCCAGGCTCACCTCGCCGAAGGGATGCGTGAGGGTCGGCTCGACCAACGCACGGATGAACTGGGCCATCTGGGCTTCGTCCATCCCGACTGCGATCCCGAGCGCCGGCCCGTAGGTCTTGACCAGGTGATCGGTCACCTCGGCCCACGCGTCCTCCTCACCGAGGGCGGCCGCCAGCAACCGCAGGACGAATCGATGCGTCGCCCGATCGAGTCGGCCGACGATCCCCCAGTCGACCATGCCGATGCGGCCGTCCCGGAGCAAGAGCATGTTGCCGGCGTGGGCATCACCATGGAAGACGCCCCAACGGACGGTGTGCACGAAGAATGACCGGACGATGTCCTGGACCAGCGGGCCCGGGTCGACACCGAGCTCAGCCACCTGGGTCAGGTCGTCGATCGGCACGCCATCCAAGAGCTCCATCGTCAAGACGTTGGCCCCCGAGAGTTCGGGGTATGGCTCCGGCACGACGATGCGGGGCAGGTCGGCCTCGCTCATCAGCAGCCGGAAATGGGCCATCGTCCGGGCCTCGTTGCGTAGGTCCATCTCCTCGCCGACTTGGATGCGGAAGCTGTCTACGAGCTGGAGCACCGACCCGGCCATCTGGTCGCCCGTCTGGCGGGCCAGGACCTCGAACAGCGGTTGCATCAGATCGAGATCGGTGGCCACCTGCAGTTCGATCCCGGGCCGGATGATCTTCACGGCAACTTCGCGCCCGTCATGAAGGGTGGCCCGGTGGACGACGGCGATCGAGGCTCGCCCGAACGGTTCCGGGTCGAAGGACGCATAGGCCTCGTCGATCGACATGCCGAGGTCCTCTTCGATCCGCACGCGCACATCCGCGAACGGGGCCGCCGGGCCGGTGTCGAGACACGAACGGAACTCCTGAGCTACCTCTTCGCCGAACATCCCCGGCGACGACGCCATGATCTGCCCGAATTTTATGAACGTTCCGCCGAGGTCCTCGAAGGTCAGGCGAAGCGGTCGTGCGAAGGCGCTCGGGTCCAGACGCCTGCGGGGTCGCTCGCGCAGGTGTCCGATCGCGACCGGGAGGAAGTGGCGAGTCGCGACCTGGGCGATGTGTAAGCCGCGGCGGGCGAGCGCACCCAGCCTCGGCTCGGGGAGCCTGCGGGGATGGATCCGGGGAGGCGCAGACGTACTCTCGGCATCACCCGTCACGCCGCCCCGACGGCCGTTACTCACGATCGAAGGCTAGGCCACCGATCGAGAAACCCCACCTGGAGCAGCGTGGGAGTCAGGGGTGACCGCTCCTCGGTGGGTCAGGCGACCTCTCGGGCCAACTTCTTGCGGCGCCCCGAGATCACCAGGCCGAGGGGTGAACGGGCCAGCCGCCAGAGCCCGGCCCGGCGGCCGACGGCCGAGAAGAGCTCAGCGACGTCAGCGGCCGGGGCGAACACGGTCAACACGCCGTCGTCGGTGTCGATCTCGAGTACCTGGAGTCGCCGCCCGTCCGGGGACACATGGGACTCGTCGGCCGAGAAACCGCGCAACGAGCGCCAGACGATGGCGATGGGTTTGGACTCGACCGGTGTCGCATCCATGTCGGCATCGGGTTCGGGTTCACCCGACACCCTGGACATCAAGAGGCCGTCACGAGTGACCTGCATCCGGCACCGATAGACGGACCGGCTGAGGGGGTGCATGAGCAGGCCCTCGATCATCACTCGCTCGGACAAGGGGTTGCTGCTCGTCGAAGACTCCTGGGGTGAAGCGGCACGATCATCACCGCGCCGCGTGTTCGGTGATTGTCCCGGATCGGCTCCGACTGCCTGTCCGGTTCCCACACTACGGCCCGGGGGCCGACGAATCGGGACTCCCCCCTTCACCTCGGGCGACGCCCGAGCCGTGACGCGCCAGTCGGGGTCTCGTATGTACGCAGCGGGAGGTCCGAGAGGGGCCAGTCGGAGTCGCCGGGACGCCGCCTTCGGACGCCCGCTAGCGTCGTGAGAACCACATGAGAGGTCACATCGACCAGAAGATCGTCGTCGGTGTCGTGTTCGTGTCGGCCATGTTCATGAGCATCCTGGATGCCACGATCGTGAACGTCGCGCTCCCGACCATCGGCCGGGACTTCCACGTGCCGGCTACCGCCGTCGACGGGGTCTCGATCGCGTTCTTGGTCAGCTTGGCCGTGTTCATCCCCGCATCGGGATGGCTCGGTGACCGCTTGGGCGCCAAGAAGGTCCTGCTCACCGCGATCGTGGTCTTCACCGCCGCGTCCATGCTGTGCGGGATCGCACAGACGCTCGGCGAGCTCGTCTTCTTCCGGATCCTCCAGGGCGCGGGCGGCGGAATGCTGGCGCCCGTCGGGATGGCGATGCTGTACCGGGCCTATCCGCCCGAGGAACGGATTCGGGCTTCGTCGATCCTCATGACGCCGACGACCGTCGCACCTGCGCTCGGACCGATCCTCGGCGGCGTCTTGGTCACCACCCTCTCGTGGCGGTGGGTGTTCTTCGTCAACCTTCCGATCGGCATCGTCTCATTCGTGTTCGGTCTGCTGTTCCTCGAGGGCGGGACCGAACACCGGCCGGGGCGCTTCGACGTCTCGGGGTTCTTGCTGGCCGGCCTGGCCCTCGGTTCGCTCATGTATGGCGTCTCGGAGGGACCGATCAAGGGCTGGGGGTCGGTGGCGGTGGCGGCGACGATCGCGTGCGGGCTGATCGGGATCGCTGCGCTCGTGGTCGTCGAGCTTCGAAAGGTCGAGCCGATCATCGACCTGCGCCTCTTCGGGAATCGCCTGTTCCGATCTTCCAACGGCGTCATCTTCCTCACAATGGCCGCATTCGTGGGCACCATCTTCACGGTCACACTCTTCTTCCAAGACGGTCGCGGCCTGTCCGCGCTCACCTCAGGTCTGGGCGTCTTCCCCGAAGCCATCGGGGTCATGCTCGGCGCACAGCTCGCCACACGGGTCCTCTACCCACGCTTCGGGCCTCGCCGTCACATCTGCGCGGGGCTGCTCTTGATGGCGGTGACGGCGGCGCTCATGACGCTGATCGGCCCGGATACCAGCCTGTGGTGGTTGCGAGGACTCATGTTCGTTCTCGGCGTCTCGATGGCCGGGGTCTTCGTGCCGGTGCAGGCAGCGGCGTTCGCCACCATCAGTCCGGCGGCAACCGGTCGTGCGTCGACCATGTTCAACGCACTCCGCCAGCTCGGTGGGGCGATCGGAGTCGCCGCTTTCACCTCGGCCATCGTCGCCGTCGGTGCCTTCCACCGGGTATCGGGACACGTCATTCCGGAGCTGGGCGGCTACCACGTTGCCTTCCTGGCTGCGGCAGCTGTCGCCCTGTGCGCGTTGCCGATCGCCTCCGCCATCAGTGATCTCGATGCGGCGGCCACCATCGTGCGCCGCACGAAGGCCGTCCGGCCACGGGTCGGCGCGGGCATCCCCCAGACGGTCGGCGAGCTCTCCTAGCCCGGCCCCGGGCTCGGCATGATGCGACCGCGGCCATCTACGGGTCGATGCAGGGGCGAATACATAGCATGACCGCGATGCGCCGCCTGGCCGACACGACTATGGGAGCGTTCGCCAGCCTCCTGGTCCGCATCTTCTTCCGCAGGATCGAACTCGAGGGAGCGGGGAACATCCCGGCGTCGACCCCGATCGTGCTGGTGGCCAACCACCTGAACGGGCTGGTCGACGGCCTCCTGCTGATGGCGACTCTCCGCCGGTACCCCCGGTTTCTCGGCAAGTCGACGCTGTTCGCGATCCTGCCGCTCTGGCCGTTCCTGAAATTGGCCGGCGTCGTCCCCGTGTACCGGGCCCAGGACCACGTCGCGACCGATCGCAATGCGGCGACATTCCGGACATGTCGCCAACTGCTCGCGCATCGCGGCATGGTCGCGCTCTTCCCCGAGGGGGTGAGCCACAACGAGTTCGAGCTCCAACCGCTGAAGACGGGAGCGTCTCGAATCGCCCTCGGCGCAGCGGTCGACGACGACATTGCCGACGTCGTCATCTTGCCGGTAGGCCTCGCCTACGACGAGAAGGCCCGATTCCGCTCCCGGGCCCTCGTCCGCGTCGGAGCCCCGTTCACTCTGTCGCGTTGGGCCGACGACTACCGAGCCGACGAGCATCGCGCCGTCCTCGCCTTGACGGACGAGATCACCGTCCGGCTCAGCGCGGTGAGCCCCGTCTACGGCACCTGGATCCAGGCGCGGCGGCTCGGCGACATCGCGGAGCTGGTCGGGCGCCCGCTCGGCTCGGCGGCGCCGGTCGACGTCGCGCTGGCCGATCGAGAGCGCGTGGCCAAGCGGCTGACGGCCATCGCTGCCGACGGGGACCGCCAGGAGGGGTTGGAAGCGTTGGGAAAGGCATACGACGTCTACGCATGGGATCTCGACCTGGTCGGCCTGACCGACGCCCAGGTGGCGGCGAGCTACCGGGGCGGAAAGATCCGGCTGATGTTCGTTTGGTCCGTTCTAAAGGTGCTCGTCGCACTGCCCCTGGCGGTGCTCGGTGCGGTGATCCACCTCGTCCCGTATCAGGTCATGAAGCGAGTCGCGAAGATCCCGACCAACGAGGGCGTGAAGGCAACCGTCAAGCTGCTCGGGTGCTTCGCTTCGTTCACGTTGCTCTACGCCGGCCTCGGCGTGCTCTTCGCTGAACTGTTCTCGCCACTGGCCGGTCTCGGGGCGGCGGTCGCCGGCCCGATCAGCGGCTATTTCACGGTCCGGTTCTCGGAGCGGTTCAAGCGGCTCGGCGGGGCGCTCGCCGGCTACCGGGCCGCGGCGCGGCGAGCGGTGGTCTCGACGGTGCGCGAGCACCGGGCCGATGTCGTGACCGCCGGGCGGCAATTGCTCGATCCGGCTACCTGAACACGGGCCCCGCCATCGGGGGGGTGGCGAAAACGGCCCACCGCCCTCACCTGGGCAAACACCCACGCTGCCCGGTTTTTGAGGGCCACCGAAGTAAAGTCGCTCACGAGTGCTCTTCGTTGAGATCTTCCGCCTGATCCTGGTACTGATCGGCGCCCTTTCCGGTTACGAGATCGGGCACTCGCCCCACTCGTCCACCGGACAGGTCGTCGGCCTGGTCATCGGGGCCCTCGCCGCCTACGTGGTCGGCGGCATACTCGGCCGCCTGCTCAGGAACACCGGCGACAGCGCGGCCGATCGCTTCGACCGCATCCCGCCCGGCGAGCTGTTCGCAGGCACCCTGACCGGCATGGCCGGTTTCCTGCTCGGCACGGCGTTGAGCGTGCCACTCGTCGTGTTCGTCAACTCCCCGATCGTCTGGCCGGGCGCCGCCGCGGTGGCGTGGGCCTTCACCTGGATCGGTTTTCGTGTCGGCATCCAGAAGGGTCGCCAGGTGGTCGCGGCGGCGGGTCTCGGGCGCATCCTGGCCCCGCCGGCCGAGCCGCCGCCGGGCTACGCGATGTTGGTCGACAGCTCGGCCGCCATGACGCCGTTGCTTCTCGTCCTCGGCCGCTACGGCCTGCTGGTCGGGGGCCTCGTGGTCCCCCGATTCGTCATCGACCAGCTGCAGACGATGGCGGCCGGTCCGGACCCCGTCACCTCGCGCCGGGCCCGGCGGGGCCTCGAGCGCCTCGACGTGCTCCGCGACCTCCACGTGCCGGTACACGTCGCCGAGAACGAGGTCCCCGAGATCGACGACCACACCGACCGGTTGGTCGAGGTCGCCCGCCGGCTCGGACTCCGCCTCGTGACGTGCTCGGGCCAGGTCCGAGAGACGGCCAAGCGCCGCGGCATCGCCGTCACCGACCTTCGCCCGCTGGCCAACGACCTCACCCCGGACCACATGCCGGGCGAGCAGCTGGTGCTCGACCTCACGAAGGAAGGGAACCAGCCGCGCCAGGCCGCCGGTTACCTCGCCGACGGCGACCTCGTGGTCGTGAACGACGCCTCGCACATGATCGGAAGAGAGAACGTGGTCATCGAGGTGCTCTCAACGCGCCGGACCAACCAGGGCCTGCTGGTCTTCGCGAAGCTGGCCGACCGGCCGTCCAACGCCGGTCCGATCGCCAACGGGCTGCGCACCACCCCCCTCGAAGACGACTACCCCGTCGACACAGAGGTCGCGATCGACTGAGGCTTCAGGCCTTGTTGACCGCGGCCACGAGCTTCTTCAGGGTGTCCTTGGCGTCGCCGAAGAGCATGGTCGTCTTCGGGTCGTAGAGGAGCTCGTTGTCGATGCCGGCGAACCCGGGCCGCATCGAGCGCTTGAGGAACACGATGTTCTCCGCCGAGTCGGCGTTGATGATCGGCATCCCGTAGATGGGGCTCCCGGGCGTGTTGCGCGCCGACGGGTTGACCGTGTCGTTGGCCCCGACCACGAGCGCGACGTCGGCCGTCGCCAACTCCGGGTTGGCGTCGTCCATCTCCTTCAACTCCTCGTAGGGGACGTTGGCCTCGGCGAGGAGCACGTTCATGTGCCCGGGCATGCGCCCCGCCACCGGGTGGATCGCGTAGAAGACGTCGACACCGCGGGCCAGCAGCGCATCGGCCAGCTCCTTCGCGGTGTGCTGGGCCTGCGCGACGGCGAGGCCGTAGCCCGGGATGATGACCACCTTGCGGGAGTATGCGAGCAGGGTGCCCACGTCCTCGGCCGTCCCCGCCCGCACCGAGCGTCCGTCCGCGCTCTCGGTTGCGCCGCTGGCCGTGACGACCGAGCCGAACGCGCTGAACAAGATGTTGGGCAGCGAACGGCCCATGGCCGTGCTCATCATCCGGGTCAGCAACATGCCCGACGCCCCGACCAAGGTGCCGGCGACCACCAGCACGTTCGAGTTGAGCGTGAACCCCGAGGCGGCGACGGCCAGGCCGGTGAAGGAGTTGAGCAGCGAGATCAGCACCGGCACATCGGCGCCGCCGATCGGCAGCACGAAGATGACGCCGAGGATGAGTGCGAGCGCGAGCAGGACCCAGATGAGCGCGGTCGACGATGTGATCAGGATCGCCAGCACGATGCCGAGGCTGGCCACCCCGACGGCGGCGTTGATCATCTGCTGGGCCGGGTAGACCACCGGCCGGGTCGTGATGAGCTCCTGGAGCTTCACGAACGCGAGCGCCGATCCGGCGAAGGACAGCGCGCCGACCAGCACCCCGAACACGACCTCGAGCACCTTGTAGGTGGCCACCTGCTTGGGGTCGCTGCCGATGAACTCGGTGATCGAGACGACCGCCGCTGCGCCGCCGCCGACCCCGTTGAACGCAGCCACCATCTGGGGCATCGCGGTCATCTTCACGAGCCGCGCCGCCGGAACGCCGACGGCGGTCCCGATGACCATGGCGATCACGATGAGTCCGACGTGGTCGAGATGGGGCTGCGCGAACGTCACCCCGATGGCGACCGCCATGCCGGCCGCGGCGAGGAGGTTCCCGGCTCGGGCCCGCTTGGGCGAGCTCAGACCCTTGAGCGCCAGGATGAACGAGACCGCGGCGACCAGGTAGCAGAGGTCGATGACCGTCCCTCGGCTCACACCGCGCTCCCGTCGGCCGGCTTCTCGGGCGGTTCGGGCGCCGCCGGGCCGCTCGGCGGCGCCTGACGCGGCTTGAACATGTGCAGCATGCGGTCTGTCACCACGAAGCCGCCGACGACGTTCAACGTGGCCAGGATCACCGCGATGAAGCCGAGCGCCTCCTCGGCGCCGGTGTGCGCCGAGCCGAGCACGATCATCGAGCCGACCAGGATGACGCCGTGGATCGCGTTGGACCCCGACATGAGGGGGGTGTGCAGGATGCTCGGGACCTTGGAGATCACCTCGATTCCGACGAAGCCCGCCAGGATGAAGATCGTGAACAGCTCCAGCAGGCCGTTGGTCACGAGCCGACTCCCTCTTCGCTGGTGGCTCCCTCTTCGGGGACGGCTCCCCCTTCGCCGGCCCGTTCGGCCGACGGCACGGGTGCGGCGACGGGCATTTCTTGCTCGGGACGGATCGGGTAGTGCGGCAGGCCGAGGATCTCGGCCGTCGGACCGTGGACGGCGTGGCCCTCCCGCAGCACGCAACATCCGATGACGATCTCGTCCTCCCAGTCCGGCGCGACGGCACCGTCCCGACCGATCAACGCCAGAAGGTTGGCCGCGTTGCGCGAGTAAAGGAGGCTTGCGTGGGTCGCCATCGACGACGGGGGGTTGGCCACGCCGACGACGGTCGTGCCGTCGACCACGATCTCCTGACCGACCTTGGTCGACTCGCAGTTGCCGCCGTTGTCGGCGGCCAGGTCGATGACGACAGAACCGGGGGCCATCGCCCGCACCACCCGCTCGGTGACGAGCACCGGGGCCTGACGGCCCGGGACCGACGCCGTCGTGATCACGACGTCACTGGCGGTGACGGCGGCCGCGAGCGCCTCTTGCTGGCGGGCCAGCTCCTCGGGGGTCAGCTCACGGGCGTAGCCGCCGGTCCCCTCCGCCGAGATCCCGAGGTCGACGAACGTGGCTCCGAGGCTCTCCGCCTCCTCCTTCGCCGCTGCGCGGACGTCATAGGCGCGGACCACCGCGCCGAGGCGCCGCGCCGTCGCGATGGCCTGGAGACCGGCCACGCCGACGCCCATGACGAGGACCTTGGCCGGTGGCACGGTGCCGGCCGCCGTCATGAACATCGGGAAGAACTTGGCCAGATGTTCGGCGGCGAGCAGCCCGGCCCGGTAGCCGGACACGGTCGCCTGCGACGAGAGCGCGTCCATCGACTGGGCCCGGCTGATCCGGGGCACCAGGTCGAAGCTGAAGACGGTGGCTCCCTTCTCGGCCAGGATCTTGAGGGCCTCGGCACTCTGGGCCGGCTGGAGGAAGCTCAGCACGGTGACGCCGGCCGGCATCAGGCGGGCCTGGTCCGGGTCGGGCGCGTTCACCGAAAGGACCACCTCGGCACCGGAGAGCAGCGCCGCGGCATCTGGAGCGATCGACGCCCCGGCGTCGGTGTAGGCGCCGTCGGTGAACGCAGCGGCGTCGCCGGACCCCGATTGGACGGTGATCCCCCAACCGGCGTCGATGAGGCGCCGCCCGATGTCGGGGACCATGGCGACGCGGCGCTCCCCGGCGCGGGTCTCGGTGGGGACGGCCAAGAGCACGAAGACGTTTTCTATCAGCTCGGCCGGAGCAGCCCCGAACCGAGCGGCGGGGGCGGCTCTAGCCGGTCCGCTCGCCGAAGGTGAACGGCTGGTGGGCGACCGGGGTCGCCTCGGCATGCTCTTCGTCTTTACGCTCCGACCAGCCGACGCCCTCGAGTGCGAAGCAGTAGCCGGGCTCGTTGGCCAGGCTGGCCGCAGTCTCGATCGGGAGCGGCGGTGCGAAGAAGTACCCCTGGGCGGCGTCGCACTCGAACTCGCGGACGATCGAGGTCTGGAGAGAGGTCTCGACCCCCTCGGCGACGGTTGAGATCCCCTCGGAATGGGCCAGGGAGACGACGGTCTCGACGACCAGGCGGTTGATGCCCTGGTGTGCCTCGAGGGACCCGACAAAGGAGCGGTCGATTTTCACTGTGTTGACGGCCATGCGGCGCAGGACGTCGAAGGAGGTCCAGCTCGTGCCGACGTCGTCGACGGCCAGCTCGACCCCGAAGCCCCCGATGGTGCGCAGGTCGTTCATCGCGACGTCTTCAACGAGCGCGTGCTCGGTGACCTCGATCGTCAGTCGATCGGGCTCGAGCTCGGAGAGCTCCAGCGCCTTGGCCACGGCACTCGACCCGACGCCCCGCCGGAGCTGGACGATCGAGAGGTTGACGGCCAGCTGGATGTTCTTCGGCCAGCTCGCAGCCTGCTGACATCCCTCGGCGAGTACCCATTCGCCCAGCTGCACGATGTCGCCGTTGGCCTCGAGCCACGGGAGAAGGAGGCTCGGAAGGATCATCCCCTCGTCGGGATGGCGCCACCGCAACAGGGCCTCAAATCCGAGCAAGCGACCGGACGCGAGATCGACCAGCGGCTGGTATTCGAGCGCGGGCTCACCAGTCAGGATCAGGGACTCGGTGTCCGGTCGGGCACTCGCCTCGTTGGCCATCGTGGATCGCCTTCCTCGCCGGACCGACGCGCCGGCACGGAGCGGACCGAGGGTCGCACGCTCCTGTGAAACACATTCTGCCCGACCGCATCGCCAAATTCAGTGATCCACCAGGGAAGAAGGGGCTCGATGGCTCGGATCTGCACCCCTTTTCCGCACGCTCGGAGGGTCTGGGGGCAAACCGGCAGGGGCCCGGTCGGTCGGCCAAGTACCCTGGCCGGGATCTGAGCGCCGACCATGGAGGCCATCATGGCGTTCGACGTGGCCAAGGTCCTTGCGGACCGACACGGAGAAAACTTCGAGCTCCACAACGAGTTCATGAACCCCCAGATGGCCCGGGTGCTCCGCACGCTGGGCTTTGACCGGTTCTACGTGCGCGGCGAGGGCTGCTACCTCTATGACGATCGCGGGGAGCGCTACCTCGACATGCTGTCGGGCTTCGGCGTCTACGCCCTCGGACGGTCCCATCCCGGGATCAAGGCCGCCCTCCACCAGGCCATCGACCTCGACCTGCCCAACATGGTCCAGATCGACTGCGCGCTGTTGCCCGGGCTCCTGGCCGAGGCCCTAGTGGCCCGTTCCCACGAGGACATCCACCGGGCGTTCTTCTGCAACTCGGGGGCCGAGGCTGTCGAGAGCGCCATCAAGTTCGCCCGGTACGCGACCAGGCGGCCGCGCATCGTCTATGCGGGCCACGCATTCCACGGGCTGACCACCGGCGCCCTGGCACTGAACGGCGGGGCCGAGTTCAAGAACCGGTTCGGTCCGCTCGTCCCGAGCACCGAGGTTCCATTCGGGGACATCGAAGCGCTGCAGCGCCAGCTGAGGCGCGGCGACGTGGCCGCCTTCATCGTCGAGCCGATCCAGGGCAAGGGGGTGAACGTCGCCTCCGCCGAGTACTGGCACGAGGTCCAAGAGCTGTGCCGGCGCTACAAGACGCTCTTCGTCACCGACGAGGTGCAGACCGGGCTCGGGCGGACCGGGCGCTTCTTCTGCCACGAGCACTGGGGGCTCCGCCCCGACATCATCACGGTGTCAAAAGCGCTGTCGGGGGGCTTCATCCCGGTCGGGGCCATGCTGTGTACCGAGAAGGTCTTCATGAGCGTCTTCAGCTCGATGGACCGGGCCATGGTCCACTCGAGCACGTTCGGTCGAAACCAGCTCGCAATGGTGGCCGGTCTGGCCACCCTCGATGCGCTCGACGAGCAGGGACTCGTCGAGCACTCCCGGGTGACCGGTGAGCAGTTCGCGGCGAAGCTGGCCCCGCTGGTCGAGCGCTACGAGATCTTCCACGAGGTCCGTGGGCTCGGCCTCATGATCGGCCTGGAGTTCGGACCCCCGACGACACCCCGTCTGCGGCGGCGATGGAACGCCATCGAACGGATCCGGCCGGCGCTCTCGTCGCAGGCCATCGTGGTGCCCCTTTTCCATCGGCACCGGATCCTGACCCAGGTCGCCGCCGACAACGCGAACGTCATCAAGCTGCTCCCCGCGCTCATCGCCGGCGAGGCCGAGGTGGACGCCTTCGTCGAGGCGCTGGACGATGTCCTCGCGTCGGCCCAGAAGGGGGCCGGGCTGCTGTTCGAGATGGGGCGCATCATGGCCAGGGGCGCCCTGCCGGGTGGGAAGCGCCGGCCGAGCCGGAAGGGCGTCGACCCAGACGTGACGACGAACGGTGCCGGGCCGAGTCCGAACGGCCACGGCGCGCCGGTTCGGACCGAGACGACCGCGAGCAACGCTTGACCGACGGCGCGGGTGCAGGAGGGCCGTCGGTCCTCCTCGCGGAGGGGGACATCGTGGCCGTCACCGGGGCGGCCGGCTTCATCGGCTCTGCGATCGTCCGGGCGCTGCTTCCCCTCGGGGTGAAGGTGGTCGCGCTCGTCGAGCCCGGCGGTTCGACCGCCAACCTGGACGGTCTGGACGTCGACGTGCGAACGGTCGACATCCGGGAACTGGCCGAGGTGCGCTCGGCGTTCGACCACGCGCGGGCGGTGTTCCACACCGCCGCGCTGTTCGCGTTCTGGGCCAAGGATCCCGACGTCTTCTACGACGTGAACGTGCAGGGGACCCGCAACGTCATCGCGGCCGCACTCGCCGCGGGGAGCGAGCGGATCGTCTATACGAGCACGGTCGCGACCATCGGGCTCCACCCGGGTTCGGAGCACCCCGCCGACGAGACCGTGTTCGCGCACATCGACCACCTCTACGGCCACTACAAGCAGTCGAAATACGTCGCCGAACACGAGGCGCTCCGGGCTGCCGCGGAGGGCGCTCCGCTCGCGTTGGTTCACCCCACCTTTCCGCTCGGTCCCCGGGACATCCGCCCGACGCCGACCGGCAAGGTGCTGCTCGACTTCTTGAACGGCCGGATGCCCGGCTACGTGGACACGGCCATGAACGTGGCCCACGTGGAGGACCTGGCCCAGGGACACCTGTTGGTCCTCGAACGCGGCCGGCAGGGCCGCAGCTACATCATCGGTGGGGAGAACCTCTCGATGCGGTCGTTGTTGAGCGCGGCCGCTGCGTGCACCGGCCTCACCGCACCGACCCGGCGGTGGCCGGGAGTACTCGGGCTCGGGGCCGGCTACGTGTCCGACGTGGTCGAGGGCCGCATGCTGCACCGCCAACCCCACGTTCCCCTCGAGGCGGCGCGGATGTCGCTCACCCACATGATCTTCGACGACACGAGGGCGAGGGAGGAGCTCGGTTACACCTCCCGGCCGCCGGCCGAGGCGATCTCGGATTCCGCGCGCTGGTTCGTCGACAACGGGTACGTGCGGCCAGAGCGGGTCAGCCAGATCACCTGGCCGGCCGCGCCGGAACCGTCGGACTGACGCTTCGGCACCCGCGTCCGGTCGACATCGGTCCTCGGGATGGTCGAGGCTCGGAAGTAACGTGCACCGTTGGCATCGAACCCGATGAGCGCGGAAGAAACCAGCTATCCCGAGTGGGTTTTCTCGGGCGAGGCCGAGAACCACCACTATCTCGTCCCGGCGGTCCTGCGCGCCTTGCCGGCCGGCAGGGTGCGGGTGCTCGACCTCGGCTGCGGCAACGGAGCGTTGACGGCCAAGATCCACCACGCCGGCAAGGACGTGACCGGGATCGACTTCACCCCGAGCGGGATCGAGCGGGCACGTCAGTCCAACCCGGGCGTCGACTTCGTCATCCATGACCTGAACGAGCCGCTCCCCGAGTCCCTCCGCGGCCGATTCGACGTGGTGGTCTCGGCCGAGGTGATCGAGCACCTGTTCTTGCCACGGACGCTGTTCACCCGCTGCCGCGAGGCGCTCGGAGAGAGCGGACAGGCCATCATCACCACGCCGCTACACGGGTACTGGAAGAACCTCGCGATCGTGGTGACCGGGAAGTCCGATCACCACTGGAACCCGCTGGCCGACTACGGCCACATCAAGTTCTTCTCCAAGAAGACTTTGAGGGAGACGGCCAGGGAGTGCGGGTTCGAACCGGCCCGCGTCCTCGGCGCGGGCCGGGTGCCCCTCCTGCGGGCGACCATGGTGATGACGGCCAACCTCCTCCCGCGGTAGGGCCGACCAGCAATCCTCGGGCGGTTTTGCCGGGCTGAAATCGTGTCCGAATCCAGCCAGAATTTGTCGCTGCGCCATGTCAGTATCGAATCGGGACCACAGACTTGGAGGCGGACCCGTGAGCATCACAGAACAAACGATCGACACAGAACCAACCGCGCAGTTGTGTGTTGAAACCCCGATCGGTGGCCTTGTCGTTTCGGGCAACGACGAGTTCGTGACCGAGGTGCTCCTGGCGGTGCCAGGGCGCAGTGTGACCGTGTCCGCCGACCGCACGGGCCTGCGGGGCCCGGTCCTCGACGCGGCTCGGCAACTCGACGAGTACTTCGAGCGGAAGCGCACCGAGTTCGACCTGCCACTCGCGCTGTCGGGAACAGAGTTCCAAGAACGGGTGTGGCTGACCTTGGCCGAGATCCCCTACGGCGAGACGATCAGCTACGCGGAGTTGGCCAGATGGGTGGGCCGCCCCCAGGCGTTCCGCGCAGTCGGACAGGCGAACGGCGCCAACCCGATCCCGGTGATCCTGCCGTGCCACCGCGTGATCGCCGCCGACGGGACCATCGGTGGGTACGGCGGCGGCCTGCCGGTCAAGCGGCAACTGCTCGCGCTCGAGTCCGGCGGTTGAGCCCCCGGCCAGGCCGGGGCGTGAGCGTGCGGCTCGGGTCGGCCGGGTGCGGATCCGTGCATGACCCCGGCCCGGTCGGAGTATCCGGTGCGGAACGTCGGTACATCGCCTACCGTCAGGGAAAACCGAGCCCGAGGAGCTCCGTGCGCGCTATCCGGATTCGTCATCGGGGGCGCCTCGTGGCGACCGCGCTTGGCATCTTCGTGCCCCTCGCGCTGGCCGGTTGCAGCAGCTCCCCCGCCGCCCTGACCAAATCCTCGACGACGACCACCACGACGACGACGGTGCCCACGACGACGACCTCGACCACCGCTGCGGCCGTCGGACCGCCGTGCACATCGGCAGCCATCACCGCCGGCATCCAGGCTTCGCCGAACAACGATCTCATCTCGGTCAACGGGTTCGGCTGCTCGGGCCCGTGGGCGTGGGCGGGCGTGACACTCGGGACGAGCTCCCAGAACTCGTTCGACGCCGTGATGGTGCTCATGGCCTCCGGCCCCGCGTGGGCGGTCACCGACCGAGCCACCGCGTGCAACCAGCACCTGGTCCCAGCCGACATCTACAACGACGCCTGCACGACCAGCTGAACCTGGACAATCGGTGCCGGGCCGCTGATTGTCCCGATGCGGACCGGCGGTAGGGTCGGGCGGTGAGCCCGCTCGACCTCGTGATCGACGCCGGCGCCCTGGCGTGGATCCTGTACCGCCAACGCCGGGTCCGGCGGGTCCGACTCCGCTTGAGCGGGCGCTTCCCGATCCTGTTGTCGCTGGTCGGGCTATTCCAGTTCCTGCACTACACCGAGACGCACTCGCTCGGCGCCAAGGTCTCGGCAATCGTCATCGCCAGCTTCGTCATCGGGGGCGCCGCTTTGGGGGTCGTGCGGGCGGGCACGGTCAGGCTGATCGGCCTGCCCAAGGGGGTCGCGCAGCAGGCCACCTGGCTGACCATGGCCCTGTGGTTGGTCTCGGTCGGCGCCTACTTCTCAGCGAGCCCTGTGGTGTCGTCGTTGCACGGGCCCGACGGGGTCATCGCGGCCAGCCTGCTGCTCTTCTTGGCCATCACGCTCGGGGTGCAGAACACGGTGGTCCAACACCGCGCCGTCAGGTTCCTCATGCGCGGGCCGTCGACCTCCGGGGTCCATGCGGACGCCCTCGACGTGCGCTCCTGGGAGGAACCGCCCAAGGATTGACCTAGCCGGCGACGGCTTTCTCCATGGCGGCGAGGCCGGCGATGAGCGCGTCGGCCTGCGCTGCGTCGAGCACCGAGTAGGCCGGTCCGACCATGCGGTTGGTGAGCTCGTCGGCAGCGGCGAGCTTCGCCCGGTCCTCGTCGGTGACGTTCGGCACGTGATCGTCGGTGTACCCAAAGAACGTGAAGAAGTCGGGGCGACGGATGTAGTGGGCGACCTTCGGCTCGAGGAGTTGGGCCAGGACAGCGGCCAGGTGCACCGAACCGCGGAACTCGCGCAACACCGTGACGAGCTGCATCGCACGTCCCGGCAGATCATCAGCGAGGGGTTCGGCCGCGATGCCGGCGTAGAGGGCCAGCCCGGCCGGGTCGGCGGCGTCGTTGACCGCGCCGGCGGCGTCGCAGAAGGCGTCGAGGCCGTCGATGCCGGAGAACTTCAACCGCCCGAACGCGGCGCAACACTCGTGGTACTCGCGACCGGCGGTGCGGGGATCGAGGACCTCTCGGGCCGACTCCCACTGGGCCCGGACCGCATCGGGATGCCACCACCCGAACGCACTCACGATCACCGACGCATCCACGTCGCCCAGCACTCCGCCCCGGCCGAGGACGTAGAAGCGGAACCGGTTGAGGCCCAGCTCCTTGCCTCGGGCCCCGGTTTCCTCGGTGAAGTAGAAGGCGCTGCCGAGCGCGCCGATCTTGTCGGTTGCTGCAGGTACAAGGCGGTCGAGTTCGCTCACGAGCGGGAGCATAGGAGGCCGCGGCATGGGCTGTATGGTCGAAATCCATGGACACGGCGACCAGGCGACCCGACGCGGTGGCCATCGAGGTGTCCGGCCTCAACAAGCGGTTCGGCTCCATCCAGGCGGTCGCCGACCTCGACTTCACCGTGGCTCCCGGGCGCATCACAGGATTCCTCGGACCGAACGGGGCCGGGAAGACGACGACGCTGCGCATCCTCCTCGGGCTGGTGAAGGCAACCTCTGGCACCGCCACGATCGGTGGCCACCGCTACGAGGACCTCGACCGGCCGCTGCACCGGGTCGGCGCCCTGTTGGAATCGACGAGCTTCCATCCGGCCCGCCGGGCCAGGGACCACCTCCGCATGTGCGCCATCGCAGCGTCCATCGAGGTGTCGAGGGCCGACGAGGTACTGGATTTGGTCGGATTGAGGGACGCGGCGCGACGGAGAGTCGGTGGCTACTCGCTCGGCATGCGCCAGCGGCTCGGGCTCGCGACCGCACTGCTCGGCGACCCGTCGGTGCTCATCCTCGACGAGCCGGCCAACGGCCTCGACCCGCAGGGGATCGCGTGGCTCCGCGAATTCCTCCGGTACCTGGCCGGGGAGGGCCGCACCGTGCTGGTGTCGTCGCACCTCCTGGCCGAGATGTCCCAGACCGTCGACGACGTGGTGATCATCGCCGACGGTCGGGCCAGGGCGTCGGGACCGTTGGCCAGCCTGACCAGCCAGGTTCGCGCGGCCATGAGGGTCCGGACCCCCGAGGCCGACCGCCTCCTCGGCGTGATGGCGGCCGCCCACTGGACGTCGCGGCGCCTGGCCCACGACCTCGTCCTCGTGGAATCCGTCACGCCCGATCAGCTGGGACCGGTGCTCGCGCGGAGCCAGATCGTGGTCTACGAGCTCGTCAACCAGAGCACCGACCTCGAGTCCGTGTTCCTCTCGCTCACCGCCAACGAGCCGCCGGTGGTGCGGCCGGTCGCGACGGCGCCCGGTCAACCGGGCGTGAGCTCGCCATGATCCGCGGGATCCGTTCCGAACTGTTCAAGCTGCGCACGTCTCCGGGCCCGTGGGTCGTGGCGGGAGCCACCCTCTTGTTCACCGCGCTCGGGATCGTGGTGGTGTTCCTCGTCCGACGCGGCGACGGTCAGGGCGTCCAGTTCATCGCGCCGACGTCGGTGTACCGCCTCCGACGGTTGATCGGCGCGGGTTTCGCCGTCGGTGGGGTCTGGATGGCCGCGATCGCCGGGGTGCTGTGCGTCACCGGCGAGTACCGGCACAAGGTCATGACGACGAGCCTGCTCGTCGAGCCCCGCCGGTGGCGCCTGCTGACGGCCAAGGCGTCGGCATCGCTCATCTGGGGCATAGGACTGGCCATTGTGAGCCTGCTCCTCGTGGGGGCGATGGGCATCCCGCTGCTCAATTCCCAGGGCGGCTCGGTGTCGGCGCTGCTCGACCAGGCCGGCGCAGTGCTCCCAGGGTTCTTCGCCGCATTCGCACTTCTGGCGTTGTTCGGTGCGGGCCTCGGCACCCTGATCAAGAACCAGATCGCCGCCGTTGTCACCATCCTCGCGATCACGTTCATCGTCGAACCCGTGTTCGACGGGATATTGCCCCACGTCGGCCGTTGGCTGCCGTTTGCGGCGTCGGCGGCCGTTGCGGGTGGCCTTGCGCCGACGGACGCCCGGATGTACCTGCTCAGCTGGTGGCTGGCCGCCATCGTCCTGACCGCGTGGGGCCTGGTCCCGATCTTGATCGGCTACTTCGTGACCTTCAAGAAGGACGTCACGTGAGCCGCGGTACCGGCCAGCGCCCGGGCTGTCACGACCACGACGCTCCGAGGTAGCGTCGCCCTCGATCGAAGAGACGTCCAGGCGAGAGGAGCAGCCGATGAGCGGCACCGGAGCTGAGACCCCGCCGGTGATTCTGCGTGAGCGACGCGGCCCGGTGGAGATCCTGACCATCAACCGGCCGGAGGCCCGCAACGCCGTGAACGGCGAGGTGGGCAAGCAGTTGACCGCTGCCCTCGACGACCTCGACACCGACGAGGAACTCCGCGTCATCGTGCTCACCGGTGCCGGTGACAAGGCGTTCAGCGCCGGGATGGACCTGAAGGCGTTCAGCGCCGGCGCCGGGGGTTCGATCGGTGGGGGCTCGGGCGGGTTCGCCGGGTTCGCCCGCCGTGAGATCGCCGTGCCCGTGATCGCGGCGGTGAACGGCCCCGCATTGGCGGGCGGGTTCGAGCTGGTCCTGGCCTGCGACCTGGTGGTGGCGGCCGAGCACGCGATCTTCGGGATCCCCGAGGCCAAGCGCGGCCTGCTCGCGGCGGGAGGCGGGCTGGTCCGCCTGCCCAAGCGGCTTCCGATGGCAATGGCACTCGAGCTGGCGCTCACCGGGGACTCGATCACGGCTGCGCGCGCGTACGAGCTCGGCCTCGTCAACTCAGTCGTGCCCTTCGATCGACTGCTCGACGAGGCCCTGGCTTTGGCGGGACGGATCATGGCCAACGCCCCGCTCAGCGTGCGCTACTCCCGCCAGGTAACCCGCCAGGCCGCAGAGGTCTCCGAGGACGAGGCGTGGAAACTGAGCGACGAGGCCACGGCGATCGTGTTCAACTCCGCTGACTCGCGGGAGGGCCCGCTCGCCTTCGCCGAGAAGCGCGCGCCCAACTGGCAGGGTCGCTGAGCCCGGGCGTCCAATCGCCCTCGAGGGCATCGGGGAGGCCCCGATGGCACCCGTCCGCTCTGGGTGCGCTCGTGCTCGGGTCCTGGTGCCTGGCCTGGGGGGCCGGGGAACCACGAAGGTCGAGAGACGGTAACCTGGGGGGCGGCGTACGCCACCGGGCGGCCGTCGAGGAGGGTTCGACATGCTGGCAGAGATCTTTGGCCCTGACCTCCTGATCGTCCTGATCGTCGTCGTGGTGGTCCTCTTCGGTGGAGCCGCGATCCCGAAGCTGGCCCGCAATCTCGGATCCGCGCAGAGCGAGTTCAAGAAGGGCCTGTCGGAGGCGAAGGCAGAAGAGGCCAAGAAGAACGCCAACCAGGCCGTCGACGAGCAGCCGACGACTCCGGCCACCACCCAGCCCACCCAGCCGAACACGCAGCCAAACCCCAACTGAGTCCCGGGCTCCCCTCGGGTGCGCCCGGGTCGAGCGAGCCGTCGTCGTCGGTCCCGTCTCGTGCGTGAGGGGCCTCCCGAACAGGTACTTCGATTTCCGTAGGGCGGTTCGCTAAGGTTCGCCAGCGTGGACGTCTGGCGCGACGCAAGGCACACCGACCCCGCATCTGCCGGCGTCTCGGAAACCCCTCCTTCCGCCTCCTCGCGGGCTACCCGCAAGGGCCTCATTGGCCTCATCGCCAAGCGGGCGAACGGCACGCCGCGCCGGTGGATCCCGCTCGCGATCCTGGCGCCGATCGTGCTGGCCGGATGCCAACTCCCGGACTTCGGCGCATACAAGGGAGCGACAAGCCAGGGCCAGGACGCCTTCAAGCTGTGGCAGGGCTTCTTCCTCGCCGGGATCGTGGTCGGCGGGTTCACCCTTTCGCTGATCGTCTGGTCGGCCTTCCGCTACCGGCGGCGGCGCCACAACCAGGACCTCCCCCGTCAGACCCAGTACCGGCCGTTCATCGAGATCGTGTACACGGTTGTACCGATCCTGATCGTGGCCGGCCTGTTCGTCTTCACGGTGATCACCGAGAACGAGG
>PLWZ01000082.1 GCA_003151235.1 Acidimicrobiaceae bacterium
GACCCAGTCAGAGGGGTCGGGTCAGAGGTGTTCGGCGGCCGCACGACCGACCACCCCGCTCGCCCCAAAGATCACCAACTTCATGACGACTTGTTCACTCTAAGACTTTGAGCCGGGATCGTTCCCGACACACTCTGACGGGCTCGAGATGAGTCCGCGGCGACTTCTCCTGCCCAGGGGCCAGCGACCGGACACCCCTCGCGTGTGGCCGGGTACACGCCGCGAATACTCCCGAAGCCCGTTGTCTATGCAGAACGAACCGTCACAAGAGTCGTCAAGTCCCCCTCTGTCCTTGCGGCGCACTGTTGTCGAAAACCACCAGTCAAACAATTGACCAAAGTATGCGTCAGAATCTTGACGGATGGCCTCAGCGTGTTGGACCTGCTGTACTCAAGGTCCGTCCAAGTACCTCGTTCCTGCTCGACATTTCATTAGGCATACCAAATGAGAGAGCTTCGAAACCCGACAGCCGAGACGAACTCGGCCTAGTGATCCGTCACCCCGCGCATCAGCGAAGAGTGGCCAGCGCGTGATCCGGGGACGGGCCGCCATCACCGGGATAGCCGAACTGCCGCCTCGGCGCGACACCGGCGATGAGACCGTGACCGAGATGCTGAGTCGGATTGCCGACCTGGCTGTGCGGGACGCGGGAATCCGGCTTCGGGACGTCGACGGTCTGATCGTCCACGACACCCGAATGTCCATGGGTGCCGTGGTGCTCGTCGAGATGCTGGGTCTGCAGGCCAGCTTCGTCGAACGGGTCGATCATGGCGGCGCGACGGGTGCCGCGATGGTCGCCCGAGCTGCGGTGGCCGTGGCAACAGGGGCCTGCACCACGTGTCTCTGCCTGACTGCGTCGACCCGAAGCGGTTCCTTCGGCGGCTATCCGGTGGTGGATCTCTCACCCACCGCGGAATTCGAGGAACCCTACGGTGGGTCCGGTGCCAACTACGGCTACGCGATGATCGCTCGCCGCTACATGTTCGAGTACGGAGTCACTCCTGAGCAGATGGCTCTCGTCGCAGTGCAGCAGCGGGCGAACGCCTGTAGCAACCCCGACGCCATCTTCTTTGGCCAGCCGCTGACGGTGGAGGACGTGCTGGCCTCGCCAGTCGTCGTCGATCCTCTCCACCTTTTAGAGATCGTTCTTCCAACCGGCGGAGCTGCCGCGGTGCTTGTGACCACACCGGAGCGGGCAGGACACCTCCGGCGCGATCCGGTTCCGATACTCGGCGTCGGAGAGCATGTCAGCCACTGGTCGGCCACTTACGCGCGGGATCTCACGACCTCGGCCGTCAAGCCAGCGGCCGACAAAGCGTTCGAGATGGCTGGGGTGAACCACGGGGACGTCGGGCTCCTTTCGATATATGACTGCTACACGATCACCGTGCTCCTCACTCTCGAAGACGCCGGCTTCTGCCCGAAGGGGGACGCAGGGCGGTTCGTCGAGGAGCATGATTTCCGGTGGAGCGGGGACTTCCCGGTGAACACCCACGGCGGTCAACTCTCCTACGGTCAGTCCGGCATCGCGGGAGGCATGAGTCACGTCACGGAGGCGGTCCGCCAATTGCAGGGGCGTGCGGGCGACCGCAGTGTGCCCGATCTCGAGATCGCTTTCGTACACGGGAACGGGGGGATAATGGGCGAGCAGGTGAGCCTGTTGCTGGGCAGGACTTCCTGACTCCGCGCCCGCTTCCTCGGCCGTCGCCCCTCACTCGGAACTTCTGGGAAGGAGCCAAGCGCGGAGAGCTCTTGCTCCAGCGGTGTATTTCGTGCTCCAGCTATGTGTTTTATCCGCGGTATTTGTGTCCAGTGTGTGGCGCCAACAACCTCGAGTGGGTGCGAGCGTCGGGTCGTGGAACGGTGTTCACCTATACGGTTGCGTTTCGGCCGACCCACCCGGCATTCGCCGACCTGGTTCCCTACGTCATCGCGGTAGTCGAGCTGGAGGAGGGTCCCAAAATGACCACCAACATCGTCAATGTCGAGCCGGCTTTGGTCGCGATCGGCATGGAAGTCGAAGCCACGTTCGAAGATGTCGGCGACGTCGCACTCGTCAACTTCCGTCCGGTCCCTTAGGAGAGAACGGATGGGCGCGACGCTGCGGTGGGTGCCTCCACCCACCTTCACGCCGGAGTTGAGCCGGGCGTTGATCGCTCCTCGTCAACCATTCGAACTTGAGCAGCAAACGGCCACGGGCGTTCGCCATGAGGTGTTCGTGCGCCGGCACCCACATCTTCGGGCGCTGCTGGAGGAGGGTTGCGCTCGGCACGCTGCACGCCCGTACCTGGTGCACGGAGATCGGATCGTGACCTTCGCGGAGGCGGCCCAATTGGTTGCGAACGCGGCCGCGTCCTTGAAGGCGGAACACGGCATCGAACGCGGGGATCGCGTCGCGATTGCCTCGGCGAACCGATACGAGTACGTGATCCTCGCTTGGGCTGTCATCGTCCTGGGCGCTGTCATAGTCGGACTGAACGGATGGTGGACCGGCTCTGAGCTCGCGTACGGGATCAGCCTGACGACACCAAAGCTTCTCATCGGTGACCGACCACGGTTGGATCGGCTCGAGGGTATGGACGGGGACATACCCCGGAGGGACCTCGACGAGATCGCAGGAAGTTGGTTCAGCGGCACCGCGTCACTGCCGGATCACGAGATCGACGAGGACGACCCGTTCGTCGTCCTCTTCACCAGCGGTACCACGGGCCGCCCGAAAGGGGCCGTCCTTACCCACCGAAATAACATTCACTGGGTCCAGTCGATCGCCTTGAGAACAGCTGCGACCGGGGCGCCGCCGAAAGAGACCTGTGAGATCGCGGCGCTGCCGTTGTTCCACATCTCGGGGCTCAACTGCCAAGCCATTTCGTCGGTCTCGACTGGTACGAAGTTGGTTTACATGCCGCCTCCGGGCCGGTGGGCGCCCGAGCACCAACTAGAACTCACGGAGCGGCACCGCGTCACCACCTGGAGGTTGGTGCCAACGCAAGCGTGGCGTCTCCTCGAGTGTCGCGACGTCGGCCGGTATGACCTTTCGAGCCTCAGGTCCATAGTGGGAGGCGGGTCGCTTTGGTCGATCCAGCTCTTGGAACGACTCGGCAAGCAGTGGCCGCAGGCCAGGCCTGGTCTCATGGTGGGGCTCGGGATGACCGAGACAAACGGGACGGGCGCCACGGCGGCGATGCCCGGCTTGCTGGATGGGCCCGGGTGTGTGGGCACGCCTCCGCCGGCCGCGGAGCTGCGGGTCTGCATCCCGGGTACCGACGTGCAGGTCCAGGACGATCGCGTAGGCGAGGTGCAGATTCGCAGCGCCTCGGTGTTTGTCGGATACCTCGGCGATCTCGCGGCTACGGCCGCCGCCCTGAGCCACGACCGCTGGTACCGGACCGGGGACTTCGGCCGTGTCCGCGACGGAGCCCTGTTCCTTGAGGGCCGTCGTACCGACCTCATCATCCGCGGGGGCGAGAACATCTATCCACAGGAGATAGAGGATCGCTTGCTGGAGCACCCAGACATTGGCGACGCGGTCGTGGTCGGTGTACCGGACCGAGTTCTCGGCCAGGAGGTCAAGGCCGTCGTAGTTCGGCGCTCTGGAGCGGCCGTCGACGGCGAGGAGATCCGCACCTGGGTCGCCACGCGGCTGGCGCCGTTCAAGGTGCCAGTGTTCGTGGAGTTCCGAGATTCATTGCCCCGGAACGCGACCGGCAAGGTCATGAAGCACATGCTCGATACGCCAAGTGGCGTGTCCTTCGGCGAGGACCAACAACCGATTTATTGAACCGGTAGCTCGACCTCGACCGATCCCTGGGCGTGCATGCCCAAGTTGTTGGTGACAAGGAATTGGAGGGTTGTTCTGCCCGTCTGTGCGTCTATGGACGACATGTGTCCGGTTACGTTCATGACGTCCCCCGGGTAACTCGGGACCCCTAGGCGAGCTTTCATCGAGCGCCATACCGCGTTCGGTCCCAACCATCCTCCCAGGCACCGTTCCACCAAGCCCAACGAGGTGTGGATGTTCATGAAGATGTCCCGCGATCCCCTGCGGATGGCGGCGTCTCGATCATGATGAGCGTCGAAGTAGTCAAACGTCGTCAGAGCCCCCGAGATGATCAGTGTGGTGGTCACCGGTATTTCAACCTCTGGGATCGGTGAACCGGATCGCCCGCTTACGGCCAGGATGGTTCCAACCGAGTCTCTGTCGACCTCCTCCATCCCGCCGGAGTAGGGGATCCGGGTTTGTTCGCGGGACGGATCGCGCCCTTGCCTCTGGTCTCCACTTGGACGGAACTTGAGCACGGTGAAGCGTGAGTGTCCTACCGGCTCCGTGCCGACGAAGAAGTCCTGGCGTACCGCCACGAAATGCCCGTGTCCCAGGGCGGTGGGCTTCTCGGGAGTAACCCCTTCGAGGGCGATGGTGGAGCGGAGGGAATCACCGAGGACGAGATGCCGCGGCTGGCTCAGCTCTGAGGCGACAGCCACCGCTGAGGTGAAGCCTGCGCGATCGAGATCTTCGAAGGCCGCGCCTTGGGGATCGGCGGGGTTGCGCTCATAGGCCAATCCCGGCTTGGTCCAAACGTCCAGCATGGCCAACGGCGCGACGACCTGCCCGAATCTTGTGGAAGCTGCGAAGGTGGGGTCGATGTGGACGGGGTTGCAATCACCCATGGCATCGCACCACCGCCGGAGGCTCGGCAGATTTACGGGGTCCCGAGCGAAGTGAAAAGGAACTGGTGATCCTGGCCCGGACGCGGAGGTTCCTCGCACGCTACTCAACGACGACACAGACGCAGTCGGTTGGGTCGCTCCACTTCGCCATTCGCCGCGGCGAGCGCGACATGGTGATGATCCGAGCTAGGCCGCGGGCGCGAGTGCGGCGCCTATCCAAACATCGCACGTGGCGCGCACGCTGCCCGCATCCGTCCCGCCATCGGTCACCAGCAAGGCGGCTACGCCCCGGAGAAAACCATGGAGGACGACGGCGGTCGCGTCCGGGTCGATGTCAGCGCGAATCGAGCCATCGCGCTGACCACGCGCGATGAGCTCCGCCCATCCGTCGTAGCTCCGGCGGTCCGCCTCGAGCATCCCGTGCACCGACGCGTCGGACGGAAAGGTCTCACCCCACAGCACGATCAGAGCGCGATACTCCGGCGTCGAGTCTTCGAAAAGGGTGAGGTACGTGGCGACCAACGTCCGGAGTTCCTCCAGGGCCGAGAGGTCGGAGATGTTCCGTTGCGCCCGTTCCAGCGCCGCGGCCATGACGGCAGTGATGTGATCCTGCGCTTGCCTGGCGACCCGTTCGACGAGGGCGTTCTTGGACCCGAAGTGGTGATTGGCGAGCCCCCTGCTCGTCCCCGCTCGCTCGCCGATGCTGGCGAGCGAGGTGCCCTCGATCCCACGCTGCGCGATGAGCTCTGTGGCTGCAGCCATAAGCGCCCGCTCTGAGGTGGCACGCCGCTGCTCCTGCGTGCGCCGTACCCGAGTCTCAGTAGCCACTCTGCTTGAGGTTAAACACGTTGCTACCTGGACAGCAAGTAGACCGCTTGCTGAACAGTCATCTAGTGGGGTACATCATGGGGCCACCCGGACCGCACATGAGTGCGGGGCGTGCGTACCTGGCCACGGGTCCGCCACGGCTGAAGCTGCCGGCCGAAGGGAGCGAGTCCGCCGGTGTATCGAGGGCTTGACGTTGCGCAGTTCACCGACGATGACGAGACCATCGCGGCGGCGCTTGAGGATGTGAGCGTGCCGGCGCTGGTGGCGTCGGTGGTTCACCTCACGGGTGACCCCTCATACCTCCGCGGCCCGATACGTCCGCGGACCTTCATCCCGAACGAGTTCCAGGGCGGTCTCGACCTGGCCGAGCGAGCCGAGCTCCGCAGGCAGGCGCTGGAGGCGATTCTCGCTTACCGAGACGCCGGCTTCCCAAAACCGGTGCCGCTGCCGCCCGACGTGCTTCGAGAGACGATGTCGTGGCTCGCCTGCGAAGAGGTGGCCGAGGAGTACATACCGATGTTCATGGAGGAGATGAACATCGATGGCACCGATCCCCGTCGCATCGCAATCGATTGCCTCGACGAGGAGACCAGGCAATCGATCTCCGTCGTCGTGATCGGCTGCGGCCAGTCGGGGCTGCTGGCGGGGGTAAGGCTCGCCCAGGCGGGCATCCCGTACACGATCATCGAGAAGAACCCCGATGTGGGCGGCACCTGGTACGAGAACACCTACCCGGGTTGCCGTGTCGACGTCGGTAACCACTTTTACTGCTACTCGTTCGAGCCAAACGACGGCTTCAGCGAGTTCTACTCTCGGCAACCCGAGCTATACGGGTACTTCCGCGACGTCATGCAGCGCTGGGGGATCGCGGACAAGGTCGAGTGGCGCACCGAAGTTATCTCGTTGAGCTGGGACGAAGACCGAGCCCTATGGGATGTAGTCAGCCGCGGTCCCGAGGGTGTGGAGCGCCACCGCAATGCCGACATCGTCATCTGCGCTGTCGGCCAGCTGAACCTGCCCTACGTCCCCGACCTCCCCGGCCTTTCGAACTTCGAGGGCCCGGTCTTCCACACCGCCCGTTGGGACCACGACCTCGACCTCGCGGGCAAACGCGTCGCGATGATCGGCGCGGGCGCCAGCGGGTTCCAAGTTGGGCCAGCCATCGCAAGCGAGGTCGACCGCCTGGTCGTGTTCCAGCGCAGCGCTCAGTGGATGGCACCGAACGCGAAGTACCACGAGGCCGTGGGCGACGGCGTGAAGTGGACCATGCGCCACGTGCCCGGGTACGCGTCGTGGTACCGGTTCATGCTGCTCTACCAGGCTAGTGACAAGGCTTTAGCTGTCGTTCGCATCGATCCGGCGTGGCCCGGGCTGCCCGAGTCCGCCAACGCCATCAGTGAGGACCGCAGGAAGATCCTCGTCAGTTGGATCGAGAAGCACGTGGGCAACGATGCCGAGCTGCTCGCCAAGGTCCTGCCCGACTATCCACCGATGGGCAAGCGCTTACTTCAGGACGACGGGAGCTGGCTGCAGTGCCTTAAGCGAGAGAACGTCGAACTGGTTCGCGACGAGATTGTCCGAATCGATCGCTCAGGCGTGGTGACCGCTGACGCTTGCCATGAGGTCGACGTCATCGTCCTCGCCACCGGCTTCCGGGCCAACGAGATGCTGGCACCGATGAACATCGTCGGTCGCGGCGGTGCTCGCCTGGCCGAGCAATGGGGGGTAGCGCCTGCCGCGCACCTTGGAATCACGGTGCCAGGGTTCCCCAACCTCTTCTTGCTCTACGGCCCGGGAACGAACCTCGCCCACGCCGGCAGCATCATCTTCCACTCCGAATGCCAGATGCAGTTCATCGGTGCTGCCATTCGGACGCTGCTCACGGGGGGTCACCGGTCGATCGAGGTCACTCAGAAGACCTACGACGACTACGTGGAGCGGCTGCAGGCCGAACTAGCGGAGACCGTCTGGGCGCATCCCTCTGTGCGTCACTCGTGGTACAAGGGTCCGGACGGCCGGGTGCACGTTCTTAGCCCATGGCGCCTGGTTGATTACTGGCGGATGACCAAGTACCCCGACTTCAGCGGGTACACGCTCGACGGTGGCTCCGTACCCTCGCCGTGACCCCCAACACTGGATCCCGACTCGATCCCGATGCCGCCGCGCTCGTCGCCCAGATGGATGCCCTGGGGATGCCCCTGCTGTCCGAGCGCGGGGTCGAGGGCGCCAGGGCCTACTACGAGTCCGGCTTGGCCGGGGCAGCTGCTCCGCTGCCCATCCACCACGTCGCCGAAGTGACACTCCCGGTCCAAGGAGGGGCGATCCCGGTGCGCATCTACAAGCCGGGACCCGGAGGCCCTCGGCCGCTCGTCGTCTACTTCCATGGTGGGGGCTGGGTCATTGGCAGCCTCGACACCTCAGAGGCGTTCTGCCGTCGCCTGGCCAAGAGCGCCGACTGCGTGGTCGTGTCGGTTGGGTACCGCCTTGCCCCCGAGCACCCTTTCCCCGTGCCGGTGGAGGACGCCGAGGCCGCGCTGCGATGGGCCCACGACCACGCGAGCGAGATCGGCACGGACACGTCCAGGCTCGTGGTTCTGGGCGACAGCGCGGGCGCCAACCTCGCCGCGGTCGTCGCCCGCCGCGCCCGTGACGCCGGCGGGCCGCCGATCGCGCGGCAGATCCTGGCCTACCCCGTCACCGATCATCGTCTGGATCGGCCCTCCCACGCCCGCTACGGGACCTCATGGCCGCTGACCACGGTGGACCTGGCCTGGTTCTGGGACCTCTACCTCCCGAAGCCGGGTGATCGAGGTCATCCCGACGCGTCGCCTTTGCGCGCTGACGTCTCAAATCTGCCGAGAGCCACCGTCCTGGTTGGAGGCTCCGACCCGCTCAGAGACGAGGGTGTCGCGTACGCGAAGCATCTCGTGGCCGCAGGAGTGCCGTTGGACCTGCACCTCTACGAGGGACAGATCCACGGCTTCGCCACGTTCGACCCGTCGATCCTGCCCAGCAGCACGGAGGCACTGTCCGTCCTCGCCGGCGCCATCCGGGCGGCATGAGCGGTCTCGATGATCCTTGAGGCGCACGACACGGCAACACTGCAGCGACCCGCGGAGCTCAGGCCGTGACGGTGGCACAGAGCCCTGCTTCCGGCAGGGTCCCAAAGGATCGGGCGGGGCTCTATCGGGCGCAAGGCCTCTGGGACGATCGACTTCTGGCCGAAGGAATCGAGGCGACGGCGGCCCGTCGACCCGACGCGCTGGCCGTGGCCGACAACCGGCGCCGCCTCAACTACGCGGAATTGGCAAACTCGATCGCTCGATGCGTCGGTTCGATCCGTGCAGCGGGAGTCGTTCCCGGCACGGCGGTGGTACTGGTCGCCGGCAACACCGTCGAAGGCGTCGTCGCATACAACGCCCTGCTCCGCGCCGGCGCGACGACGGTTGTCCTCGACCGTCGCTGCGGAGCCGCGGAGGTGCGTACCGCTCTCGAGGTGCTGTCGGGACCGGCCGTCCTCATCGTGCCGTCTGCAGAGCGCAGCCGGCTCTGCCCCGATATCGGTGGCAACGCCCCAGTGGTGCTCGAGTCGCTTGTCGACTCGGACACGGCAGAGTGGGCAGAGCCGGACCGCGACGCCCCGGCCGTCGTTCTCTTCACCTCGGGGACGACAGATCGGCCGAAGGCCGTCATCCACTCCCTCAACACCCTGACAGCGGGCGCGAGGAACATGGCCACGATCACGGGCGGCGGAGTCGAGACCGTGACCTTTCTCGTCAGCCCGTTGATGAGCATCACGGGCGTCATGCAGATGCACCTGTTCGCTGACCAGCACGCTGCCCTCGTACTCGAGGATCACTTCAAGGCGGTCCAGTCGCTCGAAAGGATCAACGCTGTCGGCGCAACCCTGCTCGGCGGAGCGCCCGTCATTGCAGAGCGGCTGCTCCGTGCAGCCGAGGCGCGTCCCGACCATTTGATCGCTCTCCGCACGCTCGCGCTGGGCGGCGCAATGCTCCCGCGACCGTTGCTCGAGATGGCCACGGACGTCTTCGGCATCGACGTCGCCCGTGTGTACGGGTCCTCCGAAGCCCCGTGTGCCACCGGGAGCCCCCCCGGCGACGACCGGGAGCGACGGCTCTCCGACGATGGCGCGCTCATGCCGGGCACCGAAGTCCGGGTTGGCTCGAAGAACCACCCGCAGGAGGGAATGCTCCGGGGGCCGGGTGTCTTTCTTGGCTACCTCCATCCCGAAGACAACGAGCTCGCCTTTGAGGACGGTTGGTACCGCACCGGGGACCTCGTCGAGGTGGAGTCCGGGCGGCTCACGGTCGTTGGCCGACTCAAAGAAGTGGTGAATCGCAACGGCCTCAAGATCACACTGAGCGAGGTCGAAAGTGCGCTGGCTGGGATGTCCGATGTGCTCGAATACGCGTGTTTCGCGTTGCCCGACCCGCAGACGGGCGAGCGGCTCGCGGTCGCCATGTTGCCCGAGCCTGGCGCCGAGTTGACACTCGATGCCGTCGTGGCTCACCTTCTCGCTCGTGGTATCGCCCGACGAAGATTCCCCGAGCAGCTCGTGCTGTGGGACGGACCGCTTCCCCGTACAACGTCGGGCAAGGTGATCCGGTCACGTTTGATCATGGAAGCACCGGGCAAGCCGACGCAGTTGGTCGAACGCCTTCGGTCGCCCTGACGACGATTGTGGTATTGAAGTCAATGTCGAGTCGATTTTGAATTACCAGACGGGAACAGGCATGAAGACCACGATGCAGAACTCGCACGAGTTCGAGCCCGACGGCATTGTCGTGGTCACTCCCGCCGGACAAAGGGTTGATGTCCACCCGATTCCTGGCGATGTCAGGACAAACATCACGTTCGGGGTGTCGGACGGTAGCCATGCCGTCGTCACTCTGCGTCGGTCCGGCCGGGTCGTGGGGACCACATGGCCCAGGGCGAGTTTTATCGTGGAGCCTGCGTACCGATGACGACCGCCGCAGCGATCCTTCGGGGCCGCGCCGAAGACGACACCGCTGCGCTCTACTTCGAGGAGCGCGTGTGGACGTATCGCCAGCTGCTCGAGGAGGCGAGCCGCTGTGCCCAGCTGTTCGAGCGCATGCGTGACCGCGACCGACCGCCTCATATCGGCGTGCTACTGGACAACGTGCCGGATTACCTCTTCTGGATCGCCGCGGGTGCGGTGGCCGGAACTGTGATCGTCGGCATCAATTCCACCTACCGCGGCGACCAGCTCGGCCAGCTCATCCGCCACACCGATTGCCAGCTCTTGGTGACCGACACCGCTCACCAAGAGCTGCTCAACAACATCGACACCCAGCTCACCCCTGACCGAGTGATCGTCGTCGACAGCGACGAGTATGTGTCCCATCTCGCGCAGCCGGTGACCATGCTTCCCACTAAACCGGTAGACGAGGAGGATCTCTTCTTACTGATCTTCACTTCGGGCTCGACCGGCCTCCCCAAGGCCGTGCGCTGCACCCAGGGTCGGTACGGCCGGACTGGTGCACACGTCGCAGCCATCGCGCAGTTGGGCGAAGGTGACGTCGTGTACTCGGCGCTGCCGTTTTTCCATTCCAGCTCGCTCTTCACGGGGTGGGCGTCCGCCATGACCGCCGGTATTCCCATCGCGACGCGTGGCCGGTTCTCGGCGTCCGGGACGCTTTCTGATATCCACCGTTACGGGGCAACCATGCTCACCTATACCGGGAAAGTCCTCAACTACATCCTGGCCACACCGGAGCGACCCGACGACCCCGACAACCCGTTGCGCCTGGCGATCGGGAACGAGGCGTCGAATCGCGACATCCGCGAGTTCGCGAGTCGATTCGGTTGCACCGTGCGTGACAGCTACGGCTCCACCGAAGGGATCATTATCATCCGGCGTGATCCCTCCATGCCCGAGGCCGCACTCGGGATGGCCGATCCCACCGTGAAGGTCCTCGACCCAGAGACGGCGGACGAGCGTCCGCCGGTCGAATTCGGCTCCGATGGTCGGCCGAGCAACCTCGAGGAGGCGATCGGCGAGATCGTAGAGACGCAGCCGACCAGCGGATTCGAGGGCTACTACAAAAATGAGGAAGCGACGAATGGCCGTTTCCGAAACGGCTGGTATTGGTCGGGTGACCTCGCCTACCGCGACGCCGATGGTTGGCTGTACTTTGCTGGGCGGTCAAACGAGTGGCTTCGCGTTGACGGCGAAAACTTCGCCGCCGACCCGGTGGGGGTCATCGTGGCCCGCTACCCCGCAGTCCGCTCGGTGGCTGTGTACGCCGTACCTGACGACCCCGTCGGGGACCGGGTCATGGTCGCGCTCGAACTCGTTTCGGGCGCGCAGTTTGATCCCGCTGAGTTTGACGCGTTTCTGGACCAGCAGCCCGACCTCGGCTCGAAGTGGCGGCCGGCGTTCGTGCGCGTTACCGAAGAACTCCCGAAGCTGGCCAGCATGAAGATCGACAAGCAGCAGCTGCGCCGCGAGGCCTGGCGCGCCGACGCCGTCTTCTGGAGGCCGAGCAAGGGCGACGGTCTTCGCCGGCTCGGCGAAGACGACCGCGCTCGACTCGACCCTCTTCTCGGCTGAGAAACGCGATGGACGAGCTCGGGGGGAAGGTGGCAGTCGTATCTGGTGCAGCCAGGGGCCAGGGACGAGCAATAGCACTTCGGCTTGCTGCAGCGGGGGCCAGGGTTATCGGCGGCGACGTGCTCACTGAGGAGCTCGCCGCGGTAGGGGAGGAACTCGGCAACGATGGCATCGTTGGTCGTCTCGACGTCCGTGACCGGGCGTCGTGGGTCACGTTCCTCGAGCAGGGCACCGACGCGTTTGGGCGCATCGACATCCTGGTGAACAACGCCGGCGTGCTTCGTCGAGCGGGACTCGACCGGGAAACCTCACAGGCCTTCGAGGATCTCTGGCGCGTCAACTGCCTCGGGGCCTTCCACGGTATGCAGGCGGTTCATTCCCATCTGCGACGGGCGGGTGGCGGCGCCATTGTGAACACGCTGTCGACGGCCGCGTTGACGGCGTGGAGCATGCACGGCGCTTATGTGTCTTCGAAGTTCGCGCTGCGCGGTCTCACAAAGGTCGCAGCCCTCGAACTGGCCGCCGATGGGATCCGCGTAAACGCCGTGCTCCCGGGCCCGATCGCCACACCGATGGTCTTGCGCGATGACGACCCGGAGGCTCGCCATCGGCTCGGAGCAACCCCGCTGGGACGGATCGGGGAGCCGGAAGAGGTTGCTGAGGTCGTGTGCTTCCTGGTATCGGACCGCGCTTCGTTTGTCACCGGTGCGGAGCTCACCGTCGACGGCGGGATGACATCGGGCACTTTGCTCGTGGCGCCGCCCGCTGATGCGAACGAGTGATGGTCGCCGTGATCCCGCCGGCCCTGGAATTCTTGGGGAAAGCCCGATCGCAACCGGGACCACGAATAACGTGGGGAGCGCCGGTCCTTCACGCCGACGCGGTCGCTACGAGCCCGCGAAGTTTGCCGAGGTCATGCGAGCCGTCATCGATTGACAGACCCCGGGGCTGCCGCGAGCATGAGGCGGGTGCAGACGAACGCCGAGGACGATGCGGCGATCCGGAATCTGCTCGCCCGGTACTGCCTGATGCTCGACCTCGAGGACATCGACGGGTGGGTCAGGCTGTTCACGCCCGATGCGGCGTATCACGTCTATGGGCGCGCCTTCGAGGGTCAGACCGGGTTGCGGGACATGATGTCCGGTGCGCCGAGTGGTCTTCACCTGGGCGGCCCACCGGTGATCGAGTTCCTCGACAGCGATCACGCCCAGACGCTGCGGAATCTTCTGTTTGTCGACCGCACCACCGGCAAGTCGCGAAACGCTGTGTACCAGGACGATCTGGTCCGCACGGCCGACGGCTGGCGAATTGATCAGTGCCGCTGCCGATTCATCGTCACCGACGGCCTCAGCGATCGTCCGGAGAAGTAGCTCATGCCGCGGTGTTGAAGATTGGCTGGCCACCAGCATGAGTCCGGCGTCGCCACTCAGTGTCGGCATCGTTGACACACTGATCGGCTTTCCATCGGACCCCGATCAGCTCTACGCGGCAATGCGTCATCGGATGCTTCGGGACGAACAGTCGAAGTCGATGGTCATGCCCGCCGAGTACATGTTCCACGACGTGCCAAACCACTCGGTTGATGACCCTGTCACGCTCACGCTGTCGGAGATGGACCGGTTCGGCATCGAGATAGGTCTGATCAGCCTGACCGCGGCACCCGACTCAGCGGAGAAGGCACTGACCGACCATCCCGATCGGTTCCTCGCCTCGTTCACGATCGACCCGAACGACGGCATGGATGGAATCGGCGCATTGGTGCAAGCCCACGAACAGTGGGATCTACGGGCCGTGTCGGTATTCCCGCATGGCGTCTCGCCACAGGTGGCGATCGACGCGCCCCGCATGTACCCGGTGTATGCCAAGTGCGTCGAACTCGGACTACCCGTGTTCATCACCGTCGGGATTGCCGGTCCGCGGGTCCCGTCTCTTGTGCAGAAGGTAGAACTCCTCGACCAGGTGCTCTACGACTTCCCAGACCTCGTCGTCGTGATGCGACACGGAGCGGAGCCGTGGGTCGACCTCGCTGTGAAGCTGATGATCAAGTGGCCAAACCTGCACTACTCGACGTCCGCATTCGCGCCAAAGTACTACCCACAGGCAGTGATCGACTACGCGAACACGCGAGGAGCGGACCGATTGATCTACGGCGGGTACTTCCCGATGGGGTTGTCGCTCGATCGGATCATGGACGAGCTCCCCACGGTGCCTCTGAACGACGACGTTTGGCCCAAGTTCCTCCGGGACAACGCCAGGCGAGTGCTCAGAATTGGAGGCTTGTGAGCGCGAGCGCGATCCGGCCATCGGGCATCGATGGGCTCGCCACCCCCTCGGCTTTCCGGACGGCCGTGCGGGAGTGGTTCGATGAGCACGCCCCGGCCAAGGGCAGCCCCCAGGACTTCTCGGCTATTCATGTCGTGACCTCGACGACCAAGGCGGAGTACCGGGCACGCGAGCGCGCGGCGCTCGATGTGACACGACAGTGGCAGCAGAAGCTGTACGACGCCGGGCTCGCCGGTCGCTCATGGCCGAAGGAGTATGGCGGTGCCGGTGCGCCGGTGTGGCAGGACGACGTCGTGGCCGAAGAGCAGTCGCGCTACGGCGTGTCGACCAAGATGATGGCCGTCGCCCTCGAAATGGTGCCGCCCGTCCTGTTCGTCCACGGAACGCACGAGCAGCGTCTCGATCACCTTCCGAGAGTGATCTGTGGCGAGGAGACCTGGTGCCAGCTGCTTTCGGAACCCGGAGCCGGTTCGGATCTCGCCAGTGTCAGCACACTCGCGACGCCGGTGGACGGAGGGTGGTCGGTCACGGGTCAGAAAGTCTGGACATCGGGTGCCGGGAGCAGCGACCACGCACTGCTCATTGCGCGCACCGACCGGTCCGTTCCTGGCCGTGGTGGACTTTCGTGCTTTGCCATGCCGATGGCCCAACCCGGTGTTGACGTGCGGCCACTCCGGCAGATGTCGGGTGCGTACCACTTCAACGAGGTGTTCCTAGACGAGGCATTCGTGTCGAAGTCCCGACTGATCGGCGAGCTTGGCGGTGGCTGGGCAGTCCTGCGGACCATGCTCCGCCACGAACGAGCGGCTATCGGTGGCGGCACAAGTGGTCGTGGAGCAGTGCAGCTGGTCGCGCTGGCGCGCCAACTGGAAGGAAACAACGATCCGCTCGTTCGCCAGACCGTGGCGGGTGTCGTTGCCCGCGAGCGGCTTCTCGATCTTCTCCAGGCGAGGATGGCGTCGGGCCCCCCGGTCCCTGCCGGGGGATCCGTCGCCAAGCTCTTGTACTCGGAGCACGCGCGACTCACAGCGAACGCCGCGCTCGAGCTGTTGGGCGTCTCGGCGATTGGCTCCGCCGACGCGACGGCGGAGCCGTGGAACGAGCGATTCCTGTTCGCTCCCGGCCTACGCATCGGCGGCGGCACTGACGAGATCCAGCGCAACACGATCGCCGAGTGGGGACTCGGACTCCCGCGTGAGCCCCGATCTTGACGAGTGTTTTGCTTTGGACCTGATGAGTGTGGGTCAGCGGGAGTTTGCCGTTCATTCTTTGCCCGTCTGGCCCGATGACTGGTCCCGGGGAAAGATCTCGAGGAGTAACGCGAGGTTTTCCTTCCGGATCGGCCACCACGGCTCTTCGATTGAGGTCTTGTCGGGACACTGGCATGACCTCATACATGCACCGAGCAGATGAATGGAGGAAGACATGGGTGACGGTACGACGGCCCGCGGCTCCGAGCAGGAGCTGTTAGTCGAAGCGAGGGGGCCGATTCGCCTCATTACGCTCAACCGTCCAAGCGCCTTCAATGCCGCGAACGAAGCGCTACACGGCGAGATCGCCCGGATTTGGCAAGAACTGGACGCTGAGCCTGATGTTCGAGTGATCGTCATAACGGGTTCCGGCAGGGCGTTCTGTGCCGGCGGCGACCTTGGCCTGCTGGATCGAATGGTCGGCGACACCGGGTTGCGGGACGCCATCATGGCGGAGGCAGCTGAGACCGTTCGTGCGATGACCGCCGTTCGGGTGCCGATCATCGCTGCGGTGAACGGCCCCGCTGTTGGCCTCGGATGCAGCCTTGCTGCGATGAGCGACCTCGTCATCGTCGAGGAACAGGCGTACTTCGCAGACCCTCATGTAGCGCTCGGGTTGGTTGCTGCCGACGGTGGGGGACTCATGTGGCCCCTACTGACAAGCTTGCTGCGCGCCAAGGAGTTCATCTTCCTCGGTGATCGAGTTCCCGCGGCGGACGCAGTGCAGCTCGGACTCGCAAATCGCGTGGTGCCGACCGGCACGGCGCTGAGCGTCGCACTCGAACTCGCCGAGCGCATGGCGAGCGTGCCGCCGCAGGGCCTGCGCGAAACGAAAGCGTTGCTGAACCGGACACTGCAGCACGCCGTGAGTTCTTGGCTCACGGGTGCTATTGCCGCAGAAACCGCCTCGTTCGATGAGCCGCTTTTCCAGAGGAATCTGGAACACCTGCGAGATGGGAAATCGTGATCGGACTGGGTCATCCGGTTGACGCGAGATGAGTCGCCGGAACTCAGTCAAGCGGCAGGCCGAGCAGCGCCAGCGCGTTGTCCCGGGCGATCAGGGAGACAGCCTCGTTCGGAACCCCCGAGAGGGTCTCGGTGACGAAGTCGGCCGGTTCGCGGGTGCCTTCGGCGTGCGGCCAGTCGGAACCGAGGAGCAACCGATCGGCGCGCACGTCGGCAAGCAGATCGGGAATGCGGCCTTCCCAAAACGGCGTAACCCACACGTGCTCACCGAACACCTGGCGTGGGTGATCGGTGAAGTAGCCGGGGTTGCGGTTGGCTGCGTCGTCCAAGCGGTGCAACAGGTCGGGGACCCATGACGCACCGTTCTCGACGCTCGCGAGACGGAGGCCGGGGAAGCGCTCGAAAACCTTGTGACATAGAGCGGCGCCATAGAAGTCACTGACGGCTCGGCCCTTAGTAATGATTCCCCGAAGCGGGGAGCGGAACAGCGAGTTCTCACCCGCGCCTGGCTCCCACATCTGCACTATTGCGTCGTAACCCTCGATGCCCGAATGGGTGGCGACGACAACGCCCGCCTCCTGTGCGAGCCCCCAGAATGCGTCGTACACGGGGTCGAATGGCGAGCGGTAGCCGCCCGGGACTGGGACCGGCGCATTCCGCACGTTCACGACGACGGCGCCTGCATCGACCACATCCCGCAGCTCCTCAGCAGCGGCGCCCGGGTCGAGTAGGGCGATGTACGGCACCGCGAACAGCCGTCCGCGGTAGCTGTAGCCCCAATCCTCATCAAGCCACCGGTTGAAAGCGTGGAAGACCTTGGAGCATGCCTCGGCATCCTGCTTAAGTGCGTCCTCGACACCTACGCCGAGCGTGGGAAACAGCAGCGCACCCGACAGGCCCTGGTCGTCCATCACTTTGAGGCGCACGTCACGGTCCCGGTACTCCGGGCGCAGCGGGCCGAGTTCGCCGAATGCTTCCCTGATCTGCTGTTGTCGCGGATTGCCGCGGTACCAGTCGTACAGCGCGCCAGGTTTGGAGACCGGGTTGAAAGTCGGGTTGGCGATGTAAGAGTTGATCATGCCGCCCACGAGGAGCCGGCGTTTGCCGTCGATGTCGGCCCAACGGATCCCTCGGTTCCCGAGGCTGCGGTCCTGGTGCCTCGTGAACGCGTCTTCCGACTCGTAGTAGTGGTTGTCGAAGTCGAAGATCCAGGGATCGCGCGCCATGGCGTCATCCTCCGCGAGATTCGTGCTCCGCGGCCGTCGGCTGCGGAGTCGAATCTGATTTCAGAATCAAAAATGTACCGCGCCTTGGCAATATCGATGCCTCCCGGGAGGTCGACGGGGGGTTCGATCAGCTCGAGGTAGGCGCCCGACAGCGGTCCGCATCACCTCGACGACGGATAGGTCCTTGATGTCCCGATGGGCTCGCTCGATCGCGGCCACAGTCGCGGGGAAGCGGTCTTATGGGCTGGGGACGACGTGGAAGACGAGCGCGTCCTTGGTGCCGAAATGGTGGGTCGGCAGGCCGGGCACGCGCCGATGCTGGTAAGAAATCGCCGCTGACCCGCGTTCGGCTGATGATCTCGGCTGTGCAGCGAGTAGGGCGCGCTCCGACCCCGCCTTTCCACCCGCGTGCTTCGGCATCAATCGGCGCCGACAGCCTCGTCGCCGCACAGAATTGGGCGTGGACCGTACCCAATCACTTGCTGTACGATCCGCTAATAAGTGGCACCGATTTCGCATCTCCCGAAGGATTGAGGGTTCCGCATGGCCAACGTCAGAGACGAGATCAAGGTCATCTTCGATGCCGACAACCACTATTGGGAGGCGAGCGACGCCTTCACCCGCTATCGGGATCCGAAATTTGCCGAGCGCGGGGTGCAAGTGAAAGAGGTCGACGGTGTCGTGCGGTACGTCCTGGACGGTCAGGTGTTCCAGGCGCTTCCAGGACCAGGAGACGTCCATCCGAGGCCGAAGCCGGGCTCGTTCATGGACTACTTCTCGGGGAAGCTGTCCCGGCAGGAATTCTTGGCATCGTTCAATGAGCCGCCATCAGAGCACCCCGAGTGGTACCACCGCGACTCGCGGCTGAAGGTGATGGACGCGCAGAGCGTCGAGGCAGTGTGGATGTTCCCTTCGCAGGGTGTGGTACTCGAGGCGCCGATGTTGGAGAGCGACGTCGAGGCGGCTATCGAGGTCTGTCGGTCTTTCAACCGCTGGATCGAAGACGAGTGGGGCTTCGCCTATAAGGACCGCATCTTCGGCGTGCCGTACCTGAACATGTCGGATCCCGACGCGCTCGCCGCCGAGCTCCAGTGGTGCTTGGATCGCGGTGCCCGGGTGGTTGCCATCCGCCACGGCGCGGCGGTAACGGCGAAGGGACTTCGGTCACCGGCCGATCCGATCTTCGACCGCTTTTGGGGGCTCGCGCAGGAGTCCGGTGTCGTCGTGTCGTCGCACGACGGTGCGGACAACACCTACGCCGACATGTACATGCTGCTGGACCGGAAGTGGGGTGCGTCAGCGATCCCGGGGCCCGAGGCGTCCCACGAAAACATGCGGATGATGGGGGGCGGTTCGGTTTTCGGAGCGCTCATGAAGAACCGGATCGTCCACGACTTCGCCTACATCCTCGTGGGCCATCGGCTCTTCGAGCGGTTTCCGCGGCTGAAGGTTGCCTACATCGAGAATGGCGCCGCCTGGGTCCCGTCGCTGCTGCAAGCCCTTGAGTACCTGGGCCATGGCGGCGACTACCTGAGCAACCCGAGGGACCAGTTCATCGAGCACTGCTGGGTCGCGCCTTTCGTCGAAGAGAGCGTCGACGAGCTCGCCCGGCATCTCCCGTCCGAGCGGATACTTTTCGGCTCGGACTGGCCCCATGGCGAAGGATTCCCGGAGCCGAAGGACTTCTTCGAGAACGTCGCCAACTTCTCGGTCGACGACCAGCGCCGAATCATGTACGAAAACGCCCGCGAGCTGACGTTCTCGTAGCCCAGCCACCACCACAGCAAGCAGCCGCAACAACCACCAATCGGACGTGAATTTTAGTCTCGCGAACCTCAAAGGAGCGGAAATGTCGACCTATGACATCGTCATCAAAGGGGGCACCGTCATCGACGGGCTCCGCACGCCGCGCTTCCGGTCTGACATCGCCATCAAGGACGGCAGGATTGCCATGATCGGCTCGGTCGACGCTGCCGACGGGGCCGAGGTAGTCGACGCCTCCGGCAAGATCGTCGCTCCGGGCGCCGTCGACCTGCATACGCACTACGACAGCCAGGTGTTCTGGGACCCGTGGTGCACAATGTCTGGTTGGCACGGCGTCACGAGCGTGGTGATTGGCAACTGCGGCTTCGGGTTCGCGCCGTGCCGTCCTGAAGACCAGGACCGGGCCATGCTGACCGTCTCTCGGAACGAGGCGGTGCCGCTGAAGACGATGCGGGCTGGGATGCCCTGGGACTGGGTGACGTTCCCGGAGTTCCTCGACAGTATTGACCGCACGCCGAAGGGCGTGAACATGATGTCGCTGGTGCCGTTGGCGCCGCTGTACGCCTACGTCGTTGGGGTCGAAAAGGCGAAGGAGCAGCGGGCGAGCGACGAGGAGCTAGAGAAGATGTGCCAGCTCCTCGAAGAGGCGATGGAGGCCGGCGGATGCGGCTGGAGCGCGCAGCTGTTGGGTGACGTCTTCAACGTCCAGCGCGACTTCGATGGCTCCCCGATGGTCACCGACATGATGACCGAGCGCGAGCTGGTCGCCTTCTCGCGGGCTCTTCGCAAGATCGGCCGGGGTACAACCCAGATCACGGGTTCAATGGACGCCGCGGCACTGATCGCCCGGGAGAGCGGCCGGCCGATCATCTGGAACGCGTTGGGCGTCACCGGCGAGGTTAACCAGCACGGTGAGATGCGGTACCCGCACCGGGAGGCCATTGAGCGCCTGCGGCAGCTAAACGAAGAGGAGGGCGTCCGCGTGTGGGCCCAGGCCAGCACGGTGCGGTTCCGTTCGGAGATCAACCTCGAGGAGTACAACCTCATGGACGCAGACGCCGCGTGGCGCGAAGCCTGTCTCGGCACCATCGAGGAGAAGATTGTCAAGTTTGCCGACCCGGAGCGTCGCGTCGGCCTGAAGGCGGCGATCGAACAGTACGGCGGCGGGTTCGGTGCGGCCCGTTACCCATTGGCCGAGATCAAAGTCAACTGGATCTCGAGCGACGCACCCAACGCTCAGGAGTTGAAGGAGCGGTACGAGGGTTGGACGATCGGTGAGATCGCGGCTCGCGAGGACAAGGACCTCCTCGACGCCATGCTCGACGTCGCCGTCGCCACCCACCTGAAGGCGGGATTCGGCACGACCATGGTCGAGATGGACCCGGAGGCGATGCGAGAGGTGGCCAACTCGACGATGGCGCTCCCGGGCGTCAGCGACGGCGGCGCGCACACGAAGTTCATCACGACCGGTCGGTACGCCACCGAGATGCTGGCCCACTGGGTGCGCGAGTGCGAGATCATGTCGCTTGAGGACGCCCATTGGCGCCTGTCGGCCTACCCGGCGATGGCGGTCGGCCTAAAGGACCGTGGGTCGATCGCGGAAGGTAAGCCGGCCGATGTCGTCGTCTACGACCCCGACACCGTCGATTGCCTCGATCAGGAGCGGCTGTTTGACTACCCGGCCGGCGAGTGGCGGCTTGTCCAGAAGGCCGTCGGCTACGACCGGATCATCGTGAACGGTCAGACGACGTTCATCGATGGCGAGTGTACCGACGCTACGCCGGGCCAGCTGCTGCGGCATGGCGCGGCGTAGGGGGGACCGGGTATGACCACTGGCAACGAGGCGATCAAGACGATCTTCGACGCCGACAACCACTACTGGGAGACGAGCGATGCCTTCACCCGCTATCGCGATCCCAAGTTCGCGGAGCGGGGCGTGCGCCTCGTAGACCTCGATGGCAACGGCAAGCCGCGCTACGTGATCGGCGACCGGATCCATCCGATCCTCCCTGGGCCCGGCGACGTGCACCCGCGCCCCCGGCCCGGCGCGCTGTACGACTACTTCGCCGGCAAGAGCGACAAGGCTCGCCTGGGCGATGAGCTCTCATGCGAGGACCCGAAGGCGCACCCGGAGTGGTTCGATCGCGACGCCCGCCTGCGGTGCATGGACGAGCAAGGGGTCGAGGCCCTGTGGATATTCCCGTCGCAGGCCGTCTGCATGGAGGGCCCGATGCAGCCTGACATCGAGGCGTCCGTACATATCCTCAGCGCGTTTAACCGTTGGCTCGAGGAGGATTGGGGCTTCTCTTACCGGAACCGGATCTTCGGCGTGCCATTCCTGACCCTGTCCGACGTCGAGCTCGCCGTCGAGGAGCTCGAGTGGTGTATCGAGCACGGCGCCCGCGTCGTCTCGATTCGCAACGGTCCCGCCTTCACGCCCGACGGCACGAAGTCGCCGGCCGACCCAATGTTCGATCCGTTCTGGGCCCGCGTTGCCGAAGCCAAGGTGGTCGTGGCACCGCATGCGGGCTTCGAGGACGGCTACACGAAGGTTAATCAGGCGATTTCGGAGGAGTGGGGGCGGTCGGTAACTTCGACGGGAATGGGTGACGCGGCGGCATCGACGATCATCTCCATGCTCATGAAGCACCGCCTAGTTCACGACTTCGCCGCCGTCCTCGTGGCCGACAAGCTCTTCGAGCGCAACCCGGGTGTGCGCGTCGCCTACATCGAGAACGGCGGTACGTGGGTGGGCGACCTGCTTCAAGGCCTCCAGGTGCTGCACGGCCAGAACCCCGGCATGTTCACGAAGAACCCGGTTGACCAGTTCCGCGACAACTGTTGGGTGGCACCGTTCGTCGAGGACAGCGTTGCCGATCTGGCGCAGCACCTCCCGGTCGAGCGGATCTTGTTCGGGTCGGACTGGCCACACGCGGAGGGACTCCGGCATCCGCGCGACTTCTTCAAGAACGTCGAAGAGTTCTCGATTGACGACCAGCGCAAGATCATGGTGGAGAACGCCCGTCAGCTGACGCTCGCGTAGTCGCTGCTCGATCTGGGAGCAGCCGGTTCCGTTCGGCGTCGGTGCCGGCAGGCGGGTCCGTCTCGCAGCTCCTGTAGGCCAGGGACCTGCTGTCGTGACTCGCCGTCGAAGGGTCTGCTGCTGAGCTTCACCCAGGTCGCCGCCGTCGTATTGACGATGCGGTTACGGTGAACCGGTACCAGGGATGTCCACTTCGACGATGTGAATCGTGGCGTCGTGGGTGCCTTTGATGGATTCGCCCGGGAGCTCCTTTGAGGTCAGCAGGAACAGTGTGCGCAGCTCCGGGCCGCCGAGGGTGCAAGCGATCGCGAGCCGTTCGGCCATCGGGATGCGCTCAAGGATCTCGCCACCCGGAGCGATACGTTGGAATTCGTGCGCTAGCGGCATGGCTGCCCAAAGCGCACCTTCGGCATCGATGCAGATGCCATCGGGTCCATACGGCGCGCACTCTGCGAACACCCGGCGACCGGTGAGCGAGCCGTCCGGGGCGATGTCGAATTCGGTAAACCGACGGCCGAGTGACTCGGCCACGATCAACCTGCGCCCTCCTTGCGTGACCACGCAGCCGTTCGGGAACGTGATGTCTTCCGCCACGATTCGAGCCGAACCGTCCGGCTCGACGAGCACGAGTACGCCGCGCGGGTCCGAAACGGGGGGGAATGTGCCCACGTAGGCGTTGCCCCGGCCGTCTACGACCATGTCGTTGCACCGGTCGCTGACCAACGGACTCAGGTTGGCGTGGACGGTCACGTTCCGACCGTCGATGCGGAGAATCTCCGGTTCGAGCATCGAGACCACTAGCAGCGTTCCGTCGGGAAGGAAGCCGAGCCCTGAAGGCTCGCGTCCCGGGAGTTCAGCCACGGTTTCCAGCCGTCCGCGGAGATCCACCGTCCGGACCGCCTCGCCGTGCATGTCAGAGAACCAGAGTCGCTCACCGCGCCAACGGGGTCCCTCAGCGAAGACGAAGCCATCGGCGAGCAACTTCGGTATACGGGTCATGCTCGCATTCTGGGATCACGACGGCTTGCCGTCAACATGCTTGTGTTGATCAGTTCCGAGAACTCGGCCAGAGCTCGAAACCGTCGCGTCGAAGCGTGCACCCTCGAACTGATTCGTCTCGACAGCACAGATCACCTCCAGGTTCGGAGCATCCTGACGAACTGCGATCACCTTCGGTGAAAGCGCGAGCATGAATAGCAAACCTCCACCGATTCGTTGGAGCGGATCGACCCAAAACCTTCTCTGGCATCCACAACGGCCGGCGGGTGGTTCTCGTCTGACACCTATTGCCGCGTTCTAAGTCTTCCGGTTGGTAATCCCCCGGATGAAGATCTCAGCGAAAGGCTTTGCCACGTCGTGAGCCGACAGGCTCCCGCCCGGCTTGAGCCACAGGTAGCTGTAGTTGTGCATACCGAGCCACGCGAGAGCGGTGAGCCTCGCGTCGACGTCACCGAACTCCCCGCACTCGATGCCGGCCTGCAGGATCGCCTCGACCTTCTGCTCGTACTCATGTCGACGCACGTGGAACCGCTCAGCGCGTTCGCCGGTGAGTCCGTGGAACTCATGGAGGACCACCCACGAATGATCGGGGTAGCAATAGATGATCTCCAGCAGTTCGTCCCCGAGCAGGGCCAGCTGAGCCGATGGTGACCGCTCCGTTTCCACGGCTCGATCAGCGCTGAGCATCACTTCATCCATGACGCGGTCGTGGATGGCGGCGAGAAGCTCCTCTTTCGAACCTATGTAGTGGTAGAGCGCTCCCTTACCGAGACCGTTGGCCGCACAGAGTTCCGCGATCCCTGTGGCGTGGTATCCGCGCTGCGCAAAGACCCGTGCCGAGGTGTCCACGATCGCCTCGTACCGCGCTCGCCAGTTCTGGCTTCGCCGAGGTTCGACACGCGCTTCAGCAAGCGGCATGGGCACCGACGCTACACGGGTGCGTGTCGTTGGCGGATTCCACAACGGGGCAGTCGATCAAGCTGAAGCGATCGCATCGGGTGGGTTTGTGCGGACAAACGCGGCTAGTGACCCGACTAGCGGTCGAACACCGTCATGGAGCCGGTCGCAACGGCTGGATCGCCCGCCCCGACAAACGTCCGGCCGATCGTCGCACCCACGAGGCGGCCGGGCTCGCGAAAGGGCTGGCCGGGCGCCACCGACCGTCGGTGTCGACCGATGGTTCGTGGCCCCTTTCCCCCGCTCGGCTAGGTCCAGATAGCGGCAGCTATACGGTCGGGACCAGGTGCGAGCTATGGGGTACTTTGAGCCGCCATAGGCTGTACTGGTCGGTACAAAAGTGCCTGCGAGTTCCGGAGGGGGACGGTTGGTAAAGCGAACCCGTTTCGCGGAGTACAAGGACAGCTACGCAAACTACAAGTTCGAGCTGAGCGAAGAGGGCATCCTCTTCATGCAGTGTCACACCGACGGCGGGCCCCTCCATTGGGAGTGGGCGTCACATGACGGGATGTCCGATGCGTTCGCCGATGTCGCCGGGGATCGCGAGATCAGGGCGGTGATCCACACCGGCACCGGGGACACCTACAACCACAGTTGGGGCCGGCCGGTCACAGACAGCGGCAAGCCGCTGTACAACGCGTATGCCGACGCCGAGGGTGTGTCGATCATGGACGAGAAGTCTTGGTATGGCCGCATGCTCCTCGAGAACCTGTTGGCCATCGATGTACCCATGGTTGCCGCGATCAACGGCCCCTGCAGCATGCACTCCGAGGTGCCGCTTCTCATGGACATCGTGCTCGCGTCCGAGGACGCATGGTTCCAGGACCTCTCGCACTTCCCGCGCGGGATGGTGCCCGGCGACGGGCAGCATGTGATGTGGGAGGCGCTTGTCGGTCCGAGTCGCGCCCGCTACCTGCTGTTGACGGGGTACAAGCTGACGGCCCAAGAGGCCCGGGAGTGGGGCGTGGTCCACGAGGTCCTGTCCAAGGACAAGCTCCTCGATCGGGCATGGGAGATCGCTCGTCAGATCGCCATGCGCCCGCCGATCGCAACCCGGAACACGCGTCATATCCTCGTGCAAAACCTCAAGCGGGCCTTCCTGGACGAACTCGACCACGGCCTTCAGGCCGAGATGTGGGCCCAACGGCAGTTTTTCCCGTTCGGTGCGGGAATGCAGGGCCTCGACCGGCCATGGGACCAGAAACCGTGGTCCGACTGAAATGACCGCGGCATGACGACAGATGCGACAGCGGTGAAGTGGCCTGCGTGGGAGGACGCCGCGTTCTACCTGCAGGAACCCGACGAGATGTACGCGTCGATTGCGGCCCAGCGGCATGCCGCCCCCGTGTACTGGTACGAACCGGCCGGCTACCCCACCGGGCTGTGGGTGCTGTCCAAGTGGGAGGACCAGCGTTTTGTCGGCAGCCATCCCGAGCTGTTCTCTAGCCGTTTCGGGTTTGCCATCGGTGACGCAAGCGACCCGTCGACCGTCATCCACCAGCTTCCCGATTGGGCGCAGGAAAAGATCCGGGAGGGGAACCTCAGCCCGGCCGAGACCCGGAGGGCGATCGCGCACGGGAAGCTCTCCATGGGGGACCCCAATTTTGAAAGCTTGATGATCTCGGACCCGCCTCGCCACGGCCAGATCCGCAGCATCCTGATGAAGGCGTTGCGACCCAGTCTCGTCCGCAGCCTCAAGCCCCGCATCGCCGAGATCGCCGACGAGTTCATCGGCGAGATCGAACCGGACGCCGAGGTCGACTTTGTCACCACGGTCGGACGCATCCCGGCGGCGCTCATGACCGATTTGATCGGCGTGCCGCGAGAGATGCGGGAGCGGTTCATCGAGATGGCCTCGGCGCAGATGCAGGCGATCACCATCGATCCCAAGCGCGATCCGGCCGAGGCGCAGCGGATCAACAAGCTGGTCGAGGAGTTCCATTCCTACTGCGGTGAGCTCCTCGCCGATCGACAGGACCGCGCAGGTGAAGAGGGCGACCTGACCAGCATCATCGCCGGTTCGGAGTACGACGGCGGCCCGGTACCGGACGGCATGGCAATCTCGTTCATGCACACGTTCGTCAACGCCGGTGAGACGACCAGGGCGCTACTCGGATTCGTCGCGAGGGCATTGGCTGAGCATCCCGACCAGCGCCGGCTCGTGGCCGAGCAGCCCGACCTGGTGGCCAACGCCATCGAAGAGACGCTGCGCTACTACCCGCTGAACTGGTCCGGGTGCCGCACCGCCATCCAAGACGTGGAGCTGGGCGGGCAACTCATCCACAAGGACGACTACGTCCTCATGGCCTACGCCAGCGCCAACCGTGACGAGGATGTCTGGGATCGACCAGACGAGTTCGACGTCACCCGGTCCTTCGACAAGGACCACCAGTCGTTCGGCTACGGCGAGCACTCTTGTCCGGGCGCGCTGCTCGTGCGGACCGACGCCGGGATTATCCTCGAACGACTGTTGGCCCGGTTCCCGGACTGGGAACTCACGAGCGAGCCGCAGCGTTGGGCGAACCCATTTCTTCAAGGTCTCGGGACCGTGCCGGTACGGTTCCACTCGTGAGCGACCTGACCTTCCACTACGTGCTCGACTGCCCGTGTGGGACGACCCTGACCGGCCTGTCCGAGGACGAGATCGTGGAGGTGGCTTTCGCTCATCTGCGCGAGGTTCACCCGGACATGGCGGATGACTACGAGCGTGACCACGTCCTGTTCATGGCCCGAAAGCTCGTCCGAAGGTGAGCCGTGACGGCGACTGAGGAGAGGACATGAAGGTGACCATCGACGAGGAGCGATGCGACGCCCACGGCGTCTGCGTCTCGGCGTGTCCCGAGGTCTTCGCCCTCGACGACGACGAGGATGTGGTCCGGGTCCTGGACGAAAACCCGGACGAGTCCCTTCGCGAGAGTCTCTTCAAAGCGGTGCAGGGTTGTCCCAAGGCCGCCATAACGGTGGAGGGTTGAACGGTGAATGCTGACGAGCTGTCCGGTGTCGTCGACCGACTCGCGGTCACCGACGTCGTGGTCCGCTACTTCGAGTTGGTGGATACGAAGGGGTGGGACCAGATGCACGAGGTCTTCACCGAGGACACCACCGCCCGGTGGACGCCGGACTCCCTCATGGAGGGCCGGTCCAAAGTGGTCGGGGCGATGCAGCACATGTCAGGGAGCGCCGAGATCGTCACCTATCACCACGTCGCTTCCATGACCCCGGTGATCCACGGTGACGACGCCGAAGTCGTGGTTCACGTCCGCGCCATGCACCATGGCGCCGGCCCGCGAACCGGAAAGTTCTACGAGAGTTTCGGCATCCAGCCGACCCGCTTGGTCCGGACACCAGAGGGTTGGCGGATCAGCCACCACGATTGGAACGTCGCGCTGAAGACCGGAAACTTGGAGGATCTGTTCGCTCCGGAGATCGCCGTCGGGAAGCGGCACTGAGGTGGGGCCGGAACGATCGGTCGTCACGACGGACTGAGACGGCTTTGCATCCACGCCTCTCGGTTAACGCGATCTGTTCCATGAACCAATCGCTGGAAGACGACTTGGTCCTGTGGGCCGATCTCGGGATTGACAACGTCGGGCTCATCTCCCCGAAGCTCGAACTCGCCGGATGGGATGCGGCCCGGAAGGCCGTCCTCGACGCCGGCCTGTCCGTATCGAGCATGTCGTGCTACCGGGACGGGATCGTGCCATCGCTGGAGTTCGCCGGCGCAATCGGAACGCCGGTGCTCTACATCATCACGGGAAGCGCGGGCTCGACGCCGTGGGAAGAGGCCGCCGCTAAGTTCTGCGAGGAAATGGCGCCGCACGTGGCTCGCGCCAACGAGCTCGGTGTGCGGGTTGCTCTCGAGCCGACGAATCCCCTGCGCACCGACGTGAGCTTCGTGCATTGCGTCCGTGACGCCATGGACCTCGCAGTCCTGGCCGACATGGCGATCGTCGTCGACTTCTACTCGTCGTGGTATGAGCGCGGCCTGGACGAGCTCGTGCACAAGCACATCGATCTTGTGGGGCTGGTCCAGATCTGCGACTACAAGCTCGGCACCTTCGACATGCCGAACCGCTCCGCCATTGGTGAGGGGAACATCCCAGTGGAGCGGATGATGGGTTTGATGCTCGAGGCCGGGTACGAAGGTCCGTTCGACCTCGAGATCCTCGGTCCGCGGATCGAGGCGGCCGGCTACCGAGATTCGATCGCCGCCAGCATCGAGCGGGCCGGCGAGATGCTGAGCCGCCTCGGCGCCTGATGATTGTTGTACCGACCGGTCGGTTGACCGGTTACCGTGGGGAACCTAATTTCGATGCGGTGCCGAAGCGGGAGGACTGAAAATAATGGCTCGCTATCCGAAGCCGGCAGCAGGGAGCTGGACGGAGCACTACCCGCAGCTCGGTACTGGTCCGCTCTCGTACGAGGATTCGATTTCTCCGGAGTGGTACCAGCACGAGCGGGAGGCGATCTTCAAGCGGGCATGGCTCCAGGTCGGGCGGCTCGAGCAGATTCCGCGCACCGGAAGGTATTTCACCAAGGACATCGCCGCCGCCAACACGTCGATCGTCGTGGTGCGCGACGGTGACGACGTGCGCGCCTTTCACAACGTTTGCCGACACCGCGGCAACAAGCTCGTGTGGCAGGACTTCCCGAACGAGGATACGAGCGGAACGGTGCGCCAGTTCACCTGCAAGTACCACGGGTGGCGGTATGGACTCGACGGTGCCTGCGTGTTCGCGCAGCAGGAGGGCGAGTTCTTCAACCTCGACAAGGCCGACTACGGGTTGGTGCCCGTGCACTGTGAAGTGTTCGCAGGATTCATCTTCGTGAACTTCTCGGAACAACCGGCCCAATCGCTCCGCGAGTTCCTCGGTCCGATGCTGCTCGGGGTGGAGGATTACCCCTTCGGGCAGATGACCGACCGGTACGCCTTCCGAGTCGAGTGTCGTTCGAACTGGAAGGTGTTCTCGGACGCGTTCATGGAGTTTTACCATGCACCCGTCGTGCACGTTGGCCAGCACCCGAGCCAGTTGCGGGCTGCGATCACGCAGATGGGATACGAGGCGCCGCACTATCAGGTCGAGGGCCCGCATGGGTTGGTTACGACGGCGGGTTCACTACACCGGGTGTGGGACATGCCGAAGGAGAACGTGAAGCCGGCCGACCTCGCCACGCGCAGCGGGCTGTTCGGACCGTGGGACAAGTCGGACCTCGGCGAGCTGCCGCCGGGCATCAACCCCGGCAAGATCGACCCCTGGGGACTTTCGTCGTTCCAGTTCTTCCCTAATTTCGCGATCTTGATCTGGGAAGCCGGTTGGTACAACACCCACCAGTTCTGGCCCACCTCGCACAACACGCTCGTCTTCGAGGGCAACGTTTACTCGTTGCCGGCCGAGTCGGCCTCGGAACGGGTCGGACGAGAGATGGCGGCGGTGTCGTTCAAGGAGTACTCGCTGCAGGACGCCAACACGCTTGAGGCCACGCAGCTGGGCCTGGAATCTGGGGTCATCGACCAGTTCCCGCTGAACGACCAGGAGGTGCTGGTGCGCAACTTCCACAAGGCCACGGCCGACTGGGTACACGAGTACCAGCGCGAGCCGGCGGGGGTGCGGGCGTGATGGCACTCCTTCCGAGTGATTTCGCCGATTTTGAGCAGTTCGCCGCCAGGTGGTCGCTAGCGACCGAGCGCGAGCGCTGGGCCGAGCGAATGTCGAGCTCGATCGACGACATGCAGGCCTTTTACGACGCCATCATCCCCGAGGTCGGGGAAGCGATCGCCTACTGCGACAAGTTTCCACTCGACGACATGCCCGAGGATGCGGTCAACTTGTTGCGGTTGATCTACTCGTTTGTGATGGTGTCGTTCGCAGTTGAGCTCTGGCGCCAGCAAAGTCCTCCGGACACCCTCGGCACGCAGTTTGAACGGATCAGCGAACCCCTTCCCTGAGACCGAACTCGAAGGAGACGTCATGACGACGCTGGCTGAGAACGAGCTGATGACCCTCGTGGAGGGTGAGGCTCCTATGGGCCGGCTCATGCGGGCGAACTACTGGCTGCCCTTCGGGCTCTCGGATCAGCTCGTGCACGGCCAGGCACCGATGCCCGTCCGCCTGCTGGGCCAGAACTACGTCGCCTTCCGGGCCGAGGACGGCCGGGTCGGTTTTCTCGACGAGCTGTGCCCGCATCGCCGAGCGTCGCTCCTCCTGGCTCGAGCGGAGGGCAACGGCCTGCGTTGCATCTATCACGGGTGGAAGATGGACGTCTCGGGCTGCGTCGTCGAGTGCCCGAACCAGGCCGTGAGGGCCGAACAATTCGCGGCGAGCGTGCCCGTGGTCCATTTCCCGGTGCACGAGTGTGGTGGGTTGGCCTGGGTGTGGCTTGGTGGCACCGATGCGCCCGCCTTCCCCGAGCTCCCCTTCGCCGACGAGGACCTCTATCGCTACTGGTGCGTCTCGCGTGTCCCCTGCAACTGGCTCCAAGGGATCGAGGGCACGATCGACTCGGCCCATGTCGGCCTGCTGCACCAGACGTGGATCGCTGAGGCCGCCAAGATGGCCGAACACTCCAACCTGACGATGGCTCTCGACCAGCCACCGAGGTACGAGACCCAGTCCACCCCCTATGGGCTGCGTGCAGCGGCGCTGCGTAAGACTGCCGAAGGCCAGACCTACGTGCGGATCACAGAGCACCTGATGCCGCTCGTGACCATCACCCCAGTGGGCCGCTCGATGCCCCGTGCGGGATCGGTCTTCGTTCTCTCGCCGATGGACGACACCCACCACCTGCTGTTCTTCGGGTACTTCGGGGACACCGCGCACAGCGCCAAGCCGCCGACCGAGATCTGCATGCAGGATGCCGAGTACCAACCGGACCCGCGGGACTACACGGGTGTCCGAGGCGACCGATGGACCGCGTGGGGCCAAGATCGCGCCCTCATGGCTGCCGGCCATTTCACCGGATTCGGGCGGAGCCTGCTCGAGGAGGACGCGGTCATCCAAAGCAGCATGGGCCCGATCATCGATCGCAGCAAGGAACACCTCTCCTCTAGCGATGTCGCGGTGGCGACCGCCAGGCAGATGCTGCTGGACGCGCTGAGTGCCGCCGGGTCCGGGGAGCTTCCGCCCGGCAGTGCCCTGGCCGCAGAGGGCGCTCGACTTCCGAACGCCCTGGAAGTCGTCGTACCCGAGGGCGAGCGTTGGGAGGACGCCGCGCTCGATCAGGTCACCGCCTGAGCGGTCACGTCATGGAGCATCGCGAACCAACCACGTTCGCCGATTGGCACGCGATCAACACCTTGCTCGTGACCTACGCCGAGCATGTGGATGCCGGTCGGTACGCCGATGTGGGGGCGATGTTCGAGCATGCCACCTATCGCATCGAGCATTCCGATGGGGAGCGCGTCTCAAGCTACGAGGGCAGCACGCAGGTTAAGGCGTTCTGCGAGCAGACCCGGATATATCCCGACGGCACGCCGCGAACGAAGCACGTGATCACCAATGTGATCATCGACGTCGAAGGGGACCGGGGAAGGGCCCGGTCCTACGGCACCGTCTTCCAGCAGACCGACGAGTTCCCCCTCCAACCGATCGCCTCTGGGCGCTACGTCGACCGGTTTGAGCGAATTGACGGCACCTGGTGGTTCGTCGACCGTGTCATGTCCGGGTTCCTGTTGGGCGATCGCAGCCACCACGTTGTGTGGCCGGGCGGCACCCCAGTGGCTCCCGAGCCGTGACATCCCGATCGTGATGCGAGAAGACACGATCCACTCCGACGTCAACTGGTACGGAGTCCTTGCGCACCATGCGACCGTCACGCCCGACAAGGCGGTTGCGATCTTCGAATCGAAGTCGGTTACCTACGGCGAGATGGCTGTACGTGCGACGTCGCTGGCGGCCGGATTGCATGAACGCGGCATCGAGTCGGGAGACGTGGTCGCTCTCCTGTCATACAACTCAACAGAATTTCTGGAGACGATCTTCGCCGCCAACTACCTCGGCGCAATCATCATGCCGATCAACTGGCGCCTCGCCGCTCCGGAGGTGCGGTACCTCCTCGAACACTCCGAAGCGCGGGCACTCGTATGTGACGAGGCGCTCATCCCGTTGGCCGACAAGGCGACGACCGGCCTGGAAACCAAGCTCGTACGAGCCTGTGTGTCGATCCAGGCCCCTGACGGGTGGATACCGCTGGCCGAACTAAGGAGCGGGTCGCCTGCGCCGCCGGCGGTGGGCATGGCCGGCGACGACATCCACCGTTTGATGTACACGTCGGGTACGACGGGACGCCCCAAGGGGGTGATGCTGACCCATGCCAACCTGGCATGGAAGAACCTGGCCCACATCGTCCAGTTCGGATTCACCAGCTCGGACCTCGGCCTCGCCTGTGGCCCGCTGTATCACGTCGGGGCCCTCGACCTCACCACGACGTCGCTGGTCGCCGCAGGGGCGACCACCATCATCCACCGGAGTTTCGAGGCCTCTGCGGTGGTCGAAGAGATCGAGCGATCGACGGTGACCACCGTCTGGCTCGCGCCGGCGATGGTAAACGCCATCATGGCGCTCCCTGACATCGAGAAACGAGACCTCGCTTCTGTCCGGCTGATCATCAACGGCGGCGAGAAGATGCCGATCCCCTTGATAGAGCGGCTCCAACGGACCTTTCCCTTCGCCTGGTTCGCCGACGCCTACGGCCTCACCGAGACGGTATCGGGCGACACCTTCCTCGACCGGGACAGCATCGTGACCAAGCTCGGCAGCGTGGGTCGCCCCTGTCTCTACGTCGAGTTGGATATCTGGGACGACGAGGGCAAATCGCTCCCCGCGGGCGAGCGCGGCGAGGTCGTCCTGCGGGGTCCGAAGGTCTTCAAAGGCTACTGGCGGGACCCCGAGGCGACGGCCACCGCTTTCGCCGGCGGCTGGTTCCACACCGGGGACATCGGGGTCCGGGACGAGGACGGTTACCTCTTCATCGTCGACAGGCTCAAGGACATGATCCTGTCCGGTGGCGAGAATGTGGCCGGGTCGGAGATCGAGCGCGTGCTCTACGAACACCCGGCGGTGCTGGAAGCGGCGGTCATCGGGCGCCCGGACGACCGATGGGGCGAGGTGCCGGTGGCCTTCGTCGCGTTGCGACCGGACGCGACTGCGACGGCGGCAGAGCTGGTCGAGCACTGCGGGGGCCAGCTCGCCCGATTCAAGGTGCCAAAAGAGGTGTCCTTCGTCGATGCGCTTCCTCGGAACCCCTCCGGCAAGGTGCTCAAGCGCGAGCTCCGAGACCGTGTCTGACGTGGCCAACAACCCATGGCCGCCTGGATCGGCTCACCGATCCCAATCGATGGAAACGAACCCGTGACTGCAGATAGGAGACCCGCATGACGCTCGAGACGATCGACCTCGCCCCCCGGATCGGCACCGAGATCCGGGCCAACGCCGCCGCATTGCTGAGCGGTGAGCACGCCGCGCAGATCCGCGAGGTACTGGGGGAGCGCGGGCTGCTCCTGTTCCGGGAGCTGGACCTCGACGACCGCCAACAGGTCGCCTTCGCCAGGACACTTGGCGACGTCTTGGACCAGGGCGAGGATCACATCTACAAGGTGACGCTGGACAAGACGGTGACCAAGACGGCCGACTACCTGCTCGGAACGTTCTTCTGGCACATCGACGGCACCACCGACGCGATCCCGTCCCGGGCCTCGCTGTTGAGTGCCCGCCACCTGTCCGAGACCGGAGGGCGGACCGAATGGGCGAACACCTATGCCGCGTACGAAGACCTGCTGCCAGCGGAGAAGGGCACCGTCGACGGGTTGCGAGTCGTGCACTCGGCAGAGACGATCGAACGTGTCGCCCGACCCGATTTCACCGAGGAGGATGTCGCCGACTGGCGGACCCGCCCGGTTCGGTCGCATCCGCTGGTATGGACCCACGCGTCGGGACGCAAATCGCTGGTCCTCGGAGCGACCGCCTCGCATGTTGAGGATATGGACCCGGACGAGAGTCGAGCCCTGCTGGACCGATTATTGACACAGGCCACCCAAGACCGGTACGTGTACCAGCACGAGTGGCGGGTGGGTGATCTCGTGATCTGGGACAACACCGGCACGATGCACCGGGTGGTCCCCTACGCCGCCGACAGCGGTCGCCTGATGCACCGGACGACCCTCATCGGCGAGGAACCGTTGGCCTGAGAGTCCGGGCAGAAAGGGGGCCGCGGTGCGAGTCGGGGTGATTGGGCGGGGGTTCGGCGAGCGCGTGGTTGCGCCGGCCTTCCAGGCCGTCGACGGGAACGTGGTCGTCGACGTCATCTCACCTCGCGACGCCGATGCGGTGGACTCGCTGTGTCGCCGCAGTGACGTCGACCTCATAGCGGTCCACTCGCCGCCGTTCCTCCACCTCGAGCACGTCCGTCGAGCGGTGGAAGGTGGACACGACGTGCTGTGTGACAAGCCGTTCGGCCGGAGCGCCGCCGAGGCCGCCGAGATGCGCGATGTCGCGAAGGCTGCCGGGGTGCTCCACTTCTTGAACTTCGAAAACCGGTACGACACGGCCCGCCGGTCCGTGTTCGACGCCGTCGCCGGTGGTGCGGTCGGCGAGCCCGAACACGTCGCATTCACGATGCTCATGTCGGTTTCCCGCTCCCCCCTGCGGCCGTATGGCTGGCTGTTTGACGCAGCAGCCGGGGGGGGATGGCTACGGGCCATGGGCTCGCATCAGATTGACTTCACACGCTGGACTTTTGGCGAAATCGTCGACGTTGCCGGCCAACTCCGCATCGCCATCACCGATCGCCCCGACTCGGAAGGAACCCTGCGCCGCTGCACCGCCGACGATGGCTTCGCGCTCACCTTGCGGTCCGAGCGCGGCGTGAGCATCGTCATGGACGGCAGCTCCGCCGCACCGGTCAACCTCCCACTGGCCATGGTGGTTGTCGGGTCGGACGGAGTCCTGGAGGAGTCGGCGAATCGAGTCGTCGTCCACACCCCCGATGGCGATCGGGAACTGTTCAGCGCTCTACCGAGTCCGAACCCGTTGGCGCCGGCGATGCAGCGCTATGCCGAGGCCATTCGTGACGCAGTACACGAGCGCCAGGTCCCGCCCGACATGCCGACCTTCGACGACGGGCTCGCCTGCGCAGTCGTGATGGACCGAGTTACTAGCGACACAGCGTCCGGACAATGAGCCCGACCGTGTACCACTCGTACGCGACCCTCGGATCCCTGGGAGGCACAGATGAGTGACTGGAAAGAGCCCCGCGTCGCGGTGGTCACGGGAGGGGCTTCGGGAATCGGCCTCGCCATCAGCAGGCGGTTGGCGCGCGACGGAGCGGCCGTGGCCATCTTCGACCTCGACGGTGAGGCCGCCGAGGCCGCTGCCTCGACCATCCGCAATGTCGGCGACCAGGCCATCGGTCTCTACGTCGACGTCACCGACCGCGCCCGGATCGAGGAGGCGGTCGGGGAGGTGGCAGAGCAGTTCGGAGCCCCGCTCATTTTGGTGAACAACGCCGGGCGGCCCAGCTTCGTGCCGTTCCTCGAGATCAGTCTCGAGCACTTGCATCAGATCCTCGAGGTCAACCTCGTCGGGTCGTTCCATTGCTGCCAGGTCGTGCTACCCCACATGCTCGAGGCGGGGTGGGGTCGAATCGTCAACATCTCGTCATCGAGCACCTACAGCGGGACGCCGCGGATGGCGGCGTACGTGTCGTCCAAGTCGGCGATCAACGGTCTCACCAAGACCCTGTCCAGGGAGTTTGCCCCTCGTGGGGTGACGACCAACGCCATCCCGCCCTCGTTCATCGACACGCCGATGCTCCGCGCATCGGCTGTTGGGGGCGATCTCGATGTGCAGGCCTCCATCGCGACGACACCGGTCCGTCGCCAGGGTCAGCCCGAGGACATCGCGGCGGCCTGCTCGTTCCTCTGCCGTGACGAGGCCAGTTACATCACCGGCCAGATCCTTGGTGTCGACGGGGGAAGGTCCTGAGATCGATGGGTGGGTGGGAGAGCCTCGTTCGTTTCGCCGGGTTCGGCATATCGTCATTGCCGTTGTCGAGACCTGGCGACTGCTCCATGTCGCTGACTTCGCGTCGGCCTAGGTCAGCATCGTGAGAAAGGACACCGCATGCGCACCGGATTGATGATCGGATCCGACCGGGAGCACCCTCGTGCAGAACGGCTGTCGGCCCTCATCACCGAGGTCCAGGAGGCTGAGAAGGCCGGATTTGCCTCGGTGTGGATACCGCAGGTCCCCGGGTACCTCGACGCCATGACCGCCGTCGCAGTGCTTGGCCGGGCCACCGATCGAATCGAGTTGGGTACCTCGGTCATGCCGATCCAGTCGCGCCATCCGATCCCGATGGCCCAGCAGGCACTCACCACCCAGCTCGCCAGCGACGGCCGCTTCAGATTGGGCCTGGGGCCGTCTCACCACTGGTTAATCCAGGACCAGTGGGGTCTTTCCTACGATCGGCCGGCGCGCCTGGTGCGCGACTACCTCGAGGTCCTGCACCAGGCCTTGGCTGGACCCGGCTCGGTCGACGTTGAGAACGAGGCGTTTCGGGTGCACTGCACGATGAACGTCACCGATGCCGTGCCGATGCCGATCCTGCTGGCGGCGTTGGCGCCGGTCATGCTTCGCATCGCAGGCGAGCAGACGTCGGGGACAATTCTGTGGATGGCCGACGAGCGAGCCATCAGCGAGCACGTGGTCCCGCGCATCACCAAGGCGGCCACCGAGGCGGGCCGACCCGCGCCGCGCATCGTGGCCGGGGTGCCGGTGGTCCTGTGCCCGAGCGCCGAGGTCGAATCGGCACGACAGACCGCCAAAGAGACGCTCGGCCACGCCGAGTTCTCGCCCAACTACACCCGGCTGCTCGAACTCGGCGACGCGCGTGAGATCGACGACGTCATGGCCGTCGGGGACGAATCCGCCATCGCGGCGCGGCTGAAGCGCTACCAGGACGCCGGCGTCACCGACCTTATGGCCCGAACCGTCCCCATCGGGGAGACCGCCGAGGCCCGCCTGGAGTCGAAGCGACGGACCCTGGAAGCCCTGGCCGCGGTCAGCGGGGAGTTCTGAACGTGGCTCCATGGCTCGACGGCGGATTCCCCAATCGTCCAGGCTAAGTTCTACGGGGTTGGGTTACCGTTGACCGTATCCGGCAACGAGATTCTTCACCGCTGAGAGGAACATCCATGCAGCTAAACGACATGATCTTGGTAAGCGTCGACGACCACATGGTCGAGCCGCCGGACATGTTCAAGAACCACGTTCCGGCGAAGTGGGCGGACAAGGCGCCCAAGGTCGTCCGCAACGAACAGGGTGTCGATGAGTGGGTGTTCCAAGGACAGGCGTCGTCAACCCCGTTTGGCATGGCGGCCACGGTTGGGTGGCCGAAGGAGGAATGGGGCTTCAACCCCGGTGCCTACTCGGAGCTCCGACCCGGATGCTTCGACGTACACCAACGGGTGCGGGACATGAACGCCAACGGGGTGCTGGCATCGATGAACTTCCCGACGATGGCCGGCTTCAACGCCCGGACCTTCACCGAATCGGCGGACAAGGACACCGCCCTGGTCATGCTCCAGGCTTACAACGACTGGGCCATCGATGAGTGGTGTGCCGCGTATCCGGGGCGCTTCATCCCGCTCGGCATCGTGCCGATGTGGGATATCGACCTCGCGGTCCAGGAGACCAAGCGGATCGCCAAGAAGGGCTGTCGGTCGATCAGCTTCCTTGAGACCCCGCACGTCCAGGGCTTCCCGAGCTTCCTCTCGGGACACTGGGACCCGATGCTGCAGGCCATCGTGGACGAGAACATGGTGCTGTCGCTGCACATCGGCGCTGGGTTCGGCGTCATCAACAAGCCCATAGAGGCGCCCATCGACCACCTGATCGTTCTCGCCTGTCAGATCAGCGCCATCACCGCGCAGGACCTGCTGTTCGGTCCGACGCTGCGCCGCTTCCCAGGTCTGAGGGTGGCACTTTCCGAGGGAGGGATCGGATGGATCCCCTTCTACTTCGACCGGATCGACCGGCACTATCAGAACCAAACCTGGCTCAAGCACGACGAGGACTTCGGCGGCAAGCTCCCCTCGGAGGTGTTTCGCGAGCACATGCTTGCTTGTTACATCACCGATCCCTCGGGGCTGCTGCTGCGTGACCGGATCGGGATGGACATCATTGCGTGGGAGTGCGACTACCCCCACACAGACACAACCTGGCCGGTGTCGCCCGAGTTCGCCTGGGACGAGCTCCAGGGTGCCGGCTGCACCGACGAAGAGATCCACAAGATCACGTGGGAGAATTCCTGCCGGTTCTACGACTGGGATCCCTTCAAGCACACACCCAAGGAGAAGGCCACGGTAGGTGCCCTGCGCGCCCTGGCCAAAGATGTCGACGTAACTCGGATGTCGCGCAACGAGTGGCGCAAGCAAAACGAGGCATCAGGAATCGGCGTCTTTTGATCTCATCGGCATCCGTCGTATGGGAACCGCGAAGTCGGTGCGGTCACTGACTTCGCGGATGCACCTCGTGTTCGAACAGGCCCAGGCTTGAAGCTCGGGTCACCGGGCTGCGCCTGTCGTGACCGCGTTGACGTCACCATTGACGGATCCTTCTCGGGCATGACGACCCAGACCCGTCCCCGGCCCTCGATCTCGACACCTCGGCTTCGAGGCCGCAACGACGTCGGGTGGGCGGGATGGGCCGGATCACTGTCGGCCCCGCCGACCAGCCCGGCACATCGATTCCCGGCTTCCCGTTCGTTCCTTAAGCTTGACCAGACACTGGGTCGATCGACCCACGACCTCAGGAGTGACCATGACCGGCTCTTCCACCCAGGGAATCAAGACCGTGCTGCATCCGGTGTCCGACCTCCCAGCGGCCAAGGCGGTGTACGCCGCCCTGCTGGGCGTCCCGCCGGAGGCCGACGCGCCCTACTACGTCGGCTTCGAGGCCGAGGGCCAGCACATCGGGCTGGTGCCGGCCGGTGGGCCGCAGGGAATGACCTCGCCGGTGGCCTACTGGCACGTGACTGACATCGAGGCGAAGCTGGCCGAGGTGACCGCTGCCGGTGCCACCGTCAAGGAGCCCGTCCGCGATGTGGGTGGCGGCCGCCTGGTGGCCACCGTCACCGACCCTGATGGCAACGTGCTCGGGCTGCTTCAGGACCCTTGAGTGCTGTTCACCTCGGCCCCGCCCAGTATTGCTCCATGCTCGGTTGGAGCTGTCGGCTCACGAGCTCGATCCGAGGACCGCTCGGGCTTCGGTGGTATACCCAGGCCGGGGTCCCGTCGGGCCTGACCCCCTTGGCTTCGGTCGAGTAACCATGGGCCTCGAGGAGAGCCGAGTCTGCCGCCAGGTCGTCGGACCAGTACCCGGCATGGTGGATGCCCGATCCCGGTGCCGGGACCCACAGGGTGTCCGGGACGGCCTGGACCAGCTCCACCCGAGGTGCCGCCGCCGAGTAGGTGAACCTCAGGTCGAGCAGCATCTCTCCGTCGGGCAGCACTACCGGGGTTTGGAAGGCCAGCGGTGCGCACCATTCGTACCCGAACAACTCGGTCAGCTCCACCATGGCGGCATCGAGGTCATCGACGACGACGCCGATATGGAACTGGTCTGTGCCCCTCACGATGGCTCGATCACGACGCGAATGGCGCCGCCACTCCTGTCCGAAGCAACCCTGAACGCCTCCGCCGCGTCCTCGATCGGGAACCGGTGCGTGATCACCGTCTGGGCGATCACGGGGTCGCCGGCGAGCATCGCCGCCGCCTCCTCCATCTCGCGTACGCCGTCGTGGGCGCAGTACCCGAGAGAGGGAATGAGACGGGCCTCGTGATGGAACAGCGGCATCCAATCGAGCTGGACAGGACCCAGGTGGACTCCGAGCACGACGATGGTCCCGCTGGGCGCAACCAGCTGGCCGCACCGGGCCAGGCTCTCCATGGACCCGGCCGCCTCGACGACGACGTCGTACCCGCCGCTCGCTCCCACGTGGGCGCCGAGTCGCTCACCCGCCTCGATTTGGTGGGGGTGGCGCGCCTCGAGCGCGACATCCTCACCACCCATGCGGAGCGCCCCCGCGACAGCGAGGAGCCCGAGTGCACCGGCACCGACGATCGCCACAGTCTTGCCCGGCCCGACCCCGGCCAGGCGCAGCGCGTGCCACGACACCGTCGTCGGTTCCACGATCGCGGCGTCGCGCAGGTCGAGCCCTGGCGGAATCGGCACGAGTCGCTCGGCCGGGGCTCGGAACTGCTCGGCCATCCCGCCGTCGGCGCCGATACCGAGCGCGCGCTGCCCGTGGGTCGGGCACAGGTTGTACGTACCGCGGAGGCACTGTTCACACTCCATGCACCCGTAGATCGCCTCCACCACTACCGGAGTCCCGTCGCTCCGGGTGCCGGCCAGCTCGTGACCGAGGACGTTGGTGCTGCCGAGCCGTATGTACATCAGGTCAGACGCACAGATGCTGGTGGCACGCATGTCGAGCAACTCGCCGGTGCCCGGCGGCTCCTCGACCTCGACCACCGCCACGCCACCGTCTCCGCTTCGCACAGCTTTCATGACGCCGACTCCCGATCGCCCGGCCGTTCCGTCGCATCGGCCGGCATGTCCGCCTGCAGGCCGATGCTGTTCAGCACGGTGGCAAGGCAGAGATAACCCCCGATCACGAAGAGCAATTCGAAGAGCTCGGCCGGGTTGAACGAGGACGCGAGGCTCTGGAATGTCTCCTCGGTGACGCTGAAACGGTCGATCATCTCATCGACGGCCCTGAGCATCGAGCGCTCCTCGGGCGTCCATATCGCAGCATCGGGCCCGTCCCGGACCGCCAGCAACTTCGCTTCGCTCAACCCTTCAGCAGCCGCCATCCGCTGGTGCTGACTCCACTCGTACCCCGATCGGGTGCGCCAGGCGACGCGCAGGATCACGAGCTCACGATGGGCCGGGTGGAGCACCGCGTCGCCGCTCGCGAGCATGTCGGAGAAGGCAAGCCAGGTGTCGCTGAGCGGGAGATGGTGCGCGAACAGCTCCAGCACGATGGGCATGGGTGGTGCGTCGGGCGCTCCAGATAGGTATATCTCCGGGCGCCGAAGGTACGACAGCAGCACCTCGCGGGTGCGATCGTCCCATTCATCGAAGGGAACGGGCGCCAGCCGGGTCTCCTGCGGGGGGGTCATCGTGATAGTCCGGGCCGACTGGAGCGAGGGGCCGATCGGACTCGGCGGCCCGACGGTGTGGAGAACGTCACCGGCAGAGTCCACCACCCTGGACCCCCCCGCGCCACCCCGACCGGGCCTTGCGTCGGCGCCTCAACTGGACTTTCCCAGTTCGGCGATGGGCGGCGACCCAGCAATTCCAATAGCGTCATCGGGGTTCGTCGGCGAGCCGGGGAGGAAAGATCGACATGGGCGGTAGTCCCCATCGGGTCGTTCAGTGGGCGACCGGCAACGTCGGACTGCGCTCGTTGCGAGCCGTGATCGAGCACCCGAATCTCGAGCTGGTTGGGGTCTACGTCTACTCGGACCTGAAGGCTGGCAAGGACGCCGGCGAGCTGTGCGGCACCGAGACCACCGGCGTGGCCGCCACCCGGGACATAGAAGAGATCCTGGCCCTCGAGCCGGACTGCGTGCTCTACATGCCGGAGCGCCCCGACATGGACGTCGTGTGCCGGTTGCTCGAGTCCGGCGCCAATGTGGTCTCAACGCGCAGCGAGTTCCACCGGCCCGCGAACTTGGACCCCGATGTCCGGTCGCGGATCGAAGCCGCCTGCGAGCGAGGGGGTTCATCGCTCTACAGCACCGGGTCGAGCCCAGGGTTCATCACCGAGGCGCTGCCGTTTGTGTTGGCGTCGCTGCAACGACGACTGGATCACCTGACCATCGAGGAGTTCGCGGACATGTCATCGCGCAACTCGCCGGAAATGATCTTCGATCTCATGGGTTTCGGGCGAGACCCGGCCAAGTTCGACCCCAGGGGGGTCGAAGCGCACGGGGGCTCGTCGTTCGCGGGCTCGCTGGGCGTCGTGGCGGACGCTCTATCTCTCCCACTCGATGAAGTGGTGGCGACCGGCCAGGTTGCGACGGCGCGCCATGCCGTGGACATCGCAGCCGGCCACCTCGACGCAGGAACGATCGCCGCGCAGCGCATGCAGGTGACGGGGATGCGCCACGGGCGGCCGCTGCTCACGTTCAGCGCCAACTGGTATCTCACCAAGGACATCGATCCGGCTTGGGATCTGCGCGAGACGGGTTGGCACGTCCTGGTCGAGGGGGATACCCCGTTGGACGTCGACATCCGGTTCCCCGTGCCGCCAGACGAGTGGGCGGCCACGTCGCCGAACCTGACGGCACACCGCCCGGTGAACGCCGTCGCCTATGTGTGCGCGGCTGAACCCGGGATCCGGACGACGGCCGACCTACCCCAAATCATCCCGACGTTGGCCTGACCGCAACGCCGATATGAGGGCGCGGATCGAGCGCGGCCGCACTTCGGCCCCGTCTCGTCTCCTTATGGTGTGAAGACCGGGAGCTTCTCCCAACCGCGCACCGTGGAGGTGCGGGCCTGCACGGCGTTGTCCATGTCGATCTCCCACTCGGGGAAGCGCTTCAGCACTTCTTCGAGCGCGACCCGGGCCTCCAGGCGGGCGAGGTGCGCGCCCAGACAGAAGTGGATCCCGTACCCGAGGCTGAGGTGGCGCTGGACCGGCCGGTGGATATCGAAGCGGTCCGGGTCGGGGAACTGGCGCTCGTCTCGGTTTGCCGACCCGTTGAGGAGCACCATGATGCTGCCGGCTTCGACCGTCTGACCGTGATGCTCAACCTCGCGCGTCACGGAGCGGGACTGGACGGGGGAGGGCGCCTCGTACCGCAGGCACTCCTCGATTGCGTTCGGGATGAGCGCCGGTTCGTCGACGAGGTCCCTGCGCTGGTCGGGATGCTCGGCGAGAAGCTTGGCGGCCCAACCGATCAGGCGCGTCGTTGTCTCGTTGCCCGCGCCGGCGAGGAGCCCGATGTAGCCGAGCACCTCATCGCGGGTAAGCGTCCGGACCGTCCCATTCACGTCGGTGAACTCGGCGGTGATCAGCTCGGTCATGAGGTCGTCGGAGGGATGCTCCTTGCGCCAGTCGATGTAATCGGCGTAGTCCGTCGCGAGTTGGCCGGCGCCGTCCGTGGAGGGATGATCGGGCATGACGCCGTCGGCCAGCTGCAGGTTCGCGTCCATCTGGTCTCGGAGGTTCTGTTGATCCTCCTCGGGTACCCCGAGGAGCATCCCGATGGTCCGCATCGGTATCTCGGTGCCCAGGTCCGCGATGAAGTCGAAGCCGCCCTTGCCCACGAGGCGGTCCAGGCTGCGGGCCGCGAAGGCGCGGACCTGGGGCTCGATCGCGGCAAGGCGGCGGGGTGTGAACACCCGGCTGAGCAACCCCCGGTGCAGATCGTGGTCCGGTGGGTCTTCGAAGATGAACATGCCCGGTGGCATCTGCACTCCGGCTTTGATGAACTCCAGCACGGAGCCCTTGGCCGAGCTGTAGGTCTGCCAGTCGACCAGGCAGGACTCGACGTCGTTGTAACGGCTCACCGCGAAGAAGCCGTACTTCTCGTTGTAGTAAAGGGGAGCCTCGTCGCGCAGCCGCTTCCACACGGGGTACGGGTCGGCGTCGATTTCAAAGTCGTAGGGGTCGTAATACGGCTCGAGTGCAGCTATGGCCATCTCGCCTCGCTTACGGAGTTGGGGGCGGAATCCCCGCCCGGCTCATCGGGAGCCGACCACTTGAAAGTAACATTTTTGTGTGAAAAGAGCATCGTTCTCAATCGGCTCCCCGTGGGCGCCCCACCGCAGGTGAAGGCCTCGAACATGCCCGCGTGGCCGTCGATCCCGGCGATGTTGGCAAGCACCGTTGGTCGGCACCCACGGGCCGTGGCCCTTCGGGATGGGGACACCACCCTGTCGTACGGGCAGCTGGGGGAGGCGGCCCGGGACTTCGCCGCCGCCCTCGTCGCATCGGGTGTGGCCCCCGGCGACCGGGTCGCCATCTGGGCCTTCAACAGCGCCGAGTGGGTCGTCGCGGTGTTCGGGATCTTCGCCGCCGGCGGGGTGCTGGTCCCCGTGAATACGAGGTTCAAGGGTCCAGAGGCGGCCGACATCCTGTCGCGGAGCCAAGCTCGAGTCCTCGTGACCGTCACCGACTTCCTCGGCAACGATTACCTGGGCATGCTGGCCGGCACCGGTATAGAGCTCCCGGCCCTCGAGACCATCGTCGTGGCCCGGGGGGCCGCCGCCGAGCCGGCGATCGGTTGGTCCGAGTTCCTCGGTCGGGTCACGCCGGAAGCGGTGGCCGAGGTGGAGCGCCGGAGCGACGCGCTCGGGCCAGAGGATCCTTCGGACATCCTCTTCACCTCTGGGACCACCGGAGTCCCAAAGGGGGTCGTGATGACCCACTCCCGGACGCTGACCGTCGCCACCGACTGGGTCGCCATGACGGGCCTCGTCGCGGGTGACTCCTACCTGATGGTGAACCCGTATTTCCATATGTTCGGGCTGAAGTCGGGGATCTTGTCCAGCGTCGCAAGCGGCGCCACGATGCTCCCCGAAGCGGTGTTCGACGTCGACCGGGTGCTCTCGAGAGTGGAGGACGAGCACGTCACGGTGCTGCCTGGACCACCGACGCTCTACCAGTCCATCCTCGACCACCCGGACCGGCCCCGCCACGACCTCTCGAGCCTTCGCGTGGCGGTGACCGGCGCCGCCGACATCCCGGTCGAGCTGATCCGCCGGATCCACGACGAGCTCCCGTTCTCCAAGATCGTCACCGGGTACGGGCTGACCGAGGGTGGCACCGCCTGCTCGACGTCGGACGGGGACGACTTCGAGGCCATCGCAACCACCGTCGGTCGCCCCCGGCCCGGATTCGAGATCCGCATCGTCGGCGAGGGCGAGCGTGTCGTTGACGCCGGGGAGCCCGGCGAGGTGGTCATTCGCGGGGGGAGCGTCATGGCCGGCTACCTGGACGACCCCGAGGAGACCGCCAAGGTGCTTTCTCCCGAGGGGTGGTTGCGCACCGGTGATCTGGGCGTGCTCGACGACGCCGGTCGCCTACGCATCGTCGGTCGGGTCAAGGACATGTTCATCGTCGGGGGCTTCAACGCCTATCCCGCCGAGATCGAGAACGCGTTGTTGCGCCATCCGGCCATCCGGCAGTCCGCGGTGATCGGCATCCCCGACCGCCGGCTCGGGGAGGTAGGCATGGCCTTCATCGTCGTGTCGGGGGAGGTCTCCGGCGAAGAGATCATCGAATGGAGCCGCGAGCAGATGGCCAACTACAAGGTGCCGCGGGTGGTGCAGGTCGTCGACGAGCTTCCCCTCAACGCGACCGGGAAGGTCATGAAAGATGTGCTCCGGGATCGGGTCACGGCCGGCCACGGCGAAGGCGCGCCGGCATGAGCACGACCCAACCGTCCGGCCTTTCGGCCCTGACCGACCTTCGGGTCGTCGAGCTGGGTGTGTGGGTCGCGGCGCCGTCCGCGGCGGCGCTGCTCGCGGACTGGGGTGCCGACGTCATAAAGATCGAGTCGCCGACCGGTGACCCGATGCGGCACGCGTTTGGCTCGCTCGGGATCGGCCAGGACTTTCCCAACCCGGCGTTCGCGCAGGACAATCGGGGAAAGCGCAGCCTCGTGCTCGACCTGCGCGAGCAGGATGACCGGGACCGCCTCGAGGAGCTGCTGGAGACGGCGGACGTCTTTGTGAGCAACCTCCGCCCGGACGCGCTCGACGGGCTCGGCCTCGAGCCTTCCGCGACCGTCGCCCGGCACCCCCGCCTCGTCTACTGCTCGATCAGCGGGTACGGACTGCATGGCGACGACCGGAACCGGCCCGCCTACGACATCGGGGCCTTCTGGGCCCGGTCGGGCCTCTCTGTCCAGCTGGCCAACAGCGACGGCGTCCCGCTGAACGCGCGGGGAGGCATCGGGGACCACATCAGCGGGCTCGCCGCGCTCTCGGGGTTGCTGGCGGCGGTGCTCGAGCAGCGACACACCGGGCGCGGCCGGGTCGTCGAGGTGTCGCTGCTCCGGACCGGCATCTATGTGCTCGGGTGGGACCTCAGCCTGCAGGCGACGGTGGGCAAGGTCGCACGGGCCGAGGCCAGGGAGAACAACCAGACCCCGTTGATGAACTCGTACCGAGCAGCCGACGGCCGGTGGTTCTTCTTCACTGGACTGGAGGCCGATCGCCACGTCGGACCCATCTGCCGTGCGCTCGGACGTGAAGACCTGCTCTCCGACCCCCGCTTCGCCAACGCAGGCGCCATCCGCAAGAACCGAACCGAGGTCATCGCCATCTTGGACGAGGTCATCGCGGCGCAGCCTCTCAGTGTCTGGGCCGAGCGGTTCGACCGCGAGGGTGTGTGGTGGGCACCGGCCCAGGGCCCGGCGGAGGTTCTGGAGGATCCGCAGCTTGCGGCGAACAACGGTTTCCTGGAGCTACCCGGCGAGGCCGACGGGCAATCGGGAAAGTCGGTCAATGGCCCGGTGAGCTTCTCGGACCTGGCGGTCCGCCCCGCTGCGCCGGCGCCGGGCCTCGGAGCGCACTCCGCGGCGGTGCTGGCCGAGCTGGCCGAGCGACGGGGGCGCCGGGCCCCATAGGCCGGATGGTTGCCGGGGCAGTTCAGCGCCGGTGCCGAACACCCTTCATCACGGCGATAACCCCACCCTTCAAGCGTGTTGACGCTAAATCTCAATTTGGAGAAGAATGTTTTCCGCATGACGACGGGCCTCATGCACCGCGGGCTCGAGTCAACGGCGGACCTTTTTCCGGATCATCCGGCCGTGCTCGCGGGCTCGGATTGCTGGACATTCGCTGCTCTCGATCGGGCCTCGAACGCGGTGGCGCACCACTTGGCAAGGCGGGGCCTTGCTGCCGGTGACCGCGTGGCCGTCATGACCTCCAACCGACCCGAGTTCGTTGTCAGCGTCCATGCCGCGAGCAAGATCGGTGCCGCGCCCGTCCTGCTCAACCCGGCATGGAAGGCGCTCGAGGTTGCGTCCGCGGTCGGGCTCACCGCGCCCCGTTACGCCGTGGCCGACGGGCTGGGCGTCGGGCTGCTCTCCGAGCACCTGGGCGCTGACGCGGTCCTCGACCTCGACGACGCTGGTGCGCCGGCCGTCTTCGACCGCACCAGCTCACTTCGCGCACCAGCTGTTCGGGTTGGTGAGACAGACGACGCCGTCTTCGTCTTCAGCTCCGGCACGACCGACCGGCCCAAGGCGGTGCGCCACACCCACCGGTCGATCCACCTGGGCACGGCGCACTGGTGCCTCGCGCTTGGCCTCGGCCATGACGACCGGTTCCAGGTCGCCACGCCGCCGTCCCACATCCTCGGGCTCTTGAACCTGCTCGCCGCGGCGGCGGCCGGGACGACGGTCCGCCTCCACCGCCGTTTCGACCTCGACGAGGAGCTGCGCTGGATCGAGGAAGAGTCGATGACCCTCGAGATGGCGGTTGCCCCGATCGCGCTGGCCCTGGCGAACCATCCGGACCTGGAGCGGTTCGACCTCTCGTCGCTGCGCTACATCATGTGGGGGGCCACGCCCGTGACCGCCGCGGTGGCCGAGGTGGTCACGGCCCGCACCGGCGTGCGCTGGCTCCCGGCATACGGGACGAGCGAGGTGCCGGTGATCGCCGCCAACCCCGTCGGGGATCCCGGCGCGTGGCGACTCGACTCGGCCGGCAAGGCGGTCGGTGACGTCGTCCTGCGCGTGGTGGACCTCGACACCGGAGGCGTGCTGGCGTCGGGGGAGACCGGCGAGATCCAGGTCAAGAGCGCCTCGGCGATGACCGGGTACCTGCCCGAGGAGGCCACCACCGACGCGTTCGTCGACGGCTGGTACCGCACCGGAGACGTGGGATGGTTGGAGCCCGACGGCTGGGTGCATCTCACCGACCGTTGCAAGGAGATGATCAAGGTGAGCGGCTTCCAGGTCGCGCCGGCCGAGCTCGAGGCGGTCCTCCACGGCCATCCGGCGGTGGTCGACTGCGCGGTGTTCGGCGTGCCCGACGAGCGGGCCGGCGAGGTCCCGGTGGCCGCGGTGCAGCTCCACCCGGGAGCCAACGTCGGACCCGGGGAGCTCCAACGCCTGGTGGGAGAAGCGCTGGCGGGGTACAAGCGACTCCACCGCGTCGTGATCGTCGACGCCATCCCGAGGACGCCGTCGGGCAAGGTCCTGCGCCGCACCCTGCGCGAGGAGTGGGACCCGAGCGGCCTCTCGACGAGGGTGGGCTGAATGGACGTCCGTCTCTCGCCCGAGCAGGTCATGCTCCGCGATGCGGCCAGGCAGGTGGTCGATCGGCTCTGCCCCCGGACCGTCGGCGAGTTCGACGACGCCGAGCGCGCCGGGAAGCTGGACGCGGCGGTGGTGGCGTCGGGTTGGCTGGAGTTGCGTACGGCCTCCGACGACGGGCGCCCATGGGCGACTGGGGTCGAGGTCGCAGTCGTCGCCGAGGAGCTGGGCCGGGGGCTCGCCGACACCGCTTTCCTCGGCCCGACGATGGCGGCAGACCTCCGGCGGCTGGTCGGCGCGTCGCCCGCCAACACGCCCGAGACCATCGCGCTCAGCGCTGACCTGTCGCAGCCCGTGGTCGCACGGGGGGGCGCCGTCGGCCGGGGGGCCGTCGCCGTGGACGCGCGCGGGGCGACGTCGGCGCTGGTGCTGCTCCCCGACGGCGATGGGTACACGATCGGCGCGATCGCGTTGGGGAGCGTCACGACAGGTGTTGACCTGACCCGGCCGGTGGTGAGCTGTCCGCCCGGTGCGGCGGTGTCGAGGATCGAGGGGCAACGCCGTCCGCTCGGTGTCGACGACCTTTCGAGGTGGCGAGCTCTCGGGCTGGCCGTCACGTGCGCCGACCTCGTCGGAGTGATGCGGGGCGCGGTGACGGTCACGTGCGACTATGCCCGCTCGCGCCGGCAGTACGGCGCAGCCATCGGGTCCTTCCAGGCGGTCCAGCACCTCCTCGCGGACGCGTACGTCGCCGCGGAGGGGTCGGCGAGCATCGCGCTGCACGCCGGCTGGGCCGTCGACGCGTTGGATGGCCCGGACGCGCTCGAGGCGGCGTCGGCCGCGAAGGCCTACTGCACCCGGGCGGCCCGCTCGGTCTGCGAGACCGCGATCCAGGTCCACGGGGGCATCGGCAACACGTGGGAGTGCCTCGCCCACGTCTTGTTACGCCGGGCGCTGCTCTCGGGCGAGGTACTGGGCGGGGTCGGGGCCAACCTGGCCCGGGTGCTCGCCGCACACGGGATCGGAGGCGACGATGGACTTCGGTGACTCGCCCGAAGAGCGTGCGTTCCGCCTCCACCTAAGAGAGTGGCTCGGTCACAACAACCCCGGGCTCCCGACCTCGTCCACGTCGGACGAGTACTGGGCCGGGCAGGCGGCCTGGCACCAGACGCTCTTCGGCGCCGGCTTCTTCGGCCTGTCGTGGCCCAAGGCGGTCGGTGGCCACGACCTGCCGAGCGTCTACGAGGCGATCCTCGACGAGGAGATCATCGCGGCCGGGGCGCCGCCGAGGCCGAGTGTCGGGTACCTCGTCCAAGGGCTGCTCCGCCACGGGAACGAGGACGTGCAGCGTCGCTTCCTGCCGGGGTTGGTGAGCGGCCGGGACCGCTGGTGCCAGGGTTTCAGCGAGCCCGACGCCGGCTCCGACCTCGCGTCATTGCGCACACGCGCGGTGACGGACGGCTCCGAGTACGTGATCACCGGCCACAAGGTGTGGACGAGCTATTCGGACGCCGCCGACTGGTGCCTCGTGCTGGCCCGCACCGATCCGGATGTGCCCAAGCACCGCGGGATCTCCGCCTTCATCGTCCCCATGGGCCAGCACGCCATCGAGCAGCGGCCGATCCGGATGATCAACGGCATCACCCGTGAGTTCGGGGAGGTGATCTTCGACGAGGCCCGGGTCGACGCGGCGAACATGGTCGGCGAGCCCGGCGAGGGTTGGCGCCTGGCCATGACCGTGGTCAGCCACGAACGCGAACCCGGCGAGCTGGGCTACGTGGCCCGCTACGGCAAGCTCGTCAACGAGCTGGTGCACGCCGTGGAGGAACAGCCCGACAAGTACGGGCCCGAGCAGCGTCGTGATCTGGCGTGGGCGCTGGTGGAGGCCGACATGCTGCGGTGCCACGTGAGCCGGCGGCTGTCCGACCGGCTCGACGGTCTCTCGCACGGGCCGGAGGGCTCCGTCGACAAGCTCCTCATGACCGGGGTCGAGCAGGCCGTGGGCCACGCGGCCCTCTCGATCGGAGGGGCCGCCAGCACGGAGGGGGATGACACCTGGCTCAAGGTGTATCTCTACAGCCGGGCCCAGAGCGTCATGGGCGGCACGTCGCAGATCCAACGCAATCTCATCGCCAGCCGAATCCTGGAGTTGCCAACATCATGACCAGCTACGACCTTCCCGACGAGCTCCTCGTCAGCGCCGACGGCCCCATCCGGGTGGTCACGTTGAACCGGCCCGAACAGTTGAACGCCACCAACCACCAACTCCACGCCGGCCTGGCGGCGCTGTTCCCGCAGCTGGACGCGGACGAAGAGGCCCGGGTGGCCGTGATCACCGGCGCCGGGCGCGCCTTCTCCGCCGGTGGAGACTTCAACTACATCGACGAGCTCTCGCGCGACGCTTGGCTCAGGCACACGAGCCTCACCCACGGTCGCCAGATCGTGACCGGGATGGTGGGCTGCCGGGTGCCGATCATCGCCGCCGTGAACGGCGCTGCGGTGGGGCTCGGGTGCAGCCTCGTCGCCCTGTCCGACATCGTCTTCATGGCCGAGAGTGCGCACCTGGCCGACCCGCACCTGCTCGTCGGGTTGGTGGCCGCCGACGGCGGCCCGGTGGTGTGGCCGCTTCTCACGAGCCTGCAGCTGGCCAAGGAGTACGCGTTGACCGGCGATCGGATCCCGGCGCAGCGGGCCGCCGAGATCGGCTTGGCCAATCACGTCTGCCCCGACGGGGAGGTGATGGACCAGGCGATGGCGTGCGCACACCGCATCGCCCGACTGCCCAAGGGGGCCGTCGAGGACACCAAACGGGTCCTGAACATCCAGCTCGAGCGGGCCGTCTTGGCCTCGCTGGACTTCGCCCTGTCAGCCGAGGACCGTTCGTTCACGACGCCCGAGCTGCGGGCCAACCTCGACAAGTTGCTCAACTCGGAGCAGAAGAAGGTCGAGTGATGCGCCTCCCAATGGGGAGACGTCAGTGAGACGGGGCGACGGCGCGGTGGGCCTCGAGCTCGGCGAGCCACCCGCCGAGGGCCTCACCCGCCGTGAGCACATGGGCCTCGGCGATTGCGCGCGCGGCGTGCCCGTCGCCTCGCGCGATGGCGTCCAGGAGCTCGCCATGCTCGCGACGGCTCCGCTGCTCTTGTTCAGGGAAGACCTCGAAGTAGTTGCCCGGCACGATCCGGACGGCCTGGCGCAGGTGGGTTATGAGTCGTGGCGACCCGGTGGCCAGGTTGACGGCGCGGTGAAAGCGGCGGTTAGCTGCGACCACGTCGCCGGCGCCGTCGATTGCCGCGGCGAGCTCATGGAGCTCGTCCAGCTCGGCCGAGGTGATCCGGGCGGTCGCCATCTCGGCCGCCTTTCCGGCCAGGGCGGCGAGTATGGCAAAGCTGTCGACGGCGTCCTCGGGCGTGATCCCGACCACCGTGATGCCGCTGCGCGGCGTGATGGCCACCAGCCCCTCGTAGGACAACTCGAGCAGGGCCTCGCGCACCGGCGTCCGGCTGATCCCGAACTCGGCGGTGAGCCGATCGAGGTCGAGCCGGTCACCGGGCTGGAGGCGACCGGTGAGGATCCGGTCTCGAAGCTCGCTGGCCGCCTGGGCCCTGACGGTGGCACTGATCAGTTTGATATCTGAAATATTACACCTTAAGTTCGGTTCCTTCGAGACGAAGGGAAACCATGGTTGAGCGGTCGAAGCGGCAGATGTCGCTGGTGGGGTTCATGCAGGCCGGCAATGCGACGGTCTACGCCGGCTCGTGGCGGCACCCGGCCACCGAACACGGGTTCCTCAAGGCGAGCTACTACGAGAAGCTTGCCCGCACGCTCGAGGAGGGCTGCTTCGACCTGATGTTCTTCGACGACCGCCTGGCGATGCCCGGGATCTACGGCGGGTCGGTGGCCGAGGCGGTCCGCACCGGGGCCCGTCCGGTGAAGCTCGACCTCAGCATCGTCCTCGGAGTCGCAGCTGCGGTCACGAGCCGGATCGGGCTCGGCGCCACCTATTCGACGACCTATTACACGCCGTTCCACGTCGCCCGCACCTTCGCCACGCTCGACCACCTCTCGGGCGGCCGCGCCGCGTGGAACGTGGTGACATCTGTCAACGACAGCGAGGCCCAGAACTACGGCATGACCGAAGTCCTCCCCCACGACGCCCGCTACAACCGGGCCGACGAATTCTTGGAGGCGACCGTCGGTTTGTGGGACAGCTGGGACGACGACGCGCTGGTGCTTGACCGGGCCACGCCGCTCTTCGCTGACCCGACCAAGGTGCACCAGCTCGACCACGACGGGGAGTGGTTCAAGGTGCGGGGCCCGCTCACCGTCCCCCGCTGCCCCCAGGGCCGGCCGGTGCTGCTCCAGGCCGGATCGTCGGGCCGGGGCCGTGAGTTCGCAGCGCGCTGGGCGGAGCTGATCTTCACCGGCGATCCCGGCATCGACATCGCTCGGTCGCACTACAAGGACCAGAAGGAGCAGATCGCAGCGCGGGGCCGGAATCCCGACACGATCAAGATGCTCCCGATGGCCTACACGGTCGTCGGGGAGTCGAAGGCCCACGCCGAGGAGCGCGAGCAGCTGTTCTTGCACGACCTGGTCGACCCGATGGCGTCTCTGACGCTGCTCTCCGAGTTGATGAACTACGACTTCTCAGGGCTCGAGCTCGATGCCCCCATCACCGACGAGCTCATCGAGTCGGTGTCGGGGATCCGCGGGCTCGTCCAGAACATCAGGACCCACATCGGCGGCGAAACGGTGACCCTGGCCGATCTGGCGGGCCACCGCGCCACGCTCCTGCAGGGCCCGCGCTTCGTCGGCACGGGTCCGGACATCGCCGACCAGATGCAGGAGTGGTTCGACGGCGGTGCGTGCGACGGCTTCGTCATCGCTGCGACCCACACGCCGGGCGCGTATGAGGACGTCGTCCGGCTCGTGGTGCCTGAGCTCCAGCGGCGCGGCGTGTTTCGGGACCGCTACACGGGCACCACGCTCCGGGAGCATCTCGGCCTCGAACGCCCGGCGTCGTCGCGCGGTGCCTGAACCAGCGTCCGTCCTTCACGGCATCGATCCATCGGAGCCAGGTGCCCATTGCGACAGAGGTCTTCTCGCCAACCCTCTACAAGGCCTCGCTCGCCGAGAGCCCCGGGTAAGCCGCGCCGGGTGGAAACGCCCTTCTCATTAATAGAGAGGCGTGCTACCATCGCCCCGTCTTACACCCTCGAGGACAGGACGGGCTGATGGCGCGTTTCCCCAAACCACCCGAAGGCAGCTGGACCGAGCACTACGAGCTGGGTACCGAGCCGATGTCGTACGAGGACTCCATTTCGCCGGAGTTCTTCGAGCTCGAGCGGGAGGCAATCTTCAAGCGGGCCTGGCTGAACGTGGGCCGGGTCGAGCAACTCCCCCGCAACGGCAGCTACTTCACGAAGGAGTTGGCCGTCGCCAGGACCTCGGTCATCATCGTGCGCGATCGCGAGGGTCAGGTGCGGGCGTTCCACAACGTCTGCCGGCACCGGGGCAACAAGCTCGTCTGGAACGACTTCCCGAAGGAAGAGACGAGCGGGATATCCCGCCAGTTCGTGTGCAAATACCACGGCTGGCGCTACGACCTCGACGGCTCGTGCTCGTTCGTGCAACAAGAGCAGGAGTTCTTCGACCTCGACAAGGCCGACTACGGGCTGGTGCCCGTGCACTGCGACGTGTGGGCGGGGTTCATCTTCATCAACCTGGCCAAGGCGCCCGAGCAGAACCTGACCGAGTTCCTCGGCCCGATGGTCACCGCGCTCGAGAACTATCCGTTCCACCTGCAGAGCGAGCGGTGGTTCTACCGGTCGCCGGTGAGCGCCAACTGGAAGCTCTATCTGGACGCCTTCCAGGAGTTTTACCATGCACCGATTTTGCACGCGAAGCAGACCCCGACCGACCTGTCGGTTCCGATGCAGCAGGCCGGCTTCGAGGCCCCGTACTACGGGATCGACGGCCCGCACCGCGTGGTGAGCACGGCCGGGATCTTTCCCTGGAACCTGGCCCCCAACCAGCTCAAGCCCATGGAGATCCTCACCCGCAGCGGGCTCTTCGGCCCGTGGGACATGCCCGACCTCAACTTCGAACAGAAGCCGGCCGGCCTCAACCCGGCGGGGTGTGATCCGTGGGGCCTCGACTCGTTCCAGATCTTTCCGAACTTCGTGATCCTGATCTGGGGGCAGAGCTGGTACCTCACCTATCACTACTGGCCCACCGCATCGAACCAGCACATCTTCGAGGGCACGCTGTACTTCGTCCCCGCCAAGACGGCGCGAGAGCGCGTGGCTCACGAGCTAGCGGCGCTCTCGTTCAAGGAGTACGGCCACCAGGACGCGAACACGCTCGAGGCGACGCAGACGATGCTCGAGTCCCGCGTGCTCGACCGGTTCCCGCTCGGTGACCAAGAGGTCCTGTGTCGACACCTGCACAAGGTGACCGGCGAGTGGGTCGATGACTACAAGCGCGAGCTGTCGGAGGTGAAGCGATGACCGATGCCCTTTTGCCGAACGAGTTCTCCGACCTCGAGCGCTTCGCCGTCAAGTGGTGCCTGGCCACGGAGCAAGAGCGCTACATGGAGCGGCTGTCGTCCTCCATGGAGGATATGCAGGCGCTCTACGACGCGGTGACCGCCCGGGCCGAGGAGGCCATGGTCTACTGCGACAAGTTCCCCCTCGACGAGATGCCCGAGGACGCGCTCAACCTGATGCGCCTCTTGTACTCGCTGGTCATGGTGTCGTTCCCCGTCGAGGTGTGGGGCCAGCCCCGGATCCCCGACACCGGAGCCGCCTACCTGGACCTCCTGGTCGAGCCCATCCCCTGAGCCCTCCGCCGCGCGCGCCGTTGGCGCCGCCTGACGCGATTGCGGCGACGGCCGTTTCAGCCCGCCTTCGCACTCACATCGCCTCGTACTCGACGACCGCGTCCTGACCCGACGGCAGGGACTGGCAGGTCAGGATCCAGCCCTCCTCGACCTCCTCATCGGTCAGTGCGTTGTTGGCCCGCATGGTGACCGATCCCGACTTGAGGAAGGCCATGCAGGTGGCGCAGTTGCCCGCCTCGCAGGAGAACGGCGGGCGCAGGCCGCCCCGCCGGGCCGTCTCGAGCACCGTGTCGCCGGCGTGGTAGTCGATCACCGTTGTCTTGCCCGCAAGGATCACGGTCACGTGTGCGGGCACCTGCGTCGTGACCTCGTCCGAGCCGGCCAATGCCTGGGCGTCCTTCTCCTGCTGCTCCACCAAGAAGCGCTCGATGAAGATGCGCCCCGGCTCAACGGCGAGATCGCGGAGGGCGGATTCGACGAGATCCATGAAGGGCCCCGGGCCGCAGATGTAGAAGTCGGCGTCGAGGCCGCGCCGGGCGAAGTCGGCGACGGCATCAACCCCGAGGTACCCGGTGTCCGAGTCGAAGTGGGACAGAAGCTCCAGCCTGCCCGGGTGCCGCTCGGAAAGCGCCGTCAACGCCTGGTCGAAGATGACCGAGCCGCGGTCGCGGTTCGCATAGAGAAGCCTGACCGGTCGTTCCGTGGTCGTGAGGACGTGCTTGGCGATGGACATCACCGGGGTGACCCCGCTGCCGCCGCACAGCGCCATCACCGGGCGCTCGGTTTCGTGCGGACAGAACACGCCCGCGGGCTTGGTGAGCTCAAGCAGGTCCCCGTCGGTGAGGTTGTCCAGCATCCAGTTGGACACCAGTCCGCCGGCCACCCTCTTCACGGTGACCGTCAGATCGCTGTCGGTCTCCGGTGCGCTCGACATCGAATAGGACCGCAGCTGCTCGTCGCCTCCGATGCGGACCCGAAAGGTGCAGAACTGCCCGGGCCGGTAGCGGAAGATCTCGGCGAGCTCGCTCGGGACGTCGAGCACGAATGACCGTGCGTCGTCGGTCTCCCGCACGACCCGCTTGATCCGGAGCTGGTGATAGCCGTGTACCCGCAGGACCGGGTCGTGGTCACCCGCGGAGTTCGGCATGGGTGGCGCGGTCGCGCGACGCTCGCATCTCGAGGAAGTTCATCGGTGGTCGCCGCGCGCCCGGTCGCGGGCTCTAGACGGGGGTCGGCCAGGCCACCGACTTGGTCTCGACGTATTGGTCGAACCCGGCCACCCCGTTCTGTCGGCCGATGCCGCTGTGCTTGTACCCGCCGAAGGGGATGTCCGCCGCCCCGAGGGCCATGCCACCGTTGACGGCGAAGGTACCGGTCCGGATGCGTTCGGCGACGCCCATCGCGCGATCGAGCGAGCCCGAGAAGACACCACCCGACAGTCCGTAGACGCTGTCGTTGGCGATCTGCACGGCCTGGTCGTCGTCGTCGAAGGGGATGACCACGAGCACCGGTCCGAAGATCTCCTCCTGGGCGATGGTCATGGAGTTGTCCACATCGGTGAAAAGGGTCGGCTCCACGTACCAGCCGGTCGGGAGATGGGCCGGGCGGCCCCCACCGAGGGCCAGCGTCGCCCCCTCCTTGACGCCCTTGTCGATGTAGCCGAGCACCCGGTCGCGCTGCCTCTCCGAGACGAGCGGGCCCATGATGACGTCGGGACCCTGCGGGTCCCCGTAGGCCACCGAGCCGAGGGTGGCCTTCAGGATCTCCACGCCCTCGTCGTAGCGGGAGCGTGGGAGGAGCATCCGGGTCTGGATGGCGCACCCCTGCCCGCCGTGGAAGCAGACGGCAACCCCGGAGGGGACCGACGTGGCGAATTCGGCGTCGTCGAGCACGATCGTGGCGGACTTGCCGCCGAGCTCGAGGAAGACACGCTTGAGGGTCGCCGCGCCCTTCTCCATGATCCGCTTGCCCACCACCGTCGACCCGGTGAACGAGATCAGGTCGACCTTCGGCGAAAGGGTCAGTTCCTCACCAACGAAGTGGTCCGACGACGTCACCACGTTGAGTACTCCCGGGGGGAAGTCGGTGTGCTCGGCCACGACCCGCCCGATACGGGTGGCGTTCCACGGCGTGTTCGGCGCCGGCTTGAGGATCACCGTGTTCCCGGTGGCCAGCGCCTGGCCCAGCTTGTTCAAGGTGACCTCGAGCGGGAAGTTCCACGGCACGATCGCGCCGACCACGCCGACCGGCTCCTTCCAGACCTGCCGGATGTGGTGTGTTCCACGGCGGTCGGTTGCCTCCGGGAGGTCGGTCCTCCAGGCGTACTCGTCGATCAACTTGATGGGGTAGCCGAGCGCGCCGACGAGGGGGATGTCGAGTTGGTTGGCGTGGGTGGTCATGCGCGGGCAGCCCACTTCCAAGATGAGCTCCTCGCGCAGTTCCTCGCGCTCGTTGGCCAACGCTTCTTGCAGCTGGGTGAGGCACCGCTTTCGCAGTTCGCGGTTGGTTGACCAGTCGGTCTCGTCGAAGGCCCGCCGCGCCGCGTCGATGGCCCGGTGCATCTCGGCGTTCGACGCGTCCGCCACCTGGCCGATGATCTCCTCGGTCGCCGGGTTGACGTTGTCGAACGTCTTGCCCGAGTCGGACCCGACGAGCTCCCCGTCGATGAGCATTCTCTCTTCGTGGCCTGCGGCCTCGGTCATTTCTCTACCTCTGTCCGTTCGCGGTCTCACGCCGAGCGGAAACCTGGTTATCAAAAAGTGCCATAAGCATAATTGAGCGCCATGCCCGCCCGGCTGGGCGGGGCCGGCCCTCCGACCGGCTCAAAGCGGCAACGCCGGCGGCAACGCGCCGCGCTCGAGCACATCATCGCCGAGCTGGCGGGTGAGCACGCTGCTCGCGCCGAGCAGCTGATCGAGCACGATCGTGCGGCGGACGTAGCCATGGAGGGGATGTTCGGTGGTGAACCCGATGCCGGCCAGCACCTGTTGTGCGTGGCGCGCCACGGCGCGGGCGGAGCGACCGGCCATCCCCTTGGCCATCGCCGCCATGACCGGGGACGGATCGTCCCAGGCCGCGGCCAGCAGCCCGTCGGCCGCCTCGACGGCCACCAGGCTCTCGGCCAGGCGGTGGCGGATGGCTTGGAAGGAGCTGATGGGCCGTCCGAACTGGACACGATCGAGAGCGTGCTGGCGGGCCAGCTCGAGCATCGCTCGGGCCAGGCCGACCAGCTCGTGGCCGACGGCGAGCTGCCCGATGGAGGCCGCCCCCTCCCAGTCGACCGGCCTACCGGCCGCCGCGTCGAGGTCGCCCGTGACCTCGACGATGCCGAGCCCCGGATCGAGCCCGCGGACCTGGCGGAGCTCGAGGGAGGAGGCCTTCACCGTGTAGGCAACCGGACCCCCGTCGGCCTCGGCGACGACGACCGCTGCGTCTGCCCGCGCGACGGCCCCTGTCCCGAGGCCGTGCACCTCGCACCGACCGGCGCGGACCCGTCCGGGCGGTGCTGCCCTCCTGAGCAGCGGGAGGACGACCGAGGTGCGAACCGCGTCCTTCTCGCCGAGCGCAGCGGCGAGCAGCCAGTCGAGTGCGGAGGAGTCGACGACGCTCGAACCGAGTGCCTCAAAAAGCACCGAGACTGCGGTGCTCCGATCGGCCACCAGAGCATCTCGCCAGCCGAGCTCGTCCAACGCTGCATCGAGCGCCTCGCCGCTGCAGGTCTCGGTCGCGTGGTGGATGCCGCTTCGGAAGAGCGCAAGCTCAGACGCCTCCATCAGCGATCGTCCCCGAGCGCGAGCAGCCTGCGGGCGATGATGTTGCGCTGGATCTCTGCGCTCCCCCCATAGATCGTCGCTGCGCGCGAATAGAGGAATTCGGCACGCCAGCGGGCGCTCACAGGATCGTCTCCGGTCGCCACCTCGGGGCCGAGCCCCTCGCCCACGAGCTCGAAGATGGCCTGCTCGGCCGTCGCCACGAGCACCTTGTCGATGGAGGTCTCCGACCCCAGGGTCTCGCCGGCGGCCAGGCGGCGCTGGGTCGCGCGCGATCGGGCCCGGAACGCCCACAACAGCTGGGTCGCCTCACCCACTCCGGTCGGGTCGAGCGTGCCCGCGGGCGCGGCCGACACCAGTTGCTCCAGCCGCCGGTGGAGGTATGAGGCCCGGTGCCACAGCGCTGTGCTGCGTTCGTAGGGGAGGAGGTCCATGGCGATGGACCACCCACCGTCGACCTCTCCGAGGACCCGGTCGAGCGGGACCACGACATCGTCGTAGAAGACTTCGCAAAACTCCTCCGCACCGTGCATCGTCTCGATGGGCCGGACCGTGATGCCCGGGCTGTCCATGTCGATGAACATCGCCGTAATCCCGCGGTGTGCGGATTCGAGGGTCCCCGTCCTCGTCAAGAGGACGCACCGTTGCGCGTACTGGGCCAGACTCGTCCACACCTTCTGGCCGTTGATCCGCCAACCCGCATCGGTGTGTGTGGCCCGGCACGCTAGGGAGCCGAGGTTGCTCCCGGTGCCCGGTTCGGAGAACCCCTGGCACCAGATCTCTTCCCCGGAGAGCAGTTTGGGCACCATCTCGGCCGCCAGCGTCTCCGGCGCGTAGTCGATCATGGTCGGGGCCAGGACCTCGGGCAGGGAGTAGAAGCCTGCCTCGACCAGGTCGCGGGCCGTCAGCACCTCGCCGAGGTATGCCCGAAGCAGGTTGGAGCCTCCGAGCCCGCCCGCTCGCTCGGGCCAGCCCATGCGCATGAAACCGGCGGCGTAAGCCATCCCCATGACCTTGCGCAGCTGGGCCACCTGCTGATCGAGGGTCCCGCCGCCCTCGTAGTCGGAGGCCAACTCGTGTTCGTGCTCGTCCAGCCAGGCATCTACCGCCACCTTGAACGCATCGAGTTCCATCGGGGTGCGCCTAGCTGGAGGGCGTCGGACGGGTCGGGTCGTGTGGCTTCCCCGAGTCCCGGGCGCCACTGCGTCTGAGGAAGGTCATCGCGCGCGTGTGCAGCCGCCAACCCACCTCCGTCCGGCAGTACGAGTCGGTGTACCAGCCGATGCGCATGTGGTGGTTGGTCTGGTCCACGAAACAGAGCGTCTGGCGGCCGGTACCGGTGTCGTTGTCCAGATCGAGCAGCGGCGTCCCGGTGAGGAAGAGGCCCTTCGGTGCGGCCTCCACCAGGGCCGGAAAGTCGGTCAGGCGGTACGTCGACCCGAACGCGCTGTAGGTGCCGTCAGGTGTGAAGACGTCGATGACTGCCTCAATGTCGTTCTGGGTCATACCGACCGCGTAGCGGGCCAGGAGCTGCTCGATTTCGATGATGTCGGCGATCTGAGATTGGTCCATGGCTCTCTCGGTCTCCCGGCGCGGGCGACGTTGACAGAGGCACCGGGACACGCCCGGCGTCGGAGCGACCCGCTCTGTACGTCGTTGACAGTCCCGAGCACGATAACAGCCCTCTCAAATCTGCAATTGGGCGTCCGCGAGGCCTTGGGCTTTGCACACCCGGTGCCCGGGTCTGGCTTGACAACCGATTTTCAGAAGCACCGTTGCGGATTTCTTCTCAACATGTCGGGCCCTAGGGAGAGTCCTGCTCTCATTTGGCGAAAGCGGAATAAGCTCGCCCGATGCCGAGCGACCATCCCGCCGCAGCGTCCACTACCGACGCGCCGGTGCGCAGGCGAGACCTCGCGGTGGCCCGGTCCCTCGACTCGGCCCGGGTGCGCAGCGAGGGCCGGGTGCAGCGGTTCCTCGACGCTGGATTCGAGCTGCTGGCCTCCGCCGAATCCGGCAAGGAGTTCACCGTCCAAGAAGTGGTCGACCGCTCCGGGCAGTCGCTGCGGAGCTTCTACCAGTACTTCGCGGGAAAGCACGAGCTGCTCCTGGCCCTGTTCGACGAGGCGATCCGGTCGACGGCCGACCGCCTCGTCGAGCACGTCGCCCGGGAGACCACGCCGTTCGATCGCCTGCACTGCTTCGTCATCGAGTACTACAAGATGTGCCTGCCGGCGCTCAACGGTCACGCGTCCAAGAACAACCCGACCCCGGTGATGGCCGAGTTCTGTCACCAGCTGTTGACCGCCCATCAGGCCGAGGCGTCAAGAGCCTTCGTCCCCCTGGTCACCCTCTTGGAGAAGGTCCTCGAGGAGTCGGTCGCGACCGGCGTGGTTCGACCCGGCCTGGAGCATGAGGACGCCGCCGGCGCCATTCTCTCCACGATCATGTTCAACGCCGCCTACGCACCGACAATCAGCGGCACCTCCGAGCCCCGGGACCGCGATCAGGGCGCCGATCAGATGTGGGAGTTCGTGTCTGCCGGCATCCTGGCCGGCTCGCCAACGTAGCCCGGCTCTCTGGGGATCAGCCCGCCGCGCGGATTGCGGGCGCGACGGCGGCCAGGAACGCCCGCGTCCTCTCGGCCGACGCCTTGAGCTCGTCCCGGCCGTTGCCGATGGCCACCACCCGCGCGTTGAGGTCGGTGAGGCCGGCGCTGGCAAAGCTGCGCATGCGTTGTTCCATCGCCGACTCGCTCCCGGCGATGAGCACGTCGCCGATGGCCCGAGCATCGCCGTGCTCCATGAGCCGCTGGTAGTTGGGTGACGTCACCGCCTCACTCAGGACCCGGTTCGTTCGCTCGACGGCCTCGCCGACCTCGTCATCCCGGCACAGGCACACCGGCACGCCGGCCAGGATCCTCGGTGTCGGGCGCCCCGCCGCTGCGGCGGCCCGCGTGATGGCGGGAACGACGTGCGACGAGATGGTCCGCTCGTCGGCCAACCACAGGCTGGTGCCATCGGCTCGCGACCCAGCCAGCTGCAACATGACCGGGCCCAACGCTGCGACCAGGACCGGCGTCGGCGTGATGTCGGTGATGTCGAGGGGGTTGTGGATCCGGAACAGCTCGTTGTCGACATCGACCGGTCCGGGGCCGCGCAACGCCCGGTCCAGAACGTCGAGGTAGTTGCGCATGGTCAGCGCTTGACGCTCGTAGGGGAGTCCGAGCATCTCCTCGATGATCCAGTGATGGGACACGCCGAGCCCGAGGACGAAGCGACCGCCGCACACGGCCTGGACCGACAGGGCCTGCTGGGCCAGGGCGATGGGGTGCCGGGGCTGGACGGGCACGATGGCCGTCCCGATCTCGATCCGCGAGGTGACGGCGCCCGTGACCGCCGCCGCCGTCATCGCGTCGAACTCGTCGGGGATCTGCGGGATCCAGATGGAGTCCAACCCGGCTTCCTCGGCCCACAGGGCATCCGCGCGCAGTCGATCCACCTTGGTCGCGTAGCGTCTGCGCTCGGGCCCGACCATGAGACCGATCCGCATTCCGGGTCCTTTCAGGAGAAAACGGCCCTCTCATAATAGGTATATATCGCTATCGCTGCGTGCTAGGGACGCTTGACAGGAATATGGGTAGTGGGTCAATTTCAACCCTCCGCGTACATTGAGCTTTACGTCGGAAGCTCCGGAGAGCAGTTTCACGCCCCCTCCGACCGAGGGACCGACGGTTGATGTTGAGATAGAGCCTTGACTGCGGTTGTGACAAATCAAGTTGACCGATTACCGAGGCCTGCGCCTCCACCAACTAAAAGGGAGCACGACAGTGAGCACCCTCGCGACTAAGAGGCTTGGAACGAACGTGGGAGCCGAGGTCCTCGGCGTCGAGGTCGACCAGCTGTTGGCGGATGACGCGCTTCCGGCGGCGTGCATGGAGGCGCTCGAGGAGCACGGCGCGCTCGTCTTCCGCGAGCTGCACATCGACGACGAGACCCAGATCGCCTTCTCCAAGAAGCTCGACGACGTGGGCAAGCCCGAGCCGGCCGAACCACCCAAGATTTACCTGGTGACGCTGGACCCCAAGAAGAACCCCAGCGCCGAGTACCTCAAGGGGACGTTCGCCTGGCACCTTGACGGCGCCCAAGACGATGTCCCGACGAAGGCGACCATGCTCAGCGCACACGCCATCGCGGCGATCGGAGGCGATACCGAGTTCGCCAGCACCTATGCGGCATTCGACGACCTCACAGACGAGGCGAAGGAGCGCCTCGGGCGGCTCCGCATCCTCCACACGTTCGAGGCGTCCCAGCGTCTCGTAAACCCGGACCCGTCCCCCGAGGAGCTGGCGCGCTGGCACGAGAAGCCGGACAAGGAGCACCCCCTCGTGTGGCGCCACCGCTCCGGCCGGCGCTCCCTCGTGATCGGCGCGTCGGCGTCGCATGTCGTTGGTATGGACATGGACGAGGGGAGGGCGCTCCTCGACGATCTGCTAGTGCGGGCAACCGCCCAGGATCGTGTCTACCGGCACGAATGGACGGTGGGGGACATGGTGATCTGGGACAACACCGGAGTCCTGCACCGTGCCTGTCCCTACGATCCCAACTCGTCTCGCGAGATGCACCGCACGACGATGAGTGGCGACGAGCCGATCCAGTAGGAGGGAGTGCGATGAGTGAGGTGACCATCCTGCGATCCGACCGTTGGGTCGACGTCGTGGCCGGCGAGGTGCGCTCGCCGGCCGTGCTCGTGATCGAGGGCAACCAGATCGTGTCGGTGAACCCGGCTGAGCTCCCGGCGGGCGCCACCGAGATCGATCTCGGCGACGTGACGCTCCTGCCTGGCCTCATGGACATGGAGCTCAACATGCTCATCGGGGGCCCCGGCGGCCCGGAGGGACTGCCCGACCCGATGCACGGCGTGAAGGACTCGCCCGTGTACCGGACGCTGCGCGGCGCGGTGAACTGCAAGACGACGCTGATGGCCGGGTTCACCACGGTGCGGAACCTGGGCCTCATGGTCTACACGGCCGGGTTCATGCTCGACGTCGACCTGGCCAAGGCGGTCGACCAGGGCTGGTTCCCCGGTCCCCGCATCATCCCGGCCGGCCATGCGATCACCCCGACCGGTGGGCACCTCGACCCCACGATGTTCCAGGGGCTCGCGCCGGGAATCATGCCCCAGAGCGTGGAGCAGGGGATCGCCAACGGGGTCCCCGAGGTCCGCAAGGCGGTCCGATACCAGATCAAATACGGCGTCAAGGTGATCAAGATCTCGGCATCGGGCGGCATCATGTCGTTCAGCTCCGCGGCTGGAGCCCAGCAGTATTCCGACGAGGAGCTGGCCGCCATCGTCGATGAGGCCCACCGGGTCGGACTGCGCGTCGCCGCGCACGCCCACGGCGATGCCGGCATCCGGGCGTGCCTTCGTGCCGGGGTCGACTGCATCGAGCACGGATCGCTAGCCACCGACGAGACCCTCGCGCTCATGGTGGAGCAGGGAACCTTCCTCGTCGGCACCTGCGCGCTCGCCGACCATATGGACGTCGGCCGGATCCATCCCGCATTCCAGAAGAAGGCCGCCGAGATCTTCCCCAAGGCCCGACGGATGATGGGCAAGGCGATCGAGCTCGGCGTCAAAGTCGCCTGCGGTTCCGACGCACCGGCGATCCCTCATGGCACCCAGGCCGACGAACTGATCGCCATGGTCGACCGCGGCATGACCCCGATGCAGGCGCTGCGGTCGGCAACGGTCACGAGCGCCGAGCTGATCGAGCGGGAGCACGACCTCGGTCGACTCTCACCCGGCTACCTGGCCGATGTGATCGCGGTGCCCGGCGACCCGTCGGTGGACATCAAGGTCACCAAAGACGTGCGGTTCGTGATGAAGGATGGCCACGTCTACAAGAACGATTGAAGGGGCAGCCGTGAGCGAGCGCCGCGGGTCCCTTCGCTGAGTGAGGCCACCCATGACAGAAGACGAGAAGCTCGGCGCCGCGCGCGCCATGCGGCGCAAGATTCTTGGTGACGCCTACGTCGACGCCCAGACCGCCGAACCAAACCCGACGCTGCGGGAGTTCCAGGACTTCATCACGTCCATGGCCTGGGGCGCGTGGGTACGCGACGGCGCGCTGAAACCACGCGACCGGAGCCTCCTCGTGTTGGCGATGACCGCTGCGCTCGGACGCATGGACGAGTTCCGCCTCCACGCAGGCGCGAGTCCCCAAGCCGGGGTCACTGACGCGGAGCTCGACGAGCTTCTCTTCCAGGTCGCGGCGTACTGCGGTGCCCCGGCCGGGTTGTCGGCCAAACGAGCGCCCCAGGCCGTCAGGGCCGAGCGCGGCGAGGGTTGACCATGACCACGGTCGGTGTCGTGGGACTCGGGAACATGGGAAGCGTGCTCGCCGCCAACCTGATCGAGCGGGGTCACGACGTTGTCGCGTACGACGCCGGCGGCGCCCGGTGCCCCGCCGGTGCCTCGTTCCTCGGCAGCGTGGCCGAACTGGCCATACGAGCCGAGCTGGTCGTGTTCAGCCTCCCCGACGCCAGCGCGTCCGAGCAGGTGGCACGCGATATCGCGCAAGCCTCCGGCGGGCGCACGACCCACGTCGTCGACACGTCGACCATCGGCGTGGCCGCCTCCCGAGCCATCGATGAACAACTCTCGGCAGCTGGCATCGGCTACGTCGACGCACCGGTGTCTGGTGGAGTGGCCGGGGCGCGGGCCCGCACTCTCTCGGTGATGTACGCCGGGACCGATCAGGCGTGCCAGGCAGTGGACAGCCTGCTGGCCGGTCTGAGTGACCGGCGGCGGCGCGTGGGGGACCGGCCGGGCATGGCTCAGGCGCTCAAGCTCGCCAACAACTTTCTGTCTGCGACCGCGCTCGCTGCGACGAGCGAGGCGATCGCGTTCGGGTTGTCGGAGGGGCTGGACATGGAGACGATGCTCGACGTCCTCAACACCTCCAGCGGGCAGAGCGCGGCGACGACCGACAAGTTCCCGAACCACGTGCTCACCGGCCGTTATGCCGCTGGTTTCGCCAATTCGCTGATGTCCAAGGACCTCCAGCTCTACCTCGGTGCCGTCGAAGCGCAGGGAACACCCAATGTCCTCGGACCGGTGACAGCCTCGCTGTGGGCCCGCTTTGCGTCCTCTGAACCGGGGGCGGACTTCACCCGCATCTACCCCTTCGTGGAAGGATCCTGATGGAACCGACTTGCCCGGGGCCGGCCGCAGCGCACTCATCATCGGAAAGCACATTGGAGTCAAGGGCTGTTGGAGCGAATGAGGATCGACGGAATCGCCGTCCCCTAACATGTGCGTGGTAACCGATCGCCCACCCGGAAGGGAGTCTTGATGCGTGTCGTCGTCAACTTCGACCTGTGCGAGAGCAATGCCCTCTGCATGGACGTCGCGCCAGAGGTTTTCGAGGTGCGTGACGACGACCTGCTCTACGTTCTCAACGAGAACCCTCCCGAGGAGTTGCGCGAGAAGATGCTCGCCGCGGCCCGGGTTTGCCCCAAGAACGCCATCTCCATCGAGGACTGAGCGTCCTTGAGCTGTTCTGCGACCAACAAGAGCGCGTTCAAGACGTCCTCGGCCGCACGACGCGACACTGCGCCCAATGGGGGTCGGCATGCCGCGTTGGTTCCCAACGAGGGTGTGGCCGGCGCGGCCGCTCCGGGAGAGGCCCCGGCGTCGAGACGTTGACCCTAGGTCGACACGATGGCCACGCCGGCCGTCCCCGGCGCTCCATAGAGCTGGCTGTAGCCGACCCGAGGAGTCCCGGGGACCTGCCTGTCGCCGGCCGCTCGCCGGAGCTGGAGCACCAGTTCGTGGATCTGGCGGAGGCCGGAGGCACCGATGGGTTCTCCGTTGGAGATGAGGCCGCCGTCGGTGTTGATCGGGAGGCTGCCCCCTATCTCGGTGCCCCGGGCAGAGAGGAGCGCCTCCTGCTCGCCGTCCTTGCAGAACCCGTTCTCGGCCATGTGGATGACCTCGGCACCGGCATCGGTGTCCTGGAGTTGAACGACATCGACATCTTCGGGTCCGAGACCGGCGATCTCGTAGGCCGCCCGTGAGGCGTCGACGGTCGGCGAGTCGGCGCGCTCGGGCGGGACCCACGGGCTGTGCACCTCGAAGGCCCCGAGACGCCGCGTGCGCACCACCGACGCTTTCAGGTAGATCGGCGCTGCCGTGAATTGGTGCGCGATCTCCGCTCGGCACAGGACAACCGCTGCCGCGCCCTCGTTTGGTGAGCAGAACATGTACTGGGTCAGCGGGTCATTGACCATTGGCGACTGGAGGATCGCTTCCTCGCTCAGCTCTTGGCGGCGGAATGCATTCGGGTTGCGCGCGCCGTTGCGGTAGTTCTTTGCAGCCACCCGGGCGAGGGTCGGCGGGGTGATGTCGAAGTCGTACATGTAGCGCTGGATCTTCATGGCGAAGAACTTGGGCGTGAGGAAAAGGCCCGTCTCCCCGTACCAGCTCGGCACGCCGTATTGCACCGGATCCGCGGCAAAGGCGCCCGGGAGGTGCTTGTCCATCCCGATGGCCATGCCGATGTCGTACTCGCCGAGCTTGATGGTGTTGGCCGCCTGGCTCAACGCGCTCGCGGCAGTCGCGCAGCCGTTGTAGACGTCGGTGAACGGGAGTCCGGTCAGGCCCAGGAAGTTCACGACGGCGTCGGGGTTGTCCACCTCGTAGCTGCCGGCGAATGCGAACTGAACGTCCTTCCATGTGATGCCGGCATCGGTCAGTGCCAATCGGGCGGCCTTGGCGCCCATCTCGATGGCGGAGGTGCCGGGGAACCGCCCGAAGGGGTGGAGCCCGACCCCGATGATGGCGACATCGTCCATGACGAACCTCAGCCCTCGATCGGGCGGAACGCGTAGGTGAGCACCTCGGTGCCGTCCGCGTCGGTCGCGAAGGGCACCACCGTCAGCTCCATTGGCATGCCGATCCGCAGCTCCTGGTCGATGTCGCCGGCTATGCGCGCCTCGATTCGACCCTCCGGGAGCTCGATGAAGCCGACCCCATATGGTTGGAACTCGTTGGCCGGCTCGGTTCCTATGTACGGGGGGTTCTTCGGTTGGAACCGCTGTCGGGTCCAGGTCCACAGGGTCCCCGTCCGGGCGAGCTGGGTCGGGGTGGTGGCGTCGGCCCCGCAGCGGGGGCACGCATCCTGCGTCGGGAACGTCACGAATGAGCACGAATCACAGCGCGACCCGCTGACGGTTGGCTCGTCGGACGGCCACTCGAACAGACCCTCGGCCACGCAGCGTTGGGGCTTCATGCAATCTCCAATCCCGATCTTGACGTTGATGTCCGAGGGTATCGTGCTCCGGGCGACCCGCCCGGGGTCCTCAGCCGGTCAGCTTGCGGAAGTCCCAGCTCACGATCTTGTCGGGGGCGATCCGGAGCCAGCCGTGACGGCCGTCGTGGCGGAGGTTGCCCCCCGCGTACTTGTCGGCGAAGAGCCGTTCAGGGGCCTCGAGATCCGGAAGCGGCTCGCCGGTCCGCGGGACCTCGCCCACCACATGGGCGACGCCCCGGAGCTCCACCCCGCGGAGCTCCATGAACTCGGACCCGGCGTCCACGATGACGCTGACTCGATTGTCCCGCTGGAGGTCACTCCACCGTTGGCTCTGCACGATCGAGGTCAGCCAGAGCGAGGTGCCGTCCCACACGAACCACAGGGGGGTGACGTGTGGCGAACCGTCCCCCCCGATGCTCGCGACCCGGCAGGTCCGCTCGGTCGTCAAGAAGGCGTCGCGTTCCTGCTCGCTCATCGCCGTCTTGCGCCCGCGGCGTTGCACCTTCATGAGTTTCCTTTCGGCCTCTTCGCATCGTGCCACGGCCCCGCGGCCGGCGCTCGGGCCTCGTGCTGCGTCGGAAAGGTCCGGCTCGTGGCCACGACGCACAGTCGGCCGTCGTTCCCGGCGTCACGCACCTCGATCCGCCCCAAGCCGTCGCGGACCTCTGCCTCCGCGATGGCCGGCCCGATCCGGACGGGCTGGAGGTATCGCAACCCCAGCGACGCCAGCGTCGCGCCCGGGCTGAGCGAGAGCGCAGCCTCCTCGGCAGTCAGTGCGATGAGGCCGCCGTTGACCGTGTGAGATGCATTGAACATCTGGTCGGAGCGAGCCAGCACCGCCACGCCCGGGCTCTGTCGCTCGCACCCGGCGCGTTCGGCAAACGGAGCCTCGAGCAGCGACCCCTCGGGGATGGCCTGGTCCACGCTGGTTGGCGACGTGAAAACCAAACGCTGGTCGGGCGCGGCCATGAACGAGGCCGCACCAAACCCGATCGGCCCGCCGTCATCGTCGGTGAAGTCCACTTTGGCGACGAGCACCGTGCGACCGGACTTCACGATCCTCCCGACACCGTGGACGACGCCCGAGCCCGGTGACGGCCGAAAGAGGTGAATGTCGAGCTCGAGGGTGACCGGGACCCGTGGAGAGATCGCGTCGACCGCGAGGAGACCGGCGAGCGTGTCGGCCCAGATGGCGAGGATCGAAGTGCGCAGGTGCTCGGTTCCGGGAACGTGCATCTCGTTGACGATGGGGGCCGAGCCGTGCAACTCGTCCCCCGATCGCGAGGTCGCCCAACCAAGGTCCCGAAGGACGTGTCGCTCGCCGGGCCCGGGCCCGGCGTTTGCTGTCGTGGCCATGCGTCCTCCAGCGGTGATCACGAGGTACCGGTCGGCCCCGAGTCCTTCGTCCGGTCCGGCGCTCGGGCCCTGCATACGCGCAACGGCGCGGCGGGGCCGAGCGTCGACGCCTACATCCGGCCGAGCAGGAAGAGGGCGGCCGGGGCGGCGGGCGGGAACGAGTCTGTGATCCCCGAGCTGATGTAGCCGGCGTCGGTGATCATGGTGATGCCGGTGATCACCGAGGCGGCGTCGCTGCACAAGAAGACGAGGGGGTAGGCCTGTTCGAGCGGCGTGGAGGCTTCGATCCCCACCTCGCCCCGATAATCGGCACCGAAGCCGAGCCACAGATCCTTGTTCGCCTGGGCGAGCGGTGTGTCGGTCGGGCCCGGGCAGATGGCGTTGATGCGGATGCCCTCCTTGAGCAACGAGAACGCCTGCCGGGCCACGTACGCGCAGATGGCCTGCTTGGTCGACAGGTAGTCCGCCTTGTTGTGCTCGGCGACCCAGGCCGCTGCCGAGTCGAAGTCGGGTGTGTCCAGGTACTCCTTCAACTCGGTGAGGTTGGCCTCCCAACCCAGCCCGGCGGCGGAGGAGATGAACCCGATCGCGGCCCCGCGCGAGAGCATCCCCGCCGCCCGCATGCGGTCAATGAGGTGGCGGTGCCCGATGAAGTTGATCTTCTCGATCCCCGGCGTGCCGTCGGCCACACCGGCACACGCAAACAGCGCGTGCACCGGGCCCCCGCACTCGTCCACCGCGGCGTCGATCGATGCCTGTTCGGCCAGGTTGACCTGGATGGCCTTGGCTCCGGGGAGCTTCACCTCCGCGAAGTCCATGACGACCACCTCGGCGCCCGCAGCCTGGGCCAGCTCGGCTGCGGCGGCTCCCATGCCGGTGGCGCCACCGACGACGAGGACCCGCTTCCCGTCGTAGCGAAATGCATCGAATAGTGACATCAGTTCCTTCCTGACAGATAGGTGAACAGATGGATGATTGGACGAGTCGTCAGCCGACGACCGAGCGGACCTTGAGGTCCACGATCGTGTCCCAGTCGATTCCGAGCTCGGCCAGGATCGCGTCGCCGTGCTCGTTGAACCCGGGGGCCCGACCGACGGGAGCAGGCTCGCCGCCGAACTGTGCCGGCGCCGCGACAAGCCTGAATGAGGAGCCCGCCGCTGTCTCGCAATCTTGCAGGTATCCGTTTGCGAGTGCCTGGGGATCGGCCGTTGCTTCAAGCGTGTCCTGGGCCACACACCATTGCCCGGTGAAGTCGGCAAGGCGTTCTCGCCACTCGGACAACGGGAGCTCCGCGAAGGTCGTCCGCAGGATCTCCTGAGCCTCGGCACAGTGACCGAGCAGCGTGGCGTGGTCGGCAAACCGGGGGTCGGTGCCCAACTCGGGTCGCCCGATGGCGTCGCAGAGCGGCGCCCAGTACTTCCCGGCCTGGAGGCAGCAGAAGGAGAGGAAGCGGTCGTCCTTGGTGAGGTAGTTGGCCGTCAACGGGTTTTGGCGCGGTGCGTTGGATGGCGGCCCCTGCCAGGGGACGTTGCTCAGGAGTGAGATGGCGAAGGCCTGGCCCATGGACCACATCCCGGTACCGAGCAAGGAAACGTCGACTGTGGTGGCCTCGCCCGTCCGTTCGCGATGGAACAGCGCCCCCATGATCCCTCCGGCGATGGTCATTGCACCGATCGAGTCTCCGAACCCCGGCCCGGGCGGCGACGGGAGGCGGTCCGAGTCGGCCGGCTTCACACCCATGGCGACCCCGGCACGGCTCCAGAACGCCAGGGCGTCGTAGGAGCCCTGGTCCGCGTCGGGCCCCCGTTCACCGTGCCCGGTGCCGGCGACATAGATGATCTTCGGGTTGTGCGCCCGGATGTCCTCGAGCTCGATCTTGAGCTTCTTGCGGACTCGGGGCAGCTTGTTGGTGAGGAAGACGTCGGCGGTCCCGGCCAGGTCATAGAGGATCTCGAGACCCTCGGGGGAGGCCAGATCGAGGGCCAGGCTCCGCTTGCCGCGGTTCGAGTGCTCGAGGAGCGGGTGCACGTCGCCGGTGATGGACATGACGCCCGTGGACGCGAGACCGCGCATGGCGTCGCCGCGCTCGATGGGCTCGATCTTGATGACGTCGGCCCCCCAGTCGGACAGCAGGGCTGAGGCAGCCGGCACGAACGTGTGCTCCGCCACTTCGAGGATGCGGACACCCTCCATCACCGCGGTCACCATGCCCCTGGTCCTCCTTCCGACTGTCTCGCCCGGGTCGGACCCTTGCGAATTGACATCGACGTCGATAGTAGACCGCAAGCCACGCACGGCGTCCAAGCCGGGCTGGCGCACCAGGGCTTCAGGAGGACCCGCCCCCCGGTCGCACCTGGAGGACCACCTTGCCGACGGCGTGACCCTCGGCGACGTGGCGCAAGGCGACCGCCGCTTCGGAGAGATCGAAGGTGGCGCCGATCAGCGGTACGGCGCGGCCCTCTTCGAGGAGCCCGAGTAGCTCGCGCTCGTTGCGCGCCATCTCGTCGGGCATGTGCAAGCCGAAGCCCCGTAACTCGAACCCCAGGATGCGGATGCCCTTCAGGAGCACCAAGTTAAGAGGAATGCGGGGGATGGTTCCTGACGCATAGCCCACGGTGACGAAGCGGCCGCCCCAGCGCAGCGAGCGCAGGGCGGGCTCGGCGAGGTCGCCCCCCACCGGGTCCACGACCACATCGGTGCCAGAGGGAAGGGCCGCGCGCAGCGCCTCTCGCAGGTCGCCGTCTCGATGAGCGATGAGGCGTTGCGCGCCGCAAGAGCGGGCCGCCTCAAGCTTCTCAGGGGTCGAAGCCACCGCGGTCACGGTTGCACCGAGCGCGGCTCCGATTTGCACTGCGGCCGTACCGACGCCGCCCCCGGCACCGAGGACGACCAGCTCCTCGCCCGGTTGGACCGCCGCGACCGAACGGAGCACGTGGTAGGCGGTGCGAAACGCCACACCGAAGGCCGACGCCACGCGGTCATCGACTCCCGGCGGGATCCGAGTCAGCGATGTCGCCGGCACGACCACTTCCTCTGCGAAGGCACCGACCATGGTTGAGCCGAAGACTCGGTCGCCGACGGTCATGCCCTCGACTCCGCTCGCGACCTCGACCACCGCACCCGCGAACTCGCTGCCGGGGATGAACGGTGTCGGGATCGAGATTTGGTACGTGTTGGCGATGAGCAGGACGTCTGGGAAGTTGACGGCTCCGGTGTGCACCGCGACCCGGACCTGGCCCGCCTCGAGCATGGGTGGTGGGACCTCACACACCTCTACGACTTCGGGGCCGCCGTATGTTCGGCAGAGCGCGGCGCGCACCTCAGTTGGTGGTGGCCTGCGGGCGCATGGACACCGGTCTCACGGCGCGTCCGACGTCGCCAGCACCGAGTAGTCGGTGGTCTCGGCGAGCTCGGCCGCCCCCTGCATGAGGTCGAGCACGAAGGGCCCGAAACCGGCCAACTTCTCGTCGCCGCCCGCTCGCTGGAAGCCCTGCTCGAGCACGATGGCCAGCTTCCACTTGGCCAGGACGCAGTAGTAGTCGATGTCGTCAACCTGGCGCCCCGAGGTGATCGCATAGTGCTCCAACACCTCGGTCCGCGACGGCATGTGGGTCATGTCCACGTAACCCCCGACGCTGCCCTCCCCGCCACTCGTGTCCTCCGGCCACGTGTGCACGACCCAGGCCAGGTCGAGCTTCGGGTCGCCGACCGTGCCCATCTCCCAGTCGACGATCGCCGCCAGCCGGGCCGGTGCGCCGTCCTTGAACATCACGTTCGCGAACTGGTAGTCGCCGTGCATGAGACCAGGGATGAAGTCGATCGGCCGGTGCGCGCGCAGCCATGCTGCCGCCTCGTCGAATCCGGGCAGCTCGCGGCCCTTGATGCGCTCGAGGAACGCGGTCCAACGGTCGACCTGGCGTTCGTGAAAGCCGTCGGGGCGACCGAGGTCGCTCAGGCCTTTGGCCTGCCAGTCCACCTTGGAGAGCCGCGCGATGCCCTCGACCAGTTGGAAGGCGAGGCCGCGTCGCTCGTCCAGGTCGGTGTCGAAGGGCGCCGGCCACGCGTGCCGCGTCTGCATCGGCGACCACCCGTCGACGAAGCCCATGAGGTAGAAGGTCCGACCGAGCACCGAAGGATCGGTGCACACCGCGATCGCCTCGGTGCTGGGCACGTCGGTCCCGTTGAGTGCGTCGATGATCCTCCACTCCCGCACGATGCCCTCGTCCCGAGAGGCGGGAGCGGTGGGTGGCGGGATGCGCAGCGCGCAGTGCAGGTCCCCCCTGCGCAGTTCGTAGATCTCGTTCTGGCTTCCACCCGAGATGTAGCCGTGCTCCAATTCCGACCCAAGGCCGAGGCCCTGGTCGTCCAGCCATGCCGTCAGCTTGTCGACGTCGGCGATCGTCTTCGGGGTCTCGGTTGCCGAGGTCATTGGTTCCCCACCTCCAGCTCCAGGTACTCAGCGAACTTCGCCTTCGCGGCCTCCAGTTTCTTCGGGATCCATTGCGTGGGCCAGATGTCGTCGCTCGGCTTGTAATCGCGGAGCACCTGCCGGGCCACCGTGATCTTGTGCACCTCGGTCGGGCCGTCGGCCAGGCCCATCACGCCGGCGCCGTGAATCATGGTGAAGAACGGCATCTCGTTGGTCGTACCCAGCGCGCCGTGCACCTGCATGGCGCGCCAGGCGATGTCGTGCAGCACCGTGGGCATGACGACCTTCGCGGTGGCGATGTCCTTACGCACGCGCTTGTAGTCGCTGTACTTGTCGATCTCCCATGCCGTGTAGAGGACGAACAGCCGGAACTGGATCAACTGGGCGTACGAGTCGGCAATGTAACCCTGGACGAACTGCTTGTCGGCGAGCAGGCTCCCGGCGGTCTCCCGGCTGAGCACCCGTTCGCACATCATGTCGATCGCCTTCTGGGCCTGGCCGATCGTGCGCATCGCGTGGTGGATCCGGCCGCCGCCGAGTCGGGTCTGGGCGATCGCGAAGGCCTGCCCCTCGCCACCGAGGAGCGCTTCGGCGGGAACGTGGACGTCCTCGTAGTGGATGAGTGCGTGGGACCCGTCGTTGAGCGGCTCACCGTATAGGCCGACGTTACGCACGATCTCCACGCCCGGCGTGTTCGTCGGCACGAGGAACATCGACATCCCCTTGTACGGGTTCACGTCCGGGTTCGTCACCACCATCACGATGAGGAACTCTGCGGTTCGCGCGTTGGATGAGAAGAACTTCCACCCGTTGATGACCCACTCGTCGCCGTCGCGCTCTGCCCGGGTCTTGAAGAGGGTCGGGTCGGCGCCGGCATGGGGCTCGGTCATCGAGTAGCTCGAGAAGCACTCGCCGTCGAGAAGCGGCCGCAGGTACCGCTCCTTCTGTTCGGGGGTGCCGTAGTGGGCGATGATCTCTGCGTTCCCGGTGTCGGGGGCCTGGCAGCCGAACACGATCGGGGCCCACGACGATCGGCCCAGGATCTCGTTCAACAGGGCCAGCTTGAGCTGTCCGTAGCCCTGGCCGCCCAGATCGGGCCCAAGGTGGGTCGCCCAGAGCCCCTGGCGTCGAACCTCTTCCTTGAGCGGGTCGATGGCCTCCCGACGCTTGCCCTCGAGCGGCACGAACTGGAGGTGCGGGAAGGCCAGGTCGAGTGGCTCCACCTCCTCCCGGACGAACTTGTCGGCCCAGTCGAGCTTCTGCTGGTACTCGGGATCGGTCTCGAAGTCCCACGCCATGTGTGCGCCCCCTCGTTCTCGGCCAGAATATGATTCTGACTATTCAGAATGCAATACCGGACCCCGGCACGGGCGTCGCCGACCGGATCGTCCGCCGCACGCTGGCCAAGCGGGAGAGTGAGTACGCCAGCGAGGTGCGGCGGCTCCTCGACGCGGCTCTCGAGCTGATGCGGGCCAACGGCACCTCATCTCGCCCCCGGGTCGCCGACATCGTCGCCGCCGCCGGGCTGTCCAACGAGGCCTTCTACCGGCACTTCCGCTCGAAGGAGGCGCTGGTCACCACCATGTTGGAGGACGGTGCCGAGCGCCTGCGCAGCTATCTCGGCCACCAGCTGGCCAAGGAAACCAGGCCCGAGCGCCAGGTCCGGCGGTGGGTCGAGGGGGTGCTGGCCCAGGCCAACGCGGAGGTTGCCGCCACCACGCTGGCGGTGCTCTGGAACGGGAGCAGCGCCGACGGGCGGATTGCGGCGGGACGACACTTCGCCAGCGAGCCACTCGCGTCCCTGCTGCACGAACCGCTCACTGCGCTGGGTAGCGACTCGCCCGCCCTCGACGCCGCGCTGGCCGCCCACGCAACGCTCGGCATGCTCACCGACTGTCTGTGGAAGCGGATCGAACCCACCAGGGCCGAGATCGACCGTGTCACCGCCTTCTGCCTGGGGGCGGTGACCCGCTAAGGGAGTGCCGCCGGGCCGGGCGGCCGGCGGCTCAGTTGCGGGGTTCGTCGGGCGACAGCCCTTCGGGGATCCAGTTGGGCGGCCGTTTCTCCATGAACGCCCGCATCCCTTCTCGCGGCTCGGGTGACTCCTCGAGAGCCCAGAACATCGTCTGGTAGTCGATCAGTCCGTAGCGCTCGTTCAGCATCCGCTTCACGTGCATGCGAGCCATGGGCGGGGTCTGCAAGATCTCGCGCACCGCCGCCATGGCGGCGTCCTTCAGCTGGTCGTGGGGGACCACGCGGGAGATCGCCCCGAGGCGCTGGGCCTCGGCGGCGTCGAAGCGTCGACCGGAGAGCAAGAGGTCACGCGCCACGGCGATGCCGACGTGCGCAGGGAGCACCGCCGCGTACGTGGCGTCGGGAATGCCGCGCAAGAGCTCGGGTGCCCGGAAAGTCGCCCGATCGCTGGCGATTGCGATGTCGGCCAGCATGGCGATCAGGAGGCCGCCGGCCTGACAGATCCCGTTCACCGCCGCGACGACCGGCGCCCGGCTGTCGCGGATGTCGAGGAAGGGGAGGATGTCTCGGCCGATGTCGGGGGTCGGCGCGTCGCCTGGCTCCGATCGGCCACCGAGATCCCCCCCGGGTGCGAAGACATCGCCGGTCCCGGTGATGATGAGGGCGGCGAGGTCGGGGTCCCGGTTGACCAGGCGGACGGCCTGCTTGATGCCGAAGTACATGGCCGGTGTCAGCGCGTTCCTCGCCTCGGGCCGGTCGATCACACACCATGCCACCGGGCCGACGCGCTCGAGGCGAAGTCCGCTGGCGCCCAGATCGTCTGCCATCGCTCTCCCCTCGTGTGGCGGTCCGCACGGACACTACTGTCCGGCCCCGAGGGCCCCACAGCGAGCGAGGGAGAGACCTATGACGGTAGGCATCGTGACCGGAGCGGCGCGGGGCATGGGCGCGGCATGCGCGACGCGAGTGGCGGACATGGTCGACGTGCTCCTGGTCGCCGATCGCGACGAGAAGCAGTTGGCCGGGACGGTGCGGCGTCTTACCTCCGGCCCGACGCGGGCCGCTGTCGAACCGTTCGCGCTAGACGTGGCGGACCGCGACGAGGTTGGCCGTCTCGTTGCTCGGGCATCGGAGCTGGGCACGCTACGCGCCGTGGCGCACGCCGCCGGTGTGTCACCGACCATGGGTGGGTGGCGCGACATGTTGGTCATCGACCTCGTCGGCACGGCACTGCTCGTCGATGCGTGCCGACCGCTCGCCACGCAGGGCACGGCCATCGTGTGCTTCGCATCGGTGGCCCCGCTGCTAGCCATGGCCGATGCCGACGTCGCTGCAGATGTCGTCCTTGACGACCCGCTGGACGACGGGTTCATCGAAGGCATTCGAGAGGCCGTCGGGCCCGAGATCGAGGACCCGGGAATGGCCTACACGTGGGCGAAGCGGGGTGTGCATCGGCTGGTCCGACGCGAGGCCGCCGCATTCGGCCGGCTCGGCGCCCGGATCTGCTCTGTGACCCCCGGGATCATCGACACCCCCATGGGCAAGCAGGAAGGGGCGGCCCGTCCGACCAACGACCTGCTGGTCCAGCTGTCCCCGCTCGGGCGGGAGGGAATGGCCGAGGAGGTGGCGGCCGCGGTCGCCTTCCTCCTTTCGGACGAGGCGGCATTCGTGACCGGGATCGATCTTCCCGTCGATGGCGGCATCGCCGCCGCGATCCGCAGCGGCGGGTCCACACTGCGCTGAGCGCTGGTCCCGCCCCGCGGAGCGGCTCAGAGCTTGCCCGGCCCTCCGGTGCGAGCACGGATCATGGCGTCCTGGACGAATGAGATCGCGAGCTGCCCGTCGGTGCGGAAGATGTCGCCCCTTCCGTAGCTGCGGCCGTGGCCCGCGTAGGAGCTCCACTGTTGGATCAGGTGCCACTCGGAAGCCGGGCAGGGCTCGTGGTACGTCAGCGTGTGGCTGAGGACGCCGGTCGACAGGGTGATGTGCGCCTGGGCCTGGCCGACCCCTTTGTGCGGGCGCATCGCCGTCCCGATGAGAAAGCCGTCGGTCGAGTACGCGACGAGCGCCTGGTCGGTGGCCGGATCGTCGGGCGCGCCCACGAAGCGGGCCCACACGTCGAGCTCGGGCGGGCCCACCAGTTCGGGGTCGTTGAGGTCCACCCCCCCAACGACGCCGATCTCCCACGCGCCCGAGCTTCGGATTTCTGCGTCATCGGGGCTCGACGACGACCGGGGCGTGTCCGCGTGCCGGATCACGTCGGGCTCGTCGGCGCTCAGGAGCACCAACGAGCGCGTGCAGATCTGGTCGCTCTGGCTGATCGTCACGGTGCTGCTGGCCACCGAGCGGCCGGCGTGCATCCGCTCGACGGTGATATCGAGTGGGGCGTCGGGCGATGCCGCCCGGGCGAAGATGGTGTGGATCGTCTTGACCGTCTTGGCCTCCTGGCCCGCCAGGCCCGCCATAACGGACTGCGCGAGAAGCTGGCCGCCGAAGACCACGTTGTGCTCGGAAGCGAGGTTCGAGGCCCGGTACCGATCCTCACCGGTGGGCTGCAGCGTCAAGGCGCCGAGGAATGCCTCAATGGTGAACATCGCGACTCCTTACTGTTAGGACTCTTGGGGCGCCGGCATTCCCCGTCACCCGGCAGCCGAGATCGACCGGGGTATCGGCCGTCGGACGGGACGAACGTCGGCGATCCTATAGTCATTTTTGACGGCGACGTCAAAGTCAGATACCCTCCGCGCGATAGCGCCGCAGGCCGTGATCCGGCGGCGGCCAGGTCGCGACCGGGCCCGTGTCGGGCGCGTGGGTCGATCCAACGACGAGAGGAAGCGGACCGTGGCCGAGGCATTGAAGGTGCATCCAGAGTCGAGGATGCTGATCGACGGCAAGCTGGTCGAGGCCGATTCGGGGCAGACCTTCGACAACGTCAACCCGGCGACCGAAGAGATCCTCGGAAGCGTGGCCGACGCCTCAGCCGGCGAAATGCACCGGGCGATCGACGCGGCACGACGTGCCTTCGACGAGACCGACTGGTCGACCAATCACGCGTTTCGCAAGAAGTGCCTCGAGCAGCTGCACGAGGCACTTCAAGCCGAGCAGGAGGAGTTGCGCGAGCAGCTCATTCTTGAGGTCGGCTGCCCGCGCATGACGACGAACGGCCCACAGCTGGACGCTCCGCTCGCCGACGCGCTCTCGTACCCGGCAAAGCTCATCGAGGAGTTCGAGTGGGTCACCGAACTCCCCGACGCCATGGCCATGACGGGTGCCCTCAACGTGCGTCAGATCTGGCGGGAGCCAGTCGGGGTGGTCGGGGCGATCGTCCCGTGGAACTTCCCCATCGAGGTCACGCTGAACAAGCTGGGGCAGGCCCTCGCCACCGGCAACACGGTCGTGCTGAAGCCCGCGCCCGACACGCCATGGAACGCGACGCTGCTCGGACGCGTCGTTGCGGAACGCACCGATATCCCGGCCGGCGTCCTCAATGTCGTGACGTCCTCCGACCACCTGGTCGGCGAGGAGCTGACGCTCTCACCCAAGGTCGACATGATCTCCTTCACGGGTTCGACCTCCGTAGGCCAGCGAATCATGGAGAAGGGAGCCGCCACCATGAAGCGGGTCTTTCTCGAGCTTGGCGGGAAGTCGGCGACCATCGTCCTCGAGGACGCGGACCTTGGACTTGCCGCGATGATGGGTCTCGGCGTGTGCTTCCATGCCGGTCAGGGTTGCGCCATCCAAACTCGGATGCTGCTGCCGCGCTCGCGCTACGACGAGGGCGTGGAATTGTTGAAGGAGTTCATGGGAGCGGTGCCCTACGGCGATCCACAGCGTCCCGACGTGATCATGGGTCCGCTGATCTCGGCCAAGCAGCGCGACCGGGTGCTCGGATACATCGAGAAAGGCGTATCCGAAGGTGCGACGCTGGCGATGGGCGGCGGCCGGCCTGCTGAGTATCCGAAGGGGTTCTACGTGGAACCGACGTTGTTCACCGACGTCGACAACTCGATGACGATCGCCCAAGAGGAGATCTTCGGGCCGGTGCTCGTAGCCATCCCCTTCGAGGACGAGGACGACGCGGTGCGGATCGCCAACGACAGCAAGTACGGATTGTCCGGGGGTGTTTTCTCGGGCTCCCTCGAACGGTCGTTGGCCGTCGCCCGGCGCATCCGCACCGGCGGCCTGTCAATCAATGGTGGAGCCCCCTACGGTCCGGACCTCCCCTTCGGGGGTTACAAGCACAGCGGGATCGGTCGCCAGAACGGGACTGCCGGGTTCGACCAGTACCTGGAGTTGAAGTCGCTGGCGTGGCCGAAGGACTGACGGGCGAGGAGTGACATCGACTCGAGGACCGGAGCATGGCATGAACATGGACGACATGATCCTGGTCAGCATCGACGATCACTCGATCGAGCCTCCCGACATGTACGAGCGCCACGTGCCGGCCAAGTGGCGCGATCAGGCGCCGAAGATCGTTCGGGACGAGAACGGGAACGACGCCTGGGTCTTCCAGGGCTCGGCGACGACCACCCGCTTCGGCATGGCGGCCACGGTTGGTTGGCCCTCTGAAGAGTGGGGCATGAGCCCGGGGGTGTTCGCCGAGATGCGACCCGGATGCTTCGACGTCCACGAGCGCGTCCGCGACATGGATGCCAACGGGGTTCTCGCGTCCATGTGCTTTCCGACGATGGCGGGCTTCAACGCCCGCACCTTCACCGAGGCCGGGAACAAGGAACTGTCCTTCGTGATGCTGCAGGCCTACAACGACTGGCACATCGACGAGTGGTGCGGCTCGTACCCGGGCCGGTTCATCCCGCTCGGCATCGTGCCGATGTGGGACGTCGACCTGGCCGTGGCCGAGATCCGCCGCATCTCGGCCAAGGGGTGCCGTGGCATCAGCTTCCTGGAGGCGCCGCACGTGCAGGGCTGGCCGAGCTTCCTCTCGGGCCACTGGGACCCCATGCTGGCCGCCCTCGTCGAGGAGAACATGGTGTTGTGCCTCCACATCGGGGGGTCAGGAGACCTTGTGCGGCTGGCGCCCGAGGCGCCGGTCGATCACGCCATCGTGATTCCCACACAGCTGGTTGTCCTGACCGCCCAGGACCTCCTGTTCGGGCCGACGCTCCGAAAGTTCCCCGGGCTGCGGGTCGCCCTCTCCGAGGGGGGCATCGGGTGGATCCCCTTCTACCTCGACCGGGCGGACCGCCACTTCGTGAACCAGACCTGGATCCACAACGACTTCGGGGGGAAGCTGCCGTCCGAGGTGTTCCGGGATCACTTCCTGGCCTGCTTCATCACCGACCCGTCGGGTCTGAAGCTCCGGCACGATATCGGGGTCGACATCATCGCCTGGGAGTGCGACTATCCCCACACCGACACCACGTGGCCCGAGTCGCCCGAATTCGCGTGGAAGGAGCTCCAGGATGCCGGCGCCACCGACGAGGAGATCCACAAGATCACCTGGCAGAACGCGACACGCTTCTTCGACTGGGACCCGTTCGCGCACACGCAGCGGGAACAGACGACGGTCGGCGCTCTCCGGGCGCGCTCTCGTGACGTAGACACGACCCGGATGCCGCGCGCGGAGTGGCGTCGGCGGAACGAAGCAGCCGGGATCGGCGCATTCTGAAGCCCGCTGCGTGACGTCGTCCTACCTGCCGATGCATATGACACAGTTCGAGAACGAGGTGATCCGATGCTGCTCGCGCTGAGCTCCGATCAGGAGTTCGTCCGGGAGACAACCGAGCGGTTCCTGGTCGAGCAGACGCCCCCGAACGAGGTGCGTCGCCTGCAACGGGACACCGCCGGGTTTGATGCCGACTACTGGCGCCGGGGCGCCGAGCTCGGCTGGACGTCGTTCCTGGTCGGCGAGGCCCACGGGGGCGGGACGATCAGCGGGGCCGGCCTTGTGGATCTCAGCCTGGTCGCGTACGAATTCGGTCGGCACGCCGCGCCGGGGCCGCTGGTGTCGACGAACGTCGTCGCCGGGGCCCTGAGCGCCCACGACGCCCAGACCGAGGTGATCGCCGATCTGTTGGCGGGGACGGGAATCGCCACCTGGTGCGCTCCCGAGCTGCGCTCGTTCCACGGCTCGTGGGCGCCGACTGTGGAGATCCGCCACGACCGCGCCGAGGTCGTCGTGCTCGGCAAGGTGAGCCCGGTGGAGGCCGCCGGCCAGGCCGGTCATCTCCTCGTGACCGGTCGCGATGGCGATGGCATCACCCAGGTGCTCGTTCCGGCGTCCACGGCGGGGGTATCGATCGCTCCCTTGCGCACGGCGGATCTCACCCGGCGATTTGGCGCGGTCACGTTCGACGACGTGCGGTTGTCTCAAGATGCGATCGTCGGGGCGCCGGGGGAGGCGTCGACGGACGTCGATCTGCAGTTCCACCGAACCCTGGCCATTCTCAATGCCGAGGCGGTCGGGGCGATGCAGGCCGCGTTCGACATGACGGTCGAGTGGGCTTTCGACCGCTATGCCTTCGGGAGGCCGCTCGCGTCCTACCAGGCGCTGAAGCATCGGTTCGCCGACATGCTCACCTGGGTCGAGGCGAGCCACGCGATCAGCGACGCGGCCTGTTGCGCCATCGACGAGGGCTCGCCCGACGCCGCCGAGCTGGCGAGCGCGGCCAAGGCGTTCATCGGTCAGTACGGCGCCGAGGTGGTGCAGGACTGCGTCCAGTTGCACGGTGGCATCGGCGTCACGTTCGAGCACAATCTGCACCTGTTCCTGCGGCGTTTCACGGTCAACCGTGCGCTGGCCGGCACGCCGGCAGAACACCGACAGCGGATCGGTGCGATCCTGGACGGATGGGAGGCGGCGGCATGAGTGCAGTGTCGACTGAGGGAGCACGGGTTCCCGAGCAGCTCGAGGATCTCGAGAGCTTCCGCAAGCGCGCCCGATCGTGGATCCGGTCCAACCTGCGACGAGCCACGCGCGACGAGATGCGATGGGGACGCTTCGACGGCAACGAGGAGGCCGAGCTGGCCGCCGTGGCCCGGGACCGGGAGATCCAGCGCAAGCTGTTCGACGCAGGGCTCGCGGGGATCTGCTTTCCCCGCGCCTACGGCGGGCAGGGTCTCTCGCCGGGGCACCAGAAGGTCTTGAACGAGGAATTGGTGGGGTACGAATACCCCGCCCGCATGCAGGTCCCCACCCTCTCGCCGTGCGCGACCGTCTTGCTCGAGTTCGGCACCGAGGAGCAGAAGCTCCGCCACATCCCGGCCATCTTGAAGGGGGAGGAGCTCTGGATGCAGTTCCTCTCCGAGCCGAGCGGCGGCTCGGACGTCGCGGGAGCACTGACGACGGCGATCCGAGACGGGGAGCAATGGGTGTTGAACGGCTCCAAGGTGTGGACCACCGGAGCGTGGTGGTCGGACTGGGGGCTGTGCCTCGCCCGCACCAACTGGGACGTTCCCAAACACCGAGGCCTGTCGGTTTTCATGCTGCCGATCCATCAGTCCGGCGTCGAGGTGCACCGGATCGAGATGATCAACGGCTCTCGGGAGTTCTGCCAGGAGTTCATGACCGACGTGATCGTTCCCGACTCAGACCGGGTCGGCGAGATCGACGACGGCTGGACCGTCGGTACCCGTTGGATGTTCCACGAGCGCATGATGTACAGCTCGCCGTATGTGAGCGTGCCCGACGGGGGGAGCCACGGCGGAACGGCCGCGACAAGCCTGTTGAACATTGCCCGCGAGCTCGGTCACATGGACGATCCCTCAGTGCGCGATCTGGTGGGTGAGGCGCGCATGCTCGAGATCGTGGGCGACGAGTTGATGAAGCGGGTCACCGAGAGCATCAGGTCCGGCCGGCTGTCCGACCAGGCGGCGGCCATCGGCCGATTGTTCAAAGGCACCTCGGCATCGAGGATCAGCACGCTCGCGCTCGAGGTTGCCGGATCGGCCGGGGCGGCTTGGACGGACGAAAGCGCGGCCTCCTCGACTGCGGTGAATTTCCTCATGCGTCAGGTGGGAAGCATCGCGGGCGGCACGGTCGAGATGGCACGCAACGTGATCAGCGAGCGCGTGCTCGCCATGCCACGGGAGCGCACCCTGGACCGGGACGTCCCGTTCCGAGACGTCCCGCGCAGCCGGCCGACAGGTTCGTAGGGGACCGTCGGGAAGCTCGGGCCGGGCCCGCGGACGTTCGCTACGCCGGTTGGCGCGGCTAGAGCTGGCCCCCAGATGGCGCGACCGCGTCCCAGGAGCCGTCTCGCAACCCCAAGGCCCTGACGAAGAGCAGCGTCAGCTGTTCGACCCCCTTGTCGAAATCGCAGTCAAAGAGCCCCTGCACGAACCACATCTCGGGGAACCGGTAGGTCATCGAACCGAGGCCCGCCGCCGCGATCGTCGGGTCGAGCTGATCGTCTATCAGGCCGTGGCGCTGGAGGCTCCGGATGGAGTCTGCCATCTCCGCGAGGTATTTCTGGTGGCGTTCGAATCGTGACGCGTTGGCCTGTTGATCGAAGCGGGCCACCTGTTCGATCACGGCCATGATGCGCGCCTCGTCGCGGTAGCTCTCCAGGTGGAGCTTGATCGCTTCGTGGATGCGCTCGTACGGACCCGCCGCCGAGGTCGGATCGAGGATGACCTTTTCCAGGGGCGCGCTCAGCCGTTCGTCGACCTCGGCGGCAACCTCCCGAAAGACCTCTTCTTTGGATTCGAAGTAGTGATAGAAGGACCCGTGCGACAGGCCGGCTCGTTCGGCGATGTCTGAGATTCGGGCGTCGAGGAAGCCGTCTCTTTCGAAGACCTCCTTTGCTGCGCTCACGAGCCGAGCTCTCGTCTCGGCTCCCTTCCGTGATCGCGGCCCGCTCGGCTTCTCGCTCGCGATTGGCCGCGTCGTCGACACGCCTCTCTCCTTCCGCGCGGGTTCGTTGCTGGGCGGTGTCAAGGTACCTTCGCCGTTTCCAGCCGCTGGCGGACATCGGGCTCACTATCCATGTCACGCATCGTTTCGCTGCAGGAGGAGGACACCGGAGGGCGTACCGCCGCCGGAAGTCACGACCGCTGTCTTCGCGTCGGCAATCTGCCGCTCGTCGGCGTCGTGGCGGAGCTGCACCACCGCTTCATGAATGAACCCGAAACCGTGCGTCCGCCCTTCCGAGAGCTGACCACCATGCGGGTTCACCGGGAGCTCGCCATCGAGGGCGATACGGCGACCGCCGTCGAGCCAGTCGTATGCCTCGCCAAACCCACAGAAGCCGAGACCCTCGATCCACGAGATGGCGTTGAACGTAAAGCCGTCGTAGACGAGCGCCAGATCGACATCGGAGGGCCGCAGGTCCGTCCGCGTCCAAAGGTGCGCGGATTGCCCCAGCACCTGAGGTTCGTGGGTGAGCGTCCCCTGATCCCACGACACCCGCTCCAGGATCTGGGTGCCGACGGCTTCGATCCGCACGGCCGGATGTGGGAGATCGCCGGCGACGGACGCATCCGAGACGACCACGGCAATCGATCCGTCGCAGGGGACATCGCAGTCGTACAGTCCGAACGGAGAGGTGATGGGGCGTGCCGACAGATAGTCGTCCATCGTCATCGGGTCCCGATAAATCGCCACCGGATTGAGGGCGGCGTTCGTTCGCGCGTTGATGGCGATCAGCCCGAGCATCTCTCGCGGCGCGCCGTAGCGGTGCATGTACTGCTGGGCGTTCATGCCGATCCAGTTGGCCGCAGACATGGCGCCGAACGGCGCCCGCCATTCTCGGAAGGGCCCAGAAACCCGTTGGCCGGCTCCTCCCTGTCCGATCGAACCGCTGGCGACGAGCGCCGCGAATGTCGACTCCCACACCGTGCGGAAGGTCAGCACGTGGCGGCAGAGGCCCGACGAGACCGCCAGGGCCGCGGCAATGACCGAACCTCCCGGCCCGGGAAGGTCACCCCCACCGTTGATCCAGGTCGGGTGGATCCTGAGGGCCTCCTCGATGGCGGACGGACCGCCCTCGCTCATTCCTCCGCCCCCCATGCCCGGATAGGTCGAGAGCCCGTCGATGTCCTCTAGCTCCAGCCCGGCGTCTGCGACCGCTTCGAGGCACGCGTCGATTGCCAGGGACAGCGGGTCGACCATGAGGCGACGACCGATTCGTGACCGCCCGATGCCGCTCAGGACGGCACGGTGCTCGAAACGGTCCTCACTGACCGGAGGGCGCGGCACCGGGCGGACCGGTTCCGCGACGCGGTCGATGGGGTCGACGGCTCCGGTGGGTTCGAACAGGGGTAGCCAAACGTCTTCTTGGTGCTCGAAACGGACCGAGACCACCTGGCCGATCCGAACGTCGGAGGGCTCGCAACCGACGATGTTGGTGGTCAGGTGGACTCGGGCATCCTCGGCGAGGGCGACGTTGGCGATGACGTACGGTGGGTCGAAGCCCGGTAGCCAACGATGTGCGTTCACGGTGAACCCGACGACCGTGCCACGGCCGGACACCGCCGTCGGCTTCCACGACCTGCTCCGGCAGTACGGGCAGATTGGCACTGGCGGGTGTACGAGCTGCCCGCAGTCGTCACAGCCCTGGATGCGAAGGACGTCGTCAGATCCGGACTTCCAGAACCACTCGTTCGCCGACGTCAGTTCGGGAAGCGGTCGCATCACTTTCCTGTCATGCTCGGAGCGGTCGAAGCCCCCGCAGTATTGATATCGACGTCGCAATTGAACGCCGCCAACATGGTAGGTCACCTGGCCAAACGAGGTCGGGGTTTGTCCACCACGCGAAGAACGGCTTGCAACTCGCCCGTCCAGTTCCACTGGTGAGACAAAACTATGATATTGACGTCGCAGTCAAAAGCAATTACCGTAGTGACCATGCCTAGAGTCTGCGATTTTCCTGTTTTTGACGCCGACAACCACTTCTACGAGACCAAGGACTCGTTCACTCGGCACCTGCCGGATCGTTACAAGGGCGCCGTCGATTACGTCGAGCTGCACGGGCGCACGAAGATCATGATCCGAGGCACGGTCAGTGAGTACATCCCCAACCCGACCTTCGAGGTGGTCGCCCGCCCCGGGGCCCAAGAGGAGTACTTCCGGAGGGGCAATCCCGACGGCAAGTCGTACCGGGAGCTGATCGGGGAGCCGATGCGCAGCATTCCGGCCTTCCGGGAGCCCGGTCCCCGGATCGAGCTGATGGACGAGCTGGGCGTGGACCGTTCGCTCATGTTCCCAACCCTGGCCAGCCTTCTCGAAGAGCGCATGCGTGACGACCCGGAACTCACGCATGCGGCCATTCACGCGCTCAATCAGTGGATCCACGAGGAGTGGACCTTCAACTACGAAGGCCGCATCTTCGCGGTGCCGGTTGTCACCTTGCCCATCGTGGAGAAGGCGATCGAGGAGCTCGAATGGCTGGTCGAGCGGGGGGCCAAGACGATCCTCATCCGGCCGGCCCCGGTGCCCGGATACCGCGGTTCACGGTCGTTCGGGTATCCCGAGTTCGACCCCTTCTGGAAGGCGGTCGTGGACGCCGACATCCTTGTCTGTTTGCACTCGTCGGACAGTGGTTACTCGAGGTATACGAGTGACTGGACCGGTCCGAGCGAGATGCTGCCCTTCAAGCTGGACGCCTTCCGGATGTTCACGGCGGGCAAGCGGCCGATGGAGGACTCGATGGCGGCCCTTTGCTGCCATGGCGTGTTCTCCCGTTTCCCGGATCTCCGCGTCGCGTCGATCGAAAGTGGCAGTGACTGGGTGACGAGCTTTGTGCACCACCTGGAGGACGTCTACAAGAAGATCCCCCAGGAGTTCGAGAAGAATCCGGTCGAGCAGTTCAAGACCAACGTCAGCATCAGTCCGTTCCACGAGGACGACCTCAAGGGGCTGATCGACACGATCGGGGCCGATCACGTGCTGTTCGGGTCGGACTTTCCACACCCCGAGGGGCTGGCAGAGCCGTGCAGCTATGTCGACCACCTGCCGTCAGGACTCCCCGAGGAGGACCTGGAAAACATCATGGGCGGCAACCTCGCCCGGCTCATGCGTGTCGACGCCTCGGTCGGCGCAGCGAAGTAGCGGTCCTCGGTCGGTCGCCCGATGTGGGGTGGCCGGCTGTTCGCATCGAATGACGCGGTTCGCCGCGTTCGTGTCATCATCGCCGTGAACAGCCACGGCGATAGGGAGCCCAAATGCCTGACTACAAGTTCCTGCTCTACGAGACGCTCGACTCCGGCAGGGTCGTCCGCATCATGCTCAACCGGCCTGATGCGAGAAACGCCCAGAACAGGGGCCTCCTCGTCGAACTGAACGACGCGTTCTTGCATGCCGAGGCCGACGACGACGTGCGTGTGGTCATCCTCGGAGGCACGGGTCCGATGTTCTCGTCTGGCCACGACCTCGGGTCCAAGGCTGCGCGCGAGGAGGGAATGCCCGGACCGAACCAGCACCCAACGCGGACGATCAACGGCGCCCAGCGGAAGGGGGCCGAGATGCTCATGTTGCAGGAGTGGCACTACTTCTTCGAGAACACTCGACGTTGGCGGAATCTTCGCAAGATCACAATCGGCCAGGCTCACGGTGAGGTTTATGCAGCAGGCCTCATGCTTCTTTGGGCGTGCGATCTCATCGTTTCCGCCGAGGGCGCCAACTTTGCCGATGTCGTCGGCGCGCGACTCGGAATGTGCGGGGTCGAGTACTTCGGCCATCCCTGGGAGTTCGGACCCCGCAAGGCCAAGGAGCTTCTGCTGACGGGGGACTCCATCGACGCCGACGAGGCCCACCGGCTCGGCATGGTGAGCAAGGTGTTCCCCGCCGATGAGCTGGCCGATCGGACACTCGAGTTCGCCCAGCGGATCGCTCAGCTGCCCACCATGACCGCGCTGCTCATCAAGGAGTCGGTGAACCAGACCGTGGATAACATGGGCTTCTACAACGCCCTCAATGCCTGTTTCACACTGCACGAGCTCAACCATTCCCATTGGGCCCAGGTCAATGAGGACCGGTTCCCAGTGGCGAAGGAAGACTCGGGCATCCCGAACTGGAAGGACGCGCCGCCGATCGTTCCGGCTCTCAAGGACAAGGTCCGAGCCGACCAGTGACCCGTCCGCCGGTCGACGCCCCGACGGGGCGTTGCCGGTCACCTAGTTGTTCTGTACGCTCAATTTCAAGGCCCGTCGCAACGCCAGCGACATGAATCGGAGGCACAAGATGGCACGTCATTTACCCTTCCGGGTGTTCGACGCCGACAACCACATGTACGAAACGACGGACGCCTTCACCAAGTACCTCCCGGAGGAATACTCGGGCCTGATCAAATACGTCGAGATAAACGGTCGAACGAAGATCGCCATCAAGAACAGGATCAGCGAGTACATCCCGAACCCGACATTCAACGTCGTCGCTGCGCCTGGCGCCACGGAACTCAAGTACAAGCTCAAGAACCCTTCGTCCAAGCACAAGGCCAAGCCAGGCGACAAGGCGTTGGAGGAGCCCCCCAGGTATATCCACGCGGTGCCCGCCTTCTTCGACCCCGAGCCCCGGCTCGAGTTGCTGGACGAGCTCGGCATCGAGTGGGCCATGATGTGGCCCACCTTGGCCAGCCTGCTCGAGGAGCGGCTCGCCGACGATCCGAAGGCCACCCATGTCGTAGTGCACGCGTTCAATCAGTGGATGGCCGAGCACTGGACCTACAATTTCGCCGACCGCATATTCCCGACGCCTGTCATCACGCTCCCGATCGTCGACGAAGCGTTGAGGGAGCTCGACTACGTCGTCGAACAGGGCGTACGGGCGATCCTCGTGCGTCCGGCACCGGTGCCCGACTACAACGGACGTCGGCGCTCCTTCGCCCTTCCCGAGTACGACCGCTTCTGGGAGCGGGTCCAAGAGGCGGGGATCTTGGTGGGAATGCACGCGTCGGACGACGGCTTCCAGCGCTACCTGAACGAGTGGGAGGGCCACGACTCCGAGTTCCTACCCTTCGCTCGGCGTCCATCGGCGTTCTCGGCGATCGTGGGGTCCGATTGGCGCACCGTGTCCGACGTCGTGTCCTCGATCATCGGGCACGGTCTCGCCACCCGGTTCCCGAAGCTGCGGTTCATGCCGGTGGAGAACGGGAGCGCGTGGGTGCGCCCACTCGTCAGCAAGCTCGAGAAGGTCTACGAGCGATCGCCGGAGCTCTTCGACGAGGATCCGATGGTCACCTTCCGCCGGTCCATCTTCGTCCACCCGTTCCACGAGGAGGACGCCGTCGGACTCGTCCAGCTGGTCGGTCCGGACAACGTGGTATTCGGATCTGACTATCCGCATCCAGAGGGCATGTTCGACCCGATCACTTTCGTCGACGAGATCGAAGAACTGGACGAGGAGGACCGGGCCAAGGTCATGGGTGGAAATCTGGCCAAGCTCATGAAGGTCGCCTGACACGACGATCCTGCACGACGCTGTGTCCGACTCGAACACCCTGCTCCAGGCCGAGGACCTGGACGTCCGCTACGGAGCCTCTCGGGCCCTCTTCGGCGTGTCGGTCGCTGTCCGGACCGGCAAAATCGTCGCGCTCCTCGGCCCCAACGGGGCCGGCAAGAGCACCCTGGCCCGGGCGCTGTCAGGCCTGGTTCCGCTCACCTCGGGTTCGATCGAGTTCGACGGGCAGGACATCTCGAAGATGCCGGCCTACCGTCGTCACCAGGCGGGGCTCAGCTACATCCCTGAAGGCCGCGGGATCTTCCCCGGCCTTTCAGTGATCGACAACCTGCGCATCGCCGTTCGCCACGCCGGTTCGCGGGCCGAGCGCGAGGCTGCGATCCGACGGGCGTTGGAGCTCTTTCCCATCCTCGGCCGTCGGCAGCACCAGCGAGCCGGGAGTCTGTCGGGCGGCGAGCAGCAGATGCTCTCACTCGGCCGGGCTCTCGCAGTCGGGCCGAAACTCCTTATCGCCGACGAGATGTCCCTCGGACTCGCGCCACTCGTCGTCGACTTGGTCTTCGACAGCTTGGAGCAGGTCCGCCAGACGGGGATCTCCGTGCTGCTGATCGAGCAGTTCGTTCACCGGGCACTTGAGATGGCCGACGACTGTGTGATCCTCTCCCGCGGCCGGGTTGGGTGGACCGGCAGAGCCGCAGAGGCGGGACCCGAGCTCCTCGACCGCTACCTCGGCGAAGCAGCGTCCTCCGCGGTCTGAGGTTCTGTCTCCGGCTGATCCGGCAACACGGCGGCGGCCTCCGGCCCCTCGCCGAGGTAGGCGGCCTTCACCCTGGGGTCGCTGCGGATCAGCTCCGGTGGCCCTTCGGCCAGAAGCTCGCCGAAGTCGAGCACGAACACGTAGTTCGAGAGGCCGAGGACCATTGCCACGTCGTGCTCGACGAGCAACATGGAGAGACGTTCGTCCTCGACGGTGCGCCGGAGGGCTTGCGCGAGCCGCTCGCTCTCCCAATGGTCGAGACCCGCCGATGGCTCGTCCAAGAGTACAAGCGAGGGACTCGTCGCGAGCGCCCGTCCGACCTCCACGAGGCGGGTCGTCCCGAGCGGGAGCACGTCCACGGGGACGTCCGCGACGTCGGCCAGCGAAATGAGCTCGAGGAGGTACCGCACCCGCTCGGTCTCAGCTGGTTCGGGTTTACGCAGGCTGCCCGGGGTGACCATGTCCTTCCACAGCCGAGCGCGCCGGTGCCGGGCCCGGTAGGCGAGCACCAGGTGCTCGCGCACCGTCAGACCCATGAAGAGTTCCGGCTGCTGGAAGGTACGGGCGAGACCGCGCCGGGCCCGATCCTGCGGACTTGCGTCCGTCACGTCGACACCGCCGATGTACACCTGACCGGCGTTTGGCCTGAGCAGCCCCGAGCACACGGAGAAGAGCGTGGTTTTTCCCGCCCCGTTGGGCCCAACCAGGCCGACCAAGGATGCCGGCGGCACCGAAATGCTGACACCGTCGAGAGCCGTTACGCCGCCGAAGCGGACGGCCACGTCGCGGGCCTCGAACGCCGGGACAAAGGGATCGGATTCGGCGGTCACCCGACCACGATCGCGTGGGACGCCTTCATTGGCCGACAGGCTAGCGGACCCGGAAAATCGCCCGCTATTCTTCGTTCACCTCAGGGGAAAGTTGAGGAGCACTCCGGTGACGCAGACTTCGGCCGACATCTACTACGACCCCTACGACCTAGAAATCGACGTCGACCCATATCCTCTCTGGAGGCGCATGCGGGACGACGCTCCCCTCTATTACAACGACCGCTACGACTTCTACGCCGTGAGTCGGTTCGACGACGTGGAGAAGTGCTTGGCCGACTGGAAGACGTACATCTCGGGCAAGGGTTCGGTGCTCGAAATGATCAAGGCCAACGTCGAGGTGCCACCGGGCAGCATCCTGTTCGAGGACCCTCCAGCCCACGACATCCACCGCGGCCTGTTGTCTCGGGTGTTTACGCCCAAGCGCATGAATGCCATCGAGCCGATGGTGAGAGAGTTCTGCGCGCGTTCCCTCGATCCGCTGGTTGGGGCCGGTGGGTTCGATTTCATCCGAGATTTGGGTGCCCAGATGCCCATGCGGACGATCGGGATGCTGCTCGGGATCCCCGAGGAGGATCAGGAGAGGATTCGCGATCGGCTCGACGCCGGAATGCACCTTGACGAGGGCGTCATGCCGGACCGGGACTACAACTTCCAGCCCGGTGAAGACTTCAGCGAATACATCAACTGGCGGGCCGAGCATCCCTCTGACGACCTCATGACCGAATTGCTGAACGCCGAGTACGAGGACATCGACGGCAAGACCCGCACGCTCACGCGGACCGAGATCCTCAACTACATCGGTCTGCTGGCAGGCGCCGGTAACGAGACAACGACGCGATTGATCGGCTGGACAGGCAAGGTCCTAGCCGAAAACCCCGACCAACGTCGAGAGCTCGTGGACGACCCTTCGCTGATTCCCAACGCGATCGAGGAGTTGCTCCGATACGAGGCACCGTCACCGGTCCAGTCGCGCTATGTCACCCGTGAGGTCGAACATCATGGCGAGACTGTCAAAGCGGGCAGCATCATGGTGATCCTCAACGGATCGGCAAATCGCGACGAGCGAACATTTCCGGATCCGGACCGCTTCGACATCCACCGAACGATGGCGCGCCATCTCACCTTTGGCTACGGGCTCCACTTCTGTCTCGGTAGCCACCTGGCCCGGCTCGAGGGTCGGGTCGCGCTGGACGAGGTGCTGAAGCGTTTCCCCCGGTGGGAGGTGGACTGGGAGCACGCAAAGCAGGCTCATACCTCCACCGTTCGGGGCTGGGACCGGCTCCCGGTCCTCACCGACTGACCCTGGCGTGCCAGCTCGCTGACATTCGCAGCTCGACTCAGGCGTCGACCCTTAGCGCGCCAGCGAGGTGCGGGTGGTTAGCAGCAACTGAGTCCAACGTTCTGCAGTTCCCAAGTCGGTCGCTTGCCGACAGCGACAGAGAGGTGGACGCGATGCACCAACCTATGAAGGGCGTCAAGATGGTCGAGGTCGCCCAGTTCACCTTCACTCCTGCTGCTGGTGCCGTCCTGACCGATTGGGGTGCCGACGTCATCAAGGTCGAGCACGCGGTTATGGGCGATGCGCAACGAGGTCTGCGCCTTGGGACAGGCGGGGTAGCAGCAGGATCGTTTCAGCCACTTATGGAGCACCCGAACCGGGGTAAGCGCAGCATCGGTCTCGCGCTCGAACACCCCGACGGCCACGCCGTCCTCTTGGAGCTCTGCAAGGATGCCGACATCTTCTTGACCAACTTCCTGCCCGATGCACGCACCCGGCTCCGCATTGAGGTTGACGACATCCGGAAGGCCAATCCGAAGATCATCTACGTGCGCGGCAGCGGCCACGGCCAGAGGGGTCCGGACGCCGTCAAGGGAGGGTACGACGGCTCGACCTTCTGGTGCCGGATGGGCAGCGCATGGGCAACCACGCCACCGGACAACCCTCGGATCGTCAACCAGCCCGGAGGGGCTTATGGCGACTCCATGGGGGGGATGACCATTGCAGGTGGCATCGCAGCCGCCCTCTTCGCTCGCGAGCGGACCGGCGAGCCCTCGGTAGTCGACATCTCGCTGATGAGCGTCGGTGCGTGGGCCTTTGCATTGTCCCTCGGCAACGCGATGCTATCCGGCGAGGAGATGCCTCCTCCCCCTCTCGATTCGCCGATGAACTTACGGGTGAACCCGACGATGGGCACCTTCAGGACGTCCGACGATCGGTGGATCAATTTCACGATGCTCCAACCTGGTCGGTATTTCACCGATGTCTGTCGCCATCTTGAGCTCGAGCACCTGATCGACGACGACCGCTTCAACACCGCTGAGAAGCTCATGGCCAATTCGCTCGAAGCCGGAAAATATGTGGCCGACGCCATCGCGTCCAAGCCGTTTTCCTATTGGACCGAGCATCTCAAAACCATGGAGGGCCAGTGGGCCCCGGTCCAGAGTCCGCTCGAGATCGTCGCGGACGCCCAAATGGAGGCCAACGGCTACATCCTGCCCGTGACCGACGTCGAGGGAAACGAACGCCGCTTGGTGGCCAGCCCCGTCCAATTCGACGAGCGACCCCCGGTGCTGACGAGGGCACCGCAGTTCGCCGAGCACACTGACGACCTTCTGCGTGAATTGGGCAAGAGCCAAGACGAAATAATTCAGCTCAAGATCGACGGAGCCGTCACCTAGGGACTCCACATGCCGGCGCGGGGTTCTCAGGAGCCGGCGGCTGGCGGGGTGACCGCCCCATGGCGGCCCTCGCGCGTGCGGTCCTTTACTGGGGAGCTATTGCGTCCGTCGGTTCCGTTGGCGCCACTTCGAAAGCGTGTGCCGGGCCGGCCGGCATCACAACCTCATTGGCGGTCCGCTTGAGGCTCTGTTGACGCCGCCGGAAGAGATAGCCGAACACGACGTTGTAGGCGAGGAACGTGGTGGCCAGCCACAGCCACCACAGGTCCCGCACGGTGATGAGGAGCGCGACAAGAGCAACGGTGTAGACCACCGTGGCCCACCTCAGGTGGCCGAAGAGCCGTGGGGAGCGCTCTCGGAGATCTGCAACCACCGCTGTGAACAGGCGGACCTGGAAGGTGAGGACGCCTTGGGGGTACCGGATGAGGGCGATGGCGCCCAAACCGAAGAGGATCGGGACGAAGTCCGCGAAGACCTTGGGCAGGAAGACGAGGACCAATCCGGCGACGAGCGTCTGGGCGAGTCCAGCGACCAAGGCGGTCGCGTTGTATCGGATCCCCTGAGTCACGAGCACCGTCAGCCAGACGACCCCGATGAGGGTTTCGTAGTTGCCGGCCAGAGCCACCCCGAGCGAAAGCGCCAGCATCGCCCCGCCGATGCCGGCCACGAAGGCGGCTACGCCGCCAAGGAGGACCTTCATCTGCAGGACGCTGATCCCGATGGTCTTGGCCCCCTGCTCGCTCGAGCGGATCGCGCCCAAGGCGAGCCCGGTGGTCGAGTTGCGCAGGTTGACCGTGATCATGGCCACAGCCAAGAAGACGCCCAAACAGAGCCAGGTGAAAACGCGGAGGCCGGCGACGATGTGGGGCGGGGCGACGTTGATCCCGAGATCGCCGTTCTGGAAGAGCTGCCTGCTGAAGACGAGGTTCTCGAACAGAAGACCGAATGTGAGGGTGACCAGGGCCACGTAGAGATCGCCCATCCTGATCATCAGGAAGCCCAGTATCAGGCCGAAGGGGAGGGCCACCAGACCTCCCATGAGCACAGCCAGGAACACCGGCCAGCCGTGGTCGACGGCCAGGATGGCCATGGTGAAGCCCCCCACCCCGGCCAAGGTGGCCTGGCAGAGCCAGATCATCCCGCCCTCGCCGGTAACGAGCGTGTACGACAGGAAGATGATGGCGTAGCAGACGCCCTCGGCTACCAGTCCCAGCCAGAACCCGTGCACGATGAAGGGCAGCAGACACACCGCCGCGAACCCGATGGCCGGGGCCCGCCAACCCAAGGCCTGCCGGCCCACGACGCCCGCCACGGCGCTCTGGTTGGACGTGTGTGGTCGGATGGCCCGGTCGAGGGTTCCCCCAATCCCGACTGACTCGTCTATGCCACCGCCCCGAATCATGAAGTAGATGAGGAAGAGCGCGGTCGTTATGAACGGGATCGAAGGCAGCACCGCCGCGGTGAACGAGCTGTTGGGGGGAAGCGCATACTGCACAAGCGCTCCGGCGATACCCATGGCCAGCCCCACGAAGAAGGCGACCGGAAGGCTCCGCAGCTTGGCCGCAATGACAGCGGACAAGGCGGCCACCATGAGCAGCGTGAAGTCCCCCGAGTCGAGCCCGATGATGGGGGCCGAGAGGACCCCGGTCAACCCGGCCAACCCCACGCTCACGGCCCACACCCACATGGACACCCGCTGCGGGTTGGTCCCCGAGATTGACGTCATGGCGGGGGAATCGACCATGGCTCGGACACACAGGCCCACGTCGGTATAGCGCAGCACGATTACACCGAGCACCACCACCGCCACGACACAGCTGTAGACGATGACCTGATCGAGGGTCACCGGGACCCCCACCCAGTGATAGACGTGCACCGGCTCGGGGGCCAGCCCGGGGGCCGCCACGATCGCCTCGGTGCCAAAGATGACGGTGTCGAGCGAGGGCAGGGCCACCGACAACCCGAGAGTCACCAGAATCTTGACCAGCGTCGACGTCTGGTGCAGCCGCCGAAACAGGAGGAAATAGAAGAAGATCCCGAGGGCGGGACCGAGCACGACGATGGACAAGATCGCCGAGGGCGCGATGCCCCAACCCAGCTGGGAGTTCAAGTAGTAGTAGAAGCGGGCGACAGTGAAGGCCATGGCAGCGAAGCTCAGGTTCAAGATCCCGGCCGACAGGAAGGTCACCACCAACCCGGTGGCAGCGATGGCGTAGATCCCTCCCAGGACCAGACCGGCGATCACGTACTGAAACATGGTCTCCCCTCACCACCACCGGATCGCAACCACAGCGCACGCATGCGTGAGCACTGCGAGAACTATCTAAGTCCCTCGCCGAATGCCCCCCAACGCCGGCTTCCGAGATCCCCAGACAGGACCCGACCAGAGCAGAGAGGAAACCGCGCTCTATTACACGAACGTCTCTAGGTTTCGGTCACCTCCTGGTTCCCTCACGGTGTTCCGGCGCTCTCGCCACTTGGGCGATCCCTGCGGTCGATCCCGGGAGACACAACCAATGGGTGCAGTGATCAGGTTCCAGGGACGATGTTCGAGCACACTGGCGTGGTCGAGGTGGGAACGAACTTGTGCCCGATCAGTTGAGTGGTCCACGAACACAACTTCTTTCCCGGTGTCGTGGTGTGCTCAAAGTTGATTGGCACGGAGAGCAGCCCATTGTCATTCCAGCTCGTCACCTTGCGGAGGTTTGTGATGAACGACTGCCGGGTCGGGTTCTTGCCCGCGACCTGGAGGCCCTCGATCATCAGGCCTGCGGACTCCCATCCTTCCGTCCAGCCAAAGTCGGGGACTCCGGTAAAGCCGGCGTACTTCTTGAAGGCCGCTTGCTCCTGGATCGTGGCCGGCGTGTGCACCTCGACCGGCGTTTGAAGGACCCCGAAGTACAGCTTCTGACTGTCTGCCACCGCCGTTGGGTTGGTCAGCCATTGCGACCCGTACCCGGTGGCCAGGACGACGTACTTCCATTTGATCCCGGCCTGTTCGCCTGCGGTGATGAGGGCGAGCTCGGTGTTGCCGTCGATCTCCGCGACCATGCTGTCGACGCCGGCCGCCTTCATCGCCAGTACAGTGGCGGTGACGTTCACCGTTCCGAACGGCAGCGACGTGTCGAGATATCCGACCTTGAAGCCGGCCTGCTTTAAGGAGACGGCCTCGTTTGCCGCCGCCCCCGAAGAGCTCGGCGAGATCGAGTATCCAAGCACGGCGAAGTTCTTCGCACCAGCGCTCTTGAGCGGCTTCGGATCGACCGTGTAGCGGGGTTGGGTGCCGTTGAACACGCCATAGGACGTCGAGAAAAAGTCCGTGTAGGACGGCGTGGTCCACTCGAATGCGTCGTACCCGCCGCCCACCGTCGGGATGCCCTGCTGCTGGAGGTAGGTGGCGGCACCGTAGGCGGAAGCGCTGTTGTCGTTGATGGCGAAAACGCCCTTGGCCACCAGAGCCGCTGCCGCGGTCTGATTGTCACTGGATTGCGACTCGTCGTCTTCGACCACGACATCGATCTTCCGCCCATCGACGCCGCCCTCGGCGTTCTGGAGGTCGACACGGGCCTTGAACGCAGCCGGGATGCCGTACGCGCCCGACGCGCCTGAGCCCGACTCCTCCGTGATCACGCCCACCGTGATCGTGGTCGGGGTGATGCCGGGCGCGCTCGCCGTGAGGCCGCTCGCCGCGCCGGCCGAGGAGGTCTGCGTCACCATCCCCAACACCAGGGCCAAGAACAGGCCAGCCGCCCCTACTGGGCGCAAACGCGATAGTGACCTCACCCACAACCCCCTTGTGACCTGGGACGCATCCCGACCAACGAATGTTTCTGAAACGTTACTGAGCGGTTACATCTTCGGCAAGGCGCCCCTGTCGGATCCGGGTTCCCCGTGAGCTACTTGCTTCGACGACACGGAAAAAGACCTGTGGCCTGGATCATGAAGGCGGTCAAGTCGGGCTTCGGAGCCGCCGTACTGCGGCACCGACATTCCCGGGCGTCGCCACCCAGCTCGTCCCGGTCCTCCTGGGTCATCCCGCCCTCCGGCGACGCGACGTCTACGAGCTCAAACGGCAGCGGGCAGGTTGTGGCGCACGACCACCCGGTTCTCGTCGAAGCTCAGGAAGTGGCGCAACGGCGCGAACTCGGGAAGCGGGTCCTCGTAGCTCCACGCGATGTCTTCGAGTGCCTCGCCACCGACGTGAGCCGTCCAGTAGCTCGCAGTTCCCTTATAGGGGCAGTAGGTGTGCGACGCGCTCATGGTGAGCAGGTCCATCTGCACAAGTCGGGGATCGACATACAGCCTGGGTTCGAGCGCTGTCTCGTACACCGCGATGGTCTCATCTGTGTCGACCAGCGTGGTACCACCGGCCTCGACGCGGAGCTGGCGTCGCGAGCGGAGGCCGTCGACCCGGTGGTACGGGTTGCGTGGGTGCCCAAACACCTGCTCGTCCTCCTCGAACCAGGAGTCGAGGGCGTCCCACGGCACCGTCACGTATCCGGTCGCGTCGGGCTCGGGCTCGGTCGGGGGTCCTTCGACGTCGCCTACGGGGAAGGCGTAGGTCGGCGGCCGGCCTTGACGGTGCACGAGGAGGACGCGCTCGCTGTCGATGACGGTGCGCCCGTCCTTGGTCGCCCTCACCCGTCGGCGGAACGGCTCGATGTAGGCGACGTGATCCGGCATCGGGGCGGTGAAACGCCCTGCGGGGCGGGCACTCAAGGGTCCCTTGCCGGTGGTGAGGCTCATAGCGCGGTTCGATCGTCAGGCTTGCCCGTGGTGTTCTCCGGGAAGGGACGCACCATAGCGTCCACCGAAAAGGATGCGAGGAGTTCACCGCCCTCGTCGTGTACCCGGCATTCAGAGTGGGTCATCCCGTCCCCGGCGAACGTCGACAGATGGTGGTACAGCATCCAGTGATCGGCGTGCACCTCTTGGTGCAACGACAGACTGATTGCGTTGATCCCTGTGGAGAGCGTTCGGTGGGCCTGATCCTGGCCGACCCCATGGTGGGGTCGGAGGGCGGCCGCGATCGACATGTGGCCGGAGAACTGCGCGAGCAGGCCGGCGTGGAGCGCCGGGTCGTCGGGGACTTCTCGGAAGCGCACCCAGACGTCCAGGGTGGGTGGCCCGACCGGGGCCCCCGAATCGTTGGTGTAGGCACCATCGACGATCCGGACGTCGCGCCCGGTCACCCCCATGTCGTAGGGGGGGCTGTCGTAGGGGCCGGGCACGCCCGGTGGCTCCGCAGCGTGACGAATGACCTCGGGGGCGACGACGCCGAGGAGCAGCGTGCCGGTTGCGCACCGCCGACCGTCCTGCATGACCTGCACAGTCAGGGTTGAGAACGACCGTCCTGCGCTCAGCTCGACGAGCTCGAATCGGAGTGGGCGGCGACTATCGGCGGGCCGCAGGAAGACCATGTGGGCGGACACGACACGGCGATCCGGGGCGTGGCGCCCGGCAGCGACGATCGCCTGTCCGAGCATCTGACTCCCCTCGACAACGGGTCGTCGCGAGTCGCTGCGTGTGGTGCTCGTGAAGCTGCTATCGCCATCTTTCCGCACGTCCAGCACATCGATCAGGTGCAGGGCATCGCCCCACGTTGGGAAGCGCTTGATCGTTGTGCCTCGATGGTCGCCCTCCGCCCCGTCGATGACCTCGACGCGCACACGGTCCGCATCGAACGCGCCGTATCCGACCAACTGGCGGAGGTCGACCGCAGGATTCGTGAAGGTCCTCAGGACGTCGCGTCCGTCCTCATCCGTCGTTGCCTGCGAGTGCCAGGTGTCCGAGTACGACGGGTCGGTGGCTCCTCGAGGAACGTCGGTGCTCCAGAAGCTCGCCTCTCCCTCGGGGCACGATCGAGGCGGTGATTCCTCGTCCAGAAGAGTGAAGTCAATGTCACCCCGAGGAAAGCAGAGCACCGATTGATCGTCGTCTCGATCGACCAAGAGACACCGATCGGACTCCGCCAGCAGGGCCTCACCCCACCGGGCACGCCCTCGGTAGGGGTAGCTCTCGATCCTCATGGCCTCGACGGAATACCGCCAACTCTCATGCCGGCCGAGGTGCGCTGGAAACGCTCACGAAGACGGGACGGTTCGGGGCGCGACGATGACCGAAGGAATGCTGATGCTCGACCCGTGTCGCACCACCGCATCGACAACCGTCACCAACTCATCGACCTCGATCAGGCTGTCGGCCAGATACTTCCGGGCCGTCCACTGTGGGTAGAAGTGCCCCGCCAGCTCCGGGTCCCACCCGTCAGCGAAGCCGGTCATCGCGTCGCCCTCACCCCCTGCACAGTCCCCGACGACGACCCGAGTGAACCCGATGGTTGGATGTTCGGCGCGCCACGCTTCCACCAGCTTGTCCAGAGCAGCCTTACTGACTGCGTAAGAGCCAAGTCCTGGCCAAGGGGGGGTGAGCGAAGCGCTCACCGAAGACAGATAGACGGCGACCCCGTTGGTCGCCGTCAGATGGGGGATGGCGGCGGTCGTCACCAGGGCGGCACCGATCACGTTCGTGTCGAACACCCTTCGCCACGTCTCGGCGTCGGTGTCGACGAGAGCCTGCAACGGGCCAATGGCCGGCGTGTACACGAGGGCATCGATGCCGCCGAGCTGTGAGGCCGCCTCCGCGATGGCCGACTGGCAGGACTCGGTGCTTGTGACGTCGCACGCCAGTGCGATCGTTCCGGGGCCGGCGTCCTTTGCCGCGTCTTGCAGCCTCTCGATTCGCCGGGCCAGCAGCGCAATTTGAGAACCGCGCTTGGCGAGGCCAATCCCAATACAGCGCCCGAGCCCGCTCGAAGCGCCAACGACGACGATCCGCAATGACGTTCTCCCCTTGTGCAAAGGGTCATGTTAGGCAGGTTTCGACAGTGGCTATCTCTCCGGCGGGTTGCACGGGCTGGCCCTTCGACGTGGCGCCACTTGGGCGTATGCAAACCCCCTGATGCCACAGGGTTGCCAATTCGAGCGGTCCGTCTGGGTGATCGGCAACGTCTGGGCGAATGGACCAGATTGTCTCGGGGCGATCGAGATTGGCGACAGCGGACTCGAGTGGGCCTGCGTCCGGTCTTGGACATGACCTGACAGAGGCCTCTATTCTCTATTTTGAAGAACGTAATTCTCAGCTTTGGCGCCCGCGGATCGCGACGGTGGAGGAGAGCCCGATGGGGGAGTTCGAAGGCATTGATTTCTTCAAGGGCAACGAGCTCATCGGCGATCCCTACCCCTACTTCGACCACCTTCGTGAGCAGTGCCCGGTGCATCGGGAGCCGAATCACGGCGTCGTCATGGTGACCGGCTACGACGAGGCGGTCTCGGTCTACACCGACACGGCAACCTTCTCGTCGTGCAACTCCGTCACCGGGCCCTTCCCCGGTTTTCCCGTCCCACTCGAGGGCGACGACGTGAGCGACCTCATCGAGCAGTACCGAGACGAACTGCCATTCAGCGACCAGATCACGACGTTCGACCCACCCAAACACAGGGCGCATCGCGGCCTGCTGATGCGGTTGATCACGCCCAAACGACTCCGCGAGAACGAGGAGTTCATGCACCGATGGGCCGACCACCAGATCGACGAATTCGTCGGGCGAGGCGAGTGTGAGTTCATCGGGGACTTCGCGGGTCCGTTCACCCTGTATGTGATCGCCGACCTCCTGGGCATCCCCGAATCAGACCATGAGACCTTTCGCGAGGAGCTCCAGGGTGGCCATCGGCGCGATCAGGGTCTCGGCAGCACCGGGTCGGGCACGCTCGGGCACAGCCCGTTGGAGTTCCTGTACGACCGGCTGTCCGCCTATGTCGAGGACCGCAGGCGCGAGCCGCGCAACGATGTCCTCACCGGCTTGGCCACGGCCACCTTCCCAGATGGCTCCACACCCGAGATCATCGACGTTGTCCGCGTCGCCGCCAATGTGTTCTCGGCCGGACAGGAGACCACCGTTCGGCTTCTCGGGACCGCCCTGCTGACGCTCGGTGAGCGGCCGGACATCCAAGACCTGCTCCGACGGGAGCCCGAGAGGATTCCGAACTTCGTCGAGGAGTGCCTACGGATCGAGAGCCCGGTCAAGGGCGATTTTCGCCTGTCGCGCACAGCGGCGACGGTGGGCGGCGTCGACGTTCCTGCCGGGACGGTTCTGATGGTCCTGAACGGCGCGGCCGGGCGCGACCCAGGGCATTTTGACAATCCGGGTGAGTTCCGGATGGACCGGCCTAACGCCCGCGAACATCTCGCCTTCGGACGAGGGCCGCACGCCTGCCCCGGTGGGTCACTGGCCCGCGCCGAGGCCTGCATCAGCATCGAGCATCTCCTCCGGCGAATGCTCGACATCAAGATCTCGGAGTCGTCACACGGTCCGGCTGGTGCTCGGCGCTACGACTACGTGCCGACGTACATCTTGCGCGGTCTCCAGCGCCTTCACCTGGACTTCACCCCCGCCTGACCGGCCGACTCGGTGTGGGTCGGTGGATCCGATCCGGAGGCACGACCCGGATCATCCGGTACTCCGCAAGACAACACCCGGGTGCTCGCCAGGGCCGAACGCGAACGTCTCCGGGTGCTCCGCCCGGCTGTCGTCGTTGGGTCGACGGGTTCCCGGAGCTGCAGGAGCTGGCCGACTTGGGGGGCGGGCGCCCACTTCGCGGTCGATGGAATCGCCTTCGCCAAGGTGCGCATCGCGGCAATAGGTTGGTGTCTGTGAAACAGCCGGCATGGGCAGCGGAGGGACAAGAGGGACAATGAGCGACCAACGCGCGACAGACGTCCCGACCTACGACGCCGCAGTGGTGGGGGCGGGGTTCGCCGGGCTCTACATGCTGTACCGCCTCCGAGGTCTCGGCTACCGGGTGCGGGTCTTCGAGGCTGGCGACGGGGTCGGCGGGACCTGGTACTGGAACCGCTATCCGGGCGCCCGTTGCGATGTCGAGAGCGTCGACTACTCCTATTCCTTCTCTCCGGAGCTCGAGCAGGAGTGGACCTGGTCCGAGCGCTATGCCGCCCAGCCCGAGATTCTCGAGTACCTCAACTTCGTGGCCGACCGATTCGACCTCCGTCGCGACATCCAGTTCGAGACGCGGATCGCGTCGGCCACATTCGACGAGGGCCTGCACCGTTGGGCCCTCGTTACCACGGCCGGCGAGTCGGTGACCGCGACCTTCTGCGTCATGGCGACGGGGTGTCTCTCGGCGACCAAGCTGCCCGAGATCGAGGGCGTCGAGAGCTTCGCCGGTCCGACGTACCACACCGGTCGATGGCCACACGAGCCTGTCGACTTCTCGGGCCAGCGGGTCGGGATGATTGGCACGGGCTCCTCGGCCATCCAGTCCATCCCCCACATCGCCAGCCAGGCCGAGCGCCTAGTTGTGTTCCAGCGCACCGCCAACTTCGCGGTCCCGGCATGGAACCGACCCCTCGACCCGGACTACATCGCCGCGGTGAAGGCCGACTACCCGGCCCGCCGCGAGCTGTGCCGGCAGTCCCAGGCCGGGTTCCCGCCCTCGCCGGTCGAGGGCAACGCGCTCGAGGCCACCGAGGAGGAGCGCGAGAAGAGGTTCCAGGAGCACTGGGACGACGGGGGGCTCCGGTTCCTCGGGTCGTTCGCCGACATCCTCATCGACCAGGCGGCCAACGACACCGTCAGCGAGTTCATCCGCCAGAAGATCCGGGCGACGGTGAAGGACCCGGTGACGGCCGAGATCCTGAGCCCCAAGGGCTACCCGTGCGGAACCAAGCGTCTGTGCGTGGACATCGGCTACTTCGAGACCTACAACCGGGACAACGTCACCCTCGTCGACCTGCGGGCCAACCCGATCGAGCGGATCACGCCGACCTCGATCGTGACCGCGGACGAAACGTACGAGATTGACACCCTGGTGCTCGCGACCGGCTTCGACGCGATGACAGGGGCGCTGACGCAGATCGACATCACCGGGGTGGCCGGGCAGAAGTTGAAGGAGAAGTGGCGCAACGGGCCGCGGGCGTACCTCGGCCTCGTCGCGGCGGGGTTCCCGAACATGTTCCTCATCACCGGACCTGGAAGCCCCTCGGTGCTCAGCAACATGGTGGTCTCCATCGAACAGCACGTGGACTGGGTAGTCGACTGCCTGGAGAAGATGCGCGAGAACGGCCAGACAGAGGCGGCGGCCGACCTCGCCGCAGAGGACGGGTGGGTCGAGATGGTGGCGCAGCTCGCCGATTTCACGCTCTTCCCGAAGGCCAACTCCTGGTACGTGGGGGCCAACGTCGAGGGCAAGCCGCGTGTGTTCATGCCCTATATCGGGGGCGTCCAGACCTACCGGCAGCATTGTGACCTCGTGGCCCTCGGTGGCTACGAGGGGTTCTCGTTCAGCTAGCGGATTGCAAGGGGGAGGGTCAGATGCGGATCGCGCTCACGATCGGAGACTTCCTGGAACGCGCCGCCCACGTTTACGGCGACCGCACCGCCATCGTCGACGAGCCCGACGTGGCCGGGTCGCTCGGTCGCATCTCCTATGGCGAGTTGCACGACCGGGCCCGCGCGCTGGCAGTCGGCCTCGACGAGATGGGCTTGGCGACCGGTGACCGGGTGGCGATCGTGAGCCCCAACTCGGTTCGCTTCCTGGCGTCGTATTTCGGGGTCAGCGGGTTCGGCCGGGTGCTCGTCCCGATCAACTTCCGTCTCACCGCCGACGAGATCGGCTACATCGTCGAACACTCCGGTGCGAGCGTCGTTCTCTATGACCCCGAGTTCGAGGAGGGGACATCCGCGATCGGGGGAGTGCGCCGGATCCGCCTCGACGGGGTCGAGGACGCGACCCTGTTCGACCCCGAGGTCGGGCGACGGTCCGACCCGGACGGTTGGTCGCCGGACGAGGACGCGACCTGCTCGATCAACTACACCTCGGGCACCACGGCTCGGCCGAAGGGGGTACAGCTCACCCACCGGAACTGCTGGCTCAACGCGGTCACCTTCGGCTGGCACATCGGCGTTTCGGACCGGGACGTCCTCCTCCACACGCTCCCGATGTTCCATGCCAACGGGTGGGGCATGCCCTACGCGGTTACCGGCGTGGGGGGTGGCCACGTCGTGCAGCGCAAGATCGACGGCGAGGTGATCCTGCAGCGGATCGAGGACGAGGGCGTGTCCGTCCTCTGCGCCGCCCCGGCCGTCGTGGCCAGCATCCTCGCCGCATCCGAGACCCGTCAGGCCGAGGGTCGGGCGCTGCCCGCCCACAACGTCCGGGTCGTCGTGGCGGGCGCACCGCCACCGTCAAAGACCATCGAGCGCGTCGAGCGCGAGCTCGGTTGGGAGTTCATCCAGATCTACGGGTTGACCGAGACCTCCCCGCTCCTCACGCTCAACCGTGGCCCGGCCGAATGGGACGGACTGGAGACCGAGGAGCGGGCGCAACGGCTCAGCCGGGCCGGCGTGCCCGCGATCGGTGTCCGGATGGACGTGAACGAGGACGGGGAGGTCCTGGCCCGGTCGAACCACGTGTTCGAGGGCTATTGGAAGCAACCCGACGAGACGGCCAAAGCCCTCGAGGGCGGGTGGTTCCATACCGGCGACGGCGGCTATCTGGACGGCGCCTACACCGTGATCTCGGACCGCAAGAAGGACGTGATCATCACGGGCGGCGAGAACGTGTCGTCGATAGAGGTCGAAGACGTTCTCTACCAGCACGAGGCGGTGGCGGAGGTGGCGGTCATCGGGGTCCCGGACGAGAAGTGGGGAGAGAAGGTGTTGGCGCTGGTGGTCCTTCGCCCGGGAACGGCGGCGAGCGAGCAGGACCTCATCGAGCACTGCCGGGCCCGCATCGCGCACTTCAAGGCTCCCCGAACCATCGAGATCCGCGAGGTCCTGGCTCGCACCGCGACCGGAAAGCTCCAGAAGTACAAGCTTCGTGAGCCCTATTGGGAGGGCCGGGACCGCGCCGTCAATTGAGGGGCCCGACTAGAGGTCCGATCTCCGTTCGTGGTCGATCTCGAGGAGTTCGACCGGGGCGCCCCGCACCTCTATGAACGCGACCATGACCCCCGGGCTCGGACTGTTGGGCTCGATGATGACGCGGTGTCAGCGCAACGCCTCGTTCAGGTCGTCCACCTCGAAGGCGACGTGGGGCACGGTCTTCACGAGTTCCGGGTACGGCGCGTCGTCCCAGTAGCGCTGCCACTGGATCCCGAACGGGTTGTCCAGGTGGTCGTTGACCTTGATCTTCAGGTCGGGGAGTGGGATCTCGCCGTCGAAGCTCTCGGTGGTCGGGATGCCGATGTGATTGAACCTCATGGTTCTCCGAACTCGACGGTGCTGTCGCGGGCGTCCTGGGTCAGCCGGTCCGGCCGTAGTCGTCGTCGAGGCGCTCGATGTCGTCCTCCCCGAAGCTGGTCCCGTGTTGGACCTCGATGAACACGAGCGGCTCGGGACCCTTGTTGTCGATCCGATGCGCCGTGCCGACGGGCACATCGATGGCGCCACCGGGATCGACCGCTCGATCCACGCCGTCGAGCGTGACCACGCCGTGGCCGCCGACAACGAACCAGTGCTCCGATCGGTGGGCGTGACGCTGGTAGCTGAGTCGGTGTCCGGGGTCGACGGTCAACCGTTTCACCTTGTGGGAGGCGGCATCGGAAAGGATCTCGAAGCGGCCCCAGGGCCGGTGTTCCGTTGTCACCCTCAGATTCTCCCAGTTCAGCTGCGTGTGCATGCACATGGACAAGGGATTCTCCAGCCCATCGGAGAGCCCACCCCGATACTGTGTTCGGGTGGACGTGACCTTCTACGGGGCTCGCGGCTCGTGCCCCTGTTCGGGGGAGCGCTATCGCCGCTACGGCGGCAACACGGCGAGCGTCCTCGTGCGAACCGATGGGGGCGAGACCATCGTCCTCGATCTCGGCACCGGCCTGCGCGAGCTCGGCGTCGCCATCTCGTCTGACCATCCCGCCGGTGGCCCACCGGTCCGGGCGACGGCGCTCCTCACTCACCTCCATTTCGACCACATCTTCGGGCTCCCGTTCTACGGCCCTCTCCGCCACCAGGACTCCGTGTTGGAGGTCTACGGCCCGCGCCAGCCCACGGGCACGATCGGCGACGCACTGTGCGACCTCGTGCAACCACCATTCTTTCCCATCCCCTTGCAGAGCCTGCTCGCCGACATGCGGTTCCGAGAGCTCGGCGACGGCGACGAGTTCGCGATCGGCGACGCCAAGATTCAGGCGCGCCTGGTCCCGCACCCGGGGCCGACCCTCGGGTACCGGATCGACGTCGACGGCCAGAGCCTCGCGTACCTCCCCGATCACCAACAGCCGGTCCCGGGCGGAGCGATCGATGAGTCCGTTCTCCAGCTGTGCCGGGATGCCGACCTCCTCGTACACGACGCGCAATACACGGAATTCGAGATGAGCCACAAGCCCCACTGGGGCCACTCGACCGTCGACTTCGCGGTGGACCTTGCCGTCCGGAGTGGGGTCGGTCAGCTTGTCCTGTTCCATCACGATCCGTCCCACGACGACGCGGCGTTGGACGAGATGCTGGAAAAGGCGTGCGCGCTGGCGGCCCCACACGGCCTCTCGGTCTCGTCTGCTCGCGAGGGAGCGACGGTCGAGCTCGGTCGGTCCTGAACCCCGGCACTTCGGTGCCGGGCTATCAACCACTACCCTCGGTCCCCATGCCCGAGCTCATCGAATCGAGGGAGATCGACGGCGTGGTGCTCGTCGGGCACGACGTCCACGGTGACCCGAGGGGCACGTTCGTCGAGACATGGCGCAAGGAGTGGTTCCCCGGCCGCCCCGACATGGTCCAGGCGAACCGGTCCGACAAGGTCGCGGGCACGGTGGTCGCGTTCCACTACCACCTCCACCAGGCCGACTACTGGTACGTGGTCGCCGGGACCGTGAGGGTCGTGCTGCACGACCTGCGGACCGGTAGCCCGACGCACGGCACGACGATGGTCGTGGAGCTGACCGGATCGTCGCACCGGGCCGTGTACATCCCGCCCGGGGTTGCCCACGGCTTTGCGGCGATTACCGACATCGTCCTTTGGTACATGGTCGACGGCTACTACAACCCCGACGACGAGCTCGGTGTGGCGTGGGACGACCCTGATCTTGACGTCGACTGGGGTGTCGGCGAGCCCGTCATCTCTGAACGGGACTGCAACAATCCGCGTCTGGCCGACATCCCGGCCCACCGGATCCCCGCGATGTCGCGCTGAGGAGTCAGTCCCTGATGGCGACGGCGCACCCCCGCTAGAGGGTTCGTCGGAACGGCCCACGCCCAGTTTCTCCTGTTGAATGGGGGGATGGAGTTCGTGTTGGTGCTGGTCGGCGTGGCCGTGTTGGCCGGACTCGCCGTCTGGGCTCTGCGGCACCGCGGGTCCGACGAGATGCACTCGGTGGCCGGCTACCAACAGCGCTTGGAGAGGTTGGAAGAGCTCCGGCGACGCCAGAGTGGCTCGGTCCGGGTGATCGGAAGCACCGGCCCACAGGGGGACGCCGACCAGCGACCCGTTGTCGGCGAGGACGGGCGAATCGAGATCTCCTCGTCTCCGTCGCGTCGGCGGGCGGTGGAGGAGACGGGCCAACACGAGCGCGAGCTGGGTGCTGGGCCGGTACCACTACCCACCTACCGCCGCCGCAGCCGGGACACCTCGATCGCCCGGATGAGCCACCGACCCCGCAGGCTCGGCGCGCCGATCGCCGCGGCGGTTGCTGTCATCATCCTCGTCACCGGCCTCGCCATCGCGGGCGCCCACTCCCGCAACCCCCACACCACGACCTCGACCACGATCCGCAAGGGGCACAAGGGCAAGGTCGGGCCGACAACCACCACGACGACGGTGCCGCCGACGTTCGCGCCCAGCTCGGCGAGCGGCACCGACGCCACGTACACCCTGCCGTTCTCGTCCTACACCGTGATCTTCAAGGCAACCACGGGTCAGTGCTACATCCAGGTCACCAACTCGGCGGGCCAGACCCCCTATGCCGCCGTTCTGAATCCGGGGCAGACCAAGCAGATCGTGTTGACCGGCACGAGCAAGGTCCAACTGGGTGCGCCGTCGAGCGTGATGATCCAGATCGACAAGACGCCGGTGACGTTCCCCAACCCAATCCCGGCCCCGCTCAACATTACGTTCGCGGGGGTCACCCCACCGTCGTCGACCTCGACGACGTCGACCCCGCCGACGACGTAAGGGGCGTTCAGCTCCGCCAGAGCGAGTGGACGACCTCGAAGGGGTCCGTCTCGACTCCGCATGCCTCGCGGTCGAAGAGCATCGTCGAACGATCCTCAAACGAGTAGGCCGGCCACTCGGGTAGCCCGGCATGGCTCGGGTCGCCGTCGCGCGCAAAGGCGATCCACGCCTCGCTCATCCGGTCGGCCAGTTCGGCCCGGCTCGCGCTGCGGTGCATCACCGGCTCGTGGACATTGTCGAACACGAAGGCGATCTCGAACCCGTGACCCGACCGCAGCGGCCCGGCGGCCCAGTTGAACCGGTACATGTAGACGGGAGCCGTCGTCCCCTTCAGCTTCTTCTCGGCCAGGCGAACGGTCCCGAGCCCCATGAAGGCGTCGGAGCGGATCGCGATCAACAGGTCGAGCGGTGTCGCGTCGGGGTAGGCGGCCCGGTATCCCGCCAACAGGGCCTCGGACCGGTCGCCGAACGTTGACAATCTCGCTTCGAGGTCGGCCTCGTCGAGGCCACCCGGGTCGGTGAGCACCGGGTCCCCGGCCATGAGGAGGGTCCCCTCGTCGTTGTTTCGGCCGATCAGCATCGGGACATCGTCGGCGGACCCGTCGGCAAAAGCCTCGGCCGGGTGGGCTGCGACCGCGGCACCGTCGAGCACGGGACCAAACCCACCCATCGGGCCGGCCGGGCGACCGCCGGCGGCCGGGCGGGCGGCCAGCCCGCGCTGTGCCTCGAGGAGCCGCTCGACCGCGAGGGCCCTCAGGTCGTCGATGCACGCCGTCCCGGCCTCGATGCCCAGTTCTTCGAGGAGGTTCCTCGCCGTTTCGTTGGCCTGTTCGGGTGTCTGCACGTAGAGGCCAGGCCCGCTCTGCACGGCCGCGCGGTGGAACAGGGTGTGGGCCGACGGCATCGCATGCAGCGTGCTGACCTTTGCCCCTCCGCCCGACTCGCCGAAGATGGTCAGGTTGGCGGGGTCGCCGCCCAGCGACTCGATGTTGTCCCGGACCCACTCGAGCGAGGCCACGAGATCGAGCATCCCCGCGTTTCCGGACGTCGCGAGCTCGGGGCCACCCAGCTCGGCCAGGTGGAGGTACCCGAGAACACCCAGCCGGTGGTTGACGGTCACGACGACGACCTCGCCCCGGCGGGCCAGTGCCGCACCGTTGTAGAGCGGCCACGATCCGGAGCCGGTGGTGTAACCGCCCCCGTGGATCCAGACCATGACGGGCCGCCGTCCATCGTCGAGTCCCGGAGTCCAGACGTTGAGGACGAGGCAGTCCTCGCTTTCGGCAGTTTCGGCGTCCCAGCCCTCGGGGCGCTCGGCCGGCTGGGGACACGAGGGTCCGTACTCGAGCGCGTCGCGGACCCCTTCCCACGGCTCGATCGGCTGGGGAGCCGCCCAGCGGAGCGGTCCGACCGGCGGAGCTGCGTAGGGGACCCCCTTCAACGAAACGATGCCCTCCGACTGGCCGCCCCTGAGCGTGCCGCCGGTCACCTCAACCAGGACCTCGGACATGGCTCCCCCTTGTCACTCGCGTAATCCGGCCCGAAAGGTACTAGGCCGCCCGATCCGGGGCCCGGGTGGGCGGGGGCGAGCCGTCGGTCCAGCTCACGAAGGCGTTCCGGTCGTGGTCCGAAGTTGTTACTATCGAGATAGGGGAAATGCCCTGGTCGGGCCGTATGGCCGGATCACCGATCCCACCAGGAAAGCACCGGAGTCCCAATGGCACTGACGGATCTCGATCTCGGTCGTTACCAGCTCGGCTGGAGCGATACCGAGACGGACTATGTGTTCAAGCCGAAGAAGGGCCTGAATGAGGAGATCGTCCGCGAGATGTCGGCCATCAAGAAGGAACCCGATTGGATGCGGGACTTCCGGCTGAAGGCGTTGGCCCGGTTCGAGCGCAAGCCGATGGCGGAATGGTTCGCGGTCAACATGCCCAGCCTCGACTTCGACGACATCTACTACTACGTGAAGCCGATGGGGGACCAGGTCAAGGACTGGAACGACCTGCCTCCCGAGATCAAGAACACCTACGAGAAGCTCGGTATCCCCGAGGCCGAGCGCAAGTACCTGGCCGGGGTCACGGCCCAGTACGAGTCCGAGGTGGTGTTCCACCGCAACCGGGACGACCTCGAGGCCCAGGGCGTCTTGTTCTCCGACATGGACACCGCGGTGCGCGAGTACCCCGACATCGTCCGCAAGTGGTTCGGGACGATCATCCCGCCCAACGACAACAAGTTCGCCGCGCTCAACTCGGCCGTGTGGTCGGGTGGATCGTTCATCTACGTCCCCCCGGGTGTGAAGGTGGACATGCCGCTGCAGGCCTACTTCCGGATCAACACCGAGAACATGGGCCAGTTCGAGCGGACGCTGATCATCGCCGACGAGGGTTCCGAGGTTCATTACATCGAGGGCTGCTCGGCACCCGTGTACTCGACCGACTCGCTCCACTCGGCGGTTGTCGAGCTGGTGGCCCTCAAGGGCAGCCGCATCACGTACACGACCATCCAGAACTGGTCGAACAACGTGTATAACCTCGTGACCAAGCGGGCCCGCGCCGAGGCCGAGGCACGCGTCGAGTGGATCGACGGGAACATCGGCTCGCGCCTCACCATGAAGTACCCGTCGGTGTACCTGATGGGCCCGAAGGCGTCCGGCGAGGTCCTGTCGGTCGCGTACGCCGGGCCCGGCCAGCACCAGGACGCAGGGGCCAAGATGATCCACGCGGCACCCGAGACCACCTCCACCATCGTGTCGAAGTCGATCTCGAAGGGTGGGGGCCAGACCACCTACCGGGGCCTCGTGCACGTCAACGAGGGCGCCACGGGGGCCAAGTCGTTCGTCCGCTGCGACGCCCTGCTGCTCGACGAGCACTCGATCTCCGAGACCAAGCCCTATATGGAGGTCGGCGAGCGCGACGCCAGCATCGGGCACGAGGCCACGGTGGCCAAGATCGGCGATGACCAGCTCTTTTACCTGATGAGCCGGGGTCTTTCCGAGTCCCAGGCCATGGGCATGATCGTGAACGGGTTCATCGAGCCCATAACCCGGACCCTCCCCATGGAGTACGCGGTGGAGTGGAGCCGGCTGATCGAGCTGCAGATGGAGGGCTCGGTCGGCTGAGCCCGTGTCACCGGAGCGCTCTTCGGGTGGCACGATGGTGTCGTGCCGATGCGCGAGGAGTGCAAACACTTCCAGAGCAGGACCTATGCCTCGGGCGAGGTGGCGCGCTTCTGCGTCCTCGATCTCGCCCCGGAGGCACCGTGGCGGTGCCCGGACAACTGCCCGCGCTACGAGCGTCGGCTGGCCGACGTGGGCTGGGTCCACGGCACGCTTGTCGAACCGCCGATCGAGGACGAGCCCAACGTGCCGGCGGAGGAGATGACGGCGGTCCTCTCCAATGCCGAGAGCATTGTGAACGACATCGCCGAGGATGCTCTGGCCGAGGCCCGGCGAAACGACGCCAAGGCCTCCCGTCGGCGTTGGCGTCGCAAGCCGCGCTGACCCGGTCATCGCATTCGGGCACACGGACCCGCATCGAGGGGCAGCGTGCGAACCTTCCCGGCTGAGGAGTCGGCGGCCCTCGGCGGGCCGGCATGGCTCTCGAATCGGCGCGCGGCGGCATTCGAGCGACTCGTTGGCATATCGCCGCCGACCGACGAGGCGGAGGTCTGGCGGTACTCGCCGATCGGTCGGCTCGACCTCGACGCATACCGTCCGGTCGCGGCGCCCGAGCACGGCGCGGCCCTGGACGGCGCCCTCGCCCTCGCCGACGAGTTCGGCGCCGGGCCCCGGGCCATCGTCCACAACGGCCGTATCGCACTGCTCGAGCGGCGGGGCCTGCCCGAGCAGGTGGTGTTCGCGGCGGCGTCGAGCCTCGAGACCGAGCCGAGCGGGTTCGGCGAGGTGGTCGGCCGTGACGACTTCTTCGTGGCCCTGAACGACAGCTTCACCCCCGACGCGATCACCCTCGAGGTCCCGGCGAGGGTCACCCTCGACGAACCGGTCGTGATCGTGCACTGGTGCGACGGCGGCACCGGCGACGGTCCGGCCCCGACCACCCTGCTGCGGAGCCTGACTCGCGTCGGCGAGGACGCCGAGGCCAGGGTCATCGAGGTGATCGCGGGCCCGGCCGATGCCGGCCCTGGCCTCGTCGTCCCGGTGGGCGAGATGGTGGTGGGCGATCGGGGCCGCCTCTCCTATGTGATGGTCCAGGACCTCAGCCACGACACGTGGCACCTGGCCAGGCTCGGGGCGACGGTCGGGCGTGACGGCACACTGAAGAGCTTCACCGCCGGGCTGGGCGGCGCCTACGACCGCTGCCGGGTCGACGCGGCGGCGGTCGGTCAGGGCAGCTCGACCGAGCTCACCACCGTCTACCTCGGTTCGGGCGATCAGATCCACGATGTGCGGACGCTCCAGGACCACGTGGCTGGCAAGACGACCAGCGACCTCTTGTGCAAGGGGGCCGTTGCCGAGCGATCCCGATCGATCTACACGGGCCTCATCCGCGTCCGCAACGGGGCGGCGCGTTCGGACGCCATGCAGACGAACCACAACCTGGTCCTCGACGCGAGTGCGCACGCCGACTCGGTGCCCAACCTCGACATCGAGGAGAACGACGTCCGGTGCAGCCACGCATCGAGTGTCGGCCCGGTCGACGAGGACCAGCGCTACTACCTCGAGTCCCGCGGCATCTCGCCCGACCGGGCCGAGCGGCTGATCGTGCTCGGGTTCTTCGACGACATCGTCGAGCGCTCCCCGGTGCCGAGCGCGGCCGGGCCACTGCGCCGTCGTATCGGGCAGCGGCTGGCCGGGCTGCTCGGGCGGGGGGGCGAGTCCGATGGGTGAACGCAAGGTGCTTTGCCGGCGCGACGAGGTCGTCTCGGGCGAGGCCCGCCGGTTCGACGTCGCAGGGACCCGGATCGCGCTCGTGCGGATCGATGACGACTTCTACGCGATCGGCGACCGGTGCAGCCACGAGGACTACTCCCTGGGCGAGGGCGAGGTGTGGGTCGACGAGTGCGAGATCGAGTGCCCGCAGCACGGGAGCATGTTCGATCTCGTGACGGGTGAGCCCCGGTCGTTTCCGGCCACCACCCCGGTCCCGGTGTTCGAGGTCGAGATCGAGGGCGACGACGTGGTGGTGGTGCTCCCGTGACGGCCACCGGGACGCTCAAGGTGTCGGACCTGCACGCCGAGGCCGGCGGTGCCGAGATCCTGCACGGCGTGGACCTCGAGGTCGCGCCCGGCGAGGTCCACGTCGTCATGGGTCCGAACGGCTCGGGCAAGAGCACGCTCGCTCACGCGTTGATGGGCCGACCGGGGACGACAGTGACCGCCGGGAGCATCACGATCGATGGGACCGAGCTGGCCGGGCTGCCGAGCTGGCGCCGCGCCCGCGCCGGCCTCTACCTGGCGCTCCAGCACCCGATCGAGGTCCCCGGTGTCCGCCTGGAGGCCGTGCTCACCGAGGCGCTCCGGGAGACCGATGGCGACGCCGGCCGGGTCGCGTCCTCCCTCGATGCGGAGGCCGACGCGATCGGGTTCGACCGGCGCTTCCTCGACCGGGCCCTCAACGTCGATCTGTCGGGCGGCGAGCGCAAGCGCAACGAGATCCTCCAGATGGGCGTGCTCCGGCCCCGTTTCGCGGTGCTCGACGAGATCGACTCGGGCCTGGACATCGACGCGTTGCGCTCCGTCGCGCGTCGAGTCGAGCTGGCGACGTCGGAGTGGGGCCTCGGCGTGTTAGCCGTGACCCACTTCCGTCGGCTGCTCCAAGAGCTGCGGGCCGACCGGGTGCATGTGATGGTGGGTGGCCGGATCGTTGCCGAGGGTGGGCCGGAGCTCGCCGACGAGCTCGACACGTCCGGCTACGGCGCCTACAGCGCCTGATGCCGCCGCCCCAGCTGCCGAAGTTCCTGCCGGCGTCGCCCTAAGAGCCCCAGCGAATAGGCGCCCGGGTGCCATAACCCGCCAGTGGCGACCTCCGCACACATTTCGACTGTCACAGCGCTCGGCGAGCCTGGCCACGTGACCCGCATCACTACCTTCTCCTTCACCGCACGACCGAGCAGCGACCAGCAAAAGGCCATCGCCCGGCACGTGGGCGCCCGCCGGTTCGCCTGGAACCAGAGCCTGCGGTTGGTGTTGGACGCCCAGAAACAGAAGAGGACCGATCCAAGCGTCGTGGTGCCTCGAACCGCCTACTCACTCATCAACGCCATCAACGGCTGGAAGCGTTCGGAGGGCGCCGGCCGACGCTTCGTGGTGGGCTCAAACGGCCAGACCACGGCGCTGCTGGGCCTCCCGTGGCGCCACCAGGTGTGCGCCCAGGTGTTGGAAGAGGCGGCGGTCGACTTGGCCCGGGCCCTGGGCGCCGCCCACCAGGCCAAGGGAACCACGGCCAAGGGAACCAAGAGAGCGGTCGGGTTCCCGAGTTTCCAGAAGAAAGGCCGGTGCGCCCAGTCGTTCCGGCTCCGCAACAGGATCTCGAAGACGGGCACCCCGAGCATCACCGTCGGGGGGACCGAGGCCCGGTCGATCACGCTCCCGGTGCTGGGCACCATCGCGGTGCGCGAGGACACCCGGGCGCTTCGACGGCTGCTTCGCCCCGGCACGAATGGCCCCCGGGCCCGGGTGTGCCAGGTCACGGTGGCGCTCCGCCGGGGCCGAGTGGTCCTCTACGTCACCGTCCAAGGGCCCGACCGGCACCCGGCGAGACGCGACCAGGGCTCCGAGCAGGGCTTCGTCGGCGTCGATCTCGGGCTCACCCACGCCGTGGTGGCGGCCCGGGCTGACGGGACCGAGGTGACCCGCCTGGAGCCTCTCCGACCGTTGGAGCGCTCGCTCGCCGCGCTGCGCCGGGCCGATCGC
>PLWZ01000002.1 GCA_003151235.1 Acidimicrobiaceae bacterium
AACTGGGTCCACCAGACCAGTGGGCTTCACCCCTCGATCGGCCAGCTAAAGGCTCAGATCCACGCCCAAGGGCCCGGAGCGTAACCACATGACCGACGTCATCACCCCACCCCTCACCGGCAGCGGGATCCGCGGCCCCGAAGTCATCGAGACCGACCCGCACCACGATCACCACGATCACCACGATCACCACGAGGAGCACGGACCGACCGGGGTCCTCAAGTGGTTGACGAGCACCGACCACAAGGTGATCGGGATGAGCTACATGATCACGTCGCTCGTGCTCTTCTACATCGCCGGGATCATGGCGCTGGTCATGCGGCTGCAGCTGTCCTCGCCGCATGCCTCGCTCGTGTCCTTCGCGCAGTACAACGAGCTCTTCACGATGCACGGCAGCCTGATGCTGTACCTGTTCGCGGGGCCGTTCGCGTTCGGTGGGCTGGCCAACTACATCGTCCCGCTCCAGATCGGCGCGCCCGACATGGCCTTCCCCCGCCTCAACGCCCTGTCGTACTGGCTGTTCCTCACCGGCTCGATCACGATGATGATGGGGTTCCTCGTGGCGGGTGGTGCGGCCAGCTTCGGCTGGGTCGCCTACGCGCCGCTGTCCAACGCCACCAACTCACCGGGGCTGGGCGGCGACATCTGGATCATGGCCCTGGTCCTGACGGGCTTCTCGGCCATCTTCACCGGGGTCAACCTGGTCGCGACGATCTTCTACCTGCGGGCCCCGGGCATGACCATGTTCCGCATGCCGATCTTCACCTGGAACATGCTGGTCACGGCCATCCTGATCCTGATCGCGTTCCCGGTCCTCACGAGCGCCCTGATCATGCTCTTCTGCGACCGACATTTCGGCACCCACATCTTCTCGGTCCAAGGGGGCGGGTCGCCGATCCTCTGGCAGAACCTGTTCTGGTTCTTCGGCCATCCCGAGGTGTACATCCTCGCCCTGCCCTACTTCGGCATCGTCACCGAGGTCATCCCGGTGTTCTCGCGCAAGCCGGTGTTCGGCTACAAGGGCATGGTCTTCGCCACCCTGTCCATCGCGGCGCTGTCGACCGGCGTGTGGGCCCACCACATGTTCACGACGGGCCTGGTCCTGCTCCCCTTCTTCTCGCTCCTGTCGCTGCTCATCGCGGTGCCGACCGGGATCAAGTTCTTCAACTGGATCGGGACGATGTGGCGGGGCCAGATCCACTTCAGCGCGGCCATGCTGTTCTGCATCGGGTTCCTGTTCGCGTTCTTGATGGGCGGGGTGACCGGCGTCATGCTGGCCGCGCCGCCGATCGACTTCTTCACCCACGACACGTACTTCGTGGTGGCCCACTTCCACCAGGTGCTGTTCGGCACCGCGGTGTTCGCGGGCTTCGCGGGCCTCTACTACTGGTACCCGAAGATGTTCGGCCGGATGCTGCGCGAGCATCTCGGCAAGTGGCACTTCTGGCTGATGTTCATCGGGTTCTGGGTGACGTTCATGCCCCAGTACGTGGTCGGATTGCTCGGCATGCCGAGACGCGTGGCCACCTACCCCTCGTACCTCGGGTGGCAGAGCTACAACATCATCTCGACCGTCGGCGCGTTCATCATCGCCGCCTCGTTCGCGGTCTTGTTGTGGAACCTGTGGATCTCGTGGCGCAAGCCGGAGATCGCCGGGAACAACCCGTGGGACGCCCAAACGCTCGAGTGGTTCACAACCTCACCGCCGCCGCACCACAACTACTCGCATCTCCCGCCCATCCGCTCGGAACGGCCGACGTGGGACTACAACCACCCGGATGCACCCGCCATCGCGCACGGTGAGGGCCACGCCCCTACCGATGCCGAGAAAGAGTTCGTATCCTCGTGAGAATGGAAGCATTGGTCCTGCTCGGCGTCGCCGTCTTCTTTGGCATCGTCGGGGCCGTCTACTGGTTCACCAGCTACGAGGACGGCGGCACCATGATGCTGGTCGGCACCTGCCTCCTCGGGCTCCTGCCCGGCAGCTACTACCTGTGGTGGCACAGGCGGATGGGCGACCGGCCCGAGGATAAGCCGGACGGCACCCTCGAAGAGGGGGCGGGAGAGATCGCGACGTTCCCCAACTCCAGCATCTGGCCGTTCGTCCTCGGCATGGGAGCGTTCATGCTGGTGCTCGCATTCGCCTTCGGCATCTGGTTCGCGTTCCCCGCAGTCGGCCTGATCATCACCGCACTGATCGGGGTGACCGCCGAGAGCCGCCGGGGCGGGCACGTCTGAGCCGGCCAGGGTCCGGCCCTCAGCCCAGTCCGGGCTTCCTGAACAGACCCTCCTGAGCCATCGACGCCACCAGGCGTCCGTCGCTCGAGTACATCGACCCAAAGGCCAGTCCGCGGGCCCCGGAGTTCGAGACCGGGTCGACGCTGAAGAGGTGCCACTCGGCCATGTCGAAGGGCCGGTGGAACCAGACGGCGTGGTCCAGGCTGGCCAACGAGGCCGGGCGGCCCCGGTCTTCGGGTGCCCGGGCCGAGCCGACCACCCCCATGTCGGAGATGAACGTCAGGGCGCACGCCTGGATCGCCGGATCCTTCGGCAGTTCCTCCACCAGGCGGACCCAACACGGGTGGGCGACGTGGCGCTCCGCGTCGGGGTGCAGCGGTCGCAGCTGGAAGGGGCTGGCCTGCCAGAACGCCCGCAACATCGGCTCGACCGGCATGAACTCCTCTTCGGGCGGTGGGGAGAGCTCGGGAGGTGGCACCTGCCAGTCGATCCCCTCCTCGGTGATCTGGAACGAGGCGGTGAGGTTGAAGATCGCCTTGTCCTCCTGGATCGCCGTGACGTGACGTGTGGTGAACGAACGGCCGTCGCGGGTCCGCTCGACAACCATCTCGAGCGTCGAATCGGGGCGCCCCGGCCTGATGAAGTAGCCGTGCAGTGAATGGGGCGGGCGCTCGGCCGGGACGGTCCTGCAGGCTGCTGAGAGCGCCTGTGCGGCCACCTGGCCCCCGAACAGGCGGGGCGGGCCCTCGCCCGGGGTGGGCGCCATCCAGCGGTCCTCGCCGCTCGGGACGAGGTCGAGGATGCTGGCCAGCGTTCGGCGGCGGATCTCGGTCATGGGGCCAGTTTGGCCCAGCGGGACGGGACGTCCGCCAACCGGCGGCCTCCCCGCACGTCGAGAGAGTCGCCGGCGCCGGATGAGCCGTCGTACTCGGCGAGCAGGGTTCGGGGTCCGAGGAACGAGACCACCAAGTGTCGACACATGCCCACGATGTTTGACGTCCTCGACACACCGGTTGACCGGGCCAATGCGGCGGCCGTAAGCCTTCGGCCGCCGTTACCGTATTTCGATGAGGCCCGCCGGTTCCGCGCAGTCTGAGTCGGCCACGCCGCAGCTCTCCAACCGGTTGGTGACGCTCATGGCCGTCGCCACCGGGGCGATCGTGGCCAACCTCTATTACTCCCAGCCGCTCCTCCACCAGATCGCGACGAGCTTCCACGTCGGCTCGGCGGCCAGCGCCCTGGTCGTCACGTGCACCCAAGTCGGCTACGCCGCGGGGCTCCTGTTCGTGGTCCCACTCGGCGACCTCCGCCCCCGGCGTTCACTGACCGCGGCGATGTTCGTGCTCACTGCGGGGTTCCTCGTGGTGGCGGCCGTCTCCCCAACGCTGTGGCTCTTCGAGATCGCCGCGGTTGCCATCGGCTGCACGTCGGTGGCCGGGCAGATCATGATCCCGTTCGCCGCCGACCTGGCCGACCCGGGGCGCCAGGGCCGGATAGTCGGCCGGATGATGACGGGCCTCCTGATCGGCATCCTGCTCGCGAGGACCGTCGCGGGGTTGGTGGCGGAGGTCGCCGGCTGGCGCAGCATCTTTTGGATCTCGGGCGGCCTCATGGTGGTGTTCGCGATCGTGATGCGGCGGGCATTGCCCGGAGAGGCACCCCGACCCCACATCGCCTACCGCCGCCTGGTCGGCTCCTCGCTGCGCTTCCTCATGACCGAGCCGGTGCTGCGACGGCGATCGTTCATGGGCGCCACCGAGTTCGCGGCGTTCAGCGTCCTGTGGACCTCACTCGCCTTCTTGCTGTCCGGTCCGCCCTTCGACTACTCGAAGGCGGTGATTGGCCTGTTCGGCCTGGCCGGGGTGGCCGGCGTGGCCATGGCGAATGTGGCTGGGCGGATGGCCGACGCCGATCGCACGCGGGTGGTCACGACCGTCTCGGCCATCGTCCTCACCGGTTCCTTCGGCATCCTGGCGCTCGGCAGGCAAGCGCTGGTGCCGCTCATCCTCGGCATCCTGGTCCTCGACATCGGGACCCAAGGCATCCAGATCACCAACCAGGCCATCAACTACCGCATCCGCCCCGAGGCCCGCTCCCGGGTCAACAGCGCCTACATGGTCTGCTACTTCGTGGGCGGCGCCATCGGCTCCCTCTCGGCCGGCCTGGTCCTGTCCGCAGACGGCTGGTACGGGATCTGCTGGCTCGGGGCCGGGTTCGGTGCGCTGCTCACGGGTGGGGCGCTCCTCGACTACCTGCGGCCGCTCCAGCCGGTCAGGGCGGACCTGCCCGAAGCTCCCGCAGCGGCCGATCGCTAGCCGGGGGACCTACTTGCGCCGGCGTTCCACCGGTGACGCCCTGCGGTCCCGGGCACCGGGGGTCTTCCGACTGCTGCCCAGAAGTTCCAGCACGTCCCCGATGGCGCGCTCCCGACTGTTGGGCTCGGGTAACGGCATGTGGTGCTGTACCTCGTAGTTGTTGCGCCGACCGTCCTTCGTCTTCAGCACGTAGCCGGCCTCGGTCAGGTCCGAGACGATGTCGTGGGCACGGCGTTCGGTGATGTCGAGGCTGGCGGCGATGTCTCGGAGCCGCACATCGGGCTCGCGGGCGATGCACAAGAGGGCCCGCCCGTGGTTGGTGAGAAAGCTCCAGGTGGGCATGGGCAGGCATCCTAGCAACTCGGTCAAATATCCCTTCCGATTTTATTCCGGAATGAGCTTGCATGTTTTATATTACCGATGTATGGTCTACCAGTCCTCTTAGACAGGTAGGCGGGCGGTGGCCCGAGGCTGCTCGATAGAGCCGGCCACGCTCTTCCGGCAAAGCAATGAGCCAGGCGGAGCGCCTCCTGTTGAGGGAAGTGAATCTGTGATTCGTTTCATTCGCGCGGTATCCCTGCACCTTTGGTTTGCGGCCGCGATGGCATTGGTCATCGGGGGCGCACTCGTGCTTTCGAGTGGCGTCATTGAGGCCCCCCTGGCGTCGGCGGCCCAGGCCACGGTGAACCTTGGGTTGGCCACGCCCTTCGCGGTCTTGGCAGGCTCCACGGTGACCAACACCGGACCCTCGGTCCTCACCGGAGATCTGGGACTCTCTCCGGGCAGCGCGGTCACCGGGTTTCTACCGGGAACGTACACGGGCACTGAATACGTCGCCGACACGACCGCAGCGGACGCACAGGCCGATCTGACAACCGCGTACAACTTCGCGAAGGGGGCGACCCCGACGAACAACACCAATTACTCCGAGCTCAGCGGGCTCAACCTGATCCCCGGGGTGTACAACGCGACCTCTTCGATGGACCTGACCGGAACGGTCACCCTGACCGGGCCCGGCGTGTACATCTTCCAAGCGGGTTCCACCCTCACCACGGCGACGGGCAGCACGGTCCTCCTGACGGCCGGGGCCGAAGCGGGCTGCGTGTTCTGGCAGGTGGGGAGCTCGGCCACCGTGCAAACAGGCACCACCTTCAACGGAACCATCATCGCAGCCGACTCAGTCACGTTGGTGACGGGCGCCAACGTGGTCGGACGGGTGCTGGCTGAAACCGGCGCGGTCACTCTGGACACCAACGACATCACCGTCCCGACGAGCTGCTCTGCGCCGGCCCTGGCAACGAGCACCACGACCACCGGGCTGATCAACGACGCCACCGGGGGCGCCCCTACGGGCGCCGCGGTGTTTGGGGCGTCGTTCCATGACACCGCCACGGTCTCGGGGGCAAGCGGGACCCCGACCGGAACCGTGACCTATGGCTTCTTCACCAACGACACCTGCAGCGGGACCCCGGTGAGCACCTCTGCGGCGACCATCTCACTCAGCGGTGCGGTGCCCAACTCGGCCTCGACGGGACCGCTCCGATCAGGGAGCTACTCGTTCGACGCCACCTACGGTGGGGACACGACCTACCTGGGGGGAACGAGCGCCTGCGAGCCGTTCAGTGTGCTCGCGGCATTCATACCGCCCCCGGTCATACCGCCCCCGGTCACGCCCCCGGTGACTCC
>PLWZ01000041.1 GCA_003151235.1 Acidimicrobiaceae bacterium
TGGACTCGTTATCGGGGGCAGGTCACCGGCACCGAGCAACAGCTTCGGATGGTCCATAAAGAATCGCCCGACGTTGTCGGACCCGTTCCCGAGTCCTGATGGACACTCGGCAGTGGAGTTGAGAAGCAGGCGAGCATTCTCGATCGCGCCTGCCGCCACGACTACGACCCGACTGCGGATCGCAAATGGGATGCCTGTGCCTGAACGAGCCGAGATGGTTGCCATGCGATCGTCTGTACCGTCGGCCGACTTCAGTTCGACGGCGGCCGCATTTGTCACTACCCGCACGTAATCGGAAGCGGTCAGGTCCACCAACGACTGTTGAGTGAACACCGTCGACGGGCCCAATTGCTCGAGGCGGGTCACTAGAGCTCCCGAAGGACTGGAAAGGGGAATACGTCCGGTGTCTGGCAGTGAACCGTGAAAATCGAATGGCCCGATGTGACACAACGTTCGGGCCCGCCCGTAGTACGGCGCCAGTTGGTCAAAGGTGATCGGCCATCCGCTGTTGGGCACCCAGTCCCGGGTTTCGAAGTCGATGGGATCCAAAGGCAGGTAGCGAGCGGCAGGCGTCACCCCGTCGAGCATCCGTACGTTCCAGACTCCGGCCATGCCCCCAAACTGGTGGTGAATCGATTCGACGGGAGAGGGAAAGTGGGGGCTCTCGAACTCCAGGTTCGAAGGTAAATCGACGGGCTCGTCCGATACGTCGCCCCGCTCGAGTAACAGGATCTGCAATCCGGAACCGCTCAGCTCTTGAGCGATGGTGAGTCCAGCCGGGCCCGTCCCGATGACGCACAGGTCAACCTTCAAGACCGTGTTCGCAGAAAGGCTACGGCCGTCGGTGAGCACTTCCGGTGAAGCGTACTAATTGGTCCCCCAAGTGCGAGCCACGTGGCCGGACTCTCACGTAATGTCGGATCGAATCGGCCGGTGCATAGCCGATCCGTTCGCGCTTCTTGCTTGAGTCACTCCTTTGATGCGTGCTAGGGCACGTCACCGACCAATCGGAGACAACTGGCGGGTGGCCATGGCAACCGGTGGCTGGCCACGCCTGGGCCACTCCCCGATTGCGGTGTCCGAGCACCCTCACGCCCAGTCTCAGACTGGGCGATTGGAAACCGGGGCTGATCCCAATGCAAGGCCATCGGACCACGCAACGAGACGGCGTGCCGGTGGGTCCTCAGAAGCGCGACCCGGCTTCAGTACGCTTCCGCGGTGGTCGCGAATCACGGTCCGACCCGATGTCGTTGACACGCGAACTCGCGGGTCGGCACCACTTGAGCCGTCGGCCGTTCGGCGATGCCTCGGCGCAGACCCGGTTATTAGACCAGCCGGTCTCGCCGGCCGTCCGGCTCTTGGGCTGGGTTTTGGCCACTGCCCTCTTCGTCGCCTCACTGTGCCTCTGGTACACGACGAACGGTGTGACCGACATTGCGGAGGGCGCCGTTCCGATCGCGGCAATCCACGACGCCAACCCGCAGTGCGCGTATCCGGCGGCGAACAAGTCATCCGTGCCGCCGCTGTACCCCGCGGTGGCGTCCGGTCTCATGTCCATAACCGGGGTCGGAGAACACCAGATCTCGCAGTACCACTGGGCGGGATCACCCTGCACCGATCTCGGGCCGCGAATTGTCCATGCAAGTCCACTGCCCTTTGTGCTCCTGGGGACGAGCGGATGGCCGGTCCTCGTCGCAGGATTCATCATGCTCCTGGGCGCGGCAGGCCTACGGCGGACCCGATGGGAGGTCCTCGGGCTGTGCCTGATCGCCTGCGCGCCGGCGGTGACCGCACCGCTCGATCGGTACCTGCATCCCGAGGATCTATTCGCCATGGCCTTCGTGCTCGCGGCGACGGCCTCGGCGTTTCGCTCGCGCTGGCTGGCTGTAGGCGTCTTGATCGGGATCGCCTGCTGTTTCAAGCAGTTCGCTCTATTGCCGGCCGTCGTCTTGCTGATCGCGGCTCCGCGCCATCGACGTCTCCGGCTCGTCTCGGCAGGCGCGGTGACCGCGATCGTCGTGCTCGGGCCCCCCGCCTTCTTGATGGGCACGGGCATGCTCGACGCTGTCCGAGGCGCGTATGCCACCCCGTCCCAAACGTCCACGCTGGTGGGCGCGCTCAATCTCGGCGTGACCGCACGCGTCGTTGTGTCGCGGGTCTTTCCCATGATCGCGGCCGCCGGTGTCGCCTTGTGGGTCCGTTCCCGGGTTGGCGACAGGACCGCTTCGCCTCAACCGCTGGTCGCCCTCGTCGCGATTGCCTTGGCCTTCCGGCTTGTCTTCGAGGTGAACCTTCTCGGCTATTACTTCCTAGGCGTGGCGGTCGCCCTCATCGCCCTCGACATCGTCGTGGGACGAATCCGACTGGAGACCATCGGGTGGATCATCGTGGCCGCGGCGCTCTATCCGCCGCAGTTTGATCCGGTGATGTTCGTGGTGATCGCCCACCCTCTGCTCGTCCAAGGGGTTCTCATCTCGTGGGCCCTCGCCCTCGCCGTCGTGCCCCTCTACCGGGCATGTGCGGGGACCACCTCCGATGATGTTCGCCAACCGGAAGCGATCGGCGAAGTCCGGAGATCGACGGCCATCGCTGGGGCAGATCGGCTCTAAAGACGCACGCCCCGAGCGAGGGTGGGGGCCAACTTCGCCTCAGGAACGAAGGTCAGCTGTCGGCCAGGCCGGGTCGCCGTCGAGGATCTCGGGATCGCCCGTGAGTAGAACAGCATCGCGGCCGATGGCTGTCGCAACTGCGAATCCATCGGCGTAGGCGATCGGGTACCGAGCCTTGATAGCAGTTAGCCGGCCCACGAGCTCATTGCCCGAAATCCGGACTGGGCTCGACGCCTTGACGCCGCTCTTACTCGGCCAGCACACCCATTCCGGCACTCCGACGCGGCGTTCACCGAAGCGTCGATTCGATGGCCTACAGCGAGCACAAACCCAGCCTTAGCAGTACGATCCGACCACTTGCTCCCGGCAGGCCGAGTGCGGGGTCCCGTCGGATGAGAGCGGGACCTGGGATGGGTTCTACCTCCACCCAACGCAAATCAAGTGAAAGGAACCACAGCCATGCCAGACGTACTTGTGCTCGAGTTCAATACGCCCGAAGCGGTGGAGCTGTATCGGAAGGTGTCTGGCATTCTTAACGTCGATCCCTCTACCGGTTCTGGTGATTGGCCGCCTCCCCTCCTCCACCATGTCGCCGGCGCGTCGGGCGACAAGCTCGTTGTCGTCGAGGTTTGGGAATCGAAGGCCGCTCAGGAAGAGTTCATGCAAAAGGACCTAGGCCCAGCAATGGAGAAGGCAAATGTGGCGCCTCCGACCCGCGCAGAATGGTTCGCTCATGCCGGAGAGATGCATCGTCACTCGCAAAGCGGGTAGCTGCGACAACTCGCCCGGCCGCCACGCGACCGGGCACTTCTGCACCACGCGCATCCGCTCATCCGTTCCTACAAGCCCGGTGAGGAATGGATGGTGGTGCTACGCCGTCGAGGTCGCGTTCGAGGGCGCACCGCCGCACCGTCGCGATCCCCGAGCCACCACTGGCTCAGCGGCCGGCCAGGTACTTCTCCAGCTGCACGGCGATGCGTCCCCAGCCGGCCTTGTAGTCGTCCCGGAGGTCGGCCGGCAGCCGGCCGTGGCGGATGGTCATGAGCGTCCGCCCCTCGTCGCGGGGTTCCAGCTGGACGGTGACCACGCTCTCGGGTGCCGACGGATCCCAGGTGGTGCAGTGCCAGGTGAACCCCAATCCACGGGGTCGGTCGAAACCGAGATAGCGCCCGGTGACGCTGAGCGCGCGCGCCTCGTCGTCGATGTCGATCCGGTACTGGCCGCCGACCCGGGGGTCGATCTCGATGCGTGTCGGGACCGCCGGTCGCGGACACATCCATTCGCGCATTCCCTTGGCGTCCCACCACTGATCGTAAACGACGTTGGGCGGGACAGGGAGCACGCGCGGGACGACACTTCTCTTCTCCTCCATTCCCCCTAGCAACTGGACCCCGGATTCCGTCAGCTTTAGATCGCCAGCGTTCTGATTGGGCGGCCAACGAAGGAACGCTTCGGTTATCAGAGCGCTGCCAACGCCTTGCCGGCGACGGTCCGGGCGAACCCAGACGTTTTCGTCCCCCTCACGTTCGTGGGGAGGGAAATCCGTCGGGTAATGGTTGAGGATGCCGACGAGCTCTCCAGTCTCATCGCGATACAAGAGGCAGTCAACGAACAATCCTTCGCTCAGGTCCCCGCGGAAATAGGAGATTCCCGGCGGGCCGCTCGGTGGATACTGGGCCGCCTGGCTCTCCCAAGTGAACATCTGCTCGTCGGGAACGTTGGCTGTAAGACTGAGCGGCTCGGGTTCTGTCTCCCCCTGACTGGGTACGGGGTCCCCGGCCTGCTCCGGCATCTCTCTGGAACCTTTGCTCCTGATTTTGGTCGTCAACAAGGCGAGGGCTCGCCGTGGCGCATTGAGGTTAGCTCAGGCCCATCCGTGCGCCTGTGGCCAGGAAGAAGGCCGCGCTGACTCGATCATCTCGAAGCAGCCCACCCGCCACTTCGATGCGAATGGCCCAGGGCTTCTCGGCCTCGCGACGCTGGCGAAGTCGATACGTCGATCAACCGTTGCCAAACCGAACGTTTATGGACCCTGTCTCACTGCTATGCGCGTAAGTGGAATTTCCGAGATAACTGGCGGTGTAGTTGTTTATCCAGAGCAGAGCGGCCAGCGGCCTCACCTCGACTTGGCACTCGGCGAAGCCACTGCTGCTCGTTACCGCTTGGCAGGAGACCCCCCGTTCGCCGTTCAGACCAAAGCAGATCGTCTGGCCAGATGGAGTTAGGTCATACTCGCCGTCACTCCCGTCCAAGGCGGTGAGTCTGGCTGTGAAGGTAACGAGCCCGTCCAGAACCTTCCACGGGCTTGCGCTCGCTTGGGTGCTGATGGAGGTCGTCTTGCTGCCAATCCCGAAAGTTCCGGCGCAGGTCGATTCGGCCGCCGTTGTGAGGGGCGAGCTGCCATTCGCTGTCTGACTGCCCGTGTTCTGGGTTCCGGCCACGGCAACACCGTTGGAACCTGCTGACCCGGCATGGGCGCTTGCCGGTGGGGAAACCGCTCCGCCGGCCGATGTGGTGAGCATCCCGAGGCCAAACAACCCGGTCGTGGCCAGCAAGCCGGCGCCCGTCAACGTCACTGCGGGATGCACGCGATGACCGTCGCTCGCAGCATTCACTTTCGCGTGGGTCCCACGACGAGTCGGGGGCGTATAGCGCCCACGACCACCCTCGCCATGACGGCTTCTCCGCTTCGCCATGTCCCTCCTCCGGAACTGCTCGGGGGAAGGCTACTACCGTCGGGCGGTTTTGGAATGCAACCCGCGCAACAAACACCGGTCGTCTTGGGGGTGCTCGGGCCCGGAGCGCAGTTCCTGTTCAACCGCTGTTCGGGCAGGGTTCATGAACAACCGCTCGGCGTGGATGGCCCGTCCACGCCAGCATCTCCTGCGCGCAGCCGAGCGCGGGCGGGTCGGTGACCTCGGTGCGCCACATCGGGTCGGCCGCCTGGTCGAAGTACCGCCACTCGCCGACGCCGTACTGCACGTAAGCGAGCTCGTGACCCTTTACAACTCCGATCTCGGCTTCGGCATCGCCGGTTAGGCGATCCCGCGCGACTCTTCGATTCGGTGCCGGATCAAGAGGACGAAGCTGAGCGCGAGCGCATAGGCGCACAGGACGAGCCAGTGTGAGAAGCCGAGGCCGCGGCCGTCGAGGAAGGAGATGCCGAGGGCGGCGCCGTGGAAGCTCGGCAGGATGTGCGCGACGACCTGCAGCGCCTTGGGCATGCTGTCGACAGGGGAGAAAAGGCCGCCGAAGTACCCGAGCACAAACATGAGGCCGAACACGACCGGGAAGGCCGTCTCGGCATGGACGGTCCATCCAATGAAGATCCCGAGAACCGCGAAGGGAAGGGCAGCGACCCAGAGCAGCGCGGTGAGGCAGAACCAGTCGACGACCGAGAGGTGGACACCGCCGAAGGCAACGCCCACCAACTCTACGAGCAGGAGCTCGGGCAGAACGACCAGCATCGTTGCCACGACCTTCGTGACGAGATAGGACCACCCGGGCAGCGGGGTGACCCGCAGCTGGCGGGACCAGCCGGCAGCACGCTCGGAGGACAAACGGGCCCCGCCGGCGCTCAGCGCGGCAACCAGGGAACCGAACGAGCACATGGTGACAAGCAGGTAGGTCCGCCACGCCACCGTGCCGTCGACGATCTTGCCGGGGTTGTGGTTGCCCACGAACAGCATGTAGAAGACGACCGGGAATCCGATCGTGATCACGAGGAATTTCCAGCTCCGTACGAGCCGTCCGACCTCGAAGCGGGTGAAGGCGAGGAGCCCGCTCATGGCGCCGCTGCAGTGTCGGGCGGCAGCGTACCCCCCGCAGTGAGGGCTAGGAACACCTCCTCCATGCCGGCCGAGACGACCTCGAGGTCCCGGAAGGGGATTTTGCGGCGAACGAGGTCGGTCACGGTTGCGTCGGCGTCCAGCGATTCCATGTTCACTCCGGTTCCGTGCACTTCGACATCGGTGACGCCTTGCAGGCCGTCGAGGTCGTCGAGGTTGGGGTGGTCGCAGACGAACCGGACCCGCCGCGCCGCGATGGCCGCCTTGAGCGTGGCCCCCGGGCCGTCGGCCACCACCCGACCACGGTTGATCACCGCCACCCGGTCGGCGAACTGATCAGCCTCTTGCAGGTGGTGGGTGGCGAAGACGATCGTGCGCCCCTCCTCGCCGAACTGCCGGATCATGCGCCAGAAGGTGCGCTTGCCTTCGACGTCCATAGCCGCGGTCGGCTCGTCGAGGAAGACCAGCTCGGGATCCCCGGCAATCGCGATGGCGAAGCGCACCCGCTGGGCCTGGCCACCCGAGAGCTGGTGCGTCGGGCGGCTAAGGAACGGGCCAATTCCGGCCCGTTCCACAGTGAGGTCAAAGGGGGCCGGACAGCGGTACAGGCGCTGCACTAGACGCAGGGCCGCCTCGACCCTGACCCCCGGCGGAAGGCCGCTGGCGGCGCCGGTCTGGAGCATGGCCCCGACCCGACCCTCGGCGACCGCGCGCCTGGGCGTGGTCCCCAGCACCTCGACGGTGCCCGAGGAGGGGCGCAACAGCCCCAGTAGGAGGGAGATGGTGGTGGATTTGCCGGCCCCGTTCGGGCCGAGCAAGGCCAGCGTCTCACCTCGGGCCACCTCGAGGCCGAGACCGTCGAGGGCCAGGTGGTTGCCGTAGCGGTGGACCACGCCCTCAAAGCGCAGAGCTGGCTCCCGGGCCGGGAAGGGGTCACCGGGCGCTTGGCCCGTGGCGGGACGATCCGAGACGGCTAGCACAGCAACTCCTTCTGCCCCCGCCCCGACGATGACACCTTCGGGTGGAGCCGAAGCCGTGCCCGAGACAGCCACTGTAAACGATCGTTTGGGACGGCAGTGCTGTTTGGTGGGGAAGAATTTCGACGCCCCTGCTCACGTTCCATTTCCGCGAGTCACTTTGCGCCGTTAATGGCAACTGGCGGACGGCAGTTACCGGGGATCGGGTTGCAAGGATGGTTGCAGCCGTGCGGGATCACACGCTGTCTTAGGGTCTGGGCTGGACCTGTGACAAAGGAGACCCCAGAGCCGTGCCCTCTTGCGAAATGCGACCCCTTCGGTACTCCATCAACGTCACATTGGACGGGTGCTGCGATCATCGTGCAATTCCCGCGGACGATGACTTGCATCGTCACGCGGTCGAGAATCTCAACCAGGCCGATGCCCTTCTCTTTGGCCGGGTGACTTACGAAATGATGGAATCAGCGTGGCGGCCGCCAACGCCGACGGGAGCGAGACCTGATTG
>PLWZ01000019.1 GCA_003151235.1 Acidimicrobiaceae bacterium
AGACCGACCGGCGCTCCCAGGCCCAAGCACCTCGACGCTCTTCCAAGGCCGCGTTGTACAGCTCGCACTGGCCCAGGCACAGGCGCGTCAGGCCGCTCCGTTGGCGGCTGGTCGGCTGGAGGAGGTAGCGGTAGGTTCGGCAACGGGACATCAATGCGGACGGTACCGATGCGCTGTGACCGGCAAAATGAGCCACTACCGAGAGGGGCGCCATGACCGTTCCACATGAATTCGACGAGGACCAGGTCCCAGAGCACACGCCGGCCGGCCGCCGCCGGGACGCCCGGCTGGTCCTGACCGGGGTGCTGACCGTGCTGGTGGTCTGGTTCGCCCTCGCCAACACCCAGGACGTCAGGATCCACTTTTGGTTCGTGAGCACCCGTTCGCCGATCATCGCCGCCCTTGCCATCGCCACTGTGTTCGGCGCCGGGATCGGGGCGCTCCTCGGCCGCCGGTCCCGGCGGTCGTCCTCCTAGCGCCCCGCCCCATGAGGCGGAATTCGACCGGGGCGTGCGGCGCAGGAGCGAACGTCGCCGTAGACTTGTTCGCGTTGGAGTCGCATGAGGGTGCGGCAATGAGTCCCGTGCCAGGAGGTACGTTCACCGTGGCGCGGCGGAGTGACCGAGGTCGAGAGAGGGAGGGCAGTGCCGCTCTCTGATCACGAACAGCGAATCCTGGCTGAGCTGGAGGAATCCCTGGTCCGACAGGACCCCCAGTTCGCCGAGCGCGTCCGCTCCGAGACCGTGTACCGCCACGCCGGCCGCTACTGCAAGTGGGCCGCCCTGGGCTTCTTCGCCGGGGTGGCCATCCTCGTGATCTTCTACCCCCACTCGGTCGCCGTCGGCTTCCTCGGGGTCGCACTGATGTTCGCCTGCGCCGTGGTCTTCGAGCGGAACCTGCGGCGCATGGGCAAGGCCGGCTGGCACGACCTGACCCGCTCGCTCCACCAGGACCGCCCGGAGAACTCCGACCAACCCGGGATCGAAGGCGCTGTCGACAACGCCCGGACCTGGCTTCGCACTCGGTTCCGTCGCGACCGCTGAGCCCACCAACAGGTGGAACCGCTCTGCCTCGCCGTCGACATCGGCGGCACCAAGATGGCGGCGGCCCTCGTCGACAGGCAGGGTGAGCTCACCCACGCCGACCACGTCCCGACGGCCGACTCCGACGACCCCGAGGTTGTCTGGGCACCCCTCCAAGCACTGATCAGCAGCGTTGCCGCCCACGCGCCCGCGGGCGCCATCGAGGTGTGCGGCGTCGGATGCGGGGGACCGATGGAACGGGGCGGCGCGACCGTCTCGCCGCTCAACATCGGGGCCTGGCGCGAGTTCCCCCTGCGGGCGCGGGTGGCCGAGCTCGCCGGCGTGCCGACGCAGGTCGACAACGATGCCAAGGCGCTCGCGCTCGGCGAGGGCTGGCGCGGCGCCGCGGTTGGCTGTGCCAACTATCTGGCCATGGTGGTGTCCACCGGAGTCGGCGGCGGGATCGTGCTCGACGGCGCGTTGCTCGACGGCCGTCTCGGCAACGCCGGGCACATCGGCCACGTGATCGTCGAACCCGACGGCCGGCGGTGTTCGTGCGGCGGCTTCGGTTGCCTGGAGGCGGAGGCGTCGGGGACTGCGATCGCCGAGACCACCGGGCACCCGCCGGCGGAGGCGAGCACGGAGGTCATCATCCGGACGGGCACGCTCGTCGGTCGTGCCGTCGCGTCGGTGGCCAACCTGCTCGACCTCGACCTGGCCGTCGTCGCCGGGTCGGTCGCCCTCGGATTCGGCGAGCCGTTCTTCGCCGCGGCCCGCGCCGAGATCGCGTTGCGGGCGCGGATGGAGTTCTCCGTCGGCACCCGAATCGAGCCGGCCGGGCTCGGCGCGCATGGGCCGCTCGTCGGTGCGGGCGCGGTCGGGTGGCGGTTCCGGGACGCGGGGCCCGGGACGAGGAGCAGCGGTGAGTGACCGGCGGGCGGCCTGGGGTCGGGATGCCGCGACCGTGGTGCGGGCGGTGGCCCTCCGGCCGGGCCTGTGGCCGGCGTCGTTCGGGGTGTTGCGCAGGCTGGCTCGGCCCGGTTGGTGGCACAGGCCCCCGTTCCTGCCGATACCCGACGCCGACTTCTGGCGCTTCCGGATGGAGACCGCCTTCGGGAAGGAATGGGAGGGACGCCCGAGCACAGGCGACGTCATCGACTACCTCGCGTGGTGCCAGCGTGCGCGACCGCCCCGCCGGTAGCCTGCTGGCGTGATGGGCCGGGTCCTGTTGCTCAATGCGAGTTACGAGCCGCTCGCGCTCGTCTCGGACCGTCGCGCAGTGGTGCTGGTGCTCGGCGGCCGGGCCGAGCCGGTCGCGTTCCGAGCCGAGGCACCCGTCTTCCACTCCGCCAAGCTCGACGTCAAGGTGCCCGCCATCGTGCGGCTGCTCCACATGGTCCGGATCCCGCGTTGGGCCCGGACGCCGCCGCTCACCCGTCGGGCCGTGCTCCGCCGCGATGGCGGCCGGTGCGCCTACTGCTCGGCCGCGGCCGACACCGTCGACCACGTCATCCCGAAGAGCCGGGGCGGGCGCCACGACTGGGCCAACGTCGTCGCGTCGTGCCAGCAGGACAACCTGGCCAAGGGCGACCAACTGCTCGACGAGCTGGGATGGTCGCTGCCGTTCCAGCCCCGTGCGCCCGAGGGGCATCTGTGGCGGCTCCGGCACCTCTCCGAGGTCGATCCGCTGTGGGCCCCGTATCTCGCCTCGGCGTCCTGAACGACACACACGGCTGAGGGATAGAGGTGAGCGAGCGTCAGCTGTTCGACGCGGACGCGATCCGTGTCATCGAGCGGCGCACCGCGTTCATCCGCCGGGCCGATAGATCGACCCTGGTCCTCGGGAGCACGCAGGACGCCGGCATCGTCGACACGGCCGCGATGGCGCACCGCGGGGTCGAGCTGGTCCGCCGGCGCAGCGGGGGAGGGGCGGTGCTCGTGCAGCCCGACCGGGCGGTGTGGGTCGACACATGGGTGCCGAGGGCCGATCCCCTCTGGAAGGACGACGTTGCGGAATCGAGCGCCTGGGTGGGTCGGTGGTGGGCTGAGTCCCTCGGGGCGGCCGATCTCGAGGTGCACAGGGGCGGTCCGATCCGCTCGCGGTGGTCGGGCCTGATCTGCTTCGCCGGTGTGGCGGCGGGCGAGGTGCGCCATCGCGGTCGCAAGGTGGTGGGCGTCGCGCAGTGGCGGGGTCGGGAGGGGTCGCTCAGCCATTCGCTCGCCTACCTCGCCGTCGATTGGGCCGACCTGACCGCGCTGCTCGACATCGGCGACCAGCGAGCTGACGCGACGCGCGAACTCGAGGCGACGACCGTCGCTGCGGGCGAGCTCGTTGGTGTCGACCGGGCCGGGCTGGTCTCGAATTTGATCGGTCAGCTCCCCGACCCCGACACCTGGACGATTGAGGGCCGGGAATGAACGTTGTCGTTGCCGCGGCTCCCGGGTTCGACCAAGATCGAGGTCCCCGTCGACCGGCGGGTGTAGGGCAGGAGGCGGAACCATGGCGGACGTCGAGATCCAAAGAGACGGGCCGGTCATCGAGATCAGGCTGAACCGTCCGGCGAAGAAGAACGCCCTGACGAGCGTCATGTACGGGGCGATCGTCGATGGCCTCGAAGAGCTCGAGTCCGACGACGATCTCCGGGTCGCGGTGATCACGGCCGAGGGCGCGGACTTCTGCGCCGGCAACGACATCTCCGAATTCGTCAACCCGCCGGACGGGCCCCTCTCGGCGTCGAGGTTCCTCGAAGTGCTTCCGTCGCTGACCAAGCCGTTTGTCGCGGGGGTCCAGGGACGGGCCATCGGCGTCGGCGGCACACTCCTTCTCCATTGCGACCTCGTCTACGTGGGCGCCGACTTCGAGCTGCGGTTCGCGTTCGTCGACATCGGGCTCACGCCCGAGGCCGGCAGCACGTTGCTCCTGCCCCAGATGGTCGGCAGACCACGTGCGGCCGAGGCGATGTTGCTGGCCAGCCCGATCAACGCCAAGAAGGCAGTCGACTGGGGCATCGCCAACGAGGCCGTCGAGCCGGGAGACGTCCGCGAGCGGGCGATGAAGGCCGCGCACGCGCTCGCCGCCAAGCCACCCGAGGCGCTGCGTGCGGCCAAGGCGCTGCTCCGAGGCGACTCCGACGCGCTCTCGGCCCGGATCCGAGACGAACTCAAGGTCTTTCGCAAGTTGCTGGTCGAACCCGAGTTCGCCGAGGCGGCGAAGCGGTTCATGAAGCCCCGCTGAGCCGGCCGCTCCGAACGTGGTGCCGTCGGGCACCACCCGCATTCCTCATTTGACCTCGTAGGTGTCGACCGGCCGCGGCCGAGCGGAGCCGTGCCCCCGGCGACCACCCGGGAGTGGTCCTCTCGGGGAATCGCAGACGTCGCTCGGTTCTCGAGCACCCCGTCGTGCCCGATTGGCGCGTCCGGACCCCGTCGCGCCCGCGAAAGAGCGGACAAATTCGCCCGGGTGGGAACCAATGGGGGAGTTGTGGCGGAATGGTGTTGACCGGTGGTGGAAGGGGGCGTAGAGTGGTGCGCAGTGGTTCAAAGGGGAGCGACTAGCGATCCGGGGACGGGTGGTGGGAGTTCGATCTGGTGTCAGGGTTCGTCGGCAGGTACGAGCATTCGCTCGACGCGAAGGGCAGGGTCATCGTCCCAGCCAAGTTTCGTGCCGCCTTCGAGCGGGGGGGCTACCTCGCCGAGAATCGCGAGGGCTGCCTCGCCCTGTGGACACCAGGGGAATTCGAGCGCCAGATGACCGGGATGCAGGAGCGAGCGGCCGCAGGCCGGATGGACCGCAACCGGGCCCGACTCTGGGCGTCGAATGCGCACGAGGTGGAGGTCGACAGGCAGGGACGCATGGCGATCACGGGTCGGTTGCGGGAGTTCGCCCGGCTCGAGACCGATGTGCTGGTGATCGGTGCGATCGACCGGATCGAGTTGTGGAACCCGGCGGTCTGGGAAGAGCGGGTGCAGCCGGCCGAGCAGTGGTTCCTCGACGACGAAGAGGACTGAGAGAAAGAGGACACGGACAAGAACAGACAACCCACGACATACGCCTCGCACCTGGGCAGTTCGCCCGGTACATGCGCAGCCCCTCGACCGGCACGGTGGAAGACTCCTCCTCCGCCCTCTTCCCCGTCGGTCGCCAAGGGAAATACTCCGATAGCACCTGGCCTGTCGGGGGGCTGCAGATGGACCGGGATCCCGAACACGAGCCGGTCATGGCCGCCGAGGTCGTCGCATTGTTTGCCACCGTCCCCCCCGGCGTCGTTCTCGACGCCACCGTGGGCGCCGGTGGGCACGCCGCCGCCTTGCTCTCCGCATACCCCCACCTGGGGTTATTCGGTATCGATCGGGATCCAACGGCTCTGGAGATCGCCGCGTCCGCGCTGGCGTCGTTCGGGCCGAGGGTGGTCCTTCACCACGCCCGCTTCACCGACCTCGATCGGGTCGTCGGTGCAGCATGGGCCGCCGGCCGAGGGCACTGGCCTTCGTCCGGCGAGGCCGCAGGAGCGCCCTGTTCGATCTCGGGCGCCCTGTTCGATCTCGGGGTCAGCTCGATGCAACTCGACCGCGCCGAGCGTGGGTTCTCGTACCGCCGCGACGCACCGCTCGACATGCGCATGGACCCCGGCGCGTCCTCGAGCGCCCTCGACATCGTGAACGGGGCCGGCCCGGACGAGATGGCCAGCTGGTTCAGGGCCAACGGCGAGGGCCGTCTGGCCGGACGGATCGCCCGGGCCATCGTGGCCGCGCGCCCGATCGCGACGACGGCCCGGCTGGCCGAAGTCGTCGCATCGGCGGTCCCGGCCGCCGTCCGTCGCCGGGGCCACCCGGCTGGCCGGGTCTTCCAGGCCATCCGGATCGCGGTGAACGAGGAGTCCGAGGAGCTGGCGGCCGGCCTTCCGGCGACGCTGGGCCTCCTGGCCGGCGGAGGGCGCTGCGTCGTCCTCGCCTACCACTCGGGCGAGAGCCGGTTCGTGAAGCAAACGTTCGCCAACGCTGTTTCGGGCGGGTGCGTCTGCCCGCCCGGGCTGCCGTGCGTGTGTGGTGCGAGCGCCGAGTTCCAGTGGGTCTTTCGGGGCTCACGCGGGGCGTCGGCGGCCGAAGTGTCGGTCAACGCCAGGGCATCGAGCGCCCGCCTGTGGGCGGTCGAGCGTCTTGGGGGCCGGGGAGACGTTGATCGGTGACCCCGCCGCCGGCGGCCGCTCAGCGGGCCGCCTCAGTACGGGCGACCCGGGCACCCAGCCCCCGGGTCGGGGCGAAGCGCCCCCCGCTTCGGATCCTCGAGCCGCGCCCGCGTGGACGCGGACGGGGACGACTGCTCCGGCTGATGTCGGCGACGGTCGTCGTCGGGTCATTGCTCGCTGTCGTCATCGCGCACTCGATGCTCGCCCAGGGTCAGGTGCGGCTCACGGCCGCGCAGGCCCAGATGTCGGCGGAACAGGCGGTGCACCGCCAGCTGCTGGCGGCCGTCGCCGAGGCTGAGAACCCCGCCCAGATCGTCCGGGAGGCGAAGAAGCTGAACCTCGTTCCGCCGCGCTACGTCACCCAGCTCCCGGCGGTCCCGCTCACAACCCCGATCGGCCAGACCACCACGCCGACGACGGTCCCGACCGGTACGTCTTCATCCAACTCGAGCGCCAACACCTCGACCGCCGCCGGGCAATCTGCCGCGGCCGGTCGATGAGCCCGGTCGGCACGCTTCCCCCGGTCGCCTACGGGTCGAGGGGGAGCAGGCACCGGTCGAGGCCGCTCCGCCACCCCCCGCCCCGGCGTGCTCCGCACCCCCCGCCCCGGGCCAGCTCACATCGCCGGTCCGCCCCGAGCACGCACGCCCCGCTCGGGCGCCGGATCGGGATCTTCCGGGTCCTCTTGGTCATGCTGCTGCTGGCCGTCGTCGCCCGCCTCGCGGACATCCAGGTCGTCCACTCGTCGCACTACAAGCGCCTCGCGGCCGACGAGCTCTCGGTGACGGTCGCCGACCCGGGCCTGCGTGGTGACGTCTACGACCGCAACGGGGCGGTGCTCGCGATCTCGGTGCCGACCAAGACCGTCGTGGCGGACGACTTCCAGATCGCGAAGCCGGCCGACGAGGCTCGCGCGCTGTCGCCAATCCTCAAGGTCCCGGTGGAGAAACTCACCTCGCTCTTGAGCGAGCACTCGGGCTACGTGCCCATCGCGACCGAGGTGCCGGCGAGCCAGGGGAACAAGCTCGCGTCCGACAACCTGCCGGGCATCACGCTGTTCGACACGTCGGAGCGGATCGACCCCGACGGTTCGCTCGCCGGGCCGCTGCTCGGTCAGGTGCATTCCTCGGGTGCCGGGGCGTCCGGCCTCGAGTACCAGTACAACGGGCTCCTCTCGGGCAAGGCGGGTACCCAGACGCTGCTCGAGTCACCGGCGGGGGTCGACCTCCCGCAGGGCTCCGCGCTCACGCGGTCGGCCGGCGACAACGGGACCGGGATCGAGCTCACGATCGACCAGCCGCTGCAGTACGTGACCGAGAACGCGCTCGGTGCGCAGATCGCCGCGACGGGGGCTGAGAGCGGGACGGCCATCGTGATGGACACGAGGACGGGCGACATCCTGGCCATGGCCAACCTGGTCAAGGGCAACAACGGGCTCGGGCTCGTCTCGGGCACGTCCTCGCCGGTCAGCGAGGCCCCGAGCAACCTCGGCCTCACCCAGGCCTACGAGCCCGGATCGGTGTTCAAGCTGGTCACGTTCTCGGCGGCGCTCCAAGACGGGATCATCAACCCCAACACCAGCTTCACGGTGCCCGACCAGATCGAGCTCGACGGCTCGACGTTCCACGACGCCGAGTTCCACCCGACCGAGGAGCTGACCGCGACCCAGATCCTCGCCCAGTCGTCCAACATCGGCACCAGCGAGATCGCCCGGGACCTCGGTGAGGACCGCCTCCTCGCACAGGTGAGGAACCTCGGGTTCGGTCAGGTGACCGGGCTCGACTTCCCGGGGGAGAACCCGGGCGTGCTCGCCGGCGCGGCGCAGTGGGAGCCGACCAACCTCGTCTCGCTCCCGATCGGCCAGGTCGACGCGGTCACGGCGATCCAGGTGCTCGACGCCTACAACGCGGTGGCCAACGGCGGCCTGCTCGTGCAGCCCCGGCTGGTCCGGGCGACCATCGGCGCCGATGGCAAGGCGATGGCGACCAAGGCCTCGGCCACCCGCCGGGTGTTCGCGCCCTCGATCGACGCCGAGCTCAAGGCCATGCTCGAGTCCGTCGTCGCCGGCGGCACCGGGGTCAGCGCGGCCATCCCCGGCTACACCGTGATGGGCAAGACCGGCACCGCCCAGGTCCCAGTCCCGGGTGCCGACGCCTACATATCCGGCGACTTCGTGGCCAGCTTCGTCGGGGCGGCCCCGGCGTCGAACCCCGTCCTGACCACCATCGTCGTGTTGAACCACCCCACCCCGATCTACGGCGGGACCGTCGCCGCACCCGTGTTTTCCCAGATCATGAGCTATGCGCTGCACCGCTACGGGATCCCGACCACCCCAGGGGCTCCGAGCCAGGCGCCCGCGACGGCACCCGCCGCAGGCGACCAGGCTCAGGACGTCACCTGAGTCCGGGTGCCGGGTACCATCGGCCGAGCGGTGACCCCGGGCACGGAGCGCTGGTGTGCTTCACCCGATCGCCGCTCCCCCCGCACCGTGAACATGCACCGTCTGCTCGACGAAATTGACGTCCTCCATGTGTCGGGTGAGCCCCTCGACGTGGAGATCACCTCCATCGAGCACGACAGCCGCAGGGTCGAGGCGGGAGCGCTGTTCTGTTGTCTTCCCGGCCAACTGAGCGACGGCCACGAACACGCCGCACAGGCCGTCGAGCGCGGCGCGCTCGCGCTGGTCTGCGAGCGGGCCGTGTCGTTGGGTGCCGACAGCGACGTCGTGCAGGTCCGGGTCGCGCCCGGTCAGGCCCGCCCGGCCATGGGCAGGCTGGCCTCGGCGTTCTTCGGGCACCCGTCTCGCCAGCTGCTGACGGCCGGGGTCACTGGAACCAACGGCAAGACGACCGTGTCGCACCTCCTCGGTGTCGTCCTCCAGCAGGCCGGGATCCCGACCATGGTGATCGGCACGCTCACCGGGACCCGGACCACACCGGAGGCGACCGAGCTCCAGGCACTGCTGGCCGCCGAGCGCGACCGGGGCATCGAGGACAAGAGCACCCACGCGGTCGCGATGGAGGTCTCCTCGCACGCCCTCGCGCAATCGCGGGTCGACGGCATCACCTTCGACGTGGCCGTCTTCACCAACCTCAGCCACGACCATCTCGACTTCCACGGGACCATGGAGGCGTACTGGGAAGCCAAGGCGTCGCTGTTCACGCCGGAGCGGGCGTCGCAGGGGATCGCGTTCGCCGACGACCCGGCGGGGGAGCGGTTGTTGGCCGAGGCCCGCATCCCGATGCGCGCCGTGCGCCGCCTCGACGCACTCGGGGTCGACCTCGGGATCGGATGGAGCCGGTTCGTCTGGCGCGGCCGGCCGGTCGAGATCGCACTCACCGGGCGGTTCAACGTCGACAACGCGCTGCTGGCGGCCGACGCCGCTCTCACCATGGGCGTCGACCCCGACGCGGTCGCCTTCGGGCTCACCCAGGCCCCGGCCGTGCCCGGGCGCCTCGAGCCGCTCGTCGTCGAGGGTGACGAGTCGCCGTTCTCGGTCCTGGTCGACTACGCGCACACCCCGGCCGGCCTCGACGTGGTGCTCACCGAGCTCGGCCAGTTGAAGAGGGAGGGCGCCCGGGTCATCGTCGTCTTCGGCTGCGGCGGCAACCGCGACAAGGCGAAGCGACCGCTCATGGGCCAGGTGGCCGTCCGGTTGGCCGACCTCGCCATCGTCACGTCGGACAACCCCCGCGACGAGGACCCGCTCCGGATCATCGAAGAGATCCGGAGCGGCATCGAGGCGGCGGCGGAGCGCCGGGCCGAGGTGGTCATCGAGCCCGACCGGCGCCGGGCCATCGCGCTCGCGATCGAACGGGCCGAGCCCGGTGACGTGGTGCTCATCGCCGGCAAGGGCCACGAGGTGACCCAGGAGCAGCACGGCCGGAGCGTGCCGTTCGACGACCGGCTGGTGGCCGAGGAGGTCCTCGAGTGCTCGCGATGATGGAGGCGGGCGGGGTGGCCCTGCTCATCTCGATCCTCGCCACCCCCTTCGTCATGCGGTTCCTGCAACGGCGCCAGCTCGGCCAGCACATCCGCGAGGACGGGCCGGCCACCCACCTGGCCAAGGCCGGCACGCCGACCATGGGTGGGGTCGCGGTCGTCGGGGCCGTCTTGGTCGGCTACGTCCTCGGCCACGTCGGCCCGACGGTGGCCTTCACGCGCACGGGCAAGCTCGTGATCCTGGCCGTCTTCATGTTCGGGGGCATCGGCCTGGTCGACGACTGGATCAAGGTCAGCCACAAACGGAGCCTCGGCCTGCAGAAGCGGGGCAAGTTCATGGCCCAGATCGTTGCCGGCGTCGCGTTCTCCGAGCTCGCGGTGCGCTGGGCCCACACCTCGACCGCATTGTCGTTCACGCGCGTCGACCCGAGCATCCATCTGGGTGAGGCCGGCTGGGTTGCCATGGCCACGATCGTGCTCGTGGCCACCTCCAACGCGGTGAACCTGACCGACGGGTTGGACGGCCTGGCCGCCGGCGCGTCGACGTTCTGCTTCGCCGTCCTCGCCATCATGGGGTACTGGATCTTCCGGCACTACGCGATCTACCACGTGCTGCCGGCCGACGCCCTCGACCTTGCGCTGTGCTCGGTGGCGCTCGCCGGGGCCTGTCTCGGCTTCCTCTGGTGGAACGCCGCGCCGGCCCGAATCATCATGGGCGACACCGGCGCGCTCGGGATCGGCTCGGGCCTGGCCGCGCTCTGCCTGCTCCTCAACGTCGACCTGCTGTTGCCGATCATCGGCGGGCTCTTTGTCATCGAGACGCTGTCGGTCATCGTGCAGGTGGTCAGCTTCCGCGTGTTCGGCCGCCGACTGCTGCGGATGGCGCCCATCCATCACCACTGCGAGTTGCTCGGGTGGCCCGAGACGACGGTGATCGTCCGGTTCTGGATGTTGGCCGGGCTCTTCTCGGCGCTCGGCCTCGGCATCTTCTACGGGGAATTCCTCATCATGAACCGGGTGATCTCGTGAGCGGGCGCGCGGCGCACTCGGTCCACCGTTCGGCGGCCGGCGTGGACAAGGCTGGTGCGATGCGTGCCGACCGGGGCGGCCCGTCCACCTCTTCCATCCTGCTCGTCCTCATAGCGGTGCTGTGCCTGATCGGCGTCGTGATGGTGGGCTCGGCGTCCGAGGTCGTCTCGATCGAGCAATACAACACGCCGTGGGCGATCCTGATGCGCGAGATCATGTGGATGGGGGTGGCGCTCGTCGTCCTTGTGTGCGCGGTCCGCTTCGACTACCGCCGGCTCCGCCACCTTCGGATGCCGCTGCTCTTGATCACCTTCGCGCTGCTCGTCGTCGTGCTGCTGCCGGGCATCGGGGTGACCTCGGGCGGGTCCAGCCGTTGGATCGGCTTCGGCCAGTTCCGGCTCCAGCCCTCCGAGCTCATGAAGCTGGCCCTCGCCATCTTCGGGGCCGACCTGATCGTGCGGCGACAAGAGCGCGGCGGGAGCCACCGCACGATCATCGGCCCGATGCTGCTGGTCGCGACGGCGGCGGGCGGGTTGATCCTGCTCCAGCCGGACATGGGCACGGCCCTCGTCGTCGGGGCCATCGCGATCGCGCTGTTGTTCGCGTCAGGCGTGTCGCTCGGCCCGATCGTCAAGGTCCTGGTCGGCCTCGTCGTGCTCGGGGTGTTCGTCGGCCTCGTCGACCCGTATCGACGGGCCCGGCTGCTCGCCTTCTTGGACCCGACCGCACATGCCTCGGGGTCGGGCTACCAGGTCGCGCAGTCGCTGATCGGGCTCGGGTCCGGACACCTGGTCGGCCTCGGTCTCGGGAGCGGGCGACAGAAGTGGGGTTCGCTGCCCAACGCCCACACCGACTTCATCTTCTCGGTGATCGGCGAGGAGCTCGGGATCGTCGGAGCGGTGGCCGTGCTGACGCTCCTCGTCGGGCTGTGCTGGTTCGGGCTCCGGGCGGCCCAGCAGTCGCCCGACCGGTTCGGGTCCCTGCTCGGGATCGGCCTGGTCGCGTGGATCGCCAGCGAGACCTTCATCAACGTCGGCGCGGTCATCGGATTGCTCCCGGTCACCGGGATCCCGCTCCCGTTCATCTCCTTCGGAGGGTCCTCCCTCGTGATCACGATGGCGGCGGCCGGGATCCTCGTCAACATCGCGAGACAGGGTGCGCCGCCCGGCGTGCCACCGCTCGAGCACACCAGCACTGGCTCGCGCAGCCGGGCCGCCCAGCGCGACGGAGTGGCGGTCGGTCCGGCGGGCCGGTGAGGTCGCGGCGCTATGCCGTCATCGCCGGGGGAGGGACGGCCGGCCACGTGTTCGTGGCCCTGGCCACCGCCCGGGCCCTGGCCGAGCGGGGAGTCGAGCGCGACGACATCGAGCTGATCGGGTCCACGCGCGGCCAGGAGGCGACGCTGGTGGGCGGGGAGGGGTTCGGCCTCACGCTGCTCGGTGGGCGGGGCATCGTCCGCCGGCTCCGACCCGGCCCCCAACTGAGGAACCTGGTCTCCTCCGGGGGACTGGCCTGGGCCACGCTCCGGGCCTTCGTCATCCTGGCGCGTCGGCGGCCCCGCGTCGTCGTCTCGGTCGGGGGCTATGCGAGCGTACCGGCGGGCATCGCGGCGGTGCTCCTGCGGGTGCCGATCGTCCTCGTGAACGTGGACGCGCGGCCGGGGCTGGCCCACCGTGTCCTCGGCCGGTTCGCCGCCGCCAGCGCGGTCGCGTTCCCGGGAACGCACCTGCGCCACCCGGTGCTCACCGGGGCGCCCGTGCGGGCCGATCTCCTCGGCGTGCACCGTTCGCCCGACCGCGCCGCCACGGCGCGGCTGGCTCTCGGGCTTCCGGTGGACCGCCGCACGGTGGCCGTGTTCGGCGGGTCGCTCGGGGCCCGGAGGTTGAACGACGCCACGCTCGCCCTGAGGCACCTCTATGCAGGGCGCGGCGGACTGACCCTCTATCACGTGTGCGGTCCCCGCAACTTCGAAGAGCTGGAGGCGGCCCGGGCCGAGCTCCCCCTCGAGAGGTCCGACGGCGCCGGGCTGTGCTACCGCCTGATCCCGTTCGAGGAGGACATGGCGTCCCTCTACGCCGCCGCCGACGTCGTCGTCTGCCGGGCCGGCGCGCTCACCATTGCCGAGCTGGCCCTGGTCGGCGTGCCGGCGGTGCTGGTCCCGCTGCCTGGCGCGCCCGGCGACCACCAGAGTGCCAACGCGGCCGCCCTCGTCGACGCGGGTGCCGCCGTCATGTTGAAGGACGAGGACTGCACCGGCCGCCGGTTGGCCGAGGTATTGAACGAGCTCCTGGCCGAACCCGCCCACCTCACCCAGATGGCCGAGGCCGCGGCCGCCCTCGGGCGTCCCGACGCCGCCGACGCGGTGGCCAGCCTGGTGCAGGCCCATGCCCGCTGAGAGCGCGATCGCCGACCTCGGCTCCGGCGGGCGCCGCGTCCACGTCGTCGGCATCGGCGGGGCCGGCATGAGCGCCATCGCAACCGTGCTGGCCGCCATGGGCCACCGGGTGACCGGGAGCGACCTATTGGGATCGCCGGTCACCGACCGGTTGGCCAACCAGGGGATCACGGTCGCCGTCGGCCACTGCGCCGAGAACGTCGGGGACGCCGACATCGTCACCGCCTCGCCGGCGGTCGGCCCGGAGAACGCCGAGCTCGCCGAGGCCAAAAGGCTCGGCCTGCCGGTCTTGGCCCGCTCCGAGGTCCTCGCGGCCATCGCGTCGACGCGCCGGTGCGCTGCGGTCGCAGGCACACACGGGAAGACCACCACCTCGTCCATGCTCGCCCTCGCCCTCGGGGCCGCCGGGCTGAAGCCGTCGTTCCTCATCGGTGCCGACGTCGGGGACCTCGACACGAACGGCGTGCTCGACGAGGGGGAGTGGATGGTGGTGGAGGCCGACGAGAGCTACGGCAGCTTCGCCGCGCTCACACCGGAGATGACCGTCCTCACGAGCGTCGAGGCCGACCATCTCGATCACTACGGGTCCCTCGGTGCACTGCGCGACGCGTTCGGTCATCTCGTGGAGGTGACCACCGGCCCGTGCCTCGTCGCGGCCGACGACCCGGGCGCGGCCGAGCTCGGCCGCGCCGCCGGCGCGATGCTGGTCGGGGAGGCCGAGGGGGCCGCCTACGGGGTCCGTGACCTCGCCCTCTCCGGCAGCTCGCTCCGCTTCGACCTGGACGGGCCGAACGGCCCGGTGGGGCGGATCCGGGTGCCGGTGCCCGGCCGCCACAACGCGGCCAACGCGGCCCTGGCCGCGGCGGCGGCCCTCGAGATCGGGGCCGACTTCGTCTCCGTCGAGGCCGCCCTGGCCCGCTTCGCCGGCGTCCCGAGGCGGTACGAGTACCGCGGCGAGGCCGGCGGGGTGACCTTCGTCGACGACTACGGGCATCTCCCGAGCGAGGTCGCAGCGACGCTCGCGACGGCCCGCAACGGTGGGTTCGGCCGGGTGGTGGCCGTCTTCCAACCGCACCGCTACACGCGCACCGCCGCGCTGGCGGCCGACTTCGCCCATGCCTTCGACGACGCCGACGCGGTCGTCGTGACCGACGTGTACTCGGCCGGCGAGCGGCCGGTGCCCGGCGTCTCGGGCCGCCTGGTCGTCGACGCGATCACCGGCGCCCGGCCGGACCTGGTCGTCCACTACGCGCCGGGCCGCGACGAGCTGCGGGCCGTGGTCTTCGACCTTCTCGAGCCGGCCGACGTGTGCGTCACCCTCGGCGCCGGCGACCTCACCACGCTCCCCGACGACCTTCTTGCAGACCTGGCCCGATGAGCGCCGACCCGACGATGTCGACCCGCCTCAACTCGCTCGCCCGGGCGCTCGGCGCGTTGGCCGAACGCGACGTCGCGCTCGGCCCGCTCACCACGTACCGGGTCGGCGGGCCGGCGGCGGTGTTCGTCGAGGCCCGAACGGTGGCCGACCTGGTTGGGGTCGGCGAAGCGCTGCGGCGTGAGCCGGTGCCGGTCCTCGTCGTCGGCAAGGGGTCCAATCTCCTGGTGGCCGACGCCGGCTTCGCGGGGCTGGCCGTGCGGCTCGCCCCGAGCGAGCCCTCCGAGTTCGTCAGCTTCTCGGCCAGGCTCGGCGCAGGCGTGGTCCGGGCCGGTGCCGCGCTCGGGCTGCCGGTGCTGGCTCGCCGGGCGGTCGAGGCCGGGGCACGCGGCCTCGAATGGGCCGTCGGGGTCCCCGGGTCGGTCGGCGGCGCGCTGCGCATGAACGCGGGGGGCCACGGATCGGACATCGCGGCGTGCCTGCTCCGCTACGGCTGGATGGACCTTTCCTCCGACGACGCGGGGGAGGACGGGGTCGAGCGGTTCAACCCCTCCTACCGGTCGTCGTCCATCGGGCCGTCGGTGGTGGCCCTGTGGGCCGAGTTCGCCGTCAGGGAGGGCTCGGTGGAAGAGGGCAAGGCCGAGATCGCCGACATCGTCCGGTGGCGGCGGGCCAACCAGCCCGGCGGGAGCAACGCCGGCTCGATCTTCACGAACCCGGCCGGTTCCTCGGCCGGGGAGATGGTCGACGTGGCGGGCCTGAAGGGCCTGCGCATCGGGAGCGCCGAGGTCTCGGAGAAGCACGCCAACTTCATCCAGGCCGACGAGGGCGGGTCGGCGGACGACGTGCGCCGGCTCATCGAGCGGGTGCGCCAGGTCGTCGAGGACTCGACCGGTGTCCGCCTGGCGACCGAGGTCCGCATGGTCGGCTTCGACAACGAGGAGAGCGAGGTGGGCGCATGAGCGGATCCGGCGTCGGGACGCGGCCGCGTCCCGCGGCCCGGACGCTTCGCTCCGGGGGACCCGGCCGCGGGGCGATCGATCCGCGCATCCACGCCCGCCGGCGGGCCGTGCGCCGCCGGTCCTCGCTCGGGCGCCGGTTGGCCATCATCGCCGTCGTGGTTGTCGTGGTGCTGGGCGCCCTGGCCTGGCCGCTCGCGCACTCGCGCCTCCTCTCGGCCAACGCCATCACCGTCTACGGGGCTGCACACACCGGCGACGCGGCGGTGCTCGCAGCGGCCGGCCTGACCGACCACCCGCCCATGATCGATGTCGACGCAGCGTCGGCGGCCCGCCGCATCAAGGCGCTGCCGTGGGTTGCGAGCGCGCAGGTCGTGCGCAACTGGCCCGACGGCGTCGTGGTGACGGTCAGCGAGCGGAGCCCGGTCGCGGTGGTCACCGACCGCACCGGGTGGGCCGAGCTCGACGGCACCGGCCGGGTGCTCTCGGTGGTAGCCAGCCCGCCGGCCGCCCTGCCTCACCTCGTCTCGGTCGGGGCTCCGGGCGCGCCCGGGACGACCCTCGCCGTTGCCCGGCCGAGCCTCGCGGTGGCGGCGGCGCTGCCGGTGGCGTTCAAGTCGCTGGTGTCTGCGGTCTCGCCGTCGCCCGGGGGCGCGGTCGACATCGCCCTGAGCGACGGGATCGGGGTCGTGTTCGGTACCGCGACCGACCTGCCGGCGAAGTTCGAGGACGTGGCGTCACTGCTCGCCGGGGCCGGGTTGGCCTCCGGCTCGGTCATCGACGTGTCGGTGCCGGACACCCCCCTCGTCACGCCCCCGAAGGCGGCGTCCTCGACGTCATCATCATCGTCGTCCTCGGGCTGACCCCTACGCCAGCGCGATCAGCGCGCCGATGGCGAAGCCGGCCGCGGCCAGCCACAAGAGGGTCGGGAGCGATCGCCGCCAGTTCCAGTCGCGCATGCCCGATCCCTCAGTCCCGGTAGACGTCGGCGCCGCGGACCGCCACGGGAATCACCGGCAGGGGGAGGGTGGCCGGGCCGTGGACGACGGCACCGGTCGCGGCGCTGAACTGGGAGCCGTGGCACGGGCAGTTGATGGTCCCGCCCGAGACCGAGGCCAGCGTGCAGCCCTCGTGGGTGCAGATGGAGGAGAAGCCCTTGACCCAGTCGGCGGCGACCCGGGTCAGCACGACCCCCTTCGCGGCGAGCACGATCCCGCCGCCGACCGGGACCTGCGAGAGCGCGGAGAGGACCTCGCCGGAGGCGGCCGGTGCCGGGGCGCCGTAGCCGTTGGCGCCGGCGATCGTGCTTGTCGAATGGGCCCATGTGTCGCGGGCCACGAAGAAGCCGGCGATCCCGGCGGCCACCGTGACCGCCCCGCCGACGAGGAGCGAGCGCCGCGAGATCGAGCCTTCGGCCATCGTGCTCCTTTCCTCAGGTGAGCGGGACGCCGGTGCGGGTGAAGAACCACAGCGCCGCGGTGAGCCAGAGGACCACCAGGAGGGACAGGACGGCGCCGCCTAGGACCGGGAGCGCCCACCCGGGCAGCCCCTTCAGGCGCAGGCCGAGCATCTTGGCCGCATAGGCGCCGTAGAAGAGGCAACCGGCCACGCTGTGGATCACCACCCGCCAGTTGTAGGTGGCGAAGCCGAGCGACCAGATGCAGTTGAGCGCGACCGGGATGGTGAGGATGAACGCGACGGCGCCGCTGTAGCGGTGCACCGGGGTGACCCAGCCGGGCGCGGGCGACTTCACCCGGGGGAGACGGCCCCACATCCACAAGGCGGTGGTGAGCTGGACGAGCAGCAGGAACGTGGCGGCCGACGTCAGCCACGCCTTCATCTGGAGAACCCCCGAAAAGCCGAGGGTGAAGAGGGGGTGCCCAGACGCGTGGTGCACCCGGGCGTAGACGCCCAGGCTGACCGCGACGGCGACGCCCAGAAGGAGGACCAGGGTGATGTTCCATTGGGCGACACCCGTGCGCTCCGGGGCCATGGTCACGACGGCTCACCCCCGCTCTTCACGTAGTCGGCGACACCGGCCAGGTACGCGCGGGTGGTGCGGGCCTGGGTCCGCCGGGCCACCGGGCGGCCGAGCCGGGTGAGGAGGAGGGCGGGCCGCGAGAAGGCCACGATCTCGAACGTTACGAGCCCCTCGACGTCCTTTCTCACGTGGAACGCCTCCTCCCCACATTCTGGATGGCCGGGCAGCGTCCCGTACGCGAAACCGAAGGAGTGCTCATCGTCGGTGACATAGACGATCCGGCACGGCACGATTGCGAACCCCAGCTGCATGGGGAAGGTGGTGAGGACGGTGGTTCCGGTCTCCAGCTTCGGGAGTGGGGGAGTGAGGACCGCGCCGGCGCCGACCTGGGGCCGCCACCGCCGGAGGGCGTCGGCGCCGAGCGCGAAGGCCAGGTCACCCCGGCCGAGCGCGACCGAGTGCCGGTCGTGGGAGTACCCGGCGGGAAGCTCGGCGTCCCGGGTCGCCCCGACCTCGGCGTAGGTGACCTGCTGGCCGGACGCGTCCTCGAACAATTGCTCGAGGCTCTCTGTGCTAGGCCGCCGGAGCCGGATCGGCATCGTGCCGGACGCTACAGCGCGCGCTCCCGGCGGAGCGGGTCGCTTAGAGGTCGCGCCACATGTGGACGTGCAGGACGCTCTCGAGCATGAACGGCTCACCCTCGATCACGAAGCCCGACCGGGCGTAGAAGTTGCGGGCGGTCGTGCGGGCCTCGCACCAGATGAACCGACCGCCGTTGGACGAGGCGTGCTCGATCAGCCCGTCGATCACGAGGTTCCCGAGCCGCCGTCCCCGCAGTCCGTCGCGTGTCGCCATGCCGCGGATCCGCCAGGAGTCGGTGCGCTCGGGGGCCCAGGGGGACGCGTCCGGGAACACCGTGCCGACGGCGACGACGTCACCACCGAGCGACACGGCGACATGGCACGTGCGCGGGTTGTCCTCGCCGGGATACACGCTTGCCTCGGGCGGCCGGCCCGGGCGAAGCACCTCGCTCCTGAGTGGCCGCACCTCGGACACATCGACCGAGCGAACGGTCGGAGACTCAGGGGCCACTAGGCCGATCGGGGAGTGCCGGGCCCGGTGCGGGCGGCCGCGACGGTGGCCGCGGCGTCGCCGAGGGCGAGGAACAGAGCGGTCGAGTCCTCGATGAGCTGATCCCGGCCGGTGCGGAGCCGGCCGGCCAGCCAGTCGACGAGCAGCTGGCTGAACCCGCCGACCAGGATGGAGGCCCCGACCCGGCCCACCTCATCGACGGCCCGCCCGGCCCGCTGGCTGGCGTAGTCCTCGATGAAGGCCACCACCATCCGGCCGGTCTCGAGCCGCCGACGGTTCAGGGCCCCGTTGCCCAGTCCCTCGGCGTACAGGATCCGACCCCGACGGCGGTCGTCATCGACGAATTCCACGATAGCCCGGACGACTGCCCGGACCTGATCGGCCGGCGCATCGCCGGCGGCGGCGAGGGCGTCCCAGACCACCCGGCCGAGCTCGTCGACCACCCGGTCGTAGACGGCCACGGCCAGCTGGTCGAGGCCGCCGAAGCTCTCATAGAAGTAGCGCGGGTTGAGCCGGGCCCGCTCGAGCACCGACCGGACGGTCATCGCGTCCCAGCCGTCGCTGCCGAGCACCTCGAGCGCCGCGTCGAGCAGGAGCGTGCGGCGCTCTTGTTGGCGGTCGGCTGGCGACAGACCGGTCCACCGGCGCTGGCGGGGGGCAAGATCAATCTTTGGCAACGTGTGTTACCTTAATCCCCAGCGCTTGGAAACGCTCGTATCCAAGGACCGGGTGGGTGGGGCAAGAGCAGATCGTCGTGGCCGGAGGTGGGGTCGGGGGGCTCGGGGCCGCCCTCGCCCTGGCGCGCCGGGGCCACGAGGTCGTCGTGATCGAGCGGGACCCGCTGCACACGACGTCCACCCCCGACGAAGCGTTCGGTTGGGAGCGGCCGGGGGCGCCCCAGACCCACCAGACCCACGGGTTCCTCGCCCGGATCGTGGTCGTGATGCGCGAGCGCTTCCCCGACCTGCTCGAATCGCTGCTGGGCGCGGGCTGCCCAACGATGTCGGGCACGGCGTCGCTCGGCGAACCCCGGCCTGGCGACGAGGACCTTTCCATCCTTCTGGTGCGGCGCACCACCTTCGAGTGGATCCTCCGGGAGGCCGTCCTCGCCGAGCCGGCCATCGAGGTTCGAAGCGGCGCCGGCGTCACCGGTCTGTTCGCGGGGCCGACCGACCCCTCGGGCATCCCCGTCGTCGGCGGGGTCGCGCTGGAAGACGGCACCGAGGTCGTCGCCGACACGGTCATCGCGGCCACCGGCCGCCGCGGGGACGTCCCGGGCTGGCTCGAACCACTCGGCGTTGAGGTCCCAGAGACGATCCGCGAGAGCGGCCTCATGTACCTGACCCGCTGGTACGGGGTGCCCGACGCGTTCGCGACGCCGCCCGCACCGAAGCTCGGCGGGGACCTCGGCTACTTGAAGTTCCTGATCGTCCCCGGCGACGGCGGAATGATCTCGGCGACGCTCGCCGTCCCGACCGACGACAAGGACCTGCGGCGAGCGCTGTCGGACCCCGACCGCTTCGAGCGGGCGTGCCGGTCCCTGCCCGGGCCCGACCAGTGGTTCGGCGAGCTCGACCCCGAGCCGATCGGCGGCATCCGCCCGATGGGTGGTTTGCTCAACCGCATCAGGCGGTTCCGTGATGCCGACGGGCGCCCGAGAGTGCTCAACTTCCATGCCGTGGGGGACTCGCACACCGTCACCAATCCCCTCTACGGGCGGGGCTGCTCGCTGGCTCTCGTCCAGGCGGTGCTGCTGGCTGACGCGATCGGTGCCCACGACGACCGGGTCGAGCGGACGTCCGCGTACGAGGCCGCGTGCAGCGAACAGGTGGCCCCGTGGTGGGCCCATGCCGTGGAGATCGACCAGTCGGGCGCCGACCCGACATCTGGTGATTCGCCCGACCAGCCGCAGCGGGACCGGCTGCGGGCGGTCATGGCAGCCAGCCAGACCGACCCGGTGATCGGGCGGGCCATGGCCCGGCTGTGGAACCTGCTCACCCTGCCCGCGGAGCTCAACGAGGATCCCGAGTTCATGGCGCGGGTCATGACGGTCATGGCCGACCCCGAGACCTACCCGGTCCCAGAACCCGAGGGACCGACCCGAGAGCTGCTGCTCGACGCGGTCGTGGCATAGGAGACGAGATGACCCTTCCCGGCACAAAGACCCGCACGGTCACCCGCGACGGCGTGAACCTGGCCGTTGACGTCGGAGGGGAGGGCCCGCTCGTGATGCTCATCCACGGCTTCCCCGAGCTCGGGTACTCGTGGCGTCACCAGGTCCCGGCCCTCATCGAGGCGGGCTACCGGGTCGCCGTGCCGGACCAGCGGGGCTACGGGCGCTCGGACCGCCCCGAGGCCATCGAGGACTACGACATCGCGCATCTGACCGACGACCTGCTGGCCATCCTCGAGAGCCTGGGCGAGGAGCGGGCGGTCTTCGTCGGCCACGACTGGGGCTCTGTCGCGGTCTGGCAGCTCGCCCTCATGGCCCCCGAGCGGGTGACGGGCGTCGTCGGCATGAGCGTGCCGTTCCTGCCCCGGGCGCCCGAGCCGACCGTCGCCCTCATGAGAAAGATCTACTCGGGCGGGTTCTTCTACATCATCTACTTCCAGGACCCCGGGGTCGCCGACGCGGAGCTGAATGGGGACCCGGCCCGCACGATGCGCCGGATGCTGGCCGGGCTGAAGCCGGGCGAGTTCTCCGGTGACGAGCTGAGCGCGTTGGTCGTCGCCGACGACGCCGGCTTCATCGACCGGCTGCCCGAACCAAAGGGCTTGCCGGACTGGCTGAGTCAGGACGAGCTCGACTTCTATGTGGCCGAGTTCACACGGACGGGGTTCACCGGCGGCCTCAACTGGTACCGGAACATGGACCGGAACTGGCACCTGAGCGAGCACCTCGCGGAGGCCCACGTCACCCAGCCGTCGCTCTTCATCGCCGGGAGCGCCGACCCGGTGCTCACTTTCGCACCCCCCGACGCCGGCGAGGCCTATCTCGACGACTACCGCGGCCGGGTGCTGATCGACGGCGCGGGCCACTGGATCCAACAGGAGCGGCCCGGCGAAGTGAACGCCGCGCTGCTCTCGTTCTTGGAAGACACAGAAGACACAGCAGAAAGAAAGGCATCGAAATGACAAGGCCGCTTCGTTTCGGCGTGTTCTACGCACCCTTCCACCCGCTCGGTCAAAACCCGACGCTCGCATTGCAGTACGACCTCGAGCGCGTGGTCGAGCTCGACCGGGTCGGGTTCGACGAGGCGTGGTTCGGCGAGCACCACTCGGGCGGCTACGAGATCATCGGGTGTCCGGAGATCTTCATAGCGGCCGCCGCCGAGCGGACCAAGCACATCAAGCTCGGCACCGGCGTGGTGTCCCTGCCGTACCACCACCCGTGGCTGGTCGCCGACCGGATGGTGCTCCTCGACCATCTGACCAGGGGCCGCGTCCTGTTCGGCACCGGCCCGGGCGCGCTGCCGAGCGACGCCTTCGTGATGGGCATCGACCCGCTCGACCAGCGCCGCCGCATGGAGGAGTCGCTGGAAGCGATCCTGGCCCTGCTGCGCTCCGATGAGCCGGTGACGCGCGAGACCGACTGGTTCACCATGAAAGAGGCGCGCCTGCAGATGCGCCCCTATAGCGACCCGCACTTCGAGGTGGCGGTCGCCGCCATGATCTCGCCGTCGGGCCCCCGGCTCGCCGGCACCTACGGGGTGTCGCTGCTCTCGCTGTCGATGCAGATCATCGAGGGCGGCTTCGCCGCCATCGGGCAGGCCTGGAACGTCGTCGAGGAGCAGGCCGCGGCGGCCGGCCACGCCCCGCCGGAGCGCGACAGCTGGCGCGTGCTCGGGGCCATGCACATCGCCGAGACGAAGGACAAGGCGATGGAGGAGTGCACCCACGGCCTGAAGGACTTCTCGAACTACTTCGGCACGGCCGGATTCGTCCCACTCGGCTACGAGGTGAACGACACCGGGGACGACCCCCGGGCGTTCGTCGAGAGCTACGCCGAGGGCGGAAACATCGTGATCGGCACCCCCGACGACGCCATCGCCTACATCGAGGGGCTGCTCGAGCAGTCGGGCGGGTTCGGGACGTTCCTGCAGCTCGGCCACGACTGGGCCGACCGCGACGCGACGCTGCGCTCCTACCGGCTGTTCGCCCGGGAGGTCATCCCGCACTTCAAGGGCCAGCTGGGTGCGCCCCGCGGCTCGCACGACTGGGCGGCGGCCAAGCGCGACGAGCTGTTCGGGCGGGCCGGGCAGGCGATCCTGCAGGCCATCACCTCCCACGCGGAGGAAAAGGCGGCCTCGACGGGCGGCGGGGGAGCCTGATGCGCTCGGCCGTGCTGCGCGCCGGCAAGATGATCGTCCGCGACGACGTGGAGGACCCGACGGCCGGGTTCGGCCAGGTCCTGGTCGAGCTGAAGGCGTGCGGCATCTGCGGGTCCGATCTGCACTTCGCGAAGCACGGGTCGACCATGGTCGAGACGATGGGCTCGATGCGCGGTGCGCCCGACGTCGGCCTCACGGCCCCCGATCTGGCCAGGGACGTCTTCATGGGCCACGAGTTCGCGGCCGAGGTGCTCGAGGTCGGGCCGGACACGGCCGCGCCGTCGCCGGGGACACTCGTCACCTCGGTGCCGGTCATGATCACCGCGACCGGGGTGCAGGACCTCGCCTACTCGAACGCCCTACCGGGTGGGTACAGCGAGCGGATGCTGCTCTCGGCCCCGCTCGTGATGAGCGTGATGAACGGCCTCGACGCGCGCCGAGCTGCGCTGACAGAGCCCATGGCGGTCGGCCTCCACGCGGTCAACAAGTCCGGGATCGTCGCGGGCGAGGGTGCGGTCGTCATCGGTTGCGGCCCGGTCGGGTTGGCCGTCATCGCGGCGCTCAGCCTGCGTGGCATCGAGCCGATCGTGGCCGCCGACTTCTCGCCGATGCGCCGGTCGCTCGCGTCGGCCATGGGGGCCCACCACGTCATCGACGCGTCCGGTGCCGACGTGTACGACGCCTGGGGCGAGCACGGCGGGGGACGCCAGCTGGTCGTCTTTGAGGCCGTCGGCGTGCCCGGCATGATCAACGAAACCCTGCGCTCGGCCCCGGCCAGGTCCCGCATCGTGGTGGTCGGGGTCTGCATGGGCAACGACCAGGTCACGCCGATCTGGGGCATCTCGAAGGAGCTGTCGCTCCAGTTCGTCCTCGCCTACGACCTGGACGAGTTCTCGAACAGCCTGTCGGCCATCGCCGAGGGGGCGATCGACGTCGCTCCGATGATCACCGGTGAGGTCGGGATCGACGGCGTCGCCGGTGCGTTCGAAGACCTGGCCCACCCGGACCGGCACTGCAAGATCCTGGTGACGGCGTGACAGACGGCCAGTTGACCGGCCGGGTCGCACTGGTCACCGGAGCGGCGCGGCCCCGCGGCATCGGCCGGGCCACCGCGCTGGCGCTGGCCCGGGCCGGCGCCGACGTCGCGTGCCTCGACATCGCGCGCCCCTACGAGTCGGCGCCCGACCACGGCGTGGCCACGAGCGACGAGCTCGACCAGGTGGTGGACGAGATCACCGCGCTCGGCCGCCGGGCCGTGGCCGTCCGGGCGGACATTGCGATCGGCGACGAGGTGGACGCGGCGGTTCAGCTCGCCACCGAGACGCTCGGGATCATCACCGTCGTCGCGAACGTGGCCGGCGGGAGCGGCCCCGGGTTCGGCATGGGCCCGCTGATCGCCCTGCCCGAGGCCGAGTTCCGCCACGTGCTCGACGTCAACGTCGTCGGGACGTGGCTCGTCTCGCGCGCCTGCGCGTCGCGCATGGTGGCGGCCGGCGAAGGTGGCCGGATCTGCAACGTGTCGAGTCAGGCCGGCAAGCGCGCGTTCGCGATGATCGGCGCCTACTGCGCCGCCAAGGCGGCCGTGATCCTGTTGACCCAGACGATGGCGCTCGAGCTCGGGCCGTCGGGCATCTCGGTCAACGCGGTCTGCCCGGGGACGGTCGACACCGACCTGATCAACCCCAACGGGCTCTTCGAGCAACTGGTCGGAGGGGCCGCCGGGCTGAAGGCGTTCATCGCCCGCGAGATCCCGCTCGGGCGGCTCCAGAGTGCCGAGGAGATCGCGGCAACCATCGCGTGGCTTCTTTCTCCCGACGCGGCGGCGATCACCGGCGAGGCGATCAACGTCAGCGCAGGCCAGACCATGGTGTGACCGGCGATCGCGGCGGCGTGAGAGATCGATGCGCGCGGGCGGCGAGGCACGGGCCCGGGTTGACCGGATCGGAGGTCGTGCCTAGCCTGGATCGGCCGGCTCCACGTCGTTCACCCTCGATCTGAGGTTGAGATCGCGCCGATTCGGCGGTCAGTGAACTATCCTGGCCCTCCTACGACGAGGGGGAGCCACCGCATGGTACGGAGCCGGGGACCACGTCAGCACCCCAAGAACTCATGACCCTTTCCCCACAGAGCAGCTACCTCGCGGTCATAAAGGTCGTCGGCGTCGGCGGTGGGGGCGTGAACGCCGTCAACCGGATGATCGACGCCGGGCTGCGCAACGTCGAGTTCATCGCCATGAACACGGACGCCCAGGCGCTGCTCATGAGCGACGCCGACCTCAAGCTCGACATCGGCCGCAGCTTGACCCGCGGCCTCGGCGCAGGCAGCGACCCCGAGATCGGCCGCCAGGCCGCCGAGGAGCACCGCGGCGAGATCGAAGAGGCGCTGGCCGGCTCCGACATGGTCTTCATCACCGCCGGCAAGGGCGGCGGCACCGGGACCGGCGGCGCGCCGGTCGTCGCAGAGATCGCGAAGGCGCTGGGTGCGGTGACCATCGGCGTTGTCACCCGGCCGTTCACCTTCGAGGGCCGCACACGCGCGATGCAGGCCGAGAAGGGGATCCAGGTTCTAAAGGAGAAGGTCGACACACTCATCGTCATCCCGAACGACCGTTTGCTGACGGTGTCCAACGACAAGACGTCGATGGTCAACGCGTTCAAGATGGCCGACGAGGTGCTGCTGCAGGGGGTGCGCGGGATCACCGACCTCATCACGGTCCCCGGCCTCATCAACACCGACTTCGCCGACGTGAAGATGATCATGTCCAACGCCGGCACGGCCATCATGGGCATCGGCACCGCGAGCGGTGACGGTCGGGCCGTCAACGCCGCCCGGGCCGCCATCACGAGCCCGCTGCTCGAGGCGTCGATCGAGGGCGCCCGCGGCATCCTCCTCAACATCGTCGGCGGATCCGATCTCGGCCTATTCGAGGTCAACGAGGCCGCAGAGATCATCCACTCGGTCGCCCACCCAGACGCCAACATCATCTTCGGCGCAGTGATCGACGAGAACATGGACGACGAGGTCACGGTCACGGTCATCGCGGCCGGCTTCGAGCGCTGGGAGGGCGTCAGCCGCTCGGGCGGCAAGGGCGCCGACTCGGGCGCCAGCGTGCTCGGTGCGCGCGGCAACGCGGCGCCGGTCGACATCTTCGCCGACAGCGAGGACGACGAGATCGAGCTCGGTGACGACGACTTCGACGTTCCCTCCTTCCTTCGGTAGGGGAGCGGTCGCAGCGACGCGGGCGCCAGACGCCCGCACGATGTGAGCCAGGTTCGGGATCCCGATTTCGACGCGGGCATCGCGGCGCGCCTCGCGTCGGTCAGAGACCGGATCGAACGAGCCGGCGGCGACCCCGGGTCCGTGACGGTGCTCGCCGTAACCAAGGGCTTCGGTCCCGAATCGGTGCTCGCCGCGTGTGACGTCGGGCTTTTCGAGGTCGGCGAGAACTACGCCCACGAGCTCGAAGCCAAGGCGGCCGCCCTCGACGGGCGTGCCCCGCCGGCGTTGCGGTGGCACTTCCTCGGCCAGCCGCAGGGCAACAAGATCCGCGCGTTAGCCAGCCGCGTCGATTGCTGGCAGTCGGTGTCGCGCGAGGTCGAGGGTGAGCGCATCGCCCGCGCCCGTGCCGGCTCGACGGTCCTCGTCCAGGTGGCCTTCTCGACCGATGCCGGGCGCCCCGGTTGTGAGCCCGACGCCGTCCCGGCCCTCGTCCGCTCGCTCAGCGCCCTCGGCCTCGACGTCGCCGGGCTCATGGCGGTGGCTCCCCGTGCGGTCGACGAGGCCCGGGCCGCGTTCCGGGCCGTCCGGGGACTGGCCGACGACCTGGGCTTGCCGGTGCGATCGATGGGCATGACCGAGGATTTGGAGCTGGCCGTCGCCGAGGGGTCGACGATGATCCGGGTCGGACGGGCGCTGTTCGGGGACCGGCCGAGCCGACCCTCCTGAACTGGCCCGTCAGGCCTGGTGTTTTGTGAACGGAGCGCGACCTGGGGGTAACAGTCGGCGCAGGGCCGGAGCGGTACGCTGTCTCGAAGGAGACGTGGACACGTGCCCTCATTGCTAAAGAAAACCATGGTCTACCTCGGGTTGGTCGACGACCAGTACGACGACTATGAGGACGATTACGAGGAACGTGGGTCCAAGGGCTTCACCCCGGTGGCCCGGCTGGAGACCCGCACCCCCGAACCAGACCAGTCCATCGAGGCCACTCGCGACCCCCGGCCGGTGGTCGCCCAGTCCGGTCGCATCCGGGCGCTGCCGAGAGAGAACGGCACTGGCACACCGACGCTTCGGCCCCAGGCGGTGCCGTCGGCGCGGCCGGCCAGCTCGGACTCGACACCGAAGGTGGTGGCGCCGTCCCGGTTCGGCGACGCCAAGGAGATCGCCGACTGCCTGAAGTCGAACCGGCCGGTGATCGTCAATCTCCAGGTGGCCGAGCGGGACCTCCAACGGCGGATGATCGACTTCTGCAGCGGGGTCACTTACGCGCTGAGCGGCGAGATGGAGAAGGTCGCCGACCAGGTGTTCCTCCTCGCCCCGAGCAACGTGAAGGTGTCCGATGAGGAACGTGCGCGCCTTCAGGAGCGGAACTTCGGGCGCTATTAGCCGGTGATCCTCCACATCCTGGCGGGCCTGGTCGAGGTCTACGTCGTGGTGCTGATCGTCCGAGCTCTGTTGAGCTGGTTCCCGGTCCGTCCCGGCTCGCCCCTGATCCCGGTCCTGCGGGTGCTCTCTGCGGTGACCGAACCGGTGCTGCGTCCGCTCCGCCGGCTGCTGCCCCCGGTGCGGGCCGGGGGCGCCTCGATCGACCTGTCGATCATGGTGGTCATCCTGGTGGCGCAGATCATCGTCATCCCGCTGCTACGGAGTTGACCAGGTCTTTTCGTGCGCGGCTCGCCCCAGAGCGTGGTCGGAGACGAGCGGTAGACTCTCGGGCCTATGGATAGCGGCCAAACCCCCCAGCAGCCGATCCTCGAAACCCTGCGCACGGTCGAGTTCCGTCTCGGGCTGAAGGGTTACAACGTCGACGAGGTCGACGAGTACCTCGAGAAGGCGGCGGTCGAGGCCGAGCGTCTCCAAGAGCAGCTGCGTCAGACCGTCGAGCGGTTGCGCCAGGCCAGCGAGCGGATCGCACAGCTCGAGTCCTCCGGGCCCGCGACGGCCGTCGTTGCGGCGGCACCGGTGGCGGCCGAGGCGGCCCCGGTGGCAGCGGCGCCCGTCATCCCCGACGACTCGCTGCAGCAGACGCTCCTCTTGGCCCAGCGTTTCGTGGAACAGACCAAGCGCGAGAGCGAGGCCGAGGCGACGCGGGTCGTCGCTCAGGCCGAGGACCGCGCCCACTCACTCGTCACGCGCGCCGAAGATGAGGCCAGGCAGCTGGTCACCGACTCCCAGCAGCGCCTCCGCGAGGAGGTGAGCCGCCTCGAGGGTGCCCGGGCCCAGCTGGCCACGGACGTCGAGAACATGGCCCGCCACCTGGAATCCGAGCGGACCCGCCTGCGGGCGATGCTCTCGGAGGTCCTGAAGTGGATCGAGGAGAACGTCCAGCCCGCCGAATCGTTGATGGCCATGCGCCCGCGGGCCGTCGAGAGCGTGCGCGCCGAGGCGGCCGGACGGCTCGGGACCGGTGACCAATCGCGTCAGGGTTCCGACGATTTTGACGACGACGGCGTCGACGAGCTCGATGACAACGACAACGTGGCTCAGGTGCTCGATCTGAGGGGCCCGAACGCCACTGTCCCGCCCGACGGCAGGGGCTGATCCGCCAGAACATCGCAGTTCGCAGCGTCGCAGGGGAGATCTCGCCGACAATCACGTCTCCCGGGAAGTTTTGCCTCCCCTGAGGCGTTCCAGTATCGTCACCGCCTCCCGGTCGCCTGGTTGTCGGCCATTGGGGGTGCCATTCGCCGGCCAATGGCCGCAGAGGAGGAGCAGATGACCCCAGCCAGCAAGGCCTCGAGCACAGGCTCGAGAACGGCGGCGAAGGGCAAGACCACCAAAGCCCCGGCCAAGAAGACCACCAAAGCCCCGGCCAAGAAGACCCCGGTGGCGAAGGTCCCCGCGAAGAAGGCACCGGCCAAGAAGGCCGTCGCGGCCAAGAAGGCACCGGTGGCGAAGGTCCCCGCGAAGAAGGCGCCGGCGAAGAAGGCGCCGGCCAAGAAGGCCCCGGTGGCGAAGGTCCCCGCGAAGAAGGCCCCGGCCAAGAAGGCCGTCACCGCGAAGAAGGCCCCGGCTCCGAAGGTCGTGGTCGCGAAGAAGCCGGCACCCGTCAAGGCGCCGGCGAAGAAGGCCGCTCCGCGGGCCCGCGCGACGGTCGGCCCGTACGCGAGCGACACCAAGTTCTTGGAGGAGCAGCGCCTCATCCTGCTCGCCGAAAAGGACGTTTACCAGGAGCAGGCGAACATGCTGAAGGCCGAGGCCGACTCCCTCGCCCATGAGCGGGAGCCGGGCGACGTCCAGTTCGACGAGGAGTCCGGCGAGGGTGGGACGGTGACCGTCGACCGCGAACGCGATCTCGCCCTGTCCGCGCAGGCGTCGTTAGCGGTCGAGGAGATCGAGGACGCGCTCGTCCGGGTCACGAGGAAGACCTACGGGGCCTGCGAGCGCTGCCACCAGCCGATCATGAAGGCGAGGCTGCGCGCCCTCGCCTACGCCCGCCTCTGCGTCGCCTGCAAGAGCGGGGGCCTGTCGCGGCGCTGAGCGACCGCAAGGACGCTCGGGCCTCCCTGCTCGCGGGGCGGCGGGGGACCGGCCGCCGCCTGGCAACGACGTTCTCGATTGCGGCGGTCGTCGTCGCACTCGATCAGGTAACCAAGTCGATCGCGCTCGCTCACCTCGAGCAGCCGAGGCACCTCTTCGGACCGTTCGGGCTCGGTCTCACGTTCAACTCCGGGGCCGCGTTCAGCCTCTTTACCGGGTCGACCGCCGTGATCGTCGTCGTGGCGCTGGCGGTCAGCGCCCTGCTCGGGTTCATCGCCGCCCGAAGCTCGTCGACCGGACTGTCGGTCGCGATCGGGCTCATCCTCGGCGGCGCGCTCGGCAACCTGTCGGATCGCCTTTTTCGCGGCCACCATGGCTCGGTCGTGGACTTCATCACGCTCACGCACTGGCCGACCTTCAACGTCGCCGACTCGTGCGTCACGATCGGCGCGATTCTCTTGATAGTGCGCTCCCTGCGCCGGGCGCATCCCGCGGAGCGGTCATGACCGTCGACGGCCCCGGCTCGCTCGATCTCGAGGTGCCGACGATGCTCGACGGTGTCCGGCTCGACCGGGCCGTGTCCTTCCTGACCGGGTTGTCGCGCGCCGAGGCGGCCCGGCTGATCGCGGACGGACGGGTGGCCGTCGACGACGAGGTCCAGACCCGCCGGAGCGCCGCGCTCCACTCGGGTGCCGCGCTCCGGGTCGACGACCCCGGGACCGTGCTGGAGCCGGTCCGGGCCGAGCCGGGCGTTGCCTTCGACGTGGTGTTCTCCGACGACGATGTCGTGGTCGTGGACAAGCCGTGGGATCTGGTCGTCCACCCCGGGGCCGGTCGTCGGGCCGGGACGCTGGTCGGGGGGATCCTGGCCCGGTTCCCGGACGTGGCCCGCCTCGTCGCGACCGGCGACAGCGAGCCCGACCGCCCGGGCATCGTGCATCGGCTCGATCGCGGCACGTCGGGACTGCTGGTGGTGGCGCGGACGCCGCGGGCCGTGCAGTCGCTCGCCGCCCAGATGGCCGGGCACACGGCTTCCCGTCGGTATGTGGCGCTGGTGCATGGGCACGTCGCCGACGACCGGGGTCTGATCGACGCCCCGGTCGGCCGGTCGAGCCGGCAGCCAACCCTCATGACCGTGTCGTCCGCCGGGCGCGACGCCCGCACCGGCTACGAGGTGGTGGCACGGGTCGAGGAACCGTTCCCGGCGACACTCGTCATCGCGACGCTCGAGACCGGCCGGACCCACCAGGTCCGAGTGCATATGGCCGCCATCGGCCACGCGGTGGTGGGGGACTCCCGCTACGGGAAGGGACAGGCGTCGAACCGCCCCGACGAGCTGGCGCCGGGGCGGTTCTTCCTGCATGCGTTCGAGCTGGCGTTCGACCACCCGGCGGACCAGGAACGGGTCACGTTCCGGTCGCGGTTGCCGGCCGACCTCGCGGCGCTCCTTCCGGAGGCGCCGGACCTGGTCTGAGGCGGATGCCTCAGGCGGCCTGATGGGCTCCGACGACGTCCTGATCGCTCATGAGGGCCGCAAGCCCGTCCTCTTCGGCCCGACGGACCCGTCGTACCCCGACGCCGAGTCGCTCGGCGGTCACCTGCAGCGACGCCGGCGAATCCCCGTCGAAGCCGAAGCGCAGCCGCAGCACGTCTCGCTGGAGGGTCGGCAGCCGGTCGATGGCATTGCGGATCTTCTCGAACACCAAGAGCCGGTCGACGTCCTCGGTCCAGTTCGACGCGTCCGGAGCCAACAGGTCGCCGAGCGACGTGGTCGAATCGACCCCGGCCGGCTGGTCGAGGCTCGCCGAGACACGCGCGGCCCCCTCGAGCGACTCGCGTTCGGCCGCGGTCATTCCGGTGGCCTCGTCGAGCTCGGCGGTTGTCGGCGTGCGGCCAAGCTGGCTCGTCAGCTCGGCGGTGACGCCGTCCAGACGCTGGAGCCGTTCGCCGACCTCAAGAGGAAGGCGGATGATCCGGCCATGCTGCTGCACGGCCCGCTGCAGGGCCTGGCGGATCCACCATGTTGCGTAGGTCGAGAAACGGAAGCCGCGCTCCCAGTCGAACTTCTCGACCGCGCGGATCAAACCGAACGTGCCCTCCTGGACAAGGTCGGTCATGTCCACGCCGCGGTCCTTGTAGCGGCGGGCCCAGTGGACGACGAGACGAAGGTTCGCCGCCACCATCTCGCGCTTGGCCTCCTCGTCGCCTGCGGCGACGCGCTTGGCTAGCACCAGCTGCCCGTCGTAGTCGGGCATCGGGTGCTGCTCGAGATCGTGCAGAAACAATCCGAGGCTGTCAGTTACGGGTGCGCTTTGGGGGCTCATCGCTGATCACCGTCTTGGGTTTGCATGGTCCTTGGGTCGATCCCTGGTTCTTGTCGGCCCCGCGATCCTCCGCCAGGGCTGTGACAGTTCTGTTTTCCGATACGACCTTTCACAGCTCTTTCAACGCCGGTGAGGGGCCGTGCATTCCACCCGAAGAGCCCCTCCGACCTGGGAACCTCGTCACCCTCGTCGAGTTGCGGGTGTCCCGGGGCCATGGTGTTCTGATCGGGTGAGTTCCTACCCGGAGTCCCAGCTGGGCAAACTCGTGGTCGTCCGCCACGGGGAGACCGAATGGAGCGAGGAGGGCCGCCATACCGGTCGAACCGACGTGCCGCTGGACGACCACGGCCGTGAGCAGGCCCGAGGGTTGGCCGGAGCGCTCGCGACCAGGGACTTCAGCCTCGTCCTCGTGAGCCCGCTCTCCCGGGCCACCGAGACGTGCGCCCTGGCCGGGTTCGCCGATCGGGCGGTGCCGACCGAGGACCTGCTCGAGTGGGACTACGGGGACTACGACGGGCGGACCACCGACGACATCCGTGGGGAGCGGCCCGGCTGGACGCTGTGGGCGGACGGCGTCCCCGGTGCGGAGACGGCGGCGTCCGTCGGGCGCAGGGCCGACCGGGTCATCGAGCGGGCTCGCCAGGAGACCGGGGACACGCTGTGCTTCGCCCACGGCCACGTCCTGCGGGTGCTGGCGGCGCGCTGGATCGGGTTGCCGCCGATGGGGGGGCGGATGCTCACCCTCGACGCGGGTGGGATCGGCGAGCTCGGTTGGGAACGCGAGGTGCCGGTTATCGAGCGCTGGAACGAGCCATCCCTCGGCTGACCCCGACCGGCAGGTCGTCGGGGACCGTCGGCACCTTGGCGCCGTTGCCCTCGGCCTTGCTCACCATGTCGGCGAGGGTGAACGACGAGAGGTGGTCGCGCATCTTCTCGCCGACCTCGGCCCAGAACGCCAGCAGGACGCATTGGCCCTCGTGGTTGCACGCCCCGTCGGCGTGGGGCTCGCCGAACTCTCCGGCCACGATGGGGCCGTCGACGGCCGAAACGATCTGGGCGAGCGTGATCGACTCTGGCGGTCGGGCCAGCACGTACCCGCCGCCGACACCGCGCTTGGAGCGGACCAGCCCGGCCCCCTTCAGCGCCAGCAGGATCTGCTCGAGGTAGGGCTGGGGGAGCCCGGTCCTCTCAGCGATGTCGCGCACCGAGGTGGGGATCGCCGGCGAGTCGTGGAGCGCCAACGAAAGCAGCGCACGGCTCGCATAGTCGCCTCGGGTGGAGACCTTCACGTCGCTCGATGTTACCGGTCACCTGGCCCGATACCCGGTTGGAGCTGTTTTCTCGGTCGATCCCTGGTCGGGGGCACCACAAGCCGCCAAACGGAGCCTCCGGCTGGACCCGTTGGGCCTTCGGGTGTCGGGTAGCGGCTCGACTGGCTGGCACCAGTCGTTTGAGTGGTCCCGCAGCCTCGCCGACGTCCTGAACCCGCCGAAGCGGCGGACCCGGGTTGTCTCTGAGCGACCAAAGCGAACATCGGGCAAGGCTGCCTTTGGCATGATCAGTGGATGCCCGAATCGCGCTTCGACGAGAACCCGGTGGTAGTCGCACCCGATGAGGTCATCCCGGCTGGGGACCCAGACGACGCGCTGCAGGTAGCCGGAGGCGAAACCATCGAGAAGCCGGCCAAGGTCATGCGGATCGGCTCGATGGTGAAGCAACTGCTGGAGGAAGTCCGCCAGGCTCCGCTCGACGAGGCCGGCCGGGCCCGGTTGCGCGAGATCTACGACCAGTCGGTGCGCGAGCTGACCTCGACGCTCTCCCCGGACCTGGCCGCCGAGCTCGAGTCGATGACGATCCCCTTCGACAAGGACCGGGTTCCCTCGGAAGCCGAACTCCGGGTGGCCCAGGCCCAGCTGGTCGGCTGGCTCGAGGGACTCTTCCACGGGATCCAGGCCGCGCTGATGGCCCAGCAGCTGGCGGCAAGGGCCCAGCTCGATGAGATGCGCCAGCGGGGGTTGCCCTCCCCGCGCGCTCCGGGCGACGACCGGCCCGGCGCATACCTCTGAGAGAGCCGAGACGCCGGCCGGACCTCCAAACAGGGAGAGCCCGGTCTGACCCAGCGGCTATGGTCGGAGCCGAGAACAACATCCTTGTAGTTCGTCCACAGGGTGTGGATGCAAACCTGTGGACAGAGAGACGGAGGGCGTGGGGGAGTTGGCTGAGGGCTCGTCGTTCGCCCACTTGCACACCCACACCGAGTTCTCGATGCTCGATGGAGCCGCACGGGTCGACGACCTGGTGGCGGCGGCCAAGGCCGATGGGCAGCCCGCGCTCGGGATCACCGACCACGGCAACATGTACGGGGTCCTCGACTTCTACCGCGCCTGCCGTTCGAACGGGATCAACCCGGTCATCGGGACAGAGGCGTACATGGCCGGCGACTCCCGCCACGAGCGGCCGGTCCGCCGGGGCAAGGTCGACGACACCGGGGGTGACGTCGAAGGGGGCCAGAAGCTCTACTACCACCTGACTCTGCTGGCCGAGACCAACGCCGGGTACTCCAACCTCATGAAGCTCTCGTCGGCCGCCTACCTCGAGGGCTACTACTACAAGCCCCGCGTCGACTGGGAGCTGCTCGAGCGATACCACGAAGGCCTCATCGCGACGACGGGTTGCCTCGGGGGCGTGGTCCTGCAGGCGCTGCTCGCCGGCGACGTGGCCGGAGCAGAGGCGCGGGCTGCTCGACTCCAGGACATCTTCGGGCGCGACAACCTGTTCGTCGAGCTCCAGGACCACGGGTTGGCGGCCCAACGCCAGACCAACCCCCAGCTGGTCGAGATCGCCCGGCGGATCGGCGCCCCGCTGCTCGCCACCAACGACAGCCATTACTGCAGGCGCGACGACGCCGAGACCCACGACGCGCTGCTGTGCGTGCAGACCGGGGCGTTGGTCAGCGACCCCAAGCGTTTCAAGTTCGAAGGTAGCGAGCACTACCTGAAGAGCGCCGCCGAGATGCGCCACCTCTTCCGCGAGGTCGAGGAGGCGTGCGACAACACGCTGTTGATCGCGCAACGGGCCAACGTCGAGATCGAGTTCGGTAATCCGAAGCTCCCCGAGTTCCCGGTGCCGGACGAATTCACCGGGGCGAGCTATGAGGAACGCGCCAACGCCTACCTCCGGAGCCTGAGCTTCGCCGGCGCCGAGGCGCGCTATGGCTCCCCGTTGCCGAACAACGTCGTCGAGCGGCTGGACTACGAGCTCGGCGTGATCGAGTCGATGGGCTTCTCGGCGTATTTCCTGGTCGTCTGGGACCTCATCGACCACGCGCGGAAGTCGAACATCAGGGTCGGGCCCGGTCGGGGTTCGTCTGCCGGGAGCTGCGTCGCCTACTGCCTGCGCGTCGTGGACATCGACCCGATCCGGCACGGGCTCATCTTCGAACGGTTCCTCAACCCGGGTCGCCAGGAGATGCCCGACATCGACATGGACTTCGACGAGCGCTACCGCTCCGAGATGATCCGCTACGCGACGGAGCGCTACGGCTGGGACCACGTGGCCCAGGTCGTGACCTTCTCCACCATCAAGGCGCGGGCAGCGGTGCGCGACGCGGCCCGGGTGCTCGGGCTCCCCTACATGGTCGGCGACAAGATCGCGAAGGCGATGCCCCCGCTCGTCATGGGGCGGGACACCCCCCTGCACGCGTGCCTGGACAACACCCCGGGATTCTCGGACGGGTACAAGGCGGCCAGCGAGCTGCGCCAGATGTACGAGACCGACCCCGACGCCAAGCGGGTCATGGACGTCGCGAGGGGCCTCGAGGGCCTCCGGCGCCAAGACGGCATCCACGCTGCGGCGGTGGTCATCACCCACGATGCGCTGACCGAGCACCTCCCGATCCAGCGCAAGCCGGAGCCGGGGTCCGATCCATCCCTTGCCCCGATCGTCACCCAATACGAGATGCACGGGGTGTCCGACCTCGGGCTCTTGAAGATGGACTTCCTCGGCCTGCGGAACCTGTCGGTGATCGAGCGCACCCTGGACGTGATCGAGGCGGCCACGGGCCAGCGTCTCGACATCGACAACGTGACCCTCGACGACGAGCCGACGTTCGCGATGCTCCAACGTGGGGCCAGCATCGGGGTCTTCCAACTGGAGGGCGGCCCCATGCGCTCCCTGCTGCGCTCCCTCATTCCGACGACCTTCGACGACGTGGCCGCCCTGGTCGCCCTCTACCGGCCGGGCCCGATGGCGGCCAACATGCACAACGACTATGCGGACCGGAAAAACGCCCGCAAGCCGATCACGTACCTGCATGCCGACATGGAGGAGCTGCTCGCCGACACCTACGGGCTGATGATCTACCAGGAGTCGGTGATGCGGGTGGCCCAGAAGTTCGCCGGCTACTCGCTCGTCGAGGCGGACAACCTCCGCAAGGCCTGCGGCAAGAAGATCCGGGCGATGATGGCCAAGGAGCGCCAGAAGTTTGTCGAGGGGTGTGTCAACACCGGCTACGACGAGAAGCTCGGGACCCAACTCTTCGACATCATCGAGCCGTTCGCGGACTACGCGTTCGCCAAGGCCCACGCGTACGGATACGGGCTCGTCGCCTATCAGACCGCGTGGCTGAAGGCTCACTACCCCGTCGAGTACCTGAGCGCACTCTTGACGAGCGTGAAGGACGACAAGGACCGCACGGCCGTCTATCTGGCCGAATGCCGCACGCTCGGGATCGAGGTCGCCGTCCCCGACGTCAACCGGTCGGTGTCCGAATTCGCACCGAAGCGCGACGATGAGCTACCCGGGATCGTGTTCGGCTTGGCCGCGGTTCGCAACGTCGGCGAGAGCCTCGTCGAGCGGATCGTCACCGAGCGGAATTCAGCCGGACCCTTCGCCGACATCTACGACTTCTGCCGCCGCGTCGACCCGATCGTGCTCAACAAGCGCACGATGGAGTCGCTGGCCAAGGCCGGGGCGTTCGACTCGCTCGGCCACCCGCGCCAGGGCCTGTGGCTGGTGCTCGACGAGATCGTCGACCGGACACTCGAACGCCGCAAGGAACTCGACCTCGGCATCGCCACGTTGTTCTCCTCCATCGCCAGCACCGAGGAGGCCACGGACGGGGGAGGGAACTGGGAGGGCACCCGGGTGCCGGTCCCGGACCGGGAGTTCGACAAGACCCAGCGCCTCGTGTTCGAAAAGGAGATGCTCGGCCTCTATGTGAGTGACCACCCGCTGCGCGGGCTCGAGGGCTCGCTCAGCCGGCACACCGACTGCTCGCTCGCCGAGCTGCGCGACGCCGGACTGTCGGAGGCCGGCGGCGGCCCGATGGCCGAGGGCGTGGTCCGCTCGGTCGGCGGCGTGGTCACCGACCTCAAGCGCCAGTACACGAAGAAGGGCGAGCTGATGGGTCGGTTCGTCCTCGAAGACCTCGAGGCCTCGATGGAGGTGTTCGTCTTCCCCCGGGTCATGACCGACTACGGGACCCTTCTCGAGAACGACGCCATCGTGGTCATCCGGGGGCGCCTCGACCTGCGCGACGAGACGCCCAAGATCGTGTGCATGGAGGTCCGCCGGCCCGACCTCGGCACCGGCGGGGCCCAGGAGCTGCGGATCGCGCTCCCGCTCGGCCAGCTGACAGAAGACAAGGTCGACCGCCTGAAGGGGGTCCTCCGGGACCACCCGGGAAAGTCGCCGGTTCTCCTCCACGTGGGTGCAAAGGTGCTCAGGCTGCCGCCCGAGTTCAACGTCGACAGCCAGAATGGCCTGGTCGGGGAGCTGAAGACGCTCCTCGGCGCCAACGCCATCGTGGCCGCCTGAGCAGCGTCCGACGTCGCCCGGGCCGGGTTTCGGTTGGGACGCGGTCACAGCATCCCGTAGAATTGCCAAATGGCCATGGCAGCAAGCACGAAGGACACCACCTCGCTCAGCGACACCGAGCTCGTCGAGATGGCCGACCTGTCCGCCGAGCGGGAAGTTTCGTTCGACATCGGGTTCGTCTCCAAGCAGCGTGAGGAGTGGGTGCTGGTCACCCAGGTCCGCGAGGGACCGAAGCTCCGGGGGTTCTCGTTCTGCACGTTGGAGCGGATCGGCGGGACCCCGTCGCTCCTGGTGGGCCTCGCCGCGACCGACCGCACCACCAAGGCCGACGCCGCCCTGAAGGCCATGATGTCCGATCAGTACCGCCGGGCCCTGCTCGCCTTCCCCGACGAGGACGTCCTGCTCGGGACGCGTCTCCTCTGCGCCGACGGGTTCAAGGCGTTCGCCAAGCTGACCGATGTCGTGCCCCGGCTCGACCACCGGCCGAGTGGTGAGGAGCGGGCCTGGGCCCGCCGCCTGGCCAAGCGGTTCGGCGCCGAGAACCGCCTCGATGACCGCACGTTCGTCACCAAGGGGACCGGCTCGCTCGTCGGGGGCCTCGACTTCGAGTCACCCAAGGCGCAGCCGGGCGAGGAACTCGAGGCCCTGTTCAAGTCGGTCAACCTGAAGAGGGGCGACCGGCTGGTCGCGTTCGGCTGGGCGATGGCCGAGGACCTGGCCGCGGGCCGCCTCGCCCGCTGATCCTGCTCCGGGTTCAGCCCCGGGGCAACACCGCCGTGCACACCTTGTAGCAGTGGCCGTCGCGCGGCTGGGTGAGCGAGACCAGCAGGTAGTGGGGCCGGAAGCCGAGTGCGGTCGCGAGCGCCTTGCCCGAGAGACGATCCCGCCGCGCCGCGTCGAGCGCACGGGTCGCGTCCGCTGACTCGACGGGGAGCCAGACGTCGTCGCGGTCCCACCCGAAGCGGACCCACGTCGATCCCTCGTCGGCCCGCCGGATGAACTGCGGACCGCGCGTCGGGACGATGAGGGTCGCCGACGGGCGCTGCCCGCGAAACTCCCAATAGGGCGCGGACGCGCCGGGGAACCCGAGCAACGGGCCATCGGGCCGGGCGACCAGCGCACGCAGGCGTCGCCGCGCCCGTCGCGCCGGCATCGTCCCGACATGTCGGGGGAGCTCCGCCGTGGTGGCCGCCTCGGGCTGGGCCAGGTCGTCGGTCTCGGGGTCGTCCGCGAGCTGCACCTCGACGAGGTCGAACAGCGCGAGGTCGGGCTCGTGACCGACCGGCCACCGAACGCGCAGGCGAATGAGCGCCCCGGACGCGAGATCGATCGCGGTGGTGTCCTCTTTGGTGCACGCGAGGACGAGCAGGGAGAGCTCGGAGCCGCCGTCGAGGTCGGCGCGGTTGGTGAGCGGCGGTCGAAGAACCGGCGTTGTCCTCCCGCCCGCACCCCCACGGTGTGGTGGCTCCAACTCCCCGGTCATCATTGGTCGCCCGAACCGCGCCCAAACCAATCTGTCAGCTCCCTGAGTCCGGCAGTTGCGCTTCGAGCGTAGCGGCATCCCTCGCCGGAATGAGACACGCATAGTGGCGACACACGTACGCGGCGTCCTCGCTGCGACTTTCCCAGAGGGGAGAGTCGGTCGGCTCACCCCAGGCCAGCACCGCGCCGGGGAGCCATCGGGACCGGACGACGTCTCGGAGGTCCGGCCGATCCCCGGTCACGACGATCTCGACCGGGTCGCGGAGCACCGACGTTGCGGCGACCAGGTCGGCGAACGCCACCGGGTTCGACTCGATGAGCCCCGACACGGCCCGCACGATCTGCGTCGCGACCGCGATCAGCGCGTCGTCTCCGGTCAGGGTGCCGAGTCGCGCCAACGCGTTGACCGCGACCGCGTTCGCAGATGGAAGCGCGCCGTCCAAGAGATCCTTCGGCCGCACGATCAGGGGGTCGGCGTCCCTGCCGGTGGTAAACAGCACGCCGTCGGCACCGTCGGAGCCGAACAGATCCACCAACGCTCGGGCGGCCTCGCCCGCCCGCTCCGTCCACCGCGAGCGACCGGTGAGTTCGCCGAGACGCGTCGCCGCGTCGACGACCCACGCGTAGTCGGCCGCCAGCGCGAGGTGCCGGGCATCGTCGCCCTGGAGGCTGCGCAACCAACGCCCGTCGTCGCGCCGGAGCCGCGCGAAGAGGAGCTCGGCGATCTCCTCGGCCGCATCGGCCCACACGGTCATCCCGGTGGCCGCGGCGGCCTCGGCGAGGGTGGACACGGCCATCGCGTTCCACTCCGTGAGCACCTTGTCGTCCACGCCCGGCTGCGGGCGGGTCAGCCGGGCGGCCAGCAACGCCGCGCGGGGCGCCTCGAGCTCGCGCGGGACCGCGAGCGGCGCCCCGAGTGGGCGGCGGAGGACGTTTGTCGATTCCCAGTTCCCGCGCTCGGTCACGCCATAGAAGGCACATGCGGCATCTGTTGAGGCACCCAGCCCGGCGGCCTCGAGGATCGCCGCGACCTCGTCCCTGGTGAAGGTGGCATGGCTGCCCTCGACGCCGCCCGCGTCGGCGTCGATCGACGAGCACAGCCCGCCCGAGGGCGCCCGGAGGTCCGACAGCATGGCGTCGAGGGTCTCGGTCAGGACAACCAGGTAGTCGTCGCGACCGGTGAGCTGCCAGGCGTGCAGGTAGGCGCGGGCGAGAAGGGCCTGATCGGTGAGCATCTTCTCGAAGTGCGGGACCAACCACTCGCGGTCGGTCGAGTACCGGGCGAAGCCGCCGGCGAGGTGGTCGTACATGCCGCCGGCAGCCATCGCATCGAGCGTGGTGGTGGCCATCGTGAGCGAGCGCTCGTCGCCGGTCCTCGCGTGATGCCGGAGGCAGAGCTCGATGAGGGTCGGCCGGGGGAATTTCGGTGCCCCGCCGAAGCCTCCCCACTCGGGATCGAACGTCTTCGACAGCGCTTCGGCGACCCGGTCCAGCAGGGCGCCGAACTCGGGCGTGTTCTCCGACGGGCCCGGCGCGAGCTCGTCGGCCAGGGTGACCTGCTGCTCGACGGCGACGACCAGCGAGTCGGCCTGGCGCTCGACGGTGTCGCGCTGGCTCGCCCAGGCGTCGGCCAACGCGGTGACGACCCGCCCGAATCCTGGATAACCCTGTCGATCGCTCCTCGGGAAGTAGGTGCCGGCGAAGAACGGCCTCCCGTCGGGGGTGCAGAACACCGACATCGGCCAGCCGCCCGAGCCGTTCTGGGCGAGCACAGCGGCCATGTAGATCGCGTCGAGGTCGGGTCGCTCCTCGCGGTCGATCTTGATCGAGACGAACGACTCGGCGAGGAGCGCCGCGATCTCGTCGTCCTCGAAGGACTCGTGCGCCATGACGTGGCACCAGTGGCACGCCGCGTAGCCGACCGACACGAACAGCGGCTTGTCCTCGGACTTGGCCCGGGCGAGGGCCTCCTCGCCCCACGGGTACCAATCGACCGGGTTGTCGGCGTGCTGGCGCAGGTACGGGCTCGTCTCGTCACCCAGTCGGTTCACGCGTCGAGCCTACGGGTGGGCGATGGCGGCCCCGTCTCAGGCCAGCGTGGTGCGGCGGACCTTTCCCGACGCGGTGCGGGGGAGCGCGTCCACGATCACCACTTCCTTCGGGGCGGCCCAGCGGGCCAGGTGGTCACCGGCCAGCCCGGCCAGCTCACCGAGCGTCGGGGGGTCACCGGCATCCACCGGGACGACCCAGGCCACCACCCGTTCACCCCACTCGGGGTCGGGGCGCTTCCAGACCGCCACCTCGGCGACCTTCGGGTGCGCCCCGAGCACCGCCTCGACCGACGCCGGCCACACCTTCTCGGCCCCGGTCACGACGACCTCGGCCAGGCGGCCGTCGACGACGAGCCGGCCGGCCGCGTCGAGCCGGCCGGCGTCGCCGGTGGCGAGCCACCCCCCGCGGCCATCGGGACCCGGGACGGTCGGATCCGAGCCGTCCCGGTAGGCCCGGAGCTGCATGGGGCACCGCAGCAGGATCTCGCCGGCCGCGCCGCCGTCGGCCCCGCCGGCACCGAACGCGACCTCGACACCCTCGAGGGGGAGGCCGTCGTAGACGACGCCCGACCCGGTCTCGGTGAGCCCGTAGGTGGTCATCACGTTGGACGGGAGCCGCACCGGCGGCGCCGCGCCGCCGAGCACGATCCTCGTGAACACCGACGGGTCGAGCCGGCCGAGGGCGGTCGGGACCAGGGACACGTGGGTGGCCTCGCCCCGCCGGCCCATGGTTTCTACGACCGAGGCGTCGAAGCTCGGAAGGACGACGACCGGCGTCGCCGTGAGGATCGAGCGGGTGACCACCGACAGCCCGCCGATGTGGGCCAGGGGCAGGCAACACAGCCAGGTGTGGGCGACCGGGTCGACCCCGGCGGCCCGGGATGTGGCCCGGGCGGACGCCGCCACCGCCTGGTGGGTCAGCACGGCCGCCCGACGGGTGCCGAGCGACCCCGAGGTGGCGACGACCAGGGCGTCACCGACCTCCACGCCGGTCCCTCCGGTCAGCTTTCTCTCACCCCCGGCGTCGATGACCGACCCGGGTCGCAGCGTCGACACGAGCTCGGCCGCGGCGGGAGGCGGCAGGCGCCGGTCGAGGACGCAAACGGCGTCCCCACGGCCCCAGACCTGGACCAACGCGTCGATGAACGGCCGCCCGCCGTCGAGGTCGAGGGCAACGAGCTCCGGCATCCGCCGGGTAGCGTAGGTCGGCGTGGCCGAGCCTCATGCAACGAACGGCCGGGTGCGGCCGGACCCCCTCGACGAGCTGCGGTCGCTTCCCCTCCCGGCCTGGAAGACCGTCGGTGACTTCCGGGACATCCGTTTCGAGGTCGCCGACGGGGTGTCCAAGATCACCATCTGTCGGCCCGAGGTCCACAACGCGTTTCGGCCCCAGACGCTCCAGGAGCTGAGCGAGGCCTTCACTGCGGCGCGCGACGATCCCGACGTCGGCACGATCATCCTGACCGGCGAGGGTCCCGATGCCTTCTGCTCGGGCGGCGACCAGCGCATCCGGGGCGACGACGGCTACATCGGTGACGACGAGGTGGCCCAGCGGGGGATCGGGCGGCTCAACGTCTTGGACCTCCAGGTCCTGATCCGGCGGATCCCGAAGCCGGTCGTGGCCAGCGTGGCCGGGTACGCGATCGGCGGCGGCCACGTCCTGCATCTCGTCTGCGACCTGACCATCGCGGCCGACAACGCCCGCTTCGGCCAGACCGGGCCGATGGTCGGCAGCTTCGACGGCGGCTACGGCTCGGGGCTGTTGGCCCGCACGATCGGGTTGAAGCGGGCCAAGGAGATCTGGTTCCTGTGCCGCCAGTACGACGCCCAGCAGGCGCTCGACTGGGGGCTCGTCAACACCGTCGTCCCCCTCGCCGACCTCGAGGCCGAGACGGTCGCGTGGTGCCGGCGCATGCTTTCGTTGTCGCCCATCGCGCTCCGGATGCTGAAGGCAGGGTTCAACGCCGCCGACGACGGCCTCGCCGGCATCCAGCAGCTGGCCGGCGACGCCACGATGCTCTTCTACATGTCCGAGGAGGGGCAAGAGGGGCGCAACGCGTACGTGGAGCGGCGACCCCCGGACTTCTCGCGGTTCCCGCGTCGGCCGTGACGGGCGTGTCGGCCAGCGCCGGCACGCCAGCGATCGGCGGTGTTCGTCGTTGGATCGTCGGCGCCCGTCCGCGCACGCTGGCTGCCGCGGTCGTTCCGGTCGCCGTCGGCACGGTTGTCGGCCGGCTCGGATCGTCCGGTGGGATCGTCTGGTGGCGCGCCGTGTGCGCGGCCATCGTGTCGCTGGCCATCCAGGTCGGGACCAACTACGCCAACGACTACTCCGACGGCGTCCGGGGCTCGGACGCGGACAGGGTCGGCCCGGTCCGGTTGACCTCGTCGGGCCTGGCCAGCCCGGGCCAGGTCCGCGCGGCGTCGTTCGCCGCGTTCGGAGTGGCCGCTGCGGCGGGGATCGCGCTCGCGGCGTCGATCAGCTGGTGGTTGGTCCCGGTCGGGCTGGCCTGCTTCGTTGCCGGGTGGCTGTACACGGGTGGCCCGAGGCCCTACGGCTACCTCGGCCTGGGCGAGGTGTTCGTGTTCGTGTTCTTCGGCCTGGTCGCGACGGCCGGTTCCGCCTACGTCCAGCACGGGCGGCTGACCTCGGCCGCGATCGCGGCCTCGGTCCCGGTCGGCCTTCTTTCGGTTTCCCTCCTCGAGTCGAACAACCTGCGCGACATCGCCGGCGACGCGGCGGTGGCCAAGCGCACGCTCGCGGTCCGGGTCGGCGCGAGCCGGGCCCGGTGGCTCTATCTCGGCGCGCTCGGCGCGAGCTTCGCCTCGATCGCTCTGGTGGCATGGCAACGCCACTACGCGCTGGTGGCCCTGGTCGCGGCGCCGCTCGCGCTGGGACCGGGGGCGTCGGTGATGGCGGGGGCCGACGGCCCCGAGCTGCTGCCGGTCCTGGCCGCCACCGGGCGCATCCAGCTGGTCGTCGGGGCACTGCTGACCCTCGGGATCGTGCTGTGACGGCCGGTTTAGTCCCTCGTCGCGTCGGTGGCGGCGAGCCACGACGCGACGATCGCCGCGGTGACCTCGGGCTGCTCGAGGTGGGCGGCGTGTCCGGCCCCCGGGACGAGCGCGAAGGCCCCGTGGACGACCCCTCGTGCCAGCCGTTGCCCGAGGGCCTGGTAGCGCGGATCGGTGGCCCCGGCCACGACCAGCACCGGCATCTCCAATTCGCCGAGGCGGGCCCAGAGCGGGCTCTCGGTTCCGGCGCCGGCCAGGCGCAGGCTCGACGCCAGGCCAGTCGGCGTGTTGCGCCGGCGTTCGTCGGTTCCGGCGTCGTCGTTGCGCAGCGTCGCGAACATCGGCGCGGCGAGCCACGACGCGATGAACGAGTCGACGTCGGGCTCGGATTCGAGCGCGGCCGCCGTCTCCTCGTCGCGGATCCGACGCGCCGCCCGAGCCGTCTCGTCTTCCATGCCGGCGGTCCCGCTGATCAGGACGAGGCGGCGGACCCGTTCCGGCGCCGAGAGCGCCGCGTGGAGCGCGAAGCGGGCCCCGAGCGAGTACCCCAAGAGGTCAAAGGGCTCGGTGCCGCCCGCCTCGAGCAGGAGGGCGCCCCCGGCGTCGAGGTCCGCTTCGACGTCGCCCGAGCCTCCATGGCCGGGCAGGTCCACCGACACGGTCCGTCGGCCCTGGCCGACCGATTGGCCGAACCGGCCCCACAGGCGCCCGGTCTGGGTGAACCCGTGCGCGAGCACGAGCGTCGGGCCCTCACCGACCGACTCGGTGTGAAGCGAGGCCACGAGCGGTGAGCGTAGCGACCGCCGACGCCCAGGCCACCTTCGCGGCGACGCTGGTCGACGAGTGGGTCCGGGCCGGCGTGACCCATGCGGTCGTCTGCCCGGGCTCGCGTTCGACGCCGCTCGTGCTGGCCCTGGCCGATCGCGACGAGATCGAACTGCATGTGCGGCTTGACGAGCGGGGGGCGTGCTTCTTCGCCGTCGGGTTGGCGGTCGCGACCGGCGTGCCGAGCGTGGTCTGCACCACCAGCGGGACGGCCGCCGCCGAGCTCCACGCCGGGGTGGTCGAGGCGAGCCATGCCGGGGTCCCGTTGATCGTCTGCACGGCCGACCGTCCGCCCCGCCTGCACGGGGTGGGCGCCCCCCAGACCATCGAGCAATCCAACCTGTACGGCGGCGCGGTCCGGTGGTTCTTTGAGCCGGGTCCGGCCGAGCGCGACGACACCGCCGGGTGGCGTTCGATCGGTGCCCGGTCGGTCGTCGAGGCGGTGACCGGGGCTGGACCGGTGCACCTCAACCTGGCCTTCGACGAGCCCCTCCTCGGGACGGCCGGCCCGTTGCCCGAGGGCCGCGCCGGCGGCGCACCGTGGGCCGCGCCGGCGGCGCGCCCATCGATTCCCGTCGACATCGCGCGCGACGTCGAGCTGTGGGGGCGGCCCGGGGTCATCGTCGCCGGCGGTGGAACTCCCGTTCCCCCGATGGTGTTGGAGGTGGCCGACCGGCTCGGCTGGCCGGTCCTCGCCGATCCGCGTTCGGGGCTGCGCATCGACCATCCTGCGGTGATCGCGGCCGCCGACGCCTTCCTCCGGGACCCCGGGGTCCGCGATGCGCTCACGCCGGGGACCGTGCTCAGCTTGGGCGGACCGTGGGCGTCGCGGATCGTCGGGGAGTTTCTCGCCGACGCCGTTGCGGCGGGCGCCGAGATCGTGGCCGTCAACCCGTCGCCGACGGTCGACCCCGACAGGGTGAAGCACCAGGTCCTCCGGGGCGATCCCGTCGAGCTCCTCGAAGCACTCGCCGGCGCGCCCGTCGCGGGGCAGGCGCAATGGCGCGAACGCTGGGAACAGATAGAGGCCGCCGCGCAGGGTGCGATCGACAAGACCCTGGACAACGACCCGTTGTCGGCCGGTGGGCGAGCGAGCGAGCCGGGCGTGCTTCGGCATCTGTTGGCGGACCTCGACGCCGCGCACACGCTGGTCGTTGCGTCGTCGATGCCCATCCGGGACCTCGAGTGGTTCGGGGCTCCCCGGGCCAACCCTCCGAGGGTGCTGGCCAACCGCGGCGTCAACGGGATCGACGGGGTCACCTCCACGGCCCTTGGCGTCGCCGCCGGGGTGGGCGGGCCGGTGGTTGCCGTGCTCGGTGATCTGGCATTCCTGCACGACGTCTCGGCGCTGGTCCCGGTCGGCGACGCGACGGGATCGTGCACCCTGGTCGTTCTCGACAACGACGGAGGGGGGATCTTCAGTTTCCTCCCACAGGCCGGCGCCCTGGCCGAGGAGCGCTTCGAGCGGCTGTTCGGGACGGCCCCGCGCGTCTCGATCGGCGAGGTGGCCCGGGGCTTCGGGCTCCCGGTGGCCGACGTCTCGACGCTGGCCGAGTTGGACGAGGCGCTGGGGAGATTTGTCGGGGTGCCGGCCCCCTCGGTGATCAGGGTCGCATTGCCCTCGCGCACCGACAACGTCGCGCTGCACGAGCGGATCCACCGGGCGGTCGGAGAGTCGGCACGGTCGGTGCTGGCCGGCTGAGGCCGATCGCTCGTAGCCGAGCTCGACGGCGATGCACAGGGACTGACCGCCGACGAGCGGAGCGCCGACGGCCGTATGGCAGGCTTTCGGCGTGCCCGGCCTCGTCGAAGACCTCCGCTTTCGCGGCCTCATCGTCCAGGTCACCGACGAGGCGCTGTTCGACAAGCTGGACGCCGGTGGGCTGAGCGCCTACATAGGGTTCGACCCGACCGCGTCGAGCCTGCACCACGGGAACCTGCTGCAGCTGTGCACGCTCCGACGGCTCCAGCTGGCCGGTCACCGACCCATCGCCCTCGCGGGCGGTGGGACCGGGTTCATCGGCGATCCCAGCGGGAAGTCCGACGAGCGTCAGCTGCTCGACGTGGACGAGCTCGCCGCCAACGTCGAGGGGATCCGACCGCAGCTGGCCCGGTTCCTCGACTTCACCGAGTCGGCCGGGAAATCCAGGGCGCTGCTCGCCGACAACGCGGCCTGGTTGACCACGGTGTCGCTGATGACGTTCCTGCGCGACGTCGGCAAGTACGTCACGGTGAACGAGATGATCGCGAAGGAGTCGGTGCGGTCCCGACTGGAACGGGCCAACCAGGGCATCTCCTACACCGAGTTCAGCTACATGCTGCTGCAGGCGTACGACTTCCTGCGCCTCCACATCGACCAGGGGTGCGACCTCCAGCTCGGCGGCACCGACCAGTGGGGCAACATCACGGTCGGGGCGGAGCTCATAGGCAAGGTCACAGGTGACCGCGTCTACGGGCTCACCACGCCGCTCGTGACCAAGGCCGATGGGTCGAAGTTCGGGAAGACGGCCGAGGGGACCATCTGGCTGGACCCGGCACGGACCAGCCCGTACCGCTTCTACCAATTCTTCATGACGGCCGAGGACGCCAAGGTCGGCGACTACCTCCGCTTCTTCACGTTCCTCTCCCGCGACGAGATCACGGCGTTGGACGCCGAGACAGCGGCGCACCCGGAGCGTCGGGTGGCCCAGCGCGCGCTCGCAGCGGCGCTGTGCGATCTCGTCCACGGCGAGGACGAGACCAAGCGCGTCGAGCGGGCCTCCGAAGCCCTGTTCGGCGAGGAGATCTCGACGCTGGACGAAGCGACCCTGCTCGAGGTGTTCGAGGACGCGCCGTCGAGCGGGCTCACGCGCACCGCGCTCGGCGCCGACGGCGCCGGCGGCCTGGACATCGTCGACGCGCTGACCCGGGCCGGGCTGTCCAAGTCCAAGAGCGACGCCCGACGGGACGTCGAGGGTGGCGGCATCTACGTGAACAACCGGCGGGTCGAGGACCTCGACCGGTCGCTCGGTACCGACGACCTCTTGCAGGGTCGGTTCATCGTGCTGCGAAAGGGACGTCGCGATTACCACCTGCTGCGGGTCGAGTGAGCGGGAGTCCGGCCCGCTGGAAGATCGTCGTGGCCGGTGCCGGGGTGGTTGCAATCGGGGTCCTCGCGTTCATCGCGTACGGCGGGACCGGCCGGTCCGGCACGCCGACCCAGGACCTCGTGGCCTGGGTGCGCCAGACCGGCCTCGGGGCCTCGGTCGGCACCGTGGTCGGTGACGCGAGCCGGGTCCGGATCGCGGTGGACGGGCACCAGGGTTCGGGGGTGTTGCACACCGACTGCGGGGTGCTGCTGACCGACGCCCAGAGTGCCAACGGCGAGCTGCCTACCCCCAACGCGCAGCTCACCGACCTCTTGTCGTCGGGCTATGCGCTCGCCTACGACGCCGGCAACGACTGCTACAACTCCGCCGGGACCAACCGCTCGCTCCTCGACAGGGCGACCAAGGAGCGGATCCAGGCCGAGGCCAAACTGCAGCAGGCCGTCACCCTGGTCGACCAGCTGACCGGCCTCACCGTGTCGACGACCACCACCACCGAGCCCGACATCGGGGTCCTCGGATGACCGACGATCTCGTCGGCCCGTTCCCCGACGGCGCGGACCGGGACGCGTACGACCGGCTGCGCCGACGGGTGCTGTGGTCCTTCCCCACGGGCCTCTTCGTGGTCGGGTCGACCGGTGTGCTCGACGGCGAGCCGCGGCACAATCTGATGACGGCCAACCTGGTCGTCCAGGTGGCCACGCGGCCGAAACTGGTCGCGGTCGCAGTCGAGGTGGGGGCGGTCACGGCACGGCTGATACAGGCAGGTGGGTGCTTCGCGGTGTCGGTGCTGGCCCGTGAGGACCGGGCGGTGGTCCGCCGGTTCGTGAAGCCGGTGACCGAGGTGACGCTCGGCGACGACGGCCAGCCGGTGGCCATGGCGGGGGAGCCGGTCACGACCGCCACGACGGGGGCACCCATCCTGGCCGGTGCGCCCGCGTGGGTCGACTGCCGCGTGCATTCGGCCGACGAGCTCGGCAGCCACACGCTCTTCGTGGGCGAGGTCGTCGACGTCGGTGGCCCGCCCGGAGACGATGCCCCGCCGGTCCTGCGGACGGAGGACACCCGCATGAGCTACGGGGGTTAGGAGCAGCTCGGGAGAATCCATCTAAACGCAACCGAACATATGTACGCTTATGCCGTGAAGCTCGCCGAGTGGGCTCGTTCGTGCGGCGTTCATCCCAACACCGCCTATCGCTGGTTCCGCGAAGGCAAGATGCCGGTTCCGGCGCGCCGGCTCACGTCCGGCACGATCGTCGTTGAGCAGACACCAACGGCAGTGGCCGACGGCCGCTCTGTCGCCTATTGCCGCGTGAGTTCGCACGACCAAC
>PLWZ01000080.1 GCA_003151235.1 Acidimicrobiaceae bacterium
CGTCTTCGAGGACCTGTTCGTCGTGCCGATGGCATTGGGCCGAGATGACGCTGTCGGACCGGGTCTTTCGCTGCGCGCACTGTGGAGCGGTCATGGACCGGGATCGCAACGCCGCGGTCAACCTCGCGCTCTGGGCGAACGCCGAGTCTTCCTCGGCATCCCAGGCCCCGGACCCCGAAGCACGGGGCCGGGTCACCAATGCTTGTGGAGGGACGAGCGCTGGCCACCGCCTCGGTGGTGGTGGAACTGGTCCCGCAACCGCCGGGGAACCGGCGAAGAAGCAGGAACCGGCACTGCTCGGTGATCGAGCATGAGCCGGACGCCCGAGAAGGGCGGTGTGCGGTGCCTATCCGCGCACGCTGTAAGAAGTTTGTAAAGAGCATCCGCCCTGGCGGGGCCTGCGGGAGGCGGTTGGTACCGTAGGGCGCCATGGCTGGTGGTCGTTCGTCGGACTCGTCCAAAGGCGGCCGCCGCGGCAACGATCCGCTCCGCGGTCTCGCCCAACTCGGCGAGGGCGCCGACCCCGCATCGGCGGCCGGCAAGCCGGCCAACGCAGAGGGGTTGAAGGCACTCGGCGACCACATCGAGGGGCGCCCGCCGACCGCTCCCGATCACGTTCCCCGCCGCAAGGGCCCGAGTCATCGACGTAGCCGGCCCCGCTGGAGCACGAAGCGACGGGTGCTCACGGTTCTCGGCGTCGTGATCATCCTGCTCGTGGGCGTGGTCGGGTCGGGCTACGCCTACCTCCGCTACGAGTGGAACAAGGTGGCCAAGGTCGACTGCACCTCGTGCGCCGTCGTGACCAGCTCCGTCGCCCCGTTCAACGTGCTGATCGTCGGCTCGGACACTCGGGCCGGGAACACCGGTCAGGCGGCCAAATCCTTCGGCACGGTCGCGACCAACGGGGGTCAGCGGAGCGACACGATCAAGATCCTCCACGTGAACCCCCAGGCAGGAACGGCCCAGCTGCTCTCGATCCCCCGCGACACCTGGGTCGAGATGTCGGGGATCCCCGAGAGCACCGGGCTGAGCGGCCCCCAGAAGATCAACACGGCCTTCAACGGCGGCACCACGCCGGCTTCGGGGATCAACTCGCTCACCGAGACGATAGAGAACACCTTCGGCATCCCGATCAACCACTTCGTCGTGATCGACTTCATCGGGCTCATCCAGGCCGTCGGTTCGGTGGGCGGCATCAACCTGAACTTCAACTACCCGGTCCGGGACTGCAGCGATCAAGGGTGCCAGATCGACAACTCCGGGCTCGCCATCCCGACGACCGGATGTCAGACCCTCAACGGGAACCAGACCCTCGCGCTAGCCCGCTCGAGGTACTTCCAGTACGACGACCCCGCCGCGGGCGGCTGGACCTACGACCCGTCGTCGGACCTCGGCCGGATCCAGCGCCAAGACGAGATCATCGAGGCGCTCATCTCGAAGGTGGAGTCGACCTTTAATCCGCTGACCCTCAAGTCGTTCCTCGACTCGGTGGTGAACGACATCACGGTCGACAAGAACCTCGGCCTCGGCCTGATCTACGAGCTGGCCAGCAAGTACCACGCGTTCTCGCCGTCCAAGCTGCAGACCCTCACCCTGCCGACCCTCGGCGCGCAGAACGGCGGCGGAGACGTGGAGATCATCCAGGAGCCGGCGGCCCAACAGATGATCACGCAATTCCTGGGCGCCACGCCGAACACGCCGTCGACCCCGCCGCTCGACGTCAACAGCGACCCGCTCGCCATCCCGGTGCTGAGTGGCCCCGGTGCGACCACCACCACGACGACGCCGGGGGAGACGACGACGACCACCACCACGACGACGATCCCGGCATTCGACCCGACGCCCTGCTGATGGCGAGGAGGAGCCGGCCAGGTGCGAGGGCGAGAGCGGCTTGCGCTCAGGAGCCGGGGGAGCGGCAGGTGCCGGACGGCCAGCCCCATGCTTGGATGATCGCCGGCGGGACGGTGATCCCGCACGCCCCGAGCTGCGGAGTGCCGCCCGTCGCGTAGACCTTCCATGTGCCGCCCCGCGGCTCCTCGAAGACGTAGTACGAGCCCTCATCCTGCGAGGACACCTGGGCCTGGGTGGGCTGGTTGGGGTTAGGGGAGGGAGCGGCCACCATCTGTGCGCCGGCCCAGTAGGTCTCGGTGGTCGTGTCGACGGCGTAATAGGTCAGCCCCTGCCTTAGGCCGCTGTACTCGGAGGGGGCGACGCGGTTCTGGGCCGCCACCGCGGCGATCAACTGTGTCCGTACCGTGTCGGAGATGATCAAGTTCTTCGCGCCTCGGACCGGGGAGGTCGCAGGCGACGCGGCCGCGCCGGTGCTGCTGGTGCCCGTGGGGGCTTGGGAGCTCGGTGATCCCGAGCATCCCGCCGCGACGACGGCCACGGCGGCAAGGACGGTGAGCCGAAAGTGGTCGCCCCCCCTCCGGGTCACCGCCTCCACCACCGGCGGCACCATACGTCACCACGCGCGGCGCAGGCCGAACACCCCGAACTTCGTCCGTCTCCGTCAGCAGCGCCAAGCTCCGTACGCCGTCCTGTTTTCATGAATCGTCCACACGTGTTCGCTGCCGCAACCAGTTGGCAAGCCAAACTGCATCGACTTCGCGCGCCGCCACGGCGAGGACTGCCTGCTCCGCCTCATCGAAAATGGGCGGATCGGGACCCCACATGACACCGTTGAGATCGAGGAACATCACGAGGCATGCCCAGCACACTCTTTTGTTGCCATCGGGCAGCGGATGGTTCCACACAATGTGGCAGGCGAGGACGGCCGCCTTGTCGATCAGATCCGGGTAGAAGTCCTGCCCACCGAAGCTCGCTTGAGGAGCGTGGAGCGCAGAGTCCGCAAGGTCGATACTTCTCGGCGTCGCCAGCACGTCAGCCTCGATCCCCGTGACTTGTTCGGCCAACCAGAAGAACTCCGGCAGCGAAATGAACAGCGTCACCGAGCTAGACGATCGAGCAGCTCCTTGTCTCGCTTCAGAAGCCGGTCGGCTCGGGAGGTGAAGTCCTTGTCGGCACGCACTCGAGCGATCTCCGCCGAGAGTGACTCCACGATGAGTGAATTCAAACTGGTGCCCTTGACGCGGGCGACCACTTCGGCCTGTTCGGCCAGTTCCTCAGGGAGCCGGACGGTGGTCTGCTTTGCCACGACATCATGATATCACGATGCCCCATGGAGAGAGTCCCGGCGTGCGCGCTACGTGCGCGAACGCCGGAACAGGGTGCGTGGGAAAGGTTGCGCTCCCGGCGGGCCGGGCGGGGTTCGACTAGGCCGAGGCGAGCTCGTCGAGCCCCTGGGTCAGGGCGTTCCAGCTCAAGGTGGCGCACTTGATCCGCACCGGGAACTTCACCACGCCCTGCAGTGCCGCCAGCTCGCCCAACTTCGACACGTCGACCGGTTCGGGCTCGGCCGGCGAGTCCTCGGCTCCGGTGGTGCGGTCGTCGCCGAGCGATGCCTCGTGCACCGACATCATCGTCTTGAAGACCCGGATCAGTTCCCGGACCTCGTCAATCGGCTTGCCTTTGACGGCGGCCGACATGAGTGAGCCCGATGACTGGCTGATCGAGCACCCCGAGCCGGCGAGCTTGATGTCCCGCAGCTGGCCATCGGCCACGTCCAGGCTGACCACGACCTCGTCGCCACAGAGCGGGTTGAAGCCCTCGACCCGGTGTGCCGGTGGTGACGGGAGCTCGCCGCGATTCCGTGGGGACCGGTAGTGGTCGAGGATGATCTCTCGGTAGAGGTCTTCGAGGCCAGGCATCAGGCCTGCTCGTCCGCTCGAGACGTCATCCAAACACTGTACCGACGTGGTTGAGCCCTTCGATCAGGGTGTCGATGTCCCGTTCGTCGTTGTACAGGCCGATCGAGGCCCTCGCGGTGGCGGTCACGCCGAGCTTTCGCATGAGCGGCTTCGCGCAGTGGTGACCCGGGCGGACGCACACGCCGAACTGGTCGAGCACCTGGGCGAGGTCGTGGGCGTGGACGTCTCGGTACGCGAGCGAGAGCACGCCGCCGCGGTCGCCCCCCGGCGGCGGCCCGAAGATCGTGCAGTCCGGCCCCAGCCGCTCGTGTAGCGCCTCGATCGCATAGGTGGTTATCAGGCGCTCGTGGGCGACGATGTGCTCCATACCGACGCCGGTCAGGTAGTCGACCGCCGCCGCCAGCCCAACGGCCTCGGCGATGGGCGGTGTCCCGGCCTCGAAGCGCCACGGCGGCTCGGCAGGGGTGAAGCCCTCGAGCGAGACGTCGAGGATCATCCCGCCGCCACCGAGGAACGGCGGCATCGCCGCGAGCAGCTCGGCGCGGCCCCACAGGACCCCGATCCCCGTCGGCCCCTCCATCTTGTGGGCGGAGAACGCGAGGAAGTCCGCGCCGAGGGTGGTGACGTTCGTCGGGAGGTGCGGCACCGACTGGGCCCCGTCCACCACCACCACCGCCCCGGCCCGATGGGCCGCTTCGGCGATCGTGGGTACCGGGTTGATCGTCCCGAGCACGTTCGACATGGCGCTCAGCGCGACCACCTTGGCCCCGTCGACGATGCGGTCGAGATCCGATAGGTCGAGCCGGCCTTGGCCGTCGATGGGCAGGTAGCGGAGCGAGAGACCGATGGACTCGGCGAGCATCAGCCACGGGACCAGGTTCGCGTGATGCTCCATCTCGGTGAGCACGACGACGTCGCCCTTCGCGAGGTTGGACCGTCCCCAGCTGTTTGCGACGAGGTTGAGCGCCTCGGTGGCGTTTTTCGTGAACACGATCTCGCGTTTGGGGTCCGGCGCGCCGATGAACCGTCCGACCTTTCGTCGCGCACCCTCGTAGAGCTCGGTCGCACCCTCGGCCGTCGCGTAGACGCCGCGGTGCACGTTGGCATGCGTCGTCTCGTAGTAGTGGTCCATGGCCGCCAGTACCTGGCGCGGCTGCAGGGACGAGGAGGCCGAATCGAGGTAGACGATCGGGCGGTCGTGCACGGTGCGGGTTAGCAGCGGGAAGTCCTTGCGGATCACCTCGACGTCGATCGGGTCGTGCACCGTCATCTCAACCCCGCCACGAGTCATAGCCGTCCGACTCGATCTTGGCCGCCAGTTCCGCGCCGCCGCTTTCGACGATCCGTCCGTCGATCATGAGGTGCACGCGGTCGGGCACCAGGTCGCGCAGGATCCGTTGGTAGTGGGTGACGACGAGCACGGCCATCGCCGGGTGCAGCTCTCGCACGGTGGTCACGCCACGCCCGACGACCCCGAGCGCGTCGACGTCGAGGCCCGAGTCGGTCTCGTCGAGGACCGCCATGTCTGGCTCCAGGAGCGCCATCTGGAGGATCTCGTTGCGCTTGCGCTCCCCGCCCGAGAACCCCTCGTTCAGGTATCGCTCGCCGAACGCAGGGTCCATCCCGAGCCGCTCCATCCACTCGGTCATGGCGAACCGCACCTCGAGGACGGAGAGGTCGATGCCGCGCCGTGCGGACATGGCCTGGCGCAGGAACTGGGTGACCGAGACGCCGCTCAGGGCCTCCGGGTACTGGAAGGCCAGGAAGAGCCCGGCCTTCCCCCGCACCTCGGTCGGCCAAGCGGTGATGTCCTCGCCGTTGAGCCGGATGGCGCCGCCCGTGACCCGGTAGCCGGGGTGTCCGAGCAGCACGTTGGCCAGGGTCGACTTCCCGGCCCCGTTCGGCCCCATCAGGGCGTGCACCTCCCCCTGGGCGATCTCGAAGGTGACGCCGCGGAGGATCTCGGAGTCCTCGGCGCTGACCCGGAGGTCGTTCACCGCCAGCACGGGCACGTCGGTATCGCTCGTTTCGGGGGTCGAATCGGCGGCCATCGGTTAAAAGCCTACTACTTTGGTCAACTTTTGAAACCAGGGTCTTCGGGCTTGCCGTGGCCCCGCTTGGGCCGCATCGGTCCAGCTCACGGCGGGTTCACCAGCCGCGGTCGATCCACTCCTGAAGGCTGGGGGACTCGGTCCCGATGGTCGTCGAATCGCCGTGGCCCGGGAGGACGACGGTGTCGGCGCCGTAGCGAGACAAGAGCCGGTCCTCGATGGAGCGAATGATCGTCGGGAAGTCGCCCCCGTCGAACTTGGTGTTCCCGGGCCCGCCCGGGAAGAGCGTGTCCCCGGTCAAGAGGAGGGGCGTGCCCTCGACGGCGAAGCAGATCGACCCGGGGGTGTGGCCCGGGGTGGCGACCGTGCGGACCCGGAGCTTGCCGACCTCGAGGATCGCATCGTCGTCCAGCAGCAGGTCGTAGGAGGGGAGCATGGCTGCGTCGGCGGCGGTCACCGACACGCTGATCCCAGCGTCGCGGACCGCCCCCACCGCCTGGATGTGGTCCCAGTGCCCATGGGTCTCGACGACCTGGTTGACCCCGAGTCGTTGGCAGACCTCGAGCAGGGCCTCGTGCTCGTTGGCCGCGTCGACCAGCATCGCCTCGCCCGTCGACCGGCACCGGAGCACGTAGACGTTGTTGTCGACCGGACCGACCACCATGCGATGCAGCTCGCAGGCGGTGTCCTCCCAGATCTGCACGAGTTCGGGCACGACCCCAGGATTCCACAGTGAGAGCGGGCTGGAAACGCCTGACCACCCGAAATCCTCCCTTCTTCGCGCCGCGAGGCGCGCTCCGGACCGAGCGATGACCGGCGGTGGGAACGATCCCGTTGTCGATTGGCGGCCAATTCTGGTAGACAGCCATGGACGGACGTTCGGGGCAGGGCTGCCCTGTTGGCGGGGTCGGGCGCACAATCGACGCCCGGAACCCACGAGAAAGGGGGCCGCGATGAACTTTGCCTTCAGCGAGGAACAAGAAGAGCTCAGGACCGCCGTGCGGCGGTTCCTCCAGGAGAAGTCGCCCGAGACCGAGGTCCGGCGGCTGATGGAGACCGAGGACGGGTACGACCCGGCCGTCTGGTCCCAGATGGCAGATCAGCTCGGCCTCCAGTCGCTCACGATCCCCGAGGAGTACGGCGGGTCGGGCTTCTCCTATGTCGAACTGATCGTGATCCTCGAGGAGATGGGCTCGGCGCTCCTCTGCGCGCCCTACTTCGCAACGGTGGCCCTGGCCGCCAACGCGTTGTTGACCTCCGGCGACGACTCGGCCAAGAAGGACCTGCTGCCCGGCCTCGCCTCGGGCGAGACCATCGGGACGCTGGCCATCACCGAGGACAACGGTCGTTGGGACTTCGAAGGCATCGCACTGCAGGCGAGCGGGTCCGGCGGCTCATGGACGCTCGACGGCCACAAGTCCTTCGTGATCGACGGGCACATCGCCAACCTGATCCTGGTGGCAGCGCGGACCCCGGCCGGCCTCAGCCTCTTCGCCGTCGAGGGCGGCGCGTCCGGTCTCACCCGGACCTCGTTGCCGACGATGGACCAGACCCGCAAGCAGGCCCGCCTGGTCTTCGAGTCCACACCGGCCCGGCTCATCGGGACCGACGGCGGTGCGGCCGAGGGCCTGACCAAGACGCTCGACCTCGCCGCAGTCGCGCTGGCCGCCGAGCAGGTCGGCGGGGCCCAGCACTGCCTCGACAGCTCGGTCGACTACGCGAAGAACCGCATCCAGTTCGGTCGGCCGATCGGCAGCTTTCAGGCCATCAAGCACAAGTGCGCCGACATGCTCTTGGAGGTCGAGTCGGCGAAGTCGGCGGCCTACTACGCGGGATGGGCGGCGGCCGAGGACTCCGACGAGCTGCCGGTCGTGGCCAGCCTGGCCAAGTCCTACTGCTCGGAGGCGTACTTCCACGCCGCTGCCGAGAACATCCAGATCCACGGCGGGATCGGGTTCACCTGGGAGCACGACGCACACCTGTACTTCAAGCGGGCCAAGTCGTCCGAGCTCCTCTTCGGCGACCCCGCCTACCACCGCGAACTGCTGGCCCAGCGCATCGGGATCTGAACGGGTCCACCAAGATGCGGCTCCCGTCGCCTCCGGGGTGACGTGAGCGGAGAGTGGTCCGAGGCCGCCGGCCCCACCGGGACGCTGCGGAGCTACGCGGCCGGCGGGACCCGGGACGGCTCGGCACCGCTGCTGTTGCTCTGCCCCGAGCTCCCGACGATCGAGGGCGCGCGCGGCGACGTCGCCGTCCCCTACGAGGCCCTGGCTGACCGGGTCGCACAGGAGTCGGGATGGCGGGTCGTCGCGGGCATGTTCCGGGGCCTCGGTGGGTCCGCGGGCAGCTTCTCGGGCTCCGGCTGGTTGGAGGACGCCGCGACGCTGGTCGACCAGGAGATGGGTTCGCGTGTCGGGCTGCGAGCGGCCGGGTTCGGGTTCGGCGCGGCCATCGCGCTCGCGCTGGCCGCCCGCGACGAACGCGTCCGGGGGGTGGCATGTTTCGCGCCGCCGGCCCACCTCGCCGATTGGGCCGCCGAACCACAAGCGCTCGCAGAGCGATGCCGGAGCGCCGGGCTGATCGAGGCGGGATTCCCTCCCGATGTCCGGGCGTGGGCGGCCGATTTGGGCGGACTCGAGCCGGCGTCGTCGGCGGCGCTCCTCGGCGGTCGGCCGCTCCTGGTCGTCCAGGGCTCGGACGACGACGCGGTGCCGACCGATGCGGCCGGCCGGCTGGTCGGGGCCGGCGGGCCCCGTGCCGAGCTGCGCATGGTGCTCGGCGCCGGGCACTGGTTGCGGGCCGACCCCCGGGCGACAGCGACCCTGATCGGCTGGCTCGAGCGTCAGTCCTGAACGGGGGCTCGCCCGAGCGCCTCGTCGATCGCGCTCGACACCGCTCGCGCGGCCGCCTCGGGTTCGGGGGCCTCGGTGAGCCAACGCACCACGACGAAGTGGCGGGCCCCCGCCGCGACGAGTCCCGGCACCGTTTCGGGGGTGACCCCGCCGGTGACGAACACCGGCCACGGCGATCGTGCTACCGCGAACGACAGGTACTCGGTGCCGGTGCCGGGCCGGCCCGGTTTGGTGGGCGTCGCGACGACCGGGCCGGCCGAGAGATAGTCGACCGGTTCGCCGAGCGCCCGCTCCAGGTCCTCGGGCGAATGGGTCGAGTGACCGATGATCGCCTCGGGCCCGAGCAGCCGCCGCGCCAGCGCGCACGGTCCGTCGTCCTGCCCGAGGTGCACGCCGTCGGCCCCCGACTCGAGGGCCAGATCGGGCCGGTCGTTCACGATGAACGGCACGCCGTGGCCTGAGCAGACCTCGCGCAGAACCTTGGCCCTCCCGAGGACCGACCGGGCGTCGAGGTCCTTGTCTCGGAGCTGCACCACGTCGACACCGCCGCGGATGCACGAGTCGACGAACGCCGCGAGATCGGCACGGTCGGGGGTGCAGAGATAGAGACGGCGGCCGTCCAGGGTCGCCGTCACGTGGTCGACTTGGCGGCCGCCTTCATCGACTTCTTGTACTCGCGCACCTTCAGGAGGCTGGCCTCGTCGGTGATGTCGGCTACCGACCGGAACGAGCCGGCCTCCCCGTAGGGGGCACACGCGTCCACCCAGCCGTCGGGGCGGACGTCGAACTGCTTGCCGAGCAGGGCGGTGAAGATGCGGGCCTTCTGCTCGCCGAACCCCGGAAGCGCCTTGACCCGGTTGAGCAGTTCCTTCCCGGTCTCCGCGTCCTTCCAGACCTTCGTGGCATCGCCGCCGTAGTTGTCCGCCACCTCGACGGTCAGCGCCTGCACCCTCTTCGCCATCGAGGCCGGGTAGCGGTGCAGCGACGGCTTGGCCGCGAACACGCCGGTCAACTTCTCGGGGTCCATCACAGCGAGCGTGTTGGCGTCGAGCGGGGCCCCGAGTCGCCGGGACAGCTCGACCGGTGCCCGGAACGCCCATTCGAGCGGCACCTGCTGGTCCAACACCATGGCTATTACTAAAGAGAGAGGGTTCTCCGAGAGCAGCGCGTCCGCTTCAGGATCCTGTGCGAGACACAGCTTCACTACCTGGGACTTTGGCACATTCGAGAGTTTACCTGGCAGTCGGATCCCGCGGTCTTTGTAGCCAATGGCCCAACTCTCGCGCCGTGACTCCAAAGGGTCGGCACACGGTCGCCCAATCGGCAGCCGACGAACGGGCCACTCGATGGCCGAGGGGGCGCAGGGTCGCCATGCGGCTGTGTGGTCCACCGGCAGGGATCACCGTAGGCACCCAGAGACGCATGGGCGGCTTAGCGAGTATCAGCGACGTTCCGCTGGACACGTCCGGCCGGACCGAAATCCAGTCACGATTACCCCGTAGCTAATACAAAAATCCCAGGCAGTGGCCTATGTGGGACGCGGCCGAGACGCCCGTCTACGACACTGAACAGACATCACGAGCGGGGTTCGTCAGAGACGAATCTCCACCAACCGAGCGCCTTTCGCCACGGTGGGCAAGCCACGATGCGGGCAGGGAGAGTCCCTGCCAAACGAGAAAGGGCAGGGGTGCATCAGTGACCGCACAAACGTATGGATCCGACGATCTTGCAGAAGCAAAACTTGCGGAAGCACTAGAGCCAGATAACGACTCCTTTGGCCTTTCGATCGTCCCCCTCGACGGGCTCCGAACCGAAGCACGGGCTCCATGGTTAGTGAACGACGTCATCCGCGAGCAGAGCAGCGTGCTCCTGCACGGGAAGACCGGTACCTACAAAACCTTCTTGGTCCTCGACCTGTTTGCGAGTTTGGTGGTCGGGCGTCCGTGGCTGGGCAACGAGATGAAGAGGCAAGGACCGGTCCTCTACGTGGCTGCCGAGGGAGTCGAGACCATCGCCGAACGGCTTGACGCCTGGTGTCAGCAGAACGGGGAATCTGTCCCTTCTGAACAGTTCCAGGTGATGACGACTCCGGCCCAGCTCCACGATCCCTTACAGGCTCTGTATCTTCTGGCGTGGATCGAACTCCACCAGCCGATTGCCGTCGCCATCGACACCCTGTCTAAGTCCATGGGGCCAGGGACCGACGAGAACTCCAACTCGGACATGACCGCGGTGCACCAACCTGGCGACGAGATCCGACAGTCGCGAGCCCGCTGGGTTCGTGTTCGATCGTCCGACGAGCCCGTCAGCGAGTCGTGTCGTCATGACCCCGCAGTGGTCCCCAGCCACCCACAGCGCTTCATGAGAGAGCTCAGAACATGAACTCCATGTAGACCATGGGCACTGGCTCAACGGTGTAAGGCTCTGTTTCGACGTATCCGAGTTGTCGATAGAGCTCGATCACGTGGGCCCGAGTCGGCAGCACATCAAGGACCAAGCGCCCGATCCCAATACGAGAGGCTCGTGCGTGGAGGGCCTCCATGAGAATCCGCCCTACCCCGCCTCTCTCGATTGGCCGCACGTAGAGCCGTTTGACTTCGGCGGTCGCCTGGCCCCTCATCTGTAAGCCGACTCCGGCGATCGGACGCCCTTGGCGAAGGCCGATGAGGAAGGTGCCAGGTGCGGCATAGGCTCCCACCAGGTTTTCGACCTCGCGGCGGAGGGATTCTGGAAGCTCAGCCGGAGCAGCCGGAACGAGCCAGCCCACCTCCGCGCATGTAGTCGCCATGTACTCGAAGACGAGCTCAGCGGCATCGGCGACGTGACCGGTCGCGAAGGCGTCGAGTACCTCGAGCGCAACGTCATCCATGGTTCATATGGTGCCTTACCGGGGATAGCGGCTGATCCCGGCGGTGTGACGGCTGACTAACAATCAGTCCCCGGAGCCGAGCTTCATTCTTTCCCGATGCTCCCGAATCGCAATCGGACAAGGAGAGGGCATTCGGTCTGACTCGTAAGTCCTGAGACCGAACCGGCGTTGATCTGACCATGGCCATCCACGGCGACCGGCGAAACGATGCGCCCAGGCGTAGAGTTCGTTTTCATCCAAGCGGCCAAACTGCGAACAGATGATCTCACCGCCGATCTCCCAAGTCGCGGTGCCATGACCCTCGACCCGGCAAGGAACCTCCGGTCCCTTGACGTTCATGGCATCCAACCGCAGGCGGTGGACCGTAATCTGAGAGAAACCGCCTGAGGTGCACTGCCATCCAACGTCTTCGATGGTGACCGCCTCCGTGCCCATGTTGACGACCGTGGCGATAAATGTGTATTGCTCGCCGGGTTTGCTCGATATCCCCCCAACGCGAGCATCCTGGCGACGCACCACCCTGATTCGCGGCCACTGCCGGACAGCGGCGGTGACGGTCCAACCCAGGGCAAGTACGGCGATGACGACGCTCGATACCTCCAAGAGCGAACTCGATGCTGCTTGGATCCCTACAGAGTGCACTGATGCTTGGTGCAATGATGAGCTAACCGGCGGCAACGTTTCAAAGGGCGACAACCCCACAGCTGGAAATCATCGCATCTGAGCGGGTACTGGCGGGCGGGACCCGAAACCTGGACCAGAGGACAGCTAACAGACGGCTCCTTGCCGAGTGACCGTTGCCCGCCCTGTTGAACAGCGTCGCAGTGTGGCTGTTACGCCATCAGCCACTAGCCGTCCTCAGCACTGGCACGTGCGTCGATCGCTTGCCCAGACGGTTTGGCACTGCTGACCCGACCCCTCTGACTGGGTC
>PLWZ01000031.1 GCA_003151235.1 Acidimicrobiaceae bacterium
CCCGCAGGATGCCTCCTAGCCCGCTGTTGGTCTTGCGGTAGGACTGTCTCGATTACGCGATGGCCGATCCTGACCTAGTGGGCATCTGGGGCGGCACCAGCGACCGGGAACGGGCCAGGATGCGGCGGACGGCGAGCTAGGGAATCTGCTTCACCTACTGCCAGCGTGGGGGGACTCGATCTTCTCGATCTCGCTCGTCAGAAACGCGATTCGCTGCTTCACGCCACCATGTGAGGTCGTGTAGAAGGCCGTCTCGTCGCCTTCGGTGACCCATGGGTCGTCAGACAGCGCCGTTTCCGACTCGCGCTCCGGGTCCATGAATCGGACGACATACTGGAACGGCATGGCACCCGCACCGTAGACAACGGCCCTGATGCCCGCCACCGCGACTTACCGATGGCCAACCCGTTTTGTCTCCTCGACCCCCTCGACGTGCCCCTCGCAGGACCAGACCCGGATCTGCTTCCCACCGACGAGCCGGGTGTTGCCAACCCACGCGACGGGCTTCTCGCAGAACGTCGGGCGGCCTGACCCTTCGCCGTCGTAGACCAGCCGCCAGCACCGGCCGGGCTCGGCCGCGCGGCAATCCGGCATCACAACGTTCGAAAGTGCGCGAGTCACTCGGGCTCGGTTGATGACCTCCCGTTTCGCGTTACGGGCCCGTCGCCGACGCGACATGAAGGTCGGCGCCGAATACCGAAGCGGCGGCGTTCAGCTTGGCCAGATCGGCCCTTCCCCGCAGCGTGACCGACTCGGAGGCCGGCCAGAGCGCGTTGACCTCCGTTTCGTCACCGATAAAGGCGGACAGATCCCCGATCTCGTGGCGAAGGTCTCCCCGAATGTGCCGGCGCACACTCATCCGTTCAAGCTCCACGAGGAAGCGATTTGCAGCAACGAGCAGCGGGGTCTCGATCGCGGACACCTGTGCGGACGTCGGGATCACTCCCGAATGCGCCGTTGTTCGGTTGATTTCCGTCCACCCTGTGTTCCATTTCTCGAGTGCCCGACGGAACGGCGCTGCATATTTGTCGTAGGTCGACGATACCGACGTCTGACCGACAGTCGTTGTTGGGCTGGTCGCGTTCAGCGGCGCTGTTCGATTGTGTTGCCATGGATGCAGGGCCACCAACCCAACTGCAACGAGCACCACTATCGCCGCGCCGAGGCCAGTCGCAATCGCCCGGGTCCGCGGAGAAGCAGGTCGAGACGACGTCCTGCCTTGATGGCGGAGTCTCATTTCACCCAACCCCCAAAATGGCGATCTCCGAACTGCCCTTGAACAGTCTGACCTGCACGTCGCCGCAAGCGTGGTGGACGCTGGCGTCGCGGACCCCTTCGCGAGTGGCGATCCGGCATGGCGCGTCCATGCGACGCTGCTTCGCAGCTGCTCCGATGCTGCTCATGAGGGTGAGCCGGCCTATAGGCGGGGATCTGCCAGGTAGGGGCGTTGGGGAGTGTTTACCGCATGGCCCCCCCGGGGGTACTGTCCCAACGGCCATGACCGATACGCCGACTGGAGCGGGTCCCGATCCCGGGGTGCCCCCCACCGAGCCCGTCGGGCACGGGGCCCTTTCGTCACACGGCACCGGACGAACGCGCATTTCGGCCGCATGGATCGGGGTAATCGCTGGCGCGGTAGTGGTCGCCCTACTTCTAGTCTTTATCCTCCAAAACACGAGGTCCGTGAAGGTTTCATTCTTCACGGCTAATGGGACGCTGCCGCTCGGCGTGGCGCTACTGCTCGCTACGATCGGCGGCCTCTTGCTGGCAGGCGTCGTTGCCTCTCTGCGAATCTGGCAGCTCCGCCACCGGCTGACCGGGCAAAGAAGGCTCGCTCGTGGCTTTCCGCCGCCGTTAGCGCCGACGACCCCCACTGAGCCCGAAGGCCCGCAGGATGCCCGCTAGCCCGCTGTTTCGACTACCCCCCTCTTAGCAGTGCTCATTCAACAGCACAGCCTTCGTGAGGGCACCCCACTCGTAGACGATCTGAAATGGCAGATCGATGAGCTGGACTGGGGCAGGAACCATGACGAGTCGCCCCGAGAAGCACCGCTCGGCCAGTAGTCGTGCCCGGGTGACCTGGGTGCGCCCAGCCACGACCAAGAGAGACTGCCACCCCCGACGACGGGCGTAGGCGGTTGCGTACCTGATTTCACCGATTGTTTGCTCGGGGTTCGGGACGAAGCACACGACCGAGACTCGGGGCACCCGAGGGCAAGCTGGCCCGTCGGGGTTCCCTTGAGAGAAAAGCAGTACCGGGGCGTAACCCCTCTTGGCGAGCGAGATCGCTGTGCTCTCGCGGGCGGCTTCGTTGTCACCCTCCAGGATCAGGATTGCATCGACGTGTCGCGGCTGGTCTGTTGCGGGCCACACGAACAGGACCGAGCTCGCCACGAGAAAGACGACGATGACGAGCACCAGACCCGCGATCAGCGGATGTCGGCGAACGAAGCGCCGGCTGGCCGGACGATTCGCTCGATCTTTGGTCAAGGGATTCCATTCCAGAGCGGCGCGTTCGGGATAGGACAATAAGCCGCTCCGGACGTATGGACCATGCGCCAGCACCGGCCGGGCTCGGAGAACACGGCATCGGCGTAGTGGTCCACTCGAGGGAACCTACCGCCGGCGTCTCCCCGTAGTCCGACGGGGAACGGAATCAAGCGCCCGAGAAAACCAGCGGGGCGGGTCCCATGAGCCCCTAGCGCGAGCCACAAATTGTGTGGTCGGCGGCTCACACCGGGAAGAAACTCAAGGCCGACCCTCGGTCACCAATCGCGCCGGAGGCCGCATTTGATACCTCGGACCGCGAATGGCAAGCCGAAGTCGCTGAGTACTTGAACTTCCACCTCGGCGGTGACGAGACCACCTCGTGAGCGACAAATCGTGGGTCCGGCGCAAGCTGACGCGCGAATGACGCGACGTGCCACGCGAATGACGCGAAAGCCCAGCAAACTTGGGTCAACGTCGGTGAAGCTCGGTCAACTCAATTCCACTAGCTGACCAGCAAACTTCCTGGAGGCGGCGGGCGGAATCGAACCGCCGTACGGGGCTTTGCAGGCCCCTGCCTAAACCACTCGGCCACGCCGCCATCTGCACTTTTGTGCGGTGCTCACCATACCGGCCCCGTTGGACTGCCTTCGAGAGCCAAGTTGATCTCTTAGGGCGTTGGAGGGCTGTCTCGTTAATCAGCCGTACATGGCAGAGGGCACTTCGGATCCTGAGCGGAAAGAACGTTCGTGAGTCCTTTAGGACTCCGCCCCGGGCGGCGGTGCCATGAGCGGGCCGAGCACCTGCATCAGATCTGGGACGGACGTCGCATCATTCACGACAATCCTGCCGTCAGCGAGGCGGTAGTACGCAAGACCTCGGGCTGTCGTCGTGCTCCCATCGGGGACAGTGATGACGATTTTGACCCGGGCGAACACCGCATCCCCCTCGGCCACCAACTCTTCGACATCGAGCCGCAGATCCTTCACCGTGGCTATGAGGGCACTGAACCCCGCCTTTGTACCAGCGAGATCAGCGCCACCCATTGCGAGGTTTTCGTAGTTCGGCGCAAGCAGCTCGTCGAGTACATCGAGGTTGCCACCGGTGGAATGTGTCTCGCTGAGGAACTGACGAACAACGGCCTTGTTCTCCTCTGTTCCCATGCCGGGCTCCCCCTCTTCGTCGCGACGCTGCTGCCAGCGTACGTGTCTGGTCCTCGATGCCCTCAAGGTGCGGTTGTAGCTGATGCGCTCGACAGGCCACACGAAACACTGAACTGGGCTCTTCTGCCCCCTGCCTAACCACTCGGCCACGCCGCCATCTGCGCTTTCGTGCAGCCTTTTACCATATCGGCCACGTACAGGCCCTCGGGAGCCTCTGATGGAGGAGATGCTCATTCTGGGGCAGTGTCGTCGCCCGTTGCCAAGTGCCTCGTGCTGTGCTCGGGCGGAACGAGATTCGAAATAACACCTACCGCTTCCCCGTGGACCTGCTCGACCAGTCGAAGCCCCTACGAGTCGCCAGTGGCGGCTGAACCCGCGGAGCACTACTACGACTTGCGATATAGTAGGGGAACGGGTGGATCAGAAGGAGCCGCTATGGCAAGTAAACGCCTTGGGCGGACTCAAGACCCGACCCTCATGGTTCTAACCAGCCTCACCGGTGGTCCTAAGCACGGCTACGCACTAACTCAGGACATCGAGGAGATGACGGGCATCGCTCTTGGGCCGGGCACCCTCTACGGCGTTCTTGCCCGGCTCAAAGAGGAAGGATTGATCGAAGCGTTAGCGGCTGAGGACCGTAGGCGGCCCTACCGCATCACCGCTCGTGGCGCCCTTGTGCTCAGAGAGCGATTGGAGACGACCGCCAAAATCGCTCGGATCGGCCTGAGGCGTCTCGGAGCGCTGGCATGAGAACGCTACGTCTGGTCGACGCCACGCTTGTTTGCTACCCGGCGTGGTGGCGAGAGACCTACGGCGAAGAGATCCGCAAGCTCACAGAAGACCTCGTGGTCGGAGGGCGCAGCGAATGGCGACTTTCGGCCAACCTTATGCGTGGTGCATTTGCGACGCGCCTTCGGGCCAACGCCATGCCCATGCGCAGGGAGCTGTGGGCGGCTCGCACACGGGCATCGATCGCTGTAGCGACACTTCCATGGCTGGTCGCGCTGCCCTTCGTGTTGGCAGCTATCACCGACCGCGATGGCTATCAATCGATTTCTTCGGCAACGATCTCGCACCTTGCGGTGAGTCCGGGGACGAGGGTGACAACCGATGCCTACCAGTTCTTGCAGACCGCTCTCCTCGTAACTTTCTTGGCGGCTGCCGTCGGCTGGAGCACTCTTGCGCGCGGGGTACGGCAATCACCGCGACCCCATAGACGGCGTCTCATTGCCCTTTCCTACCTCCCTCTGATCGCCTTCGTCGCTGACCTGGGACTCTTCATTGCCCGCCAAACCCAGACCTCGCACTCGTTCTTCATCCACGGGGGTCCCCCCGTTCCTCTCGGTGGCCACCCAGTGGCAGCTCATGCGCTGCTGATCGCGTTGTGGGCGGTGTTCCTCGTAGGCGTATTGGCGAGCGTCTTCTCTGTCGTGATCGTCACCAAGCACGTGAACCTGCCGATGCTGTCTCTCAGATCTGGCAAGCGCATAGCTGCCTTCACCGCGTGCTCGCTCACCCTGATGGCGAGTTTGGCCATTGCCGGGGCCATAGCCGGCAGCTACGGATCGCGCCTCGTCCCGTCGTTGGGCAACTTTTTGTACGGTGGTCATTATTCGGCCGGTACGTATCTCGTGGTCCTTCCCGAGTGGTGGCTAGCCGCGGTACCGCTCGCCCTAGCGGCCGTGATCTCACTTTCAGGTTGGCGTTCGGCGCGCCGGGCTTGGCGCACCACGCTGTGGCTGACCGAGTCCGTGTAGCCAGCGAGGAGGCCACACCGGAAGTGCTGTACACCGGCTCCGGGTCAGACCGTGGCTGATAGGTGGCGGAGTCAGGGACGGGCGGGTGGACGGCTGTTTGACCGTCAGCCGATGCGACGAGCTAGTCCTCATTCCTTGCACCTTGCCCTCTCCGGTAGACCTCCTCGAAAACCGCTTTGCGCTCTGAATCGGGAGCTCAGTGTGAGGGCACCTCGACGATGCACACTCTGTAGCGTCCGCTTCCCTACGAGCCTGGAATGCCTGGCCCATAGATGTCGAGAACCCGACTTGATAACGGCCGCGGCGAGGCCAGAAGGCACGGTCCGGCCGTCACGACCAAATTGGCGTCGCGACAAGCTGAGGGCCTGAGCAGTCGAAGGTAGCCTTCGCTCGGTGCAACCCGCCGAATATCTCGACGTTCTAAGGGATCGAGCAACCGTGCTTTTGGTCTCGGCCCGTGCCGACCTGGATGCCCCTGTGCCAAGTTGTCCGGGTTGGACGGTTGCAAAACTCGTCGCCCACATCGCCGGTGTATGGGGCTGGGCGGCCGCAGTCGTTCGCACCGGCGCCCAGGCTGATTTCCCGACGATGCCGGAAGACCTCAGGGGCGCCGAACTCGTCGAATGGGCTGAGCAACAGGCTCGCTTCCTAGTCGACGCACTTGAGACCGCCGATCCCGACTCAAGCTGCTGGACATTCGGCCTGCCCCGATCTCGCCTGTTCTGGTTCCGGCGCCAGGCGCTGGAAACCGCGGTCCACGCCTGGGATGCACAGCACGCAGCGGCCCATCCCGAGCCCATAGATCCGGAGCTGGCGATCGACGGTGTCGAGGAGTTCGTAAGCGTGATGCTGCCGCGCCACCTAAAACAGCACCCCGGCGGCTGGACCGGCCAGTCGCTTCACCTCCACAGCACGGCTGGCAAAGGGGAATGGGTGGTTCACCTCGGCCCCGACTCCGCAGTTTCGGTCGAGCACACTCATGGCAGAGGTGACGTGGCCCTCCAGGGAACCGCGTCGTCACTCTATCTGTGGTGCCTCAACCGGGCACCGTTGACCGAGTTAGAAGTCTTCGGTGATCGCGCTTTGGCGGACCGATGGGCGACGGAGATCGCCTTTTGAACCGAACGTGATCCACAACCACATGGAGGTCGAGGCGCTCGGGCGACTCTGCCGGCTGATGATGTAACAGCCCCGCCGCTCGGTCCTCCGGCTGTCTAGGTAACATCCCTCGGCCGTTGTGGCTGAGAGCGCATCAGCCACGACCCGGACTGGCCATGCTTCGCTGTTTCGTGCGCGCGGCTGACTATGAAACAGGCGCGCGTTGCGGATGGCCCCCAGTGCCCAATGCGGGACAGCTTCCTCGCTCTGCGATAGATCGACCGGCAATATCCATGCTTTCGTCACCCCTTCGCAAAGTGATCGCCCGAGGCTTGTTCTCCCCACCCTGTTAGACCTACATGCATGAGCGATGACAACCCGTCTCCAGCCACGACCGACGATGCGGGCATCCGGGCACCGAGTGACGAATTCTCACTGTCAGCCGGTGCCGACGGCCCCCTGCTCCTTCAGGACCACTACCTGATCCAGAAGATGGCCCATTTCAACCGGGAAAGGGTCCCCGAACATGTCGTGCATGCCAAAGGGCATGGCGCGTTCGGCTTCTTCGAGGCCACCGAGGACGTCAGCCAGTGGTGCATGGCCGACTTCTTGAAGAAGGGTACCCGGACACCGATGGTGGCCCGATTCTCCACCGTGGCCGGCGAGCAGGGCTTTCCCGACACCGTTCGCGATCCTCGTGGCTTCGCATTGAAGTTCTACACACAAGAGGGCAACTATGACCTGGTCGGCAACAATACGCCGGTCTTCTTCATCCGGGACCCCTCCAAGTTCTCCGACTTCATCCATTCCCAGAAGCGTCGGGCCGACACCGGCCGAACCGACCACAACGGCCAGTGGGACTTCTGGACCCTGTCACCAGAAAGCGCCCATCAGGTCACGATCCTCATGTCGGACCGCGGTACCCCTCGCACGCTGCGCAACATGAATGGTTACGGCTCGCACACCTTCATGTGGGTCAATGCAGGAGGCGAGCGGTTCTGGGTCAAGTACCACTTCAAGACCGAGCAGGGCATCGAGAACTTCACCGACGCCGAGGCCAAGGCCATGACCGCCGAGGACCCCGACTTCCACCGGGCCGACCTGTGGGCCGCAATCGAGCACGGCCAGCACCCGGCGTGGCGCCTCGAGATGCAGATCATGCCCTTTGATGACGCCGCTGACTACCGCTTCAACCCCTTCGACCTGACGAAGATCTGGCCACACTCGGATTATCCGATGATCCCGATCGGGCGCATGGTTCTCGACCGCAACCCGGACAACTACTTTGCCCAGGTCGAGCAGGCGGCGTTCGAACCATCCAACATGGTGCCGGGTATCGCGCCGAGCCCGGACAAGATGCTGCAGGGTCGGCTCTTCAGCTATCCCGACACCCACCGTTACCGCATCGGCCCCAACTATCTCCAGTTGCCCGTCAACCAGCCGCTCGTCCCCGTGCACAGCTACAACCAGGACGGCCCCATGAACTTCCGTCCAGGCGGCGACCCGGTCTACGCGCCCAACTCCTACGGCGGGCCGCAGGCCGAGCCGACCCGCTACGCGGATCCGACCTATCAGCTCACGGGCGAGATCGTCCGGGCCGCGTATCACGCCCACAAGGACGACACGGACTTCGTTCAGCCGGGCACTATGTACCGCGACGTGATGTCAGAGACCGACCGGGAGCACTTGCTCTCGAACATCATCGGTCACGCCAGTCACGGTCCCGGCCTCATGCACGATGTAGCTTCCCGTGTCGGCGAGTACTGGCGCCAAGTCGATGCCGACCTGGGTGCAAAGGTGGCCAAAGTGCTCAGCAACGAAGCCTGACCCCAGCACTTGCGATTCCTCGTCTGGAGCCAGCGCGTCGAATTCAGATCTTGTATAGCCGATCGGTGGCAGTGATCTAGCTGGAGTCGATTTCCGGTACACCCGGCTGTCTCCGTAGTCGGTGCTTCACTCGACTATCAGGGTCTCACCGCAGACGTGACCCCACGAAGTGCGATTCGACCAGTCTAAGTGACCCTCATCCGTGGATCTCACGTCATCGCCACTCAGGTCGTGACTGGTCGGCACACTACGAGCACCCATTTTTGGGCAGAGTTTCGTTCAGTTCATTGTTGTGCCAGCTCGAAAGGCAGTGGCTGACTAACAAACAGCCAGCGCTCTCGCACCGGATAGCTCAAACAGCCATCAGGGCTCCCTTGGTGGAGCTGCCGGTCAGCGCTTGACTTCTTGGCCGGGCGGCGCCCAGTCGGCGGGGCGGCCGGTGTGGTTGGAGAACTCCACCGACCACTGCCACCAGTTGTGATCATCGGAGTGGCGCCACGCCTTGAGAACGCCGACCTCACCCCCGGCAAGCAGCACAGGCAGCCCGTGAAGCTCCTCGTCTGGCCACACCTCGCTTCGCCGGATGTGCTCACCGTCGAGCACTATCAGGGTCATCGGCGAATAGTCACCGTCACGGTCGAGATCTTCGCGGGCTACCAGCTTCCCGTCGTCGGCGATCACCTCCACCGACGCCTGGGAGGGTGCCGCGTGCACCAGCACCCGCGTAAATCCGCCGGCAGTCGTGCAGCGGGCGAACTCGAGCCCGTTCATACCGCCGTCGCGGGTCCGGAGATTCCAGGTCCAGTTCATGCGCATCCTCCATAGTCAGGGCGAGTCTCAGAATGGTCGGCGATGAGAGCGCTTTCGATTCTCTGGGCCAGGGTGTCGATGGGCGCAGCCAACCACATCGGTTCCTTTTCTCGTTCGAGGACGCGTCCCTAGAGGTTGGAGAGCCCTCGGGGGATAGAGGACTCGAACCACCCACAGTTGCTGCAGGCGCCACCCGCGGTTCCGGGAAATGACTTGGCACGGCTCCATGCTCTCGCGGAATCGCAATGTGCGGCTTGAGAAACTGCCACCGGTGCATCATCCCTGGCTGGGAGACCGGATGATGTTTAGGCATCCACAGGTGCCATCGGGGCATCGCCACCATCGACCGTGTTCTTGAGCGCTTCTCATATGCAGAACCAAGAGATGAGACGCTGGTCGCGGTGACCCGATCTGACCGGAACTCAACGACCGTGCGCGCCCGGCGTGAACCACCGCGGTTTCGCCACGTGGCAATGCGCAGCGTCGAGCAATTGAGCCCCCACCTGATCCAGGTCACATTGGCTGGCCCCGATCTCGCTGGTCTGATCGTCGAGCGCCCGGCAGCGAGCGTGCGGCTGTTACTCCCATCTCCCGGTGCGCCAGAGCTCGTCATACCGAGCTGGAAAGGCAACGAGTTCCTCATGCCCGACGGGCGAAGGCCCGCGATCCGGACCTTCACGCCGCGCCGCCTCGACCCCGAGACTCTCGAGCTCGATCTTGACATCGTCATCCACGACGGTGGGGTCGCGTCCGAGTGGGTGGAGGCGGCCGAGCTCGGCGACCCGGCGGCGATCTCAGGTCCTAGCCGCGGCTACGCCATCAATCGCGACGCGCCCGCCTTCCTCCTGGCCGGTGACGAGACCGCGATCCCTGCCATCAGCCAGCTGCTCGAGGCCCTGCCTGCTCAGACGCCGGTGCAAGTGCACATCGAGGTCGCCCAGCCTGACGCACGGCTTGCGCTGCCCGACCATCCACGCGCGACCGTCGAGTGGTGTGACCTACCG
>PLWZ01000083.1 GCA_003151235.1 Acidimicrobiaceae bacterium
CTGAACCCAAGGACAACCTGGTCAACCCGATGGCAGCGATGATGTACGGCTTCTCCATCGCCAGCTGCATGTCATCGGCCCTGTCCGAGCCCGACGGCGCCGGGTTGGGCACGCTCGGCCTCCATCCAGAGCTGCTCGGGCAGATGTGTGCAGAGGGGGGCTTCAGCCGCTTTCGCATCCACGACGTCGACGAACCCGCCAACCTCTACTACGAGGTCCGCCCATGACGCCTTTGCCCCGTGCACCACGTGAGGATTCAACGGATCTGTCTACTTCCGCGGCGGTGCGGTCCACGAGACCGTGAAACTCAGCCGCGAGGAGGCAACATCGCTGGCCACCGAACGCGGCGGCCCCCCCAACGACCCGAACAAGGACGATCCGCTCGATGCCGCGCTGTGGGTGCGCTCGATCGAGGACGAGCCGGCATGGCCGAGCCGGTGGGGTCCGGGGCGTCCCGGCTGGCACGCGGAGTGCACGGCCATGGCGCTCACGACCTTCGGGGCCACGGTGGACCTGCACGCCGGAGATGCGGATTTGGCGTTCCCACACCACGCCTATGAAGCCGCCCAAGCGGAGGCCTTCACCGGGGTCCGGCCCATCGCCCGGTCCTGGATGCACGTCGGCACCGTGATGGCGGGTGGCGAGAAGATGGCCAAGTCCACCGGCAACCTGGTGTTCGTCCATGACCTGCTCGAACGCTGGTCAGCGGCCGCCATCCGACTCCTCATCCTGGCGCGGCCATGGCACGAATCTTGGGAGTTCGACGAGTCCGAGGTCGATCGGGCCGAGCACGAGCTCGAAGAACTTCGAAGTGTGAAGGCGACGCCAAGCGGTTCTGCCGCGAAGGCGGAAGTCCGGCGGCCCCTGTTCGAGAACCTGGACGTCGGACGGGCCCTGGCCGTCGCCATGGAGGCGCACGGTGCGGTACTGCACGACTCACCCGTCTCCTCGAACTGCAGTACTTCGAGCGCCCCCCGTGGTGAGCGGGCCCGGAAGTGGGCGGGGTGACCGAGTCCCCTGACCACGACATGACGGGACCACTCCCCGAGGCGGAGTACCAGGCGATATTCCGGAAGGTGCCCCGGCTCACCGTGGAGGTCGTCATCTGCTCGGAGCGCGGCGTGCTGCTGGCCCGTCGGATCGGTGGCCCATGCGACGGCATGTGGAACATCCCCGGCGGGACGGTCCGGTTCGCCGAGCCACTGACCGACGCCGTCCACCGGGTCGCGCTCGACGAGATCGGTGCCGACGTCACCATCGACGACTTCCTCGGCTACATCGAGTACCCGAGCCACGCCCAGCGGGGCCTCGACTGGCCAGTTGGGTTGGCGTTCCGCGCCCACTTGGCCCCGTCCGGGAGCGATGCGCTGGCGACGGCGTCAGATCGGCTCGACTGGTTCTCCCGACTCCCCGACGAGATGCACGCCGAGCAACGGACCTTCCTGCGAGTGCACGGGCTGGTCGGCTGAGACACGCCAAGATCACCTTTACCCGGTGACGATGTCGTCCAGGGACGCAAGGGCCGTCTTCAGGCGATGCGCGGCCTCCGCGGAGAGCTCGGCGAAGGCCGGGGCATCCATGAGCTCGTGTGGATCAGCGATCGAGATGGAGGTCCGGAAGCCCTCCCCACGCAGCACGACATTGCAGGGCAGCACCAAGGCGACCGTCGGATCGAGCTCCAGCCCGACGGGCCAGCGCCGGGTTGCACGGGCCAAGGATCTTGAGCGGCGGCCCGCTCACGCCGAGCTTCGCCTTGAAGGTGGCGGCGACATCGATCTCGGTGGGGACGCCGAAGCCCTGGGCAGCCAGCGCCTCGCGCATGGCATTCTCGGCGCGGTCGATCGGCTGGTTGACAACCGTATCGAGGGAACGCTTCGGGTCACCGATCAGGCGAGCTTCATGAACATCTTCTGGACGACATCCAACGGATAGCCGTCAGCCTCGGCGTCCTCGGGGTGCTCGAGGCAGTAGGTGAGGCCGGCCGCGACGAGGCGGAATCCGGCTTGCTCGAGGGCCTTCGTGGCTGCCGAGAGCTGGGTCACGACGTCGCGGCACTCCCTACCCTCGTCGAGCATGCGCTCCACGCCCTGGACCTGCCCGACCACACGGTGCAAGCGTCTGCGCACATCCGCGATGACGTCTTGGGGAAGTTCCATTGTCTCTCCTGTCCTTGCGTGATCGGTCGCTATCCGGTGGAGGGTGTGACCCCAGGTCAGGTCGAGACCGAGCAGCGATTGGGGCCGACCTCGAGCTGGCGCAGGATCGGAAGCGCCACGTCGCTCCGCCCCATGTTGGCTTGGATGATCTCGACGTAGTTCGGCGGGCGGGACGCCGTGCGGGTGGTCGCCCACGACACGAACTCGTCCTCGTCAAATGACAGAGGTGCCAGCGCTTGTCGCAGCTCGCCGAGGGTCGCGCCCACCGGACGGTCCGGCCGAACGATGACCTTCTCGCCGTAGTGACCCGGGAGCACGAAGGCGTCATCGGGCAGCGAAAGGACCTTGTCGTGGAGCGAGTGGTACAGGCTGTGGGCGAACTCCTCGGCTTGGTCGGCCAGGTCCGGCCGGCCGACGCTGTCGACGAACAGAGTGTCGCCCGAGAGCACGACACGGTCGGCGACGACATAGATCGTCGACCCGCGCGTGTGGCCGGGCGTGGGGATGGCCGCCACCCGGAAGCTGGCGCCGCCAGGGAGCCCGAAGCGGTCCTCGTCACCGAGCGGCTCGTAGGCGAAGTCGAACGTGTCCGCCGGGTTGAGGTGGAGCGACGCACCTGTCGCCTTGGCGAGCTGGCGGGCACCGCTCAGGTGATCGGCATGGAGGTGGGTGTCAAACACGCGGGCGATCCGCCACCCGTGCTCGTCGGCCAGGCGGCCGTAGACCTCCGTGTCGAACGAGGGGTCGACGACCAACGCCACGTCCCCGGCTCCCACCAGATACGACAGGCACCCCTTGCCGCGCCGGCGGACCTGCACGACGCGCACGGCGTCGAGCTCGACGGTCACGGCGTCGTAGACCATGGCCCACCCGGCCATGCCCCCGACGAGGTTGGCCACCCGCCGCCCGGTGCGGCTGAGGATCTCCGCTGCCGACGACGAGCGGCTCCCCGTGGCGCACACGGTGACCACTTCACGCTCTGCGGGGACCTCCGAGGCCCGCGTCGCGAGCTCACCGAGCGGGATGTTGACCGCGGACGGGATCGACCAGGCGGCGAACTCCGCGGGCTCGCGCACGTCGAGGACCAAAGGCTCGTCAGGAGTGCCCAGGCGAGCGGCAAGCTCCGCCGCGTCGGCGTCTCGATACATCGGCGTCGCTCCTCGGTTCGGAGGGACCGGCCGCAGCGGGGTGGTCACGCTGCTTTCAATAAGTACCCCACGGGGTATATTCCAAGATACTCGACTGGGTGTCCGCAGGGATGGACGTGCACCGGGAGGTCGCCGTGGGCTGGTTGCAGAAGATGCTGGGCGGGGACCAGGGCATCGGTCCCAAGGAGGCCGACGGCTTGGTCGGTTCGGGCGCCGTGCTCCTCGACGTCCGGGAGCCGACCGAGTGGCAGGCGGGCCACGCCGCCGGCGCCCGCCATGTCCCCCTCGGCGATCTCGAGGACAAGCTCGCCGCGCTGCCCCGGGACGGACGGGTGGTGGTGGTCTGTCGATCGGGGAACCGCTCGGCCCGGGCCACCGCCCTCCTCCTCCGCTCCGGTTTCGAGGCCGTGAATCTCAGCGGCGGCATGCGGGCCTGGGCCGCTGCCGGGCTCCCCGTGGCGACGAAGAACGCCCGGCCGGGCACGGTGGTGTGAACCTTCTCCTGGCCTTACCCCTGGGTCTGCTCGTCGGGCTCGCGCTCGGCGCCCTGGGCGGTGGCGGGTCGATCCTCGCGGTGCCCGCCCTCGTCTACGTCGTCGGCCTTGGCCCGAAGGAGGCGGTCACGACATCTCTCGTGGTCGTCGGCGTCGCTGCCCTCGGGGGTATGGTCGGCCACTGGCGCGCCGGTCGGGTCCGCGTCGTCGCCGGCCTGTGGTTCAGTCTGGCTGGAGTGGCCGGATCCTTGCTCGGCACGCGCCTCAACCGTTCCGTCAATCCCGACGTCCTCCTCGCTGCCTTTGCGGGCGTCATGATGATCGCCGCCTGGCGCATGTGGGCGACCGCCCGGGCACAGAACCGGATCTCGGCGGCGGCACGCGCTGCGGCGAACTCTTCTTCGGTCACGACCGCCCCAACGAGCCCTCCCACCTCGGTTTCGGCCCCTGCCACCGATCGGGGCGTCACCCCGGCCGATGACCCCTCGGCCGCCACCCGCGCCGTGCGCAGCGGGCAGAGGGCCGGGCCAATGCTGTCGACGGTGGCCAAGGTGGTCGCCGCCGGGACGGTCGTCGGCTTCATGACCGGTTTCTTCGGGGTGGGTGGTGGGTTCATCATCGTCCCCGCCCTGGTGCTCGCCTTGGGCTTCGACATGCCGACCGCCATCGGCACGTCGCTCCTCGTCATCGCCGTCAACTGCGCCGTGGCACTGACCTCCCGGCTGGCCACGACCGGCGTCGATTGGCGCGTGGCGCTGCCGTTCGCCGCCGCCGCCCTGGCTGGTGCCGTTACCGGGAACCGCGTGGCGAGCCGGACCCGGCCTTCGACCCTCCTGCGTTGGTTCGCTGTCCTCCTCGTGGTGCTCGCCACCTACACGCTCGCCCGCTCGGTGGCGTCGCTCTGAGACCTCTGGAACCACGCTCTCCGATGGGCCCCTTCCCGCTACGCGCGACGCATTGCCTCTTGTGCATATACCCTCGGGGGTATGACCTAGAGCGAGCACTCGGCCGAAAGTCCATTCCGACCTCGGATCGGATACCTCAGGCGCACAGTGCCGCGTTCAGCTGTCACGTGGACGGCCCAACTGGTCGACGGGCTGAGGAGGCGGACGGGCGAGATGGTCTGCCTCGGCTCGTGAAAGGATTGCTAGTGCCGGGCTGATCCCGGCGGCCGCACTTGGCGGAGTCCTCGGACTCGATCGAAATCATCGGCGCGTCAGTCCGCCGGCAGTTCCCGTCGAGTCGGTCGAAGCCAGCGAAACGCCTCTTGGTCGCCCTGCAACTTGAGGCGCCGCCAGAGCACGGGATTGTCGAGCGACTTGCTGGCATGGCAGGCGATCGCCTGATATTGGTGACCACGGTCTACTTCGATGGAGAGGTCGAGCTCTCGGTTGGCCCGTCCGATGAACGCGGTGCCGAACTCGGCGTTGAGAGTGCGGGTCACGCGCTCGGGCAGCGCCCAGGCAAACCGTCGACGGCGATCGCGGCCCTGGTCGGTCAGCTCACCTAAGGCCGCCCCGAGCCCGAAGCTCTGTGCGCAGACCGCGAGAACCGACCGCGCCTGGGGAAGAACATGACCGAGGTGGCTCATGGCCTCGGCATCCGTCTCCGCGAGGTCATCTCCGTGGGCGCCACCTAGACCTCTCGTCAGGCCTGGTCGTGAAGCTGGCGGACGACCGACGAGAGCAGCTCGGCCGCTTCGGAGGCGAGCGCGGTGAACGCCTCGTCGGCCATGAGCTCCCGGGGGTCGGCGATGGCAACGCTCGTGCGACCGGGCACCGCCTCTTCGAGCACGACGTTGCAGGGCAGCACCAGGGCGACCGACGAGTCGATCTCGAGCGCTCGGTGGGCGAGCGAAGGGTTGCAGGCACCGAGGATCTTGAGCGGCGGGCGGTCCATGCCGAGCTTGGCCTTCAACGTGGCTGCCACGTCGATTTCGCTCAGCACCCCGAAGCCTTCGGCGGCGAGTGCTCCACGCACGGCGACCTCCGCGTCAGTGAGAGAGGACTCGACCGTCGTCTCGATCCCATGCATAGCGAACCCCTTTCAGGCGAGCTTCATGAACATCTTCTGCACGGCCTCGACGCCGTCGCCATTGGCCTCGGCCTCGGCGGGGTACTCGAGGCAGTAGGTGAGACCGGCGGCCACAAGGCGAAAGGCCGCCTGTTCGAGTGCCTTGGTGGCTGCCGAAAGCTGGGCAAGCACCTCCCGGCACTCGGCGAGCATGCGCTCCACCCCCTCGACCTGTCCGGCCACGCGGCGAAGCCGCGTCCGCACCTCGTTGGTCACCTCGTCGGGAAGTTGCACGATCCCTCCTTTGCGACTGGCATGGCTTCGACCCAGCTGCCCGGTCAGGCGCGAGCCGAGACGGTTTTCTGCTCCTGGTCGGCGACCTGGCGTCGGACCTCGTCCATGTCGAGATCCTTGATCTTGCCGATCAGCTCATCAAAGGCGGCGGGCGGCAAGGCGCCAGGCTGCGCGTAGAGGAGCATCTGTTCCCGAAACGCCATCAGCATCGGGATCGACATGATCCGAAAGCTCGCCGCGAGCTCCTGTTCGGCCTCGGTGTCCACCTTGGCGAAGACGACGTCGGGGTGCTGCTCAGAGGCCGCCTCGAACACCGGCGCGAACATCCGGCACGGTCCGCACCATGCCGCCCAGAAATCGACGAACACGATCTCGCTCGAGTTCACGATCTCCTCGAAGTTGTCCCGGCCCAGCGTCACCGTTGCCACGTCGTTACCTCCGTCTCCGCCAGGCGCCCCCGCGACACCCGTATCAGCGTTCAACCATTATACCCCCCTGGGTATTCCTCGGTGGACTCTGAGGAGCTCCGCATGCCTCGAACGCGGCGTTCCACAGGCGGGGCGCAGGTACATCAGTTTGCGTGTGGCCGCTTGGTGCCGGTGACACGACGTGCAGAGCGCCAAGGCTTTCAGCCGTGCGCGACGGCATGTCGGGGAGGTGGACAAACCGATCAACGAAGTGCAACGCGGCGAGCCGACGCCTTCGGTGGGCTCGACCTGCGGTACAGCGCGCTTGGGCTGGCTGACGGTTCGCGCTCGATAGAACGGGGCTGTCGTCTCGGGCGAAATGGAAGACTGGTACCGAAGTCGGTGCAAGGAGGGAAGGACGGTGACCATGGACTCACGGGCGTGGAACGAACGCTATGCGGCGGCCGAACTCGTCTGGTCAGAGACCCCAAACGTCTTCGTCGCCGAGGTCGCCGGGGTGCTGCCGGCTGGCCGAGCGCTCGATCTCGCCTGCGGGGAGGGTCGCAACGCCATCTGGCTTGCCCGCCGCGGCTGGACGGTCACAGGCGTCGACTTCTCCGAAACCGCCATTGGTAAGGCCCAGCACCTCGCCGAGAAGGCGCATGTCACCGTGAACTGGGTGTGTGAGAACGTGATCGACTGGGAACCCGAAGCGGACTCCTTCGACCTCGTCGTCATCTGCTATCTCCACCTTCCCCACGGGGCGATGTCCCGCGTGCTCGGTCATGCCCGCCGGGCATTGGCCGAAACCGGCTGGCTGTTCGTGGTCGGTCACGCCCGGGCGAACCTCGCCAGTGGGATCGGCGGACCACAAGATCCCTGCGTCCTCTACGAACCAGACGACGTGAAGGACTGGCTAGGCGACCTCGAAGTAGTCCGAGCCGAGCACGTCAACCGAGCCGTCGAGACCCCCGACGGCTCACGCACGGCGATCGACACGCTCGTCCTCGCCCATCGCTCCGATGGGTGAGGACTCACGAGTGGACCTTTCGTGAACGGGCCCCCGGTCACGCTGGTGGGAGACGGCACGCTCGTCCCCTGCCTCGACGGGAAGGAGCGACCCTACCTCTCCTTCGGATTGGGTTGTCGACGCGTACACGGCGAATCCTCGGTGGCTCAGCACGACCAACGACCTCTGGCACAACTACGTCCCCAAGCTCCACCAGCCCTGAGCGGACGGGGTGGGGCCGGAGGTCTCAGCCTCCAACGAACGCCCGACCGCAGTCCCGGGTCGTCGGCCCACGGAATTTACGAGGGTGTCAGGACCCATACGCCAATCTGTCACTTGATCGGCGGCGTCGGCGCGGCTGTCTGCCTATCAATCTCGCAGTGAG
>PLWZ01000081.1 GCA_003151235.1 Acidimicrobiaceae bacterium
CCCGTTCGTGGGTGAAGAAGTCATTCGTAAACATGCCACCAGCCGGACCGAGCGGCATGAGTCTCTGGGGCGGCGACCATGGCATACAGCTCACCAAGCGCACCTTGCAGCCACCACGCAGCACCCTCCACGTCGATGACCTCCCGCACGGCAATGGCCGGGGTTGCGGCCACATGCCGACGCTCGACAGTTACCGATACTGCGCCGTGAGGGGGTTGCGACAGGTCCCGAAGGGATAGCTCCCGTGTCTGACTGATCGGGCGCCGGTTCGACAATCCGTACAGGAATCGGAGTTACCGAGGTCGGCGGGCTCGTCGTATAGCGGCGGGATTAGCTTTCATGCCGCAGGGGGCGAACCGTCCGCTCAGCTCTCCTTGCGAATGAGCTTCCTGAGGGCTCCGTCCACGTCGTCGGCCAGCGTGTCGACCGTCGTGGTGTTGACCTTGGCGACGATGATCTGGCCCACCTCGGTGTTCACGTTGGAGTAGATGCCCTGCTCCGCCATCCGCTTGGTCTGATTGTCGTTGTCCTCAGTTGGTGTGACGTAGTGGACCGTGGTGACCCGGTAGCGCTTGAGGACGTAGAGGTGAAGCAGGGTCATCAGGCGCTTCTGCCGCAGCTCGGAGCCGAACGTGTTCTGGTCCCGGACCGACAGGATGACCTGTCCATAGCGGTCAGTAGTCGGAGCGAAGACGAGATTGGCCTTTCGGTCGTCATCGCCACCGGCGCCCAGCACCGACAGATCGAGCACGTCGGCACCGTCACGGCTCGGGCGCAGGCGTACCGTGAGGGGCTCGCTGATGCCGTAGACCTGCCTCCATTCGGCGAGCCAATCTTCGAGCACCTTCTTGGGAAGCTCGGTTTGCGCGAGGTGCTGGACTTGCGTCGAGCCCTTGCCCATGGCTTTCGTCGTTGCGGTGCGAGCCGAGGATGCGGCCAAAGCGCCGTCGAGGCGAGGGCCACCAACGTGGGTCTGCGGCGTTCGGTACGGCGACTCGAGGAGGCGGATCCTTCGTTGGACTTGAGCCAGGGCCAGCATGCCGTCTTCAAGGAGGGCTGTCGCGAACTCTTCGGCAGCGACACCGTCGATCTGGTGGCCACCGTAGGTGATGAAGTTGAACACGAATCCGGCCTCGCCGAGTTTCTTCGGAAACTCGCGCATCTCGTCGTCAGTCATGCCCGTCGAGTCCCAGTTGAACGACGGCGAGAGGTTGTAGGCAAGCATCTGGTCGGAGAACTCGGCATGGATTGCCTCGGCGAACTCCTGCGCCTCGTGGATATCGGCTGACGCAGTTTCCATCCAGATCAGATCGGCGTACGGAGCGACTGACAGGGACTTGCGGATCGCGTAGTCAAGGCCGCCGCGGACCTGGTAGAAGCCTTCTGGCGTGCGGGCGACCTCGGCGTCCCAGTAGAAGTCGATGCCGAGTCGTCGAGCCTCGGTGCGCACGGTCCAGAACGAGGCCGTCGCGGCGAAGTCAATCCACTCCTCCGCGCTGATTGGTGTGTCGCCGCCGTCGTCGACCTGGCTCTTGAGAGCGGCCAATACCGCCTCGCCAATGGTCATGAGACCGGAGTCGGCCTCCCACCGCCCGACCATCTCATTGGCGATCTTGTCGTAGGCCTGCTCGACGACGGGCTCGTCCGCACCGGCGGTCTCTTTGGCTGCGGCCCGGGCCAGGGTGGCGAGGCCCGTGCGCTCGAGCCACGCGTCGGCTGCTGCGTATTCCTTGTCGGTGACCTTGTAGAGCGTGAAGCCGTTGAAGATGTCGGCACCTGCGTTGTAGAAGACACGCATAAGGGCCAGCGTCGTCAGTTTGTAGGACGGGACGTCGCCGCGGGTCGCCCCGAGGATGAAGGGGTGGTCCCGCTCGTCGCCGCTGTTGTCGAGGAGGTTCGCGGCCTCGGCATCGGTGCGGGCCACGATGATACCTGGCACCTGCATGACGTCGAGTTGGAAGCGAGCGGCGTTGAGGCGCTTGATCTGCTCGTCCACGCCGACGAGTACCTTGCCGCCTTGGTGGCCGCACTTCTTGGTGCCGGGGCGCTGGTCCTCGATGTGATAGCCGGTGACCCCGACCTCGACGAACCGGCGGATGAGGTTCCGCACGGCGGCATCGCCGCCGTGACCCGTGTCGGCGTCGGCGATGATGAACGGTCGGTAGTCGGCCGGTTCGGGCGCACTGGCGAGGTCCGTGGCCGACAAGCGCGAGCGCTGGTACGCCTGGTTCCTGTCTGCCGTCAAGAGGGCACGCACGATGGCCGATGCCTCATCGGGCACCTGGGAGAGCGGATAGCTGGCCAGGTCGGCACCCGGATCTTCCTGGATCGAGCCCTTGGCCGACGTGGCCCACCCACCGAGGTAGATGCCCTCGATACCCATGCGCTTCATCGTCACAGCCTGGCTCGGTGAGTAGGGACCGAACGTGGTGATCGACTTGCGTTCTGAGAAGAGCTCGCGGAGAAGATCGTAGAACGCCGCGGCGTTGGCCCGTGCCACCGGATAGCCGCTCTCGATGGTCCCTTGCTGCTCGGCCACCTGGCGGGCCGAATAGAGACGGGTGATGCCGCTGAAGCGGTCACCGTTCATGTAGTTCCGTGCAGCAGTGACGTTGTCGTCGAAGGTCATGGTGAGCTCTCTCTCAGTGTTGGATGTCGAAGTCGAGGTTGCGGGTGATGCGAGTGCCGTCGCGGCCGAACTCGTCGAGGAACCTCCGGATCCTCTCCTCTGCCACGGAGAGGTCCGTGACATTGAGATTGAGGTTGAGGAGGTCGATGTACCAGGGTGCTTTGACGGGCTCGAGCACGTAGGCTTCGACGATCGCCCGGGCGATGGGCAGCGTCGTCGTTTTGGAGTCGTCGTGAACGTCGTTGCTGTCGGCGCGAAGGAGCTTGGTGTGCTCTTGCTCCAACAGTTGAGCGAACATCTCGTCCGTCAGGGCATCGCCCGCCTTGACCCCGCTGTCGGGGTCGTCCTCGGTGAAGGTTCCTGCCTTGTGGAGCCATTCCCACAGCACCGACAAGCGGATCTCGCCGGTCGCGGCGTCCTCCATCAGGTAAAGGACGCTGTCGTCGCCGAAGAAGTCGGCCGGTTTGAGGGCCGCTGCCTGGAAACCGCGACCGAACGCGTTGCCATACTGCAGGCCGACGCTGATCAGGTCGCGAACGCCCCGCACGGTACGGGGCGCTTCCTCGAGCGCCCGCAGTGCGCTGGCGTCTTGCGCCGTATACGTGAGCGGCGGGAACGGCCGACCGAGCTGGTTGTCGGCTCCCACCTTCTGCCACACCGGCCGCATGACGTGCACCATCTTCCAGTGGGCCACCCACTTCCCGGAGGCGCCCTCGCTCTGCTCCCGCCGGCCGCCGGCGACGGCCCGTTGCATCGCGGCGGCGACGGCAGCGTCGGTGCCGACCGGGATGTTTGGTTCCATGCCACCCTGCCACAGCGCGTAGTTCCCGTTGGCGTCGGGAGTATTGACCGCGCGGCGGACGCGGTCTTCGTAGGTGCGCATGTACCCGTAGGTCATGGTGATCGCATCGATGTTGGGGTTCAGGAAGTCAGGGTCCCAGGCGAGCGCGTCCGACACCGAGTTGATGTAGTCCCACCGACCGGTGTTGAAGCCCACGAAGTGGATCCCGAGGGCCGCGCGGATCTCCATGAGCTGGTAGCACGCCTCGATCTGTTCGACGAGGACGTAGACGAGGACGGTGCCTCGTTCGAGGCGAAGGTGGTCCTCTATCGAGTCGAGGATGGTGGCCCAGTGCGCGGCTTCGGCCGCTGTCTGGATCTTCGGCAAGTAGAGAACGACCGAACGCCCCTGGCTGCGCAGTGTCTCAGTGTTGTTGGTGATGTATAGGGCAGCGTCGGCCATGCTCGCGGAATAGCCGCGGCCGTCCTCATGGGCGACGTGACGGTCGTCGAGGTGAAGGCCGCGCGCCCGGAAGATCCGAGTCGTTGTGTGCAGCTGCTCCCGCCAGTCGGCGATGATCTCGCGGCCGTGGAAGTCGACAGCCCAGTTGTTCATCTCCCCGGCAACGTGCTCGGCGACGTCATGGAACTGCGGATCGCCGGCGAAGGCCAGCTTGAGGTTCCGCTGGTTGTCCAGGGACATGGTGTCCACCTGGCCCAAGGCGTCCTCGCCATCGAACATCCAGCCGTCGGCCCCGGACAGCAGCGCGTAGGCGACGTTGCGCAACCCTGATGCGGTGGACGCGCGGGGCTTGGTTGCGGGCCCGGTCCCCTGGATCCACTGGCGCCACAGGTCCTGGGGGATGACCGCCCCTTCGAAGCGGCCCGCCCGAGCATCGGCAACGGTGATCGCGGTCCCTTCGATCACCGCTGTCTCGGGCAGGAAGCTGAGTTCCTCGCGGCCGGCGGCACGTCGGCGCCGGCGATCAATCCGCGATCTCATGAGCTCATCGCGACGCCCGTCGAGGGGGGCGAGGGCTTCTAGAGTCGCCACGGCTTCCGGTGTGTAGACGTCCGGATACGCGCTTAGAGAGGTCCGGCAGATCGTGATGGGCGAGGGCATGGGCCTAGTTCATCACATC
>PLWZ01000077.1 GCA_003151235.1 Acidimicrobiaceae bacterium
TTCCTCCCGTCCAACAACCTGGAGGACCCACCCACCATCGTCTCGGGCGACGATCCCGATCGCGAGACCCCCGAGCTCATAGAGCTCATCCCGGCCTCGGCCAACCAGCCCTACGACATGACCAAGGTCATCGCGGCGGTGGTCGACGACGGCGAGTACTTCGAGGTCCACCAGCACTGGGCCATGTCGATCACCTGCNNTCGACATCGACTCCTCGGAGAAGGCGGCCCGGTTCGTGAGAACCTGCGACGCCTTCAACGTCCCGCTCGTCACCTTCGTCGACGTTCCCGGGTTCCTGCCGGGCATCGACCAGGAGTACGGGGGGATCATCCGCCACGGCGCCAAGCTCCTCTACGCGTACTGCGAGTCGACGGTGCCCCGGATTCAGATCATCACCCGCAAGGCCTACGGCGGCGCGTACGTGGTCATGAACTCGAAGTCGATCGGTGCCGACCTGGCGTTCGCATGGCCGTCGGCGGAGGTCGCGGTCATGGGCCCCCAGGGCGCGGTCGAGATCCTCTACCGGCGTGAGCTGGCCAACTCGGCCGACCCGGTGGCGCGGCGGGCCGAGCTCGTGAGCGAGTACACCGAGCACTACGCCAACCCCTACATCGCGGCCGAGCGCGGCTATGTCGACGACGTCATCTCGCCGTCCGAGACCCGACGTGTCCTCGTCCGGAGCCTGGCCCTCCTCGCCTCCAAGCGCGAGGAGATGCCACGGCGCAAGCACGGCAACGTCCCGCTGTGAGTGGGCCGGGCAACGAGACCCTCGGCCTGCGCGCCCACCCCGATGTCGACCCGGCGGTGCTCACCGCCATCGCGTTGGCGGTGGACAAGGTGTGGCCCCGGCCGACCGACACGCCGCAGTGGCGGGGTGGCAACGACGGCTGGCGGTTCAGTGGGCGGTGGTGGAACCAGCCGGTGTCGCTGCGCCGGGAGCGTCCGGCCGCCGCGTACTGAGCGAACCGCTCAGGTGCGCTCGGCCCGGCGCTTCTCGACCAGGCCGACCAGGTCGTCCATGATCGTCCCGAACTCGAAGTCCTTCGGGGTGTAGACGGCCGTCACGCCCTTGCCGAGGAGGATCTCGGCGTCCTCGGGCGGGATGATCCCGCCCACGACCACCGCGGCGTCGACGCCTGCGGCGGCCATGCGGTCGAGCACCTCTGGGACGAGCTCGAGGTGCGAGCCGGAGAGGATGGAGAGGCCGACGACATCGACGTCCTCGTCGCGCGCGGCCGAGACGATCTGCTCGGGGGTGAGCCGGATGCCCTGGTAGATGACCTCGAACCCGGCGTCGCGGGCGGCCACGGCGATCTGCTCGGCCCCGTTGGAGTGCCCGTCGAGCCCCGGCTTGCCGACCAGTAGGCGCGGCGGCGAGCCGGTCTCGGCCGCCAGCTTCTTGGCCCTCGATGCGGCCGAGGAGAGCTCTGACCCGTGCGCCCCCCTCGCCCCGGCGACCCCGGTCGGACCGCGGAACTCGCCGAAGACCTCCCGCAGGGCGGCACCCCACTCGCCGGTCGTGCCACCGGCCTGCGCGAGCGCGAGCGTCGGCTCCATCAGGTCCGCTCCGGGGTCCTCGGCGGCCCGTCGAAGGGCGTCGACGGCCGTGCGGGCCGCCGCCTTGTCGCGCCCCCGGCGCCACGCCTCCACGTCGGCCCGCAGTCCGCTCTCGACCTGCTCGAGCTTCAGCATCGAATCGGCCGGGAGTGGGGACGGCGCGCTGTCGGTGAAGCAGTTGACGCCGACCACCATCTGCTCGCGGCTCTCGATCCGGGTGACCCGCTCGGTCTGGCTCTTGACCAGGCGGGTCTTCAGCTCCTCCACCGACGAGAATGCGCCCCCCCGGCCCAAGACGTCGTCGAGCTCGGCGGTCGCCGCGTCGACGAGCTCGTTGGTCTTCGCCTCCATCACGTGGGAGCCGTCGAAGATGTCGTCGTACTCGAGCAGGTCGGACTCGAAGGCGAGGATCTGCTGGATCCGAAGCGACCACTGCTGGTCCCACGGGCGGGGCAGCCCGAGCGCCTCGTTCCAGGCCGGCAGCTGCATGGCCCGGGCCCGGGCGTTCTTGGACAGGCTGACCCCGAGCGTCTCGAGGACGATGCGGGGGATGTTGTTCTCGGGCTGGGCCTCGGTCAGCCCCAACGAGTTCACCTGGACCCCGTAGCGGAACCGGCGCAGCCGCTCGTCGGTGACGCCGTAGCGCTCCTTGCAGATGCGGTCCCACATCACCCCGAACGCCCGCATCTTCGCCGTCTCCTCGACGAACCGAACCCCCGAGTTCACGAAGAAGCTGATGCGCCCGACCACCTGGTCGAACTCCTCTTCCGCGACCTTGTTCGAGCGCCGCACCCCGTCGAGCACGTCGATCGCGGTGGCCAGGGCGTACGCGACCTCCTGGACCGGCGTCGCCCCGGCCTCTTGGAGGTGGTAGCTGCACACGTTGATGGGGTTCCACTTCGGCACGTGGCGCACCGTGTAGGTGATCGTGTCCACGGTGAGCCGGAGGCTCGGCCCCGGCGGGAAGATGTACGTGCCCCGGCTCAGGTACTCCTTCACGATGTCGTTCTGGGTCGTCCCCTGGAGGACCGCCGGGTCGACGCCCTGGTCCTGCGCGTTGGCGATGTAGAGCGCGAGAAGCCACGCCGCCGTCGCGTTGATGGTCATCGAGGTGTTCATCTCGGCGACCGGGATCCCGTCGAGCAGTTGGCGCATGTGGCCGAGGTGGGCGACCGGCACACCGACCTTGCCGACCTCGCCCGCGGCCTCGGGGGCGTCGGGGTCGTAGCCGGTCTGGGTCGGGAGGTCGAACGCGATCGACAGCCCGGTCTGGCCGCGCGAGAGGTTGGTCCGATAGAGCTCGTTCGAGGCTCGCGCGTTGGAGTGGCCCGAGTAGGTGCGCATCACCCACGGTTGGCCGCGCTTCGGGGCGCTCGGGTCGTCGTCGCTCATGTCACCACCCTCCGTGCCTTCACGGTGGTCCACCAACATTGTGGCCGAGGGGGGCGGCCCGCCCGGGCACGGTGAAGCTCAGCGGCGCTGGTAGCTGTAGAACCCCTGGGAGGACTTCCGCCCCAGTTGTTCGGCCGCCACCATGCGGCGCAGCAGCGGGGCCGCCGCGTACTGCGGCTCCCGGCGCTCCTCGAAGAGCGCGTCGAGGATGGCGACCGAGGTGTCCAGGCCGACCAGGTCGAGCAGGGCAAAGGGGCCCATCGGGAAGCCACACCCGCCGACCATGGCGGCATCGATCCCCTCCTTGGACGCGACGCCGCGCTCCAAGAGCGCCACCGCGTTGTTGAGGTAGGGGAACAGGAGCGCGTTGACGACGAAGCCGGCCCGGTCCTCGACCTCGACGACCTCCTTGCCGCAGGCCTTCGCGAACTCGGCGGCGGCGGCGATGGTCTCTTGCGAGGCGGTGATCGGGCGGACCACCTCGACCAGACTCATGACCGTGGCCGGATTGAAGAAATGGATGCCGCACACCTTCTCGGGTCGCCCCGTCGCCATCGCGATCTCGACGACCGGAAGGGTCGAGGTGTTGGTTGCCAGCACGGTTTCCTCCGCGCAGACGAGGTGCAGCTCCTCGAACAGTTCCAGCTTCACCGCCAGGTCCTCGACGACCGACTCGATCACGAGATCGACGTGGGACAGGTCCTTCAGCTCGGTCGTGACCGAGATCCGCGCCAGGATCTCGTCCCGCTCCGCCTCGGTCCGGTTGCCCTTCTCGATCTGGCGGTCGAGCGAGCGGGTGACGCCCGTCAGCACGGAGTCGGCGGCGGACTGGCTGCGGCTCCGGACGATGACCCGATGGCCGCTCGTTGCGGCGACCTCGGTGATGCCGGTGCCCATGATCCCGGACCCCAAGACGCCCACGCTGGAGATCGACATGGCGGCGATGTTACTCGGGGGTACCCGACCGTCACCTCGGTGAATGGTTTCCGGCGCAACGACGCGTGCCAAAGTGATGGGGTGACCGCCGCTTCTGGGACTCTCGCCCTGATCGGCGGGGGCGAGTGGACCGAGGGGTGCAGTTTCGACGGGGAGCTCCTGGCCATCTCCGGGGGCACGGAGGTCCTTGTGCTGCCGACGGCGGCGGCATACGAGAAGCCGGAACGGGTCGTCGTGGCGGCCGCCGAGTGGTTCTCCGGTCTCGGCGCCGAGGTCGAGGGCCTGATGGTCTTGAGCAGGTCCGACGCCCAGGACGCCGGCGTCGCCGAGGTCGTGCGCCGGGCCCGGTTCGTCTACCTCTCCGGCGGGTCCTCGCTCCACCTGCGCTCGGTCCTGAAGGGCTCGGCCGTCTTCGACGCCCTTCGGGACGCCTGGCAGCGAGGCGCCGTCGTCGCCGGGGCAGGAGCGGGCGCCATGGCGCTCACCGACCCGATGGTCGACCCACGTGGTGGGGCGCTCACGGTCGGGCTCGGACTGATCGAGGGGGTGGCCCTGATCACCCACTTCGGTGATGTCGAGGAGGACGCCCACGGGGAGAAGCTGCACCGCTCGGTGGCTCTCGCCCCCGAGGGGCTCCCGATCGTCGGACTGCCTGAGCGGACCGCGCTGATCAGAGAGCCGTCGGGAACGTGGAGGAGCGCCGGAGCGGGGACGCCGTCGGTCTTCTTGAATGGGAGCGCGGCCCCCGAGGGCCTGAATCTCGTCTCGGCCTGACCCGGGCCCGGGACACGGGGAGTCGACTCAGTCGGCCTCTTCGATGGTCACCGATTCGATGACCACCGGTTCTTTCGGGGTCCCCGACCGGGTGCCGATGGCGTCGATGGACTGGACCACGTCCCCACCCGAGACGACAGCACCGAACAGCGAGTACTGGGGCGGCAACGAGGCCCCGTCGGCGCCGCTGATGATGAAGAACTGGCTGCCGTTGGTGTTCGGTCCGGCGTTGGCCATGGCCAGAGAGCCGACCTGGTAGCGGCCGGGCTTGGGCAGCTCGTCGGCGAACCGGTAGCCGGGCCCACCCAGGCCGGTGCCCTTGGGGTCGCCGCCCTGGAGCACGAACCCCGGGATGATCCGGTGGAACACGACGCCGTCGTAGTAGTGGTAGCGGGCCAAGAACACGAAGTTGTTAACGGTCTTGGGCGCCGCGATCGGGTCGAGCGAGATGACCATCGTCCCCTTGGAGGTGACCATCGTCGCCGTGTACCGCTTGGCCGGGTCGATGACCATTGGCGGTTCGACTTCGAAGCTCTGACGCTTCTTGCTGGACCCGTCCGGTGCGGGGGGATCGACAGGGCTCATTGGCGTCATTACTCCTTGATGGTGACGGAAAGCACTCGGTGGTAGAGCGTGGGCTTACCGGCTTCATTCGTCGCCGCCGAGCCGGCCTGGTTGATCTTCTGGACCACGCTCATCCCCGAAGTGACCTGCCCGAAGGGCGCGTAGTAGGCGGGCAGCGACTCGCCCTCGGGACCGGTCACGATGAAGAACTGGCTCCCGTTCGACTTGGGGTTGGCCGACCCGGGACTGTCGGAGTTGGCGTAGACCACGGACCCGAGCGGGTATTGGGGTGTGGCAGCGGGTGGCGCCGGCGCCGTGAACTTGTAGCCCGGCCCGCCCGCCCCTGTCCCGGTCGGGTCGCCGGTCTGGTCGATGAAGTCCTTGACGACCCGGTGGAAGATCACGCAGTTGTAGAACTTGTGCGTGGCCAGGAAGACAAAGTTGTTTGCCGCGACGGGATAGTCCTTGGTGTTGAGCGCGATCACGAAGCTGCCCACGTCGGTCTTGACGGTGGCGGTGTAGGTCGCGGTCGTCGAGATCGTGAGCGGGGGCGGCACCTTGAACGAGAGGGTGTTAACCCGGGTTTGCGGGCTGGTTGGGCAACCGGCCTTGATGGCAATCGCGTCCAGCTTGCCCTGCTCCCCCGGGGGAAGGGTCGGAGTCTTCGGGCTGTGGTGCCTCGTGATGAGGAACACGGACCCGACCACAACGACCGCGATGATCGCGACGGTGATCGAGCTGCGCACCTGGCGCCTGCGCTTTTGTCGTAGCGCCAACGCCTCCCGGCGGGCCAGGGTCCCGGCGCGTTGGCGTGCTCGTTTGTCGCTGGGCACGGGTCGAAACCCTACCGAACATCCCGCTCGGAACGGAATCGGCGCAGCTCGGTCGGCCAATCGGACCGCTCGGGCCTACTAGCTTCGACCTGGTGGCACTGGTGGTTCAAAAGTACGGCGGGACCTCGGTCGGCGATGCCGATCGAATCCGCGCCGTCGCCGAGCACGTGGCCCGGACCCAGCGCGACGGGAACCAGGTCGTGGTCGTGGTCAGCGCCATGGGGAAGACCACCGACGACCTGATCCGCCTGGCCGGCGAGGTCAGCTCCACACCGTCGCCCCGTGAGTACGACATGCTCGTCAGCGCGGGGGAGCGGGTGACGGCGCCCCTGCTGTGCATGGCGCTGGCCGACTTCGATGTTTCCGCGGCCTCGTTCACCGGTAGCCAGGCCGGGATCATCACGACCACCGAGCACTCGCGGGCCAAGATCATCGAGGTCAAGGGCGACCGCATCCGCGAGGCCCTGGCCGAGGGCAAGGTCCCGGTCGTCGCCGGCTTCCAGGGCGTGTCAACCGACCGGGATGTCACCACCCTCGGCAGGGGCGGGTCGGACACGACCGCCGTCGCCCTGGCGGCGGCCCTCGGCGCGTCGATCTGCGAGATCTACACCGACGTGACTGGGGTCTTCAGCGCCGACCCCCGCGTCGTGCCGACGGCGCGCCGGCTGCCCAAGGTCAGCTTCGACGAGATGCTGGAGATCGCCGCCACCGGCGGCCGGGTGCTGATGCTGCGCTCGGTCGAGTTCGCTCGGCGCCACCACGTGACCCTGCACGTCCGGTCCAGCTTCACCTGGGAGCCCGGGACCATCGTGACCGAGGAGGATTCGACAATGGAACAGGCCGTCGTCACCGCAGTCACCCACGACGCGACCGAGGCCAAGGTGACCGTGACCGGAGTGCCGGACCGTCCGGGCGTCGCGGCGCGGCTGTTCCGCGCCCTGGCCGACCGCTTCATCAACGTCGACATGATCGTGCAGAACATCTCGTCGCACGGGACGACCGACATCTCCTTCACGCTTCCGAAGCTCGATCTCGCGGCCTCGGTCGAGGTCTGCAACGGGTTGCGGGACGAACTTGGGGCGTCCGGGGTGACGTCGGATGACGGGATCGCTCGCGTCTCGCTCATCGGAGCTGGCATGAAGACCCATCCCGGGGTGACCGCGACCATGTTCGAGACGCTCGGCGCCGACGGCATCAACATCGAGATGATCTCGACGTCGACGATCCGCATCTCGTGCGTGGTCCGGGCCGAGGATGTCGAGCGGGCCGTCCGTTCGCTGCATTCGGCCTTCGAGCTCGAGTAGACCGGTCGGGCCGAACCGGTCGCCCGCCCTAGGATTGGGCCGTGCGAGTCGGGGTCTTCGGGGCAACGGGGCAGGTCGGGACCGTCATGCGGTCGGTCCTTGTCGAGCGGGCCTTTCCGGTCGACGACATCCGATTCTTCGCGTCGGGCCGCTCGGCCGGTCGGTTGCTCCCGTGGGCGGGAGGCGAGGTGGCCGTCGAGGACGCGGCCACCGCCGACTTCGCCGGGATCGACATTGCGCTCTGTTCGACCGGTGCGACCGCGTCACGCGAGATTGCACCGAGGCTCGCCGCTGCCGGCGCCATCGTCATCGACAACACGTCGGCGTGGCGGATGGACCCGGACGTCCCGCTGGTGGTCTCGGAGGTCAACCCGGGTGCCCTCGCCTCGATCCCGAAGCGGATCGTCGCCAACCCCAACTGCACGGCGATGGTCGCAATGCCGGCCCTCAAGCCGTTGCACGACGAGGCGGGGCTGCGACGACTCTTCGTCTCGTCCTACCAGGCCGTATCTGGTAGCGGCCTGGCCGGGGTGACCGAGCTGGCCGACCAGCTGGCCAAGACGGCTCACTCGACCGAGGACCTGGTGTTCAGCCCGAGCAAGGTCGACTTCCCCCGACCGAGCGTCTTCTCGGCCCCCATCGCGCACAACGTCGTTCCGTTGGCCGGCGATCTCGTCGACGACGGAAGTGGCGAGACGGGGGAAGAGCAGAAGTTCCGCAACGAGACACGGAAGATCCTCGAGATCCCCGACCTCTCGCTCACCTGCACCTGCGTGCGGGTGCCCGTGTTCACCGGCCACTCGCTCTCCATGGTCGCCGAGTTCGCCCGGCCCATCTCGCCGGCCCGGGCGACCGAGGTGCTTTCCGACGCCCCGGGGGTCCGGCTGTGCGACGTCCCCACGCCGCTCGAGGCTGCCGGCGGCGACGTCTCGCTTGTCGGCCGGATCCGGTCGGCCGACGGCGCACCGGACGCACTGGCCCTCTTCGTGTCGGGAGACAATCTGCGCATGGGTGCGGCGCTGAACGCGGTCCAGATCGCTGAGGCGCTGCTCAAGCTCCGCTTCTGACCGACCCCCCGGGGGGTCAGTCCGAGGCCACCGTCCCGGGATCGGGGCCACCGCCAACCAGCGCGGCCATCCGGCGGGCGAGGCTCACCGCGTGGTCACCGAACCGCTCGTAGAAGCGGGCCACCATCGCGAGCTCGATAGCGACCGGTATCGGCATGGAACCGGCGACAATCTCTGCGGTCAGCGTGACGTGCAGGTCGTCCATCTCGTCGTCGAGGTCATCGACGAGGACGGCGCCCTCGACCGAACGCTCCGCGAACACCTCCGCGGTGCTGCGCCAGAGCATCGTGGCCACCTCACCCATGCGCTCGACGAGTCCCCGACAGCGCGCCGACATCTCGGCACCCAGTCCACGTGCGGCGCGCCGTGCGATGTGCTCGGCCAGGTCGCCGTTGCGCTCCAAGTCGGTCAACATTCGAAGCACCGCGATGAGCTCACGGCGCTCTTCCACCGATCCGCCCCCCGATACGAGGCGCCCCTGGGCCAAGCCTGCGATGTCGTGGGTGAGCTTGTCTACGACCTCGTCCCGCTGCACCAGTTCCTTGGCCGCCTCGCGGTCGCCGGCGAGCAACGCGTGGGTGGCTCCGGCGATCCCCTCGCCCACCAGGGCGAAGGCCTGTACGAACAGCCGGTCGATCTCGGCGAGAACGGGCTCGGCCAGGCCCTGCGTCGGGAACAACTGGCCCGGCGAGGTCTCCGGCACAGGTTCACCGAAGCCGCCGGTCTGGGCTCGACGGGCCGATCCGAGGCGGAAAACCATGCAATACGGTACCCGGCCACCGAACCATCGATCCTGGCGCATGCAGTTGCCGAGGCCAGGGACGGTCCCGTGTGCGGTCACACCCCATCGGTACTCTGACCTCGTGGCGCCTGAAGGCCGGTTTGAACCGGCAAAAGCGGTTGTCTTCAGCTATCGGCGTGGTGACGCCGAGTGGGGGTTGGCATGACTGTCGGACTGCTGATCGGGCTCTTGGTGGGTCTCGGTGCTGGCATGGCGATCGGCTTGATGGCGCGGTCACGGCACAGCGACGGCGCCGCAGCAGAGGCAAAGATCGCGCAGGGCCGTTTGATCGACTCGCAGAGTGCGCTCAGTCGGGTGAGCGCCCAGTGCGAACAAGCCACGGCCACGCTTGGCCAGATGCACGCCGACAACGCGCGGCTGTGTGCGGAGCTCGATCAGGCTCGCCGCGCCTCCTCCGAACGCACCCAAGCGTGGGAGGAAGATCGGGACCGGTTGGTTGGCACCTTCGCCCAGCTGTCGAGCGAAGCCCTACGTACGAACACCGAGCAGTTCTTGACCATCGCCGAATCGAAGTTGAAGGAAGCCAGCGAGACCTCGAAGGGCGAGCTTGGACAGCGCCAGGAGGCAATCTCACAGCTGCTCGACCCGCTGAAGGATCTCCTCGGCCGCTACGAGTCCGGTCTCCGGCAGATGGAGCTCGAGCGCAAAGGGGCGTACACCGGCCTGACCGAGCAGGTGAAGCAGCTCGCGTCCTCCCAGGACCAGCTGAAGAAGGAGACGCAAAACCTCGTGACTGCGTTGCGGGCCCCTCAGACCCGGGGCCGTTGGGGTGAGATGCAGCTTCGCCGGGTCGTCGAGATGGCCGGGATGCTGAACCATTGCGACTTCGACGTCCAGGTGACGACCTCGGGTGAGGACGGGCGTCTCCGCCCAGACATGGTGGTCCACCTGCCGGGCGGGGCTCACGTGGTCGTCGATGCGAAGGTGCCGCTCGACGCATTCCTTCGCGCGACCGAGGCCGAGGACGACGAGACTCGGCAGGCCGCGCTCGTCGCCCACGCCCGGCAGCTGCGGACCCACATCGACCAACTGTCCAAGCGCGAATACTGGCGCCAGTTCGACCCGTCGCCGGACTACGTCGTCGCGTTCGTGCCCGGGGACCCGTTGCTCAACGCCGCGTTTGAGCAGGACGGCACGCTGATCGAACACGCGATGGCGAATCGCGTGCTCATCACGACCCCGACCACGCTCATCGCGCTGCTTCGAGCGTTTGCCCAGGGCTGGCGGGACGAGGCGATGGCCGAGAATGCCCGGCTGGTCAAGGATCTCGGCACAGAGCTCTACGACCGGCTGCGGGTGCTCGGTGGGCATTTCGCCAAGATGCACCGGAGCCTCTCGGGAACGGTCGAAGCGTTCAACGACGCCGTCGGATCCCTCGAATCTCGCGTCCTCGTCACGGCGCGTCGTTTCCCCGATCTCTCGGTCGTAGGTCACGACGCCAAGGAGGTCGCCGAGCTTCGTCCGGTCACCTCGACCCCGAGGCTGCCCCAAGCTCCAGAGTTGATCGAAGGCCTCGGCGAGGGGGCCGGCCCCGTGGCCACCCGGCCGATGCTCGACATCGTCGCCGGCACCGTCGAGGAGTTGCCCGGCATCAGCGACGTCGGCTGACGCGGCGGGCCTTGCTCAGGCCGCTCCCAAGACCTCCGCGATCGCCGATTCGAGACGACCGCCTTCCAGGGATTCCTCCGTCGTCCCGTCCGCGGCCAGATAGCTGACGACCACTCGGTCGACGGTCCGGCCGGTGGCAGCTTGCAACGCGTACGCATAGCTGGCCACCTGCAGCAGGTACTGGTCCGAGGACGACCGACCGGGCGCAGTCTTGAAGTCGACGACCAGCAATCCGGCATCGGTCTCGCTCACCAGGTCCGCGAACCCCTCCAGCACCGGGCGGTCTTCGTCGCGTCCGGAGCCCGACGGGAGCGGGGCACCGAGTGCAAGCTCCTTCCAGTGTCGCCGGCGCGCGATCGACCGGATCAGCGCGGATCCGATGGCACTGCGGACCAGGGCGAGGACGAGGTCCGATCCGGCGTCGGACAGTCGTTGCGATCGAGCCGCGGCCGCAACAACGTCACGATCGTCGTCGGTCAACTCGCCGGACGCCGGGAAGTCGATCTTGGACAGCGCGTCGTGTACCGCCCGACCAATTCGTTGCTGGGTGTCGAGGACGTCTGGTGCCGCGATACGTTCGTCGGCCGCGCGTCGATGCGTCGTCTCGATGGGAGGGTCGCGACGGCTCGCCGCGTCCTTCGACAACGAGGTCGCGGACCACGCAGGTTGGCGCGCCAGGTGATCGAGTAGTTCCCTGCGCTCGCGGGCCCACCGATCCTGCTCCGCCCACCAGTCAGATGCGGGGGGATCATCCACGTGTGCAGGTTGCGGTGGGGTCGGGACTGTCTCCGCGGGGTCGAGGTGGTCCAAGCCGGCGATCGACTCGCAGACGGGATGGAGGATCGCGGCCATGGCGTCGGTGCTCTTCTCCTTGTGGTTCAAGTCGATGACGAGGTGGTCACGAGCTCTGGTCAGGGCCACATAGAGCAATCGGAATCGCTCGGCCCTGTCGAGGCCCTTGTCGATGGAGCCGAGCGCCTCGTGCGATGGAGATCGAAAATCCACCGTGAACCGGAACCGGGGGACGCCGTCCGGATCGAACAGGAGGGCCGGCGGCAGGTTGGACGGCGGGCTGTCGAGCCCGGTGAGAACGACGACAGGGAACTCCAGGCCCTTCGCCCCGTGGACCGTCATCACCCGGACGGCGTTGTCGTCCGTCTCGGGCGGTCCGGGCGAGCTGGTCCAGCGTTCAGCCTCCTCGCTGAGATCAACCCAGTCCAAGAAGTCGCCGAGTGTTCCCTCCTTCCCCTCATCGAACGCGCGCACCTGGTCCAACACCCACCGCAGTCGTTGCCAATGATCCCGGGGCCGCCGATGCACGAGGGCGAGCTCGAAGAAGTGCAGCTCGCCGATGATGAGCGAGATCAGCGCCGAGGGTTCCATCCACATCCGGCGGTCGTGCAGCGAGGCCAGTGCGCGCATCGCGTTTGCAACCGGATCGCCTGGCGGTGATCCGTCGGGGGTGGAGGCTCGTGGATCCCAGGATCCGCCGTTGCGGTAGTAGCGGACCAGGTCGTCGTCTCCGCACGCCAAGGCCGGGGTCCGCAGTGCACCGACGACGGCGACGGGGTCGGCCGGATCGTTCAACGCCCGGGCGATTGCGAGGAGATCGCGAACGTCCTGGGAGCCCCACACCAGGGTCGCCCCCTCGAGGCGGTAGGGAATGTCGGCGGAGTCGAACGCCCGCTCGAGCACCGGGAGCGCGGTTCGGGTGGGGAGCAGGACTGCGATGTCCTGGAACTTGGCGCCACGCAGCCCGCTCTTGCCCTCCACCGACCATGCGTCCTCGACGATGGATCTGACGACGGCTGCGACCTCGGCGGTGGATTCGACCCGGACGTCGCGAGCCAAACCTTCGGCGTGAGGACCGCCCAGCACCGCGACCGGGGGACCATCGTTCGGATGGTCGCCGCCGGCTTGGCGCACGGGTGACAGCGATCGGTGTTCATCGGGGTCGGGCCCTTTGCCCGACGCACTCAGGCCGTCGAAGACCGCGTCGACGAACGAGAGGATCGCGGGGACCGACCGGAAGTTGGACGTCAGTTCCAGTCGCTCGTCCATGCGCGCGGCGGCCGCCTCGAACTGGGCCACGTCGGCACAGCGGAACCGGTAGATCGACTGCTCAGGGTCACCGACCACGAACAGCCGGGCTACCTCGGACCCTGTTCCACCGTCGTCCTCGAGAAGGTGGGCCAACCGCGCCTGGAGCGGGTCCGTGTCCTGGAACTCGTCGATCAGCAGGCACCGGTAGCGGCCTCGCACCGCACGGCGAACGGATTCGTTCGACTCGACCAACCGGCACGACTCGACCAGGAGGTCATGGAACGTGAAGCGCCCCTCGGCCCGCCGTTCAACCGCCCCTTCGACCGCCCACTCGGCGATCCGCCAGGTCAGGTCTGCGACGACCGACGTGCGGACCGCCGTCAATGTCTCCACCCGGGCCTGCTCGGCGGCGTTGCAGGCGTCGCGCACCTCGGAGATGTTCGGCCAGTTCCCCTGCTGCCCGGTCTTAGTGGCACCGAGGCTCTTGAGGTCTCCGAGCACACTGATCACGCTGCCCTCGTCCCGTGAACCGACCAAGGGGCCCACCCGGCGGAGGGCGTCCATCACGGTGGTGACGAGGTGTCGGAGCAACTTGTCATCGGTGTCGCTGCACTCGTCGACATGTGCGACGGCCCGTTCGAGGTGTCCGACCATCTCCTCGACGTCGACGTTAGGTTCCGAGGTCCGCCGCCGATCGTCGGCCAGCGTCGCAAGGATGTTCGGGGTCAGTCGATCGTGATGGTCGGCCAACTCGTGACCGATCTCCGAGAGCTGGCTCAGCCTGAGGCCGGCTGCGAGGCCGCGGATCATCGTCACCTTTGCCTCGGGGTCCTCGAGGAGTCTCGTCGTGAACGCCTGCCACCTGGTCTTGTGATCGAGATACTCGTTCGCCGAGTCGAGTACGTCCACGTTGGGTGGCAGTCCGGCTTCCAGCCAGTGTTCGGCCAGGATGCTCAGTGCGAAGGAGTGGATCGTGCAGATTGCCGCGTCGTCAACCTCGCTCGCCGCGATAGACAGCCGGTCGTCCGACGCGGCGCGCTCGCTGAGCGTTGTACGAATCCGCAGCCGAAGCTCTGCCGCGGCAGCCTCGGTGAAAGTGATCGCGGCGATCGAGGACATGGGCAGGCCCGCGACGGAAACCAGCGAGATGACCCTCTCGATCACCAAGGTGGTCTTGCCGCTTCCGGCGGCGGCATCGACGATCAGGCGGCTTTTCAGATCGGATGCGATGCGACTCCGAACGTCCGCGTCGACCAGGTCCGCCGGGCCCACTCTGCTCACCGCCTCTTCGTCAGGTCGACCGGCAGCACCCGGGCGACCCCCCTAAGGGAATCATCGGTCGGCTCACCCAGCGCGTTGACGGAGGCAACTTCTGGGGCTTCTCGCACGACGGACCATCGGCGATCGCGATCGGTCGGGCACAGCCGGTTGAAGTCGCAGTGGGTGCAGTGATCGAAGGTCGGTCTTCGGTAGCGGTACGTCTCTGGCCCCGGGACGCCGGGGAACGCGCCGGCATCGATCCCGTCCACGATCTGGGACAACACCTCGCGCAGACGACCGAGGAGCGGCTCATCGACGTCGCAGAGAAGCGACCCCTGTTCCCGGTTCCATGAGGTGAGCCAATACCGAGCCTGAACCCTCCCGTCCCAGTTGAGGAACGCCTTCGCAGCCAGGGCATAGATCGGCAACTGGAGCTTGGTTCCGGCACCGACGGGATCTTTGACCAGTTCTCCGAGGGTTGCCTGGCGTCCAGTCTTGTAGTCGCTCACCAGGAGGGAATCGGTCGGCCCGATGTCGATGCGGTCGACGGCGCCACCGAACCGGAGGATCCGGCCATCGTTGAGTTCGACCTCGACCGCTGCTGTTCGTTCGGCGACGGCGTCGACCGATGCCCCGACGCGGTCATCCGGCACGTCATCGGCGACCGCCTTGACGCCGAAGACGAGTTCGACCGCCCTCGGCTCGAGGGTGTCCTCTTCGAAGAATCGTCGAACCTCGCGGATGAGGTTTGCCTCTTCGACCTCGGCCATGAGCGGCGGCCCGCACCTGCCTTCGGCCTTGGCGATGGAGAACTTGACTGCCGCGATCTCGAGCAGGCGATCGAGGTCCGCCGGGATCCCCTCGGTGAGCCGTTCGCCCACGTAGTCGGCGAGGATCTCATGGATCAACGTTCCCCGGTCGCGCGGCTCCATCTGTTCGGTCAACTCGGGCCGGAAGGGGATCTTGAGGCGCAGTTCTCGACTGAGCAGATAGCGGCGAGGACAACTCGCGTACTCCTCAAGTCGGGTCGGAGAGAGTTCTTCGGCGATCCCGCCGGCGAGGCCCATACCGACGCGGCCCTCGAATCGGCTGAACCCTGGCATCAACGGAGCGCGGGCGGCCGCAACGCCGTGACCGAGCGGGACGAGGCCGCCCGCCCCCTTGACGGCCGGGTGGTGCTCGATTGGCACGCCCAGGGCCACGCTGCGGGTCAGATCCCCGAGAAGGCGGTCTGATCGAGACACGGGCACCGTTGCCGCGCCCGTGCCGGCCATGTCTGCGTGGAACGACGGAACAGTTTGGGTTCGTTGCTCGCCGCCCAGCCCACCGGTCGCGTCGAGCCAGCGGGAGCGGCCCTGTTCCCGGCCGTTTCTCGGGTCGATCCGCGGCCAGCTGGCGACAACGCGGTCATCGGTCAACGCAACGACGGCGCGAACATCGTCGAGCATCTCTGCTGCGCGCCGCGCCGGGGTTGGCCAGTCCGCATCGTCGAGATCAGGCTCCGTGATCAGCGAACGGCGCGACTGGGACCCCGGGAGGAACTGATCGGCCAGGCCGACGATGTACACACGGTCGAAGTTGAGACCTCGGGTCTGGCTCGGCGAGCCGACGAACAGACCCGAGCCGACCGGTCCGGGCAGCCCGACCCGGTCCCCGACCTCGGGTAGGTCGGGTTCGTCCTCGGAGCCGGGTAACGCGACCCCCGAGTCGTCGCGCACCGGGTGCGTTGCCAGCTCGTCCACGACGGCGCTGCTGAAGGCGGCCAGGTCCGCGGCGGAAGCCACTTCGTCCAGGCCACCGAGTTCGTGCAGGACGTCGCGGACGGCCTGTGCCGCCTTCACTTCAGTGGCCGGCCAGGGCTCCGTCCGATCGTCCGGATCGAGGTGGAGGTCGAGCAGTCGCCGGGCCCAAATGGCCCATTCAGACCACCGGGTCGCGCCAGGGTTCAACTCCTCGTCGAGCCTGTTCACAAACTGTTCCAGCGCGCGTGCCGAACCGCTCTCGCTGTCGGAGTGCGCAACGTGCAGATCTCTGGCCGTGCCGCCCTCGGCGAAGCGCGCCAGCCGGGTCCGCCACTGGTCGAGGCCCTCGACGACTCCGGCTCTGGCTGACACGTCGTCCCAACGGTTGACCGGAACGCGAGGGCCATCGGCACCGGTCGTGATGGGCGCGGTGGCCAACCAACGCATCACGTCAGCCCGGCGCCATGTGCGCTCGGCCAGTTCCAGGAGACCGGCCAGGGCCCGGCCGGTGGCGCTCTGGGCCAGCGTCATCGGCGACGGCCCGGATGTGGCGATCCCGGAGACGGCCAGTTGCTGGTGCACAGTCCGGCGGTATCTATCAAGAGGGGGATGGATGATGGCCTGCCGCCACAGTGGGACGCCGGCCTCTACCGCGGCGATGAGTTCCCGGGCGATGACGCGCACCTCTTCGTCGGGGTCGCTGCACTCGACAACGAAGGAGATCGCCGCTTCCCAATCGGTTTCTGCCTCGATGGTGGTGATTGGCACGCCGCTGCTGCGCAGGTGTTCGAGCACCGCTCGGTCGCGTCCTCGGTTCGGGCGCGGATACCAGAGCACGATCGCACCGAGGGAGTCCCGGTCGATGCCGGCCACGGCGGCCAGGTCAAGGACTCGGCCCGGGTTCGTGAAGTCGTGGGCGCTCAGGTGCGTCTCGACGGCCTCGAGCGTGACGACGAGCGATGCGGCGCGGCCGCCGTGCCCGGCCAAACGGGTCAGCAGATCCGGTCCTGCTCGCCAAAGTTCGTTGAGCAGGCCGACGAGCTCCGCCCGGGCTTGGGGCATCCGGGCGAACGACGAGAACGGCGACGGGTGCGCCATCAGGACCTGCCGCAGCGCCTCGTTGACCACCCGTGGAGCCGGGATCCGTGCGGTCGGCCCGTCGTCCGAACGCCCAAGGTCGTTCGTGAGTTCGCCCCAGGTGCGGAACTGGACGTTGCAGATGCCGGTGCGACTGGCTACGGCCCGGCGGAGCTGGACCCGGGCAAAGGCGGAGGGCACGACGACGGTGACCGGAGCGAAGGGGTCGTCGGCCTGAAATCCCGAGATTGCGGCACCGAGCCGGTCCAAGGGGGGTTCTGTGTCGGGGTTTGCCACGAGCTGCGAGGCTACAGACCCGCTGTGACCTGCGTCGGAGCCCAAAGAGCTGGTTGCACAGGCATACCCAGAATGGTGGTTCCCAGGGATTTCCCAGGTGCTTCGGGCATGATGGTTGTTGCGATTTGATTGCGAAGTTCGCCTCCGCTGGCTCGCCGTCCCAGGCTCAGGGCCGGCCAACGAAAAAGGAGAGCATCCGATGAGAGTCCTCGTTCTCGGGGCTGACGGGTACCTCGGCTGGCCAACGGCTCTGCACCTCTCCCATCGGGGGCACGAGGTTGGAGTCGTGGACAACTTTGTCCGGCGCCAGTACGACTACGAGCTCGGCACCTCGAGCCTGGTTCCCATCGCCCACCTGCAGCGCCGGGTGAGGGTGTGGGAAGAGATCTCGGGCCTCAACATCGACTCGTTCATCGGCGATCTGACCGACGCCGCCTTCGTCGGCGAAACCCTGCGGACGTTCAAGCCCGACGCGATCGTGCACTTCGCCGAGCAGCGGTCGGCGCCCTACTCGATGATCGACCGGTCCCACGCCGTGTACACGCAGGTGAACAACGTGGTCGGCACGCTCAATCTGCTCTACGCGATCGCCGAGATCGACCCGAGCATCCATCTGGTCAAGCTGGGCACCATGGGGGAATACGGAACCCCGAACATCGACATCGAAGAGGGTTTCATCGAGATCACCCACCGGGGGCGCACCGACGTGCTGCCGTTCCCGAAGCAGCCCGGCTCCTTCTACCACCTGTCCAAGGTGCACGACAGCCACAACATCATGTTCGCCTGTCGCATCTGGGGTCTGCGGTCGACGGACCTCAACCAGGGGATCGTCTATGGCCAAGAGACCGACGAGACCGATCTTCACCCCGACCTTGCAACCCGCTTTGACTACGACGGCGTGTTCGGGACCGTCCTCAACCGGTTCTGCACCCAGGCGGTGGTCGGCCACCCGTTGACCGTCTACGGGTCCGGAGGTCAGACCCGCGGGATGCTGGACATCCGCGACACCCTGGCCTGCGTCGAGCTTGCGGTGACCAACCCGGCCGAACAGGGGGAGTTCCGGGTGTTCAACCAGTTCACCGAGTCGTTCTCGATCCGGGAGCTGGCCGACAGGGTGGCCGAGGAGTTCCCCGGCAAGGTCGAGATCGCGACCGGTACGCCCAACCCGCGCGTCGAGAAGGAAGAGCACTACTACCGGGCCGCGCACACGAAGCTGCTCGACCTCGGGCTCGTGCCGCACCTGCTCAGCCGTTCCACGATTGCCTCCATCCTCTCGGTCGTTGAGCGCAACCGGGATCGGATCGACATGGCGGCGATCGCACCCGCGGTGAACTGGCGTAACACCTCAGCCGGCACGCCGGTCTCGGACGACGCCAGGGTGGGTTCTCGCAGGTCGTAGGCGGGGCCACCCGGCCGCCGGTCGTCCCGCAGGGGTTGGGAGCCGCACCGCAGTAGCGTCGAACGCCGATGTCGCCGGTACCCCGCCGCGATCTGACCCCGTTCGTCGTGGCGCTCGCCGCGGCGGCGGTGGTTCTGTTTCTCCTGGTTGGCGGCCTCGCGTCCGTGGGTCGGTCGTCCGGGCCCTACCGCGCCACCATCAACGAGTCCTTCGGTGCCGAGGCTCGGGTGCTGATCGCGCAGTCGAACTCGGTGGGCGCCTCGCTCCGGGCCATCCTGGTCGGATCGAATGGCGACTTTTCCAGTCGGGTCGAGCTGTCCCAGTCCCTGGACGCGGTGGTCGCCGGTGCCAACTCGGTGGCGTCGGGCGTACAAGCCCTGGACGGGCCGGGGCCGGGCGGGCCTGTTGCCGAGAACTTCATCGGTGCCATGACGACCAGAGCGGAGGGCGTCGCCCGGCTCCAGGCGACGGTCGACGGTCTCCTGCGGCTGACGCCCGGTGCGGCAGTCGGGTCGACCACGCCGGCATCGCCCTTCCCCCCCGCCGCGGTGTCGGCCAGCCAGGCGGTGAGGACGGTCTCTTCGATCGGCCAGCTCCTCATCGGGGCGGACAGGTCCTACGCACTCGCCCGCAGGGAGTTCCGCGGCCTGCCGGGGGGCTCGGTCTTGCCAAAGTCGGTCTGGGTCAACGACCCCGTCGTCTGGAGCGCCGGGGCGGTCGAGACGACGGTCAACGAGCTGACGTCCAGCCTGTTGCCGCTTGTGGACGTCCGGCTGGTCGCGATCGACCTCAGCCCGCCGATCCTCCCGCCGGTGCCGGCCGTCAGCGGGCAGCCGGCGGCGGCACCGCTTGCGCCGGGCGCGTCGCAGATCCCTCCGACCTGCAGCGTCTCGCTCACCGCGGTGGTCGCCAACGACGGGAGCATCGTCGCCACCAAGATCCCGGTGCAGGCCAGCGTCCAGCCCGTGACCGGGGGACCACCGTTCCCCGTCAGCGAGCGGGTGACCCTCGGGCCTGACACGAGCGTGGCGGTGACCTTGCCGAGGATGCCGGTCAAGCCCAACACGACCTACAACCTCTACGTCCGGGTGTACGCCCCGGCTGGCCAGTCGCGCTCGACGAGCCCGGAGGGGGCCACCATCGAGGTGGCGTCGTTCGGGTCGGCGAAGAGCGACGCCCGCTGTGCCCGCACCCCGGCCGCCGCGCCGTAGGATCGGCATGCCGGAGACATTGCCGAGGTCCAGGAGGAATCAGCGACGTGCCCGAATCCATCACGATCACTGACAACCGGACCGGCGATGCCATCGAGATCCCGATCCTGAACGACGGGATCTCGGCCACGGAGTGGTCCAAGCTGCTGCCCGGGATCTGGTTCTACGACCCCGGCTTTATGGCCACCGCGGCATGCGAGAGCGCGATCAGCTTGCTCGACGGCGATGTCGGAATCCTGCGCTATCGGGGTTACCCGATCGAGCAGCTGGCCGAGAACTCGACCTTCCTCGAGGTGGCCTACCTGCTCCTGCACGGCGAGCTCCCGAACGAGAGCGAGTTCGAGGCGTGGCAGCTCGACATCACGTACCACACGTTCATCCACGAGAACGTACGAAAGCGCTTCTTGGAGGGCTTCCACTACGACGCCCATCCGATGGGCATGCTGGTATCGGCCGTGGCCGCGCTGTCGACCTTCTACCTCGACGCCAAGGAGATCTTCAATCGGGACTCCCGGCAGAAGCAGATCACCCGCCTGATCGCGAAGATGCCCACCCTCGCCGCCGCCGCCCACCGGTTCAGCGTCGGCATGCCGTTCGTCTATCCCGACAATTCGCTCGACTTCGCCTCCAACTTCCTCTCGATGATGTGGAAGGTCGCAGAGCCCCGGTTCGAGGCCGACCCGGTCCTGGTCCACGCCCTCGACGTGCTGTTCATCCTCCACGCCGACCACGAGCAGAACTGCTCGACAACCGCGATGCGGGTGGTCGGTTCGTCACACGCCGACCCCTACTCGGCCACCGCAGCGGCCGCTGCCGCGCTCTACGGCCCCCGTCACGGTGGGGCCAACGAGCAGGTGATCAAGATGCTCATGGAGATCGGCCACATCGATAACGTCCCCGCCTTCATCGAAGAGGTGAAGGGTGGCGGTGGTCGCCTCCAGGGCTTCGGACACCGCGTGTACAAGAGCTATGACCCCCGGGCCACGATCATCAAACGCACTGCCGACGAGGTATTCGGGGTCACCGGGAAGAACCCGCTGCTCGACATCGCGCTGAAGCTGGAGGAGATCGCGCTACAAGACGAGTACTTCTTGTCCCGCAAGCTGTACCCGAACGTCGACTTCTACTCCGGCCTCATCTACCAGGCCATGGGTTTCCCCCTCGAGATGTTCCCGGTGCTGTTCGCGATCCCGCGGACCGTCGGATGGCTGGCCCACTGGCAGGAGATGCTCGACCAGGACTCGAAGATCGCCCGGCCCCGGCAGCTCTACATCGGGCCGGACGCTCGCGACTACGTGCCGATCGCCGGCCGCTAACCCGCCGACTGGGCGCTCTGGGGTCCGAGGAACCGGACCAGGCCCTCTTGGGCCACCGAGATGACGAGTCGCCCCGGCCGGTCGAAGAAGAACCCGCGGGCCAGCCCGCGCGCGCCGGTCGCGATCGGAGAGTCCGTGTCGAAGAGAAGCCACTCGTCGGCCCGGAAGTCCTGATGGAACCACATGCAGTGGTCGAGGCTGGCTCCCATGAAGGTGGCCCCTTCCCAGCTGATCTCGTGTGGCTTGATGATCGTGTCGTAGAGCGACAGGTCGGACGCGTACGCGGCCACGCACGCGTGAAGCAGCGGGTCGTCGGGCAGCTTGCCGTCGGCCCGGAGCCACAGTCGTTGGCGCGGGTCCGGATCCCTGCCTCCCGCCGCCCAGGAGATCGCGCCGATGTAGCGCAGGTCGATCGGATGCGGTCGGTCGTACCAGCTGTTGAGCGCATCCTTCCACTCCTTCAGGCGCTCGATGAGGGTCGGCAGGGTCTCGGGATCGGGCACCTCGGGCATCGGGAGCTGGTGCACCGGTCCGATCTCGTCGACGTGGAACGACGCCGACATGTTGAAGATCGCCTCACCGTGCTGGATCGCCACCACGCGGCGGGTGGCGAAGGACCGGCCGTCGCGGATGCGGTCGACCTCGTAGAGGATCGGTACCTCCGGGTCACCCGGCCGGAGGAAGTACGAGTGCAGGGAGTGGACCCGGCCGGTGGTCACCGTCCGTCCGGCCGCCATGAGCCCCTGTGCGGCCACCTGGCCTCCAAAGACGCGTTGGCGCTCCTCCTCCGGCTGGATCCCTCGAAATATGTTGACCTCGATGGGCTCGAGATCGAGGAGGTGGACCAGCTGATCGAGGGCTTCGCTCATCGGGACATGTTGGCAGCCGCCGACGGGGGTGTCGCACCTCTGGCTCCCAGCCGGCCCACAGCCGCGGACCGGACGCCGGGATCCCGAGTCGGGGCCGACGGGGCACTTGGTTAGAGTGACGGGAGTGCCTGAACCGCTCGAGCGCCTCTTGCTGTGGCTGAACACCAAGGAAGGCAGGAAGATCCTCCGGTATTCCGGGGTGTCGGTCATCTCGACAGCGGTCTCGTTCACCGTCCTTTTCCTCGTCTACGGCGTCGGTCACATCTGGAGCGAGGTTCCGAGCACGGTGTTCGCGAACACCGTCGCGACCTTCCCCTCGTACTGGCTCAACCGGAACTGGGCATGGGGGAAGTCGGGCCGTTCGCACCTGATGAAAGAGGTCGTCCCGTTTTGGGTGATGTCCGCGTTCGGCATCGCGTTCTCCATCATCGGGGCATCGGTGGCCCACCACCTCGGCCACGGGCGCTCCCACACCGAGGCGACGGTGCTGGTCCTCTTGGCCAACCTCGTGTCGTTCGGGATCTTCTGGCTGGCCAAGCTGGCCGTGTTCAACCGCCTCTTCCACGTGCCGAGCCTGCTCGAGGAGATCGACGAGCACATCGACGCCGAGGCCGGAGAGGCCACCGAAGATGTCAGCCTTCGGTGATGCGGCGGCCCGAGTCGTCCCCGTCGACACCGCCGCCGCCGCGCAAGCCCGGGCGCGCCACGACCGTCTGACCAAGCCGCCCGGTTCGCTCGGGCGATTGGAGGACGCGGGGATCCAACTCTGCGCGATCGCGAGCCGGTGCCCGCCGCCGGTGCCCGAGCCCGCCGCGGTGGCGGTCTTCGCCGCCGATCACGGGGTGCTGGACGAGGGGATCTCCCCGTGGCCACAGGAGGTCACCGCCCAGATGGTGGCCAACTTCGGCGCCGGCGGTGCCGCCGTCAACGTGCTGGCCCGTCACGTCGGTGCCGAAGTCGTGGTCGTCGACGTCGGCGTGGCGACCGATCTCCCGGACGTCCCCGGGTTGCGGCGGGCCAAGGTCCGAGCCGGGACCGACAACCTGGCCAAGGGCGCGGCCATGACCCTGGCCGACGCCGAGGCGGCGTTGGATGTCGGGGCAGCGCTGGCGGCCGAGCTGGTCGGTGCAGGTGCGCGGTGCCTCCTTACCGGCGACATGGGCATCGGCAACACGACACCCTCGGCAGCGCTCATTGCGTCGCTGTGTGGCCGGAGTGCCGCCGATGTCACGGGTCGGGGCACAGGGATCGACGACGAGCGGATGGAGCGCAAGATCGGCATCGTGCGGGCCGCGGTGGCACGCGCCGCTGCGGCCGAGGACGGGTCGCCGCTGCAACTCCTGGCGTCGCTCGGCGGCCTCGAGATAGCGGCCCTGGCCGGCTACATCGTCGGGGGGGCAGCGGCCGGGGTGCCGGTGCTCCTCGACGGGGTGATCGCGGCGGCGGCCGCGGTGGTGGCGGCAGCCATGGTTCCCGACGCGGTGGGCTACCTCGTTGCGGGCCACCGATCGACCGAACCCGGCGCGTCGGTGGCATTGCAACACCTCGGGCTGGTCCCGCTGCTCGAGCTCGACCTTCGCCTGGGGGAGGGGACCGGAGCCTGCCTCGCCCTTCCGGTCCTGCAAGCGGCGGCCAAGGTGCTGGGGGAGATGGCGACCTTCGACTCGGCGGGGGTCAGCGAGGGCCCCGCCTGACCGCTCAGTCGCGGAAGTTGTTGAACTGCAAGGGAATGCCGAAGTCCTTGTCCCTGCAGGCGGTGATGACGGCCTGGAGGTCATCGCGCTTTTTCCCCGAGACCCGCAGCTGGTCCCCTTGCGTCTGCGAGCTCACGCCCTTCAGGCCCAGACCCTTGATGAACTTGTTGAGCTCCCGGGCGTTGTCGTTCGAGATCCCGGCCCGGATCGCAATCCGCTGACGCGCCGCATTGTGCGACGCCTCCTCGATCTTCCCCTCGTCGAGGGCCTTCAGCGAGACCTGGCGCTTCACCATCTTCTCCTGGAGCACCTGGCGCAGGGCCGTGAGCCTGTCCTCGGTAGAGGAGCGGAGCACCAGCTCCTGCTCGCCGATCTCGATGCTCGAATTGGTGTTCTTGAAGTCGAAGCGGGTCGACGCCTCGCGGTTGGCCTGGTCGACCGCGTTGCGGACCTCCTGCATATCGACCTCTGAGACGATGTCGAAGGTGGGCATCACCGAGATCGTACCGTCGGGCCGCCGGAACCCCTCGCACTGCCGGGTCGGGCTCCGGAGGCCCCGTCGACATTGACTAGCCTCGACACGGGTCGGTGTCCGAGTGGCCAATGGAAGCAGACTGTAAATCTGCCGGCAAAGCCTACGGGGGTTCGAATCCCTCCCGGCCCACGAGAGATGGTGTCGCCGAGAGTCGGCTACCGACTCACGGCACTTCTCTGAAGCGCTCTGCCATCGACGACATGACCTGGAGCGCGAACATCGGTGTCTCTTGCACCAAGAAGAGGAACCGGTGCTTGTCGATCACGGCCAGCACGGTGTCGGCGGTCGCGACCGCGGTGGCCGAGCGCGGGGACGAGTCAATGATGGCCATCTCCCCGAAGACATCGTCGACACCCAAGGTCCTGATCACTCGATCCGATGCGCGCAATTCGATCGAACCCTCAATGACGCCGTACATCTCGTCCCCCGGGTCCCCCTCTTGGAAGACAACAGCATCGGTCGGCACGTTCACGGTCTTCTGAGCGTTGTTGAAAAGACCGGTTACTTTCATGTCTTCCTCCGGCAAAGGTCACAAGGTCGCAGGTCGGATCGCTGAACTTCACGGCGTTAGCGCGGGACGATATCAGTCGTTTTTGTGCTCGACGCAGAGACGCGAGCCACCTCGCGCCCGTCACATAGACGTCACGCGACACGAAGGTGATCGTTGCGTGGCGCGAAGGTGAACGGCTGTCGGACTTTGTTGATGAAGGCGCTGGAGGTGGCCGGCCATCGCGGACCACCAGCCGCCTCCGGGCCCTTTCGGCCGAAGCACGGAACCGCCGGGGGAGGATTTGCCAGCGGTCTTCTTTTGGGTCACCTTGGCCGAGATGTGCGCGAGCGAGCGCGAGAGGACGAGCACTCGCGGGCGCCATGACAACCTGCGCGGGATCTCGACGGGCCCGAAGAAGTTGGCGGAGCCCCTCCAGATACTCCTCGGCAACCGTTCGCTGACCTGGCTGGTCGTTGCGTTCGGCATGCTCACGATCGCCGAGTGGGGATATGTCACCGCGCTGGCCGTCGATGCCTTCCGTCATGACGGAGCCATCGCCGTGGGCCTGGTCGGCTTTCGCCTCTTTTTCGCGGCCATCGGGAGCGTGTTCAGTCTCCCGTGGGTCGAACGGCACCCCGGGGCACGGACGCTCACCGCCATCGCCGGGACCCGGGCCGTCGTCGTCGGTGCGAGCTCAGCGCTGGCCGCGGCGGGTGCGCCACTCTCGGTCCTGTTGGTCCTCGTCGCGGTCGACGCCGTTGTCTCGGGCCCGTATCGGCCTGCGCAATCGACAATGCTCCCGGTCCTCGCTCGGACCCCGAGGGAGTTGGCTGCCTCGGCAGCCGGCGTAAGCATCGTCAAGACGCTTGCCCAGGCCATCGGGGCGATGGGTGGCGGATTCATCTTGGTGGTCACCACTCCGGCCGTTGCGTTTGCCGGAGCCGCGGCGCTGCTCCTCGGGGCGGCCGTCGTGACGATGCGGTTCGCCAATGTTGCGGTCCCAACACCGATAGCCGTACAACCGAGCAAGATCCGCGAGAGGACGCGGGGCACCTTCGAGGCGATCCGGGAACCGCACGTCGGCGGCCTTCTCACGGTGAGCGGGCTCAGGACCTTCGTGCGCGGCATGTGGGTGGCCATCGCCGTGATTGCTTCACTGCGGTTGCTGCACGCCGGCAGTGGGGGAGTCGGCCTTCTCATGATGGCCGCCGGGATCGGGGCCTTGGTTGCGGTGCCGGTGTCGGGAAATCTGATCGGGCGCTCCCGACTCGGCACGCCGGCGGCGGTGGCGTTGATCGCCTGCGGGATCCCGCTCGGCTTCATCGCATGGTTCCCAGTGTTCGGCGTCGCCCTCGCCCTCGTGGCGGCGTGGGGAATCGGAATGGCGGTGGCCGACGTCGCGACGCTGTCCTTGCTCTACCGGTTGCTCGACATCCCGCTCCTACCCCGGGTCACCGCGCTCATCGAATCGTCAAAGCTGGCCCTTGAGGGCTTCGGTGGCCTGCTCGCTCCGCTCCTCGTCACCACGATCGGCATCCGGGGCGCCCTGGTCGCGGCCGCGTGCCCGCTGCCGATCGTCGTGGTCACCCGCTGGAGGACGCTGCGCCGCTTGGACGCCTCGGCCGGAGAACGGACCCAGATCCTGACGTTGCTCCATGGCGTGCCGTGCCTGGAGCCGCTGGACATGGCGTCCCTCGGGTTTCTCGCGACGGCCGTGGTTCTAAGTACCGTCGCCGGTGGGACCGACATCGTGAGCCAAGGGGATCAGGGCGACCGCTTCTACGTGGTCAAGAACGGCACTGCCGACGTGCTCGTCGACGACTTCTGTGTGGGCATGGTGGCGCAGGGAGCGAGCTTTGGTGAGAGAGCGCTCCTTCGAGACGTCGTGCGAACGGCGACGGTCCGTTCCCGCGAACCCATGCAGCTGTTGACACTTTCAAGAGATGCGTTTCTCACCGTCCTGACAGGCCAAGCCACGGCGGGGCTTCGGGTGGCCACCCGCCCCCATGCGGATCCGTCGGACTGGACTCGCCGCGAGACGGTTGCGTTGCTCGGAAACCTCAACCTCTTCAGCCATCTCGACTCGCACTCCCTTCGAGAACTCGCCGACAGCAGCGTCATCACGCAATGGCCCGAAGGAGCGACCATCATCAAACAGGGGGAGGAGGGGGATCGCTTCTTCGTCATGCTCGACGGCACGGCGACCGTCTCGATCGGAACAGAGGTCGTGAGGGCGTTGCATCCCGGTGACCAATTCGGTGAGATCGCGCTGCTCCACGACGTACCTCGGACCGCGGGTGTGACGGCTTCGAGCCTCGTGACGACGCTGAGTTTGCAGCGTCATGACTTCGTCTCGGCGGTGCGTTCCAGGGTGCTCCTCGGATGACGGTTGACCCGCTCGACAACCCGGTTTGGAGCGCTCTCAGCGGTCCGCATGCGACGGTTGCCCAAAACGGGGGCGGCGCGGTCCGCTATCCGGCCGAGCTCGCTCCCTTCGCCGCGCTCGTCGACGATCCCGACGAAACGGCGTGGGTCGATGCCGCCCGCCTGCCAGGGTCCGATTTCATGGTCGTCGTCGGCCCCCAGCCTTCGCCACCGCCGAGCTGGCAGATCAGCCGGCACATCCGGGTACTCCAGATGCTGGCGGACCGGCTGGAGGCGGCCCCCGAACCCGAGGCGGTCGGCTTGGGACCTCGAGACGTGCCCGAGATGCTCGATCTCGTCGAGAGGACACGGCCGGGCCCGTTCCAGCCTCGCACCATCGAGCTCGGCGACTACCTCGGGATCCGCCGGGACGGGGCGCTCATCGCGATGGCGGGCCAGCGGATCCGCCTGCCCGGTTGGACGGAGGTCAGCGCCGTCTGCACCGACCCGTCGGCGCGCGGCACGGGCTTGGCCGGCCGGTTGGTTCGGGCCGTCGTCGCAAGCATTCGAGCTCGCGGTGACGAGGCGCTGCTGCACGTGGCCAGCACCAACAGCGATGCGATCCGCCTCTACCGATCGCTTGGCTTTGTCGAGCGCCGAGAGTTCGACTTCCTCATCGTTGGGGCGCCTCAGCCGGCCACATGAGGGCTGCCGGTCGTCTGGGTCCGTCGGCCCTGAGGGGTCGAGCGCAACCCGGCCTGCTCGAAGAGCGTGGCCAAACCGGCGGTCATGACCCGATCCCGGCGTGCTTTCGGGATTGACAGGTGACTAAATAGGGTAACTATCCCTTGACTGTATAGGGCCAGCGTGTTACCATTGAATCTATGGCTCCCGGTAACCGCAAGACCCCCACCAGGGCAAAGTCGTCCGAATCGACGTACTCGTTGATGGAGTTCACGGCGACCTACCCCGATGACGAAGCCTGCCTGGTCTTCCTCTGGAACGCTCGCTTCAACCTGGGCGACGACCAGGCCCATTGCCAGCGGTGCGAGGAAATCCGTCCGTTCAAGCGGTACACGGCCAAGCAGCAACGGCAGGACTGGACGTGCACGGCCTGTGGCCTTCACGTTCACCCGACAGCGGGGACGATCTTCCATAAGTCGTCTACGTCGCTGCACCTGTGGTTCTACGCCATGTACATCATGGCGAGCACTCGTTGTGGCATTTCTGCCAAGCAGCTTGAGCGCGAGCTGGGCGTCACCTACAAGACGGCCTGGCGCATGTTTACGAAGATCCGCAACCAACTCATGGGGCCGGAATCCACGGCCCTGTCGGGTCACGTCGAGATGGACGAGACCTACATGGGCGGGAAGCCTCGGAACTCCGACAAGGCCGAGTTCTCCAAGTCCCCTGCGGGCCGTCAGTCGGCCGCGATCAAGTGGTCGCACGACAAGAAGGTCCCGGTGTTCGGCATGGTCGAGCGCAAGGGCCGGGTGTCGGCCTACGTGGTCCCCAAGCAGCCCCAGAAGGCCATCGTGGCCCACATCGACGCCCAGGTGGACCCTGCGTCCATCGTCTACACGGACGATTCCAGGCTCTACGACAGGCTCGCCAAGACCGGGTGGAACCACCAGGTCATCGACCACTCGTCCAAGGTCTACGTAAGCGGAGATGTGCACACCCAGACCATCGACGGATTTTGGTCCCTCGTGAAGCGCGGCATTTCGGGCACCCATCACGCGGTGTCCCCGAAGTGGCTACAGGGGTACTTGAACGAGTACGTCTGGCGGTACAACCACCGCGACGACCCGCGGGCGATGTTCGAGCTACTGCTTCTTCGTGCGGCGCTTACGGAGGCGTGAGGGGGGGTCGGGAGACTTGTCCGGTTTTGCGACCTCTGCCAAGGCTTTCGCGATGTCATCACGCGTCGGCACCGGGATTGTGAGTCCCTGGTCGGTTTCTTGGGTCGGACGTGCGTCCGGTTCGTTTGGCATCTTCCTCCAAGGCTAGGTCGTGAGCGGGTCATTTGACGCTCCAATAGCCAAGCTGAACCGGGCGGTTCAGCACTACAGAACCCTCAAAGAAATGCATGGGGGCTTCGATCGCAAGCGACGGGCCGTCACATTTGAGGCTGAACCTGATGGCCTGCAATACCGCTTCTACATCGGTCAGGTTGAGCCGTTGCACCCCGATTTCGCCTTTGTCCTCGGCGACGCCCTGCACAACGTTCGGGCGGCGCTTGATTATCTGGCCTTTCAGCTGCATGTTCGTCATTTCCGCGGACAAGTTCCTGACGACGTTGTCGAAGCCTCCATGTTTCCGATCCACGACCCCCCCTGGCGGTATCGAAACGGCAGAAAGAAGGGCCAGCTCGTCCCGTCGAGCGAGTGGAATGCGATTCGCCGTCTCGGTCCTCGCGACAGGGCAGCTATCGAGTGGTTGCAGCCGGACCACCGTTGGGACGGCCGCGGGAACCCCCGGCAAGAAATCCACCGGTATCGCAAGATTCTGGAGGATGTGCACCGCCTCGACATCGTCGACAAGCACCGCGAGGCGCACCTTGTACGAGCGGTCCTTATGGCTGTAGCTCAACCGCGCCATCTCGCCGACTACGGCTTTCGGCAGAATCCGAGGTTTGGGGTCGCACTGGAATCCAATGCAAAGGTCGACACCTGGACCTTTGCGATACGACCGCCAGCCCCAAACATGCAGACACACATCGGAGTGCTGACGGCAGTAGGAATCGAGCCAAGTGAAGGCGACCGGATCGAGGTTCTTCCCTACTTGGGAGGACTTATCGTCGGCGTGTCGCGCATCCTTTACCGATTCGCGAATCGCTTCCCGCCCGTCCTGCCGTTCGACATTACGGACCTCGATGTCACCGAGGAACCTCCGCTCACCGCGTAGCCCGCTCACCGGGTACCGCCTAGGGCTGCCAGTCCCCCATGACCTTGAGCGAGTCGAGTCGTTCCAAAAGCGCGTGCAGATGCTCGATTTGATAACGCGTTCCTTCTTGAATTCCCGCCATTCCGTGCTGCTTGGCGGTCCCTCTTGCGAACCCGAACTGCTCGGCCACCACCGGTCCGAGAGATTCGTTCAGCAGCCGGTACACCCCGTTTGTGACCTCCGTCGTCTGATCCCAGACCCAACTTCCGGTCCCGGCAGGGTCGATCGTCGCTAAGTACTCCATACGAGTCTCGGCGGCCTCTAGGAGAGGGCGGAGCCTGGCGTGCTGGGTTAGTGACTCGCTGCCCCGTCGCTCGGCCGTCAGTCGCCCTCGGTGTTCGGCCCGCGCTGTCAGGGCGAAGGCTACGACCCAACTGGCCAGAAACCCGATAGTCAGCCACGCCCAGAGCCGCCGTTCCGATGCACCGAACAGGCCGAAGGTCGCAAGCGTGGCAACTGCGCCGGTCACAGCGAGCCATCGGCGCACCGTTCCGGTGAACCAGCCGAAGCTGGACTTATGAGATGGCATGAAGTACCCCTTTGGTCGAGCGACCACGGGGAAATCCCCGCTTTAGGGTACCTCGGCCTATACAGCCAAGGGATAGTTACCCTAAATAGTCACGTAATGTTTGCGAGGTGGAGGAAGTGTTCAGAGCCCTCGCCGACCCGACGCGACGGAGCCTTCTCGATGAGCTCTTCCGCGAAGACGGGCAGTCGCTGAGCGCACTTGAGTCGCGTTTTGCGATGACCCGGTTCGGCGTGATGAAGCATCTGAAGCAGCTCGAGGCGGCCGGCCTCGTCGTGACGAGGCGGCAAGGGCGGGAAAAGCTCCACTTTTTGAATCCGGTCCCGATCCGGCTCGTCCACGACCGGTGGGTGAGCAAGTACACCGAGCCTTGGGTGGCTGCGCTCAGCGATCTCAAGGAGAAACTGGAGAGAACCATGGAAAAGGTCTTCGAGATCTACATCCGGACCACGCCCGAGCGCCTGTGGGAGGCGATCACCGACGGCGAGATCCGGAGCAAGTACAACTTCGGCGCCCGGGTCGACTCGGACTGGACGCCCGGCTCGAGCTATGAGCTGCGCCACCCGGCCATGACGGAGCCGCTCGGCGAGGGGGAGGTCCTCGAGGCCGACCCGCCCCGCCGGCTCGTTCACACCATGGTGGCGTTGTGGGGCGACGAGGTGAAGAGCGAGGGTGCCTCCCGGGTGACCTGGGAGATCCAGCCGGTCGGCGAGGACTCCTGCCAGCTCACGGTGACCCACGACCAGCTCCGCGAGGGCGCCAACGCGCAGATCTACGGCGGCTGGCCGATGATCCTGTCGGGGCTCAAGACCTGGCTCGAGTCCGGGGAATTGCTGACCACGCCCGGGTCGCTCATGTACGGCGGCTGAGCTTGCTCGGTTGCCTGAACGGCTCCTCGAGGCCGCGTCCGGAGAGGGTGGTCCGGACGACCGCCCGTCGCGGATCGGGAGCGGCATCCGACCGTGCCCAGGGCAGGCCGAGGCGCTCGCCCCGGCGGAAGGGGTGATCGACGCGCCGGTGTCGCACGGGGTCGTCGTCGACGGAGACGTCACCTACGCGAACAGCCCGGCCTTCCGGCTGCCCGAGCGCATCGTGGTCACCGTTTCCTGAGCGCGATCAGCTCTGGGCGCGCCTTGCCCTCGGTGTTGCCGGGCCCAGGCCGTCCAAGGCGGCGTTGACGGCGAGGGCCCACCGGCGGTCGACGGAGCTCTCGGATGTGCCGAGCCAGCCGGCGTTCTCTTGGCCGGCCAACCCCTGAGTGAGGGCGAGGAGGACGTGGGCGATGTCGGTCTCGTTGCCCTCGATCACCCCGGCATCGATGCACCTGCGCACCCGTCCGACGATGAACTCTCGAACCGAGCCTCCGGCTGCCGTCTCGTCCGTGCCCGGGTCGAAATCGGCGAACGGTCGGGAAAACATCACCTCGGCGAGCACCGGGTTGTCGCGGACGAACGACCGGATGGCGCCGATGACCTGCACGAGGTCGGCCCGAGGATCCGGGGTGTCGTCGAGTGTGTCGAAGCGCCGCCTGAGCATCCGGAAACCCTCGAAGAACACCTCGCGGACAAGGCCGCCCTTGTCCCCGAAGAGCTCGTAGAGGGCCGGCGTCGATGTTTTGGCCTGCGCGGCCAGCCGGCGCGCCGTGAACCCGGACACGCCGCCGGCCTCGAGCATCGGCACCGCGACCCGGAGAACGCGGTCGCGCAGCTCCGGTGTCCGTTCCTTGAGGCGCGGCACGAGTTGCCGGCTAGCTGCTCGAGGTTGCCGCGACCCGGGCCCGGAACTCGGCGTCGTCGGCCGCGACGGCCGCGTGGACCGCCTCGAGGGCGGCCTTGCGGGCCAGCAGTTTGGCGGCCGCGTGGGCGGTCATGTCCAGTCCCGCCAACGACGTGAGCAGTTCGTCCATGGCCCCGTCGAGCTCGGGGGCGACGACGACCCGGTCGAGGATCCCGCCGGCCAGCGCCGAGTCCGGCGAGAACACCTCGGCGAGGACGATGGTCCGGTCGAAGTAGCCCGGAAGGAGCCGGTGCCGGCAGATCTCAACGGGGGTGCGGGGCATCTGGAACCCGATGGCGACCTCGTTGGCGGTGAACCTGTATGGCCCGGCAACGCCGATGCGGTAGTCGGCGGACACGAGGATGAACAGCCCCATCGCGATCGCGTGCCCGGTGCAGGCGACTGCCACCGGCGTCGGGAACGACAAGATCCGCTCCAACAGCGTGAAGCCACAGTCGAGGAGATCGGCGGCCGCCGACCCCCCGCCCCTGAGCACCTTCAGGTCGAAGCCGGCCGACAGGACCCCCTCGCGCCCGCAGAGGGCAACGGGCACCCCGTCCGATTCCGCCCGTGTGAACGCGTCGTGCAGGCCGGTGAGCATCTCGAGCGACAGCACGTTGAGCTTGCCGTCGTCCATCGTGATTCGTGCGCTCGAGCCTTCGAGCCGGTAGGTGACCGGAGATCCCATGGTCCCGTCCTTCTGGTTTGTCTGGATTGAGAGCAATAACGTAACAGCGTCACGATATGGCCGCAATCGGAGCCCCGGCCGGAAAAGACCGTCAAGAGCACCCTTGCTTCAAACGGGGATGCCGTTACAATGCCATTACGGAACAGTGTCGGGGTGGCCCGACGTACCAAGTTCGATTGCCAGCTGAGTTGTTGCGGCATCGCCGGAGGGGGCGGCGGGTCCGCAGTGCGAGAGCTTTGGTGATCATGTTCGAGACGCGATCGAGATCTGAGTGGGAGACCAACTGAGAAGTCAGACAGAGGCTTCCGCTCCCAACCCACCGAAGGCAGCCGGGGGGACGCTCGGGCGTGCGCGTGCGTTGAGCACGGGTGCGCTCGAGCGCCTTCGGTGGGCGGTCGACCGAGTGGAGATGCTGGCCGAGGTGGTCCGAGTTCGGATCGCCCCGGTCGGCGTCCTCGGCGAGAACGTCGACCCCGATCGCGCACGCGCCAACGACTGGCGATTCCTGCGCCGCCCCGCGCTCATGGGCTTCGTCGCGCTCGTCTCGATCGCCGTCGGCGTCTCGATAGACAGCTCCCCGTTCAAGCTCGAGATGCCGGGCACGTGGTTCTTCGGCGTGCCCAACCAGCAGGGGGTCGCCTCGACGTCCTTCTTGCTGTTCGGTCTCGTGGCCGTCTACGGAGGCCTCGTACTACTCATGCGGGTCTGGTACGGGATGACGCGAGCGCTCACACGGCGACCCGGGACCCCCATCAAGCACCTCTGGCTCATCCTCGGGCTGTGGATGGTCCCGATGCTCGTCGTCGCACCCATCTTCAGCCGGGACGTGTTCTCGTATGCGGCCCAGGGCGAGATGGTGAGCCATCACATCAACCCGTACAACTACGGGCCCTTCACGCTCGGCGCGGGCCCGTACGTCAACCCGGTCGACTCGCTCTGGTTGAACGCCCCCGCCCCCTATGGCCCGCTCTTCTTGATGATCGACGGGTTCTTCGCCACCGCCAGCCTTCACAACGTGCTGGTGACGGTCATCTTCCTCCGGCTGCTGGCCGTGGTCGGCGTCGTCCTCATCGCATGGTGCATCCCGAAGCTCGCCCGCGCCTATGGCCGCGAGCCGGGGCCGATCTTTCTCCTGACCGCGCTCAACCCGCTGGTGCTGTTGACCCTGATCGGCTCGGGCCACAACGACGCGATCATGGTCGGCCTCCTCCTATGCGGGTGGACCGCGGCGAAGACCAAACATCCGGCGTGGGGGGTGGTGCTTTGTGCCCTTGCCGCCGCGATCAAGGCGCCGGCCGGGCTCGGCGTCCTCTATATCGGCTGGGAATGGTTGGGCGCGGGTGTGCCGTGGCGCCAACGGGTCCGGCCCGTGGTGACCGCGGGGCTGATCACGCTCGCCATCCTCGCCTTCCTCTCGGTCGTGAGCGGGCTCGGTTGGGGATGGGTGGGCAATCTCGAGACGCCGGGCACGGTCCGGAGCTGGCTAGCACCGACGACCGCCATCGGGTTGGGGTTGAGCGGCCTGTTGCACTCGGTCGGTTGGAACATGTCGACGACGGCCGTGCTGTCGGGTGCGCGGGTCCTCGGGTTCACCGTCGCCGGGGCCGGGGCGGTCTACCTGCTCAAGATCAGCGACCGCATCGGTGGCCTAAAGGCCCTGGCCATCTCGCTGCTGCTGTTCGTCGTCCTGGGCCCGGTGGTCCAGGACTGGTACCTCACCTGGGGCCTCCTGCTCCTGGCGCCGGTCGCGACGGGGCGCTGGCGCACGCTCATCATCGGCGTATCGGTGCTCGGGCCGTTCCTCGGGCTGCCCGGCGGGAGGACCCTGGTCGACCAGCTGATCCACTCGGACCCGCTGTCGGTCGCGTTGGCGTTCGTGGTGCTGTTGGGCGTCCTCTTGGTCCCGCTCGGCCGGTGGTCGGGGACCTGGCGGTGGCATGCCGCGCTCGATGGTTCGGACTCGTGGGGCGACGCGATGCTCGAGCCCCAGCCGGTCGAGGGCTGAGCTCCTAGAGCATCCGCTGGAGCTCGACGACGTCGAGCCACCGGCCGTGTTTCCTGCCCACCTCCCGCTCGACGCCGACCATCTCGAACCCGCACGCGAGGTGTAGGTCCGTCGAAGGGGTGTTGGAGCCCTCGGTGCGGGCGATGATCGTGTGGAACCCGTGCTCGGAGGCCAGGCGGATGAGCTCCTCCAAGAGGGCCCGTCCGACCCCACCCCGGCGGGACCCCCGGGCCACGTAGACGGAATTCTCGACGGTGGTGGCATATCCGGGCCGGTCGTGGAACGGCGAAAGGGACCCGTAGCCGAGCACCGCCTCTCGGTGGGCGCCGATCAGCTGGTCGGGCGAACTCGCTTCCTCGACCGCCACGATGGCCGGGTGGGCGCCCCGGTGTCGGTCGAGCCAGACCCGCAGGTCCCGGTCCGTCCACGGGACGATGTCAAAGGTGACGAGCGAGGTCGTGACCTCGGCGTTGTAGATGGAGCGGATCGACTCCAAGTCGTCGGGCTCGGCGGGGCGGATCCGCATCCGAGAGATGGTAGCGAGCGCCCGCGCCACATCGTCTTAGGCGAGCAGTTGGGGAGCGGTTTCGGGCGCCCGGGATGCCGTCGTGAGCCGCGGCTGACCTAACATATCGGGGCGGTGCGAGCGACTGCCGCGCCCCCTTAGCTCAGTCGGTAGAGCACAGCCATGGTAAGGCTGGTGTCGTCGGTTCGATTCCGACAGGGGGCTCCCCGGCGGCGTAGCTCAGTTGGTTAGAGCACACGGCTCATAATCGTGGGGTCGCGGGTTCGAGTCCCGCCGCCGCTACCACCGGGACGAGAGAAGAGAGGAGGACACGGGTGCCAAAGAACGACAAGCGGGTGCAGGTCACCTTGGCCTGCGAGGTCTGCAAGCGACGGAACTACATCACGGTCAAGAACAAGAACAACGACCGCGAGCGGATCGAGATGAAGAAGTACTGCCGATGGGACCGCTCCCACACGCTGCACAAGGAAACCCGATAAGAGCCACCGGGCCGGTCCGTCCGGCTCGGTGGTAATCTTCGACGTTGCTGCCCAGGTCAGATGGCTCGGGCCTCCGCCCGAAGAAGATTGAGGGCGGTACGCCGAGGGCAGTAGCTCAACTGGAAGAGCACCGGTCTCCAAAACCGGTGGTTGGGGGTTCGAGTCCCTCCTGCCCTGCTCCTCTCCAGCCGCCAAGACCAGCTCGACACACCGGAGCAACGCTATGAACCGCGAGACCAAGCGACTGATGCGACGCCAGGGCCAGATGGAGGCCGATGGGTCTCCGTCCACGCGCCGCACCCAGTCCCCGGTCGCCACGCGACGTCGCCAGCGGACCACGCCCGCCCAGTTCGTTCGGGAGGTCCGAGACGAGCTCCGCCAGGTCGCCTGGCCGAACCGTTCCGAGATGGCCAACTACACGGCCGTCGTCGTCACCACCCTCGTGCTCATGGTCTCGCTTATCTTCATCTTGAACCTCGGCTTCGGGAAGACCGTGCTGTACATGTTCCACAAATGACGGTCGACGACCTAAACCAGACCGAGAACGCCGAAGCGGGACCTGAGACCGAGGAGACCGAAACCGAGGTCGAAGCCGGGCTCGAGGGCCTCGAGCCCGACGTCGTGGTCGACGCCACCGCCGACTCGGACGCCGACGGTGAGTTCGACGAGGACGATGGGGAGGGCGAGGAGGAACTCCCGCCGCCGAGTCCGTTCGACCGTCCCGGTCGCTGGTATGTGGTGCACACCTATTCGGGCTACGAGAACAAGGTGCGCTCCAACCTCTTCAACGTCATGGCGTCGAGGAACATGGAGGACCGCGTCTTCGAGATCGTGATCCCGATGGAGGACGTGGTCGAGTTCAAGGCCGGCAAGAAGGTCACGGTCCAAAAGAAGGTCTTCCCGGGCTACCTGTTGGTGCGGTGCGACCTCGACGACGACGTCTGGGGCGCCATCCGCAACACCCCGGGGGTCACGGGCTTCGTCGGCCCCGGCACCAAGCCGACCCCGCTGTCGCGCCGGGAGGTCGAGAGCATCCTTCAGGTCAAGGTGGACGGCGCCGAGACGCCGACCAAGCGGACCCGGCCGCGTCTCGAGTACGAGGTCAACGAGACGGTCAGGGTGAAGGAGGGTCCGTTCGCGGACTTCTCCGGGCAGATCGCCGAGATCAACGAGGACCAGCTCAAGTTGAAGGTGCTCGTGAACATCTTCGGGCGGGAGACCCCCGTCGAGCTCGAGTTCAGCCAGGTCGCGAAGCTCTAAGCGCTTCGCGCCGGTTCACGCGACAGTCGAGAAACACAGATCGAGATACAAGGAGACCCATGCCTCCCAGGAAAAGAGTGCTTGCCAAGGTGAAGATCCAGCTCGATGCTGGGTCGGCGACGCCGGCCCCGCCCGTCGGTACGGCGCTCGGGCCCCACGGCGTCCAGACGATGGAGTTCTGCAAGCAGTACAACGCGGCGACCGAATCCCAGCGCGGTACCGTCGTGCCGGTCGACATCACCATCTACGAGGACCGCTCGTTCACCTTCGAGCTCAAGACCCCGCCGACGCCGGTCCTGCTCCGCCAGGCCGCCGGCATCTCGAAGGGATCGTCGACGACCGGGCGTGACCCGGCCGGGACCGTCACCGACGCCCAGCTCGCCGACATCGCCAAGATCAAGCTGCCCGACCTCAACACCGACGACCTCGAGCAGGCCAAGCTCCAGGTCGCCGGCACCGCCCGATCGATGGGCATCAGCGTCTCGGGCTGACCGACGACACGAGCACGAAACCCAAGGAACCCAACATGACCCAGCACGGAAAGAGGTACACCGAGGCGCTCGGCCAGGTGGACCGCGAGGAGCAGCACAGCGTCCCCGAGGCCGTCGACATGGTCAAGGAGTTGGCCAAGGCCAAGTTCGACGAGACCATCGAGCTGGCCTTCCGGCTCGGGGTTGACCCCCGGAAGGCCGATCAGATCGTCCGTGGCACGCTGTCCCTCCCGTCGGGTTCTGGCCGCGACGTCCGAGTGGCCGTGTTCGCGGCCGGCGAGAAGGCCGCCGAGGCCCGAAGCGCCGGGGCGGACGTCGTCGGTGCCGACGACCTGGTTGCCCGCGTCGCCAACGAGGGCTTCTTGGACTTCGACGTGGCGATCGCCACCCCTGACCTGATGGGCCAGGTGGGGACGCTCGGACGGATTCTCGGTCCGCGTGGCCTGATGCCCAACCCGAAGACCGGAACGGTAACCATGGACGTCGGCAAGGGCGTCACCGAGTTCAAGGCCGGCCGGGTCGAGTACCGGACCGACAAGGTGGGCAACATTCACCTCCCGGTGGGCAAGGCTTCGTTCACCAAGGCCCAGCTGGTTGCGAACGTCCACGCCGTCGTGGATGAGCTGGTCCGGGCGAAGCCGGCCTCCGCCAAGGGTCGCTACATGCGATCGGTGACACTGTCGTCGACCATGGGCCCGGGTATCCACATCGACCCGACCCGGGCCCGTGAGGTGGATGAGGAGCTGGCCGGGGTCTGACCCGGGCGGTTCGACCGGCCCTGCCACGGGCCACTAAAGTGCAACGGTCCGTCCGTACGGACGGAACACAAACCCCAAACGCCGCAGACCTCCGGTGCACCTCGGTGCCCAAGGGGCTCCGAAAGAGCCCGCCAGACGAGGCGATTCGTTCCGGGACCCGGCTCCGCCGGCCCGTGACCGTCGCTCGCCGGAGCACGCGGCCTGGACTAGGTCTGCAGGACCGGCCCGGGCTTGCCCGGGGGAGAGAGCGATGGAGAACCCACGACCAGAGAAGGTCGCCGTGGTCGAGGAGGTGCGTGAGCGCCTCTCGTCTGCCAACGCGTCGGTCGTCACGGAATACCGCGGGTTGACCGTCACCCAGCTGGCCGAGCTCCGCAAGAACCTCGGGGCGGTCGGCGACTACAAGATCTACAAGAACACCCTGGTGCGGCTGGCCATCGCCGGAAGCGAGTACGAGGGTTTGACCGAACTTTTGAGCGGCCCGACCGCGATCGCCTTCGTCAACGGCGAGATCAGCGCGGCGGCCAAGACGCTGCGCGACTTTGCCCGGACCTACCCCGCACTGATCGTGAAGGGCGGCATGGTCAGCGGGGCCCCGCTCAGCGACCAGGACTTCTCCAAGCTGGCCGACCTGCCGCCGCGCGACGTGCTGTTGGCCCGGTTCGCCGGTGGCCTGGCCGCACCGTTGCAGCAGCTGGCCGGGCTGCTGCAGGCGCTGCCTCGCAACTTCGCCTACGGACTGTCGGCTCTCCTCGAGGAGCGCGGCGGCATCGAGCCGGACCCAGAGGTCGTGCCGGAGCCCGCCCCGGCCCCCGAGGTTGTCGAAGCCGACGCCGACGGAACCGAGACGGCCGAGGCTCCCGCCGATGTGGCCTCGGATGTACCCGTGGAAGCCGTCGTCGAGGAAGAGGTAGCAGCCGAGGGCGGTGAGCCCGAGGCGGCGGAGGCCGAGGAAACGCACGCCGAAGGAGCCGAAGCGAACGAAGCTCCGGCCGAGGAGCCCGATACCGAGGCGTAGGCCTCGACCCGATTTCGAACAAACGATTCGATCCAGACACACAGATCGAGAACAGAAAGGAACACCATGGCTGGGACCATCACCAAGGACCAGATCCTCGACGGCATCGCGGAGCTCTCCGTGTTGGAGCTGAGCGAGCTTCTGAAGGAGTTCGAAGAGCGTTTCGGTGTGACCGCGGCAGCGCCGGCGGCAGTTGCCGCCGCGCCGGCAGCCGGAGGCGGCGACGCCGGGAGTGCCGACGAGGAGCAGACCGAGTTCGACGTGATCCTCACCGCCGCCGGTGACAAGAAGATCCAGGTGATCAAGGAGGTCCGTTCGCTGACCAGCCTCGGGCTGAAGGAAGCCAAGGACCTGGTCGACGGGGCGCCGAAGCCGGTGCTCGAGCGGGTCAGCAAGGACGACGCAGCGAAGGCAAAGGCGGCCCTCGAAGGGGCTGGGGGCACGGTCGAACTCAAGTAGGGGGTCTGAGGGCCTCGGCCCAACGACCCTTGACTCGCGCGGGCGCATTCCCTAGCCTTTCGGCAGCCCACAGGGGCTGGTCGGATACCCCCCTGATGAGGCGCGACCCTAGGGGTTGTGTTCCTACCCGTCCCCGGTTAGGCTACAGGGTTGCCGTGCGCAGTCCTTGGTCCGTGCCCGAAATTCTCGGTGGATCGCGCGCGTCACGGCGCCGGCCCTGATCCGTTTCGCGTCCACCGTTCCCGCTCCGGCGTCGCGCCCCGGAGGCGTTTTCTGTTCACGTTCCACCCGTCAGCACCCGAATTGGGAGGAGTAGGCCGTTGCCCACACGGTCCCGCAGTCCCGAACGCGTTTCGTTCGCCAACATCGATGAGGCGTTGCCGCTACCCGATCTGATCTCGGTTCAGCGCGACTCGTTTCAATGGTTCCTCGACAAGGGTCTTGCCGAGGCGTTCGGGGACATCAGTCCGATCGAGGACTTCACCGGTCAACTCAGCCTGGAGCTCGAGTTCGATCCTGCGGACCCCGACCTCCGCCCGCCGCCCAAGTTCTCGGTGGAGGAGTGCAAAGAGAAGGACATGACCTACGCCGCACCGGTCTTCGTCCGGGCGCGGTTCTTGAACGCCACCACCGGCGAGATCAAGGAGCAGACCGTCTTCATGGGGGACTTCCCGATGATGACGGACCGCGGCACCTTCATCGTCAACGGCACCGAGCGGGTGGTGGTGAGCCAGCTGGTCCGTTCGCCGGGCGTGATCTTCCAGCCCGGCCGGGACGCCAAGACGATCTTCACCGGCACCATCCACCCCTACAGGGGCGAGTGGATCGAGCTCGACATCGAGGCCAAGCCGTCGCGCGACGTGACCGCCGGTGCCCGCGTGGCCCGGAAGCGCCGCCTCTCGCTCTTCGTCTTGCTGCGTGCCCTCGGGTACGGCGACGACGAATTCCTGGAGCGCTTCGTCCGGCACTTCGACTTCTTGGAGGGCCAGTGGGAGAAGGAGCGGACGCTCGCCCCGACCCGCGAGGAAGCCCTCCTCGAGATCTACAAGCGGGCCCGTCCCGGTGAGCCGCTCTCGGTCGAGGCGGCCCGCCAGTACTTCGAGAACGCGTTCTTCAACCCGAAGCGCTACGACCTCACCCGGGTCGGCCGCTACAAGCTGAACCGCAAGCTCGGCCCGGAGATCGAGCGACTCTCGCAGCTCTTCGGCATCGAGATCGAGCGCCCCGCGCCCGACCAGAGCGTGCTCAGCCCGTCGGAGATCCTGGCGTCGGCGACCTACATGCTCCACCTGGCCCTGCACATGGCCGACGGAGACTCGACCTACCGGATCGACGACCAGGACCACTTCGCCAACCGGCGGGTCCGCTCGGTCGGCGAGCTGATCCAGAACCAGGTCCGGGTCGGCCTCTCCCGGATGGAGCGGGTGGTGCGCGAGCGCATGACCACCCAGGATGTCGAGGCGATCACGCCCCAGACGCTCATCAACATCCGCCCAGTCGTGGCCGCGGTCAAGGAGTTCTTCGGGACCAGCCAGCTCAGCCAGTTCATGGACCAGAACAACCCGCTGTCGGGCCTCGCCCACAAGCGGCGGCTCTCGGCTCTCGGGCCGGGCGGCCTGTCCCGTGAGCGGGCCGGGTTCGAGGTCCGAGACGTGCACAGCTCCCACTACGGGCGCATGTGCCCCATCGAGACCCCCGAGGGCCCGAACATCGGCCTGATCGGCGCGCTGGCCACCTACGCGCGGGTTAACGAGTACGGGTTCATCGAGACCCCGTACCGCAAGGTCACCGACGGCCGCGTCACCGGCGAGGTGCTCTACCTGGCCGCCGACGAGGAAGAGGAGCACGTCATCGCCCAGGCGAACGCGCCGATCGACGATCGGGGCAACTTCACCGAGGACCGCGTGCTCGTCCGACGGGGCCCCCAAGGGACCGGGGTCCGGGTCGGCGTGGCCACCACCTCGTACGGCACCACGAGCGAGATCGACTTCGTGCCGCCGTCCGAGGTCGACCTCATGGACGTGTCGCCGAAGCAGATCGTGTCGGTGTCGACCGCCCTCATCCCCTTCGTCGAACACGACGACGCCAACCGGGCCCTGATGGGCGCCAACATGCAGAAGCAGGCCGTGCCGCTGGTCGTCCCGGAGGCCCCGTACATCGGGACCGGCGTCGAGGCCCGCGCGGCCCGTGACGCCGGCGACGTGGTGCTGGCCGAGGGCGACGGAACGGTCATCGAGGTGTCGGGCGACCAGATCGTGGTCGACTACCGGTCCGGCCAGAAGGACCGGCTGGGCCACACGCTCGGCCGGAAGATCTACCGGCTGGCCAAGTTCCGCCGGTCCAACCAGAACACCAGCATCAACCAGAAGCCGCTGGTCGAAGAGGGCCAAAAGGTGGCCGACGGCGACCTGCTGGCCGACGGGCCGTCGACCCACAACGGCGAGCTGGCCCTCGGCAAGAACCTGCTGGTCGCGTTCATGCCCTGGGAGGGCTACAACTACGAGGACGCCATCATCTTGTCCGAGCGCCTCGTGCGCGACGACGTGCTCACCTCGATCCACATCGAAGAGCACGAGGTCGACGCCCGGGACACCAAGCTCGGCGCCGAGGAGATCACCCGGGACATCCCGAACCTCTCAGAAGAGATCCTGGCCGACCTCGACGAGCGCGGGATCATCCGCGTCGGGGCCGAGGTCGGTCCCGGCGACGTCCTGGTCGGCAAGGTCACCCCGAAGGGCGAGACCGAGCAGACGCCGGAGGAGCGGTTGCTCCGGGCGATCTTCGGTGAGAAGGCCCGCGAGGTCCGAGACACCAGCCTGAAGGTCCCCCACGGGGAAGAGGGCAAGGTCATCGACGTCCGGGTGTTCTCGAGGGACAGCTCCCACGAGCTGCCGCCCGGGGTGAACGAACTGGTCCGGGTGTACGTGGCCCAGAGGAGGAAGATCTCGGAGGGCGACAAGCTGGCCGGGCGGCACGGGAACAAGGGCGTCATCTCCAAGATCCTCCCGATCGAGGACATGCCCTACCTGGCCGACGGGACGCCCGTCGACATCATCTTGAACCCCCTCGGCGTGCCGAGCCGGATGAACGTGGGCCAGGTGCTCGAATCGCACCTCGGCTACGCGGCCCGGTTCGGCTGGAACGGTGAGGACGCCGAGCCCGACGCCGGGACGAGCGGGCGAGAGGACGGGGTGTTCCGCAAGACCCGACCCCGCACCATGCCGGCCAACTGGATCGCCACGCCGGTGTTCGACGGGGCGCACTGGGACGAGGAGGATAAGGCCGGCCGCCACAAGACGATCAAGGGGATCTTCGGCGAACTCCGGTCGGACTCGGCCAATGGGGACGTGCAGATCGGCACGGACGGGAAGGCCCAGCTGTACAACGGCCGGACCGGCGAGCCCTACGACAACGAGGTGTCGGTCGGCTACGTGTACATCTTGAAGCTCGCCCACCTGGTCGACGACAAGATCCACGCCCGCTCGACGGGCCCGTACTCGATGATCACCCAGCAGCCCCTCGGTGGGAAGGCCCAGTTCGGCGGGCAGCGCTTCGGGGAGATGGAGGTGTGGGCGCTCGAGGCGTTCGGCGCCGCCTATGCCCTCCAGGAGCTGCTCACGATCAAGTCCGACGACGTCCTGGGCCGGGTGAAGGTCTACGAGGCGATCGTGAAGGGGGAGAACATCCCCGAGCCCGGGATCCCCGAGAGCTTCAAGGTGCTCATCAAGGAAATGCAGTCCCTGTGCCTCGACGTCGACGTGTTGTCGGTCACCGGTGAGGAGATCGAAATGCACGAGCTCGACGAGGACGTGTTCCGCACGGCCGAGGAACTGGGCATCGACATCAGCCGACCCGAGCGCGGGTCGGACGAAGAAGACGAGCGGCGCGCCGCCGAGAGGAGCTTCTCTTGACCGCACTCGACGTCAACACGTTTGACCAGCTGAAGATCGGGCTGGCCACGGCCGGGGCGATCCGCGGCTGGTCCAACGGCGAGGTGAAGAAGCCGGAGACGATCAACTNNTCTGCGAGAAGATCTTCGGTCCGACGAAGGACTGGGAGTGCTACTGCGGGAAGTACAAGCGCGTCCGGTTCAAGGGGATCATCTGTGAGCGCTGCGGGGTGGAGGTCACCCGGTCCAAGGTGCGCCGCGAGCGGATGGGCCACATCGAGCTGGCCGCCCCGGTCGTGCACATCTGGTACTTGCGCGGGACCCGAAGCTGGTTGGCCTATCTCCTCATGGGCACCGAGGCCCGGGAGGAGCTGAAGGCCAAGCAGCTGGAGAAGGTCATCTACTTCGCCGCCAACCTGGTCACCTGGGTGGACGAGGACAAGCGCCACGAGGACCTGGCCAACCTGGAGGCCGAGCTGGCCGAGGAGATCGCCGACATCGAGAAGCGACGCGACCTCGACATCGACCGCCGGTTCAAGGCCCTGGAGGCCGAGCTCGCCCAGCTGGAGAAGGACGGGGCGCGCGACGCGGAGATAAAGGCCCGTCAACGGGCCGTCGAGAAGGAGATCACGGCCGCTCGCGACCGCAACCAGGACGAGATCGACCTGGCCCAGCGGGCCCTCGAGGAGTTCCGGACCCTGCACGGGCGCAAGATCATCGAGGACGAGCTCTTGTGGCGGGAGCTGCGGCTCCGCTACGAGGACTACTTCGAGGGCGGCATGGGCGCCGAGGCGATCAGCCGCCTCATCGACCGGATCGACCTCGACCAGGAAGAGATCAAGCTGCGCGAGCAGATCGACGCGGCCGACGGCCGTCGTCCCCTGTCGGCCCAGCGTCGCCAGAAGGCCATCAAGCGCCTGAAGATCGTCACGGCGTTCAACCGCCGGGACGACCACGGTCGCCGGATCAACGACCCCCGGGCGATGATCCTCGAAGCGGTGCCGGTCATCCCGCCGGACCTGCGCCCGATGGTGCAGCTCGACGGTGGCCGGTTCGCGACGTCGGACCTGAACGACCTGTACCGCCGCGTGATCAACCGGAACAACCGNNAGGGCCGGTTCCGTCAGAACCTGCTGGGCAAGCGGGTCGACTACTCGGGCCGTTCGGTCATCGTGATCGGCCCGACGCTCCTCCTCCACCAGTGCGGCCTGCCCAAGCTGATGGCGCTCGAGCTCTTCAAGCCTTTCGTCATGAAGCGGCTCGTCGACATGGAGCTGGCCCAGAACATCAAGTCGGCCAAGCGCATGGTCGAGCGCAGGCGTCCGCAGGTCTGGGACGTGCTCGAGGGCGTCATCCAGGAGCACCCGGTGCTCTTGAACCGTGCGCCGACCCTGCACCGCCTGGGTATCCAGGCCTTCGAGCCGGTGCTGGTCGAGGGCAAGGCCATCCAGATCCACCCGCTCGTCTGTACGGCGTTCAACGCCGACTTCGACGGGGACCAGATGGCCGTGCACCTGCCGCTGTCCGCCGAGGCCCAGGCCGAGGCACGGGTGCTCATGCTGTCGGCGAACAACATCCTGTCGCCGGCGACCGGCCGCCCGATCACCGTCCCGACCCAGGACATGGTCTTCGGCGCCTACTACCTGACCCTCATGATCGATGGGGCCAAGGGCGAGGGCAACGTCTACCGGCACAGCCACGAGGTCCAGGCTGCGTTCGACAACAACGACCTGTCGCTCCACGCCAAGATAACGCTGCGACCCCTGCAGGGCTCGCCGATCGCGTCGCGGTTCATCGCGGCCGGCCTCCAGCCCAACGAGGAGGGGGACTTCCAAGTCGAGTCGTCGGCCGGTCGTCTGTTCTTCAACGAGGCGCTGCCGGGCGGGTTCCACTACGTGAACGACGTGGTCGGCAAGCGGAACACGCCCATCGGGGTCATCGTCGAGGAACTGTCGGCGGGACACTCGAAGAGCACCGTCGCCGCGAGCCTCGACCGGATCAAGGCGCTCGGATTCCGCTTCGCCTCCCAGTCGGGCCTCACGATCTCGATCGACGACGTGCGAACGCCGCCGGACAAGCAGACCATCTTGGACCGCTACGAAAAGGAGGCCGAGAAGGCCGAGGCCCAGTTCCGCCGGGGCATCATCACCGACGACGAGC
>PLWZ01000023.1 GCA_003151235.1 Acidimicrobiaceae bacterium
CGAGAGCGGGTCGATGCGCGACGACTGAGTCGGCTCAGTCGAAGATGATCACCGAGCGGGCCACCTCGCCGCCCTGCATCGCCTTGAAGCCGTCGTTGACCTGGTCCAGGGTGATCCGGGCCGAGATGAGCTCGTCGAGCTCGAGGCGCCCCTGCAGGTAGAGGTCGACCAACCTCGGCATGTCGACCCGGAACCGGTTGGACCCCATGAGCGAACCCTGGAGCTTGCGCTCCGCGATGAGCGCCAGCCCCGGGATCTCGATCGTTGCACCGAAGGGGAGCAGGCCGACGACCGTCGCGGTTCCGCCGGAGCGGAGCATCCCGAACGCCGCCTCGGCGGTCGCCTTCAGGCCGATGGCCTCGAAGGCGTAGTGGACGCCGCCCGATGTCATCTCGACCACCGCCTGGACCGGGTCGACGCTCGAGGCGTCCACGACGTCGGTCGCGCCGAACTTCTTCGCCAATTCCAGCTTCATCGGCACCCGGTCAACGGCGATGATCCGGCCGGCCCCGGCGAGCCGTGCCCCCTGGATGCAGTTGAGCCCGATGCCACCGCAGCCGATGACTGCGACCGTCTCGCCCGGACGGACACCGGCCGTGTGGATGACCGCACCCACGCCGGTGACCACCGCGCAGCCGATCAGGGCGGCCCGGTCGAGTGGGATGTCGTCGACGATCTTCACGAGGGCGTTCTCGTGGACGAGCATGAGCTCGGCGAAGCTCGACAGGTTGTACCACTGGTTGATCGGCGTCCCGTCTTCGAGGGTCAACCGGGACTTCTCGTCGCGGCCCCGTCGCATCTCTGTTGACTGGCACCGGTTGGGGAAGCCGCTCACGCAGTTCTCGCAGTGCCCGCAGAAAACCGAGAGGCAGCTGATCACGTGGTCGCCCGGAACCACGTGGGCCACCAGCTCGCCCACCGCCTCGACCACGCCCGCGGCCTCGTGGCCGAGGCAGGCCGGGAGCCGGGCCGGGATCGATCCGTCGATCGCGTGCAGGTCGCTATGGCACAGCCCGGCCGCGGCGGTGCGCACGAGCACCTCGCGTGGACCCGGGTTGTCGATGGCGAGCTCGGTGATCTCGAGGTCGCCGGGGCTGGTGTTGAGGACGGCTCCGCGCATGGCCCATTGTCTAGGTCCACCAGGCCCGGGTCGCCAGCCGGCCCCTGTACCATGGCGCCGTGCTGACCCCCGAAGAGCTTCGGACGCGCGCGGACGCGCTTGGGTGGTTCCACCCCGTCGACCTCGGCCAAGGCGTCGTCGCGAACGGCCTGTCGAAGGGCCCCTTCCTCGGCGAGGCCGAGATGCCCGACCTCGCCGGCAAGTCCGTGCTCGATATCGGGGCGTGGGACGGCTACTACTCCTTCCAGGCCGAGCGGCTCGGCGCGTCGCGGATCGTCGCCCTCGACCACTACGTCTGGGGCGTTGACATGGCGGCCCGCCAGGTCTATTGGAACGAGTGTGCCGAGAAGGGCGTGCTGCCCGACCACAACCGCGACATGACCGACTTCTGGCGCCCCGAGCTCCCCGGCCGTCGCGCCTTCGAGTTCGCCAAGGAAGCGCTCGACTCCAAGGTCGAGCCGATGCTGGCCGACTTCTCGACCGTGGACCCTGCGAGCGTCGGGCACTTCGACGTCGTCTTGTACCTCGGCGTGCTGTACCACATGAAAGAGCCGCTGCAATGCCTCGAACGCCTCCGCGCGGTGACCGACGAGGTTGCGGTGATCGAAACCCAGGCCGTCCACATCGACGGGCTCGAGGACCAGAGCCTCATGCAGTTCTTCGCCGGCGGCCAGTTCATCGGCGACTACGGGAACTGGTTCGTCCCGACGATGGACGGGCTCCGACAGCTCGCACTGGCCGGCGGTTTCAGCCGGGTTGTGCCGGTCGTCGAGCCCCCGGCCAATGCGGGCACGCCGAAGCCATCGGCGCTCCGCCGCGCCCTCGGCCGTGTCCCGGCCACCGGTCCGACCAGCCACCCCGCCCTCACCTACTACCGCGCCGTCGTCCACGCTTTCGTCTGACCGGGACCGGCGGAACGCTGGCCGCTAGGACCGACGATCCAACGGGCGCGAACCGTCCGACCTTCGCCAGTGGCGATGCTGGGATCGCTCACCGTGACCGTGAGGTTTGACGATCGCGGAGGCGTTCCCTGGATCCAGACCGCCCGGCGAGCCGTAGGATTTCCGCCGTGGCGGGTGTCCGGGACCTCGTGGTGAGGGAGATGCAGTCCGCCGACCTCGGTACGCGGATCAACTACTTCCACGACGCCACCGACGAGCACCTGCGCATGATGGGCGTCGACCGGGCTCTGCTGCCCAGCAAGGAGGTATGGCGGACCCGCATCGAGGAGGACTTCGCCCGTCCCATTCGCGAGCGAGCGGGCTACGCGCTCGTCTGGGAGCTCGATGGGTGCATGGTCGGCTTCAGCGCCACGGACCAGATCGAGTTCGGCAAGCAGGCGTTCATGCACCTCCACATCCTGCGGCCGGAGGAGCGGCACGCCGGCCTCGGGGCCGAGTTCGTCAAGCTGTCTGCCTCCGTCTTCTTCCGAGTGCTCGAGATCGAGCGCCTCTTCTGCGAGCCCAACGCGCTCAACGTCGCGCCGAACCGGACCCTGCAGCGGGCGGGATTCCGCTACCTGTTCAGCCATGAGACGATTCCGGGCCCGATCAACTTTCGCCAGGTGACCACCCGGTGGGTGCTCGAGCGGCCCGGGTAACAGTCACGCCGCAGGAGCAGGGACGACCGGCGGTGACGACGAAGCGGCTGTGGCCGAGGTGTTGGACATCGAGGCACAACGTTGCCGGGCCATCTCCGAGCGGGATTGGGACGCCCTGGCCGGGCTGCTGGCCGACGAGCTCACGCACACCCACATCACAGGGGTGTCGCGGGGACCCGCCCCACCCCACCGTTGTAGAGCAGCATGTCGGTGAAGAACCGGTCGGCGTGCGACGCGCGCCATGCCAGCATCGACTGAGCGGAGGCCATCACGACGGCAGGGTCGTCGATCTCGGTGCGCCAGGTCGGGTCGGCCGCGAGGTCGAAGCACCGCCACTCACCGGTGCCGAACTGGACGTAGGCGAGCGACTCGGAGCGGAGCACCGCCAGGTTTTGGCCCTCGAGGCGCCGGTCCCACGGCCAGTCATGGGGGCCGAACAGGATCTTCTCCCAGCGCCAGTCGTACTCCCAGTGGGCGGCATCCCGCCACCACGGCGGGTCGTCCCCGGTCAAGAACGCGGTGAGCGGCATCCCGTCGCACTGGGCCGGAACCTCGATCCCCATGGCCTCGCACAACGTCGGGAAGATGTCGACATTCTCGGTGAAGGCGTCGACCATCGTTCCATGCCCCTCGGGGTGCCGGGGATCCCGGACGATGCCCGGGATGTGGTAGCTCGCCTCGAAGAACCCACCCTTGCCGACGGTTCCCTGGTCGCCCAGCTGCTCGCCGTGATCGGAGGTGAGCACGATGAACGTGTCGTCCCACATCCCGAGTTCGGAGAGGCGGTCCCACACCCGCCCGAGCTGGTCGTCGACGGCCGAGATCATGCCGTAATACTGCGCCCGAAGCGCCCGCAGAGCGGCTTCGTTCGGAGCCTCGAACTCGGCGAGATGGCCGACGAAGGGCCACGCCCGCTCCGGAGCATCGATTGGTGCCGGCATGTCGTCGGGGCGATACGCGGTGGACCAGTGGCCGGCCGCGGCGTACGGATCGTGCGGACGTAGGTAGCTGGCGTGGGCGAACCACGGCTTGTCTTGGCGGTTCAGCCACGCCAGCAACCGGTCGGTCAGGAACGCGGAGGTCCCGTGCTCGGCTGGCCGATCGGGCTCACTCGCGAGCACGGCTGGCCCGTCGAACGGGACGTCGTACCCGAGCTCTTGGAGCCACCTCACCCACGGCTCCTGGTTGTCGACGAGATCGAGCCCGCTCTCGAATCCCGGCAGGATCCCTTCGTAGCTGGACAGGCGCGGGTCGTCCGGGCCGGTGGCCATGCGCGGGTCGATCCCTTGGTCCGAATACCCGAACAGGGTGGGCCTGTACCCGGTCCGGAGACCCGCGCGTGCGACGTTGTCGAACCGATCGTCGAGCGGTGTTCCGTTTCCAACGACCCGGTTGTTGAACTGGTACGTGCCGGTGTACAAGCACGCGCGCCCCGGGGAGCACGGAGCGGCCTGGCTGTAGTGACGACGCAGGAGTGTGCCGGCCGAAGCCAGGCGATCGAGGTTCGGGGTACGGACGACGGGGTGTCCGTTGATGGACAGGCAGTCTCCTCGAAACTGGTCGAGCGTGATCAAAAGAACGTTCATCGGGTCTCCCTTAGCTCGATTGACCCTGCTCGGGTGTTTCTGAGTCTTGCCGATTCGAGTCCGACTTCTCAGATCTCGAATTGGCTCAGAGCTGGCCGTCGCGGATCTGCGCTGTCGCGACGGCCGTGGCGATGACGGTTCCCGAGTCATCGACGAGCTCGCCGGCCAAGAACGCGATCTGTTTTCCCCGCCTGACCACGCGCCCCCGCCCGACCAGTCGACCGGGGTGGGCCGGCCGGAGGAACTGCACGTGGAGGTCCGTCGTCGGTGAGAACTGGCCGGGGCCCAAGGTGGCCACCAGAGCAGGGCCGAGCGTGTCGTCCAGCATGGCGGCCAACATGCCGCCTTGGACGTTCCCGATCGGGTTCAAGAACTGCTCCGTCGCAGTGAATTCGAGTTCGATCGTCCCGGCGTCGGGGTCGACTGCGATGCGCTTCCACCCGAGGAGCTCGGCCACCGCGGGTCGCGGCACCCGGCCCTCGACGACGTCCGAGAAAGGCCCTTCCCTCGCCATGTCCGCTCCTCGATCGGCCGGTCCGACGCCGGCCGGGTCCCCGGTCGCGGCGCGGCCCAGGTTTAGCCTTTCGGCGTGACTTCGGGTGTCGGACCAGGTCAGGGGTGGTGGCTAGCCGCAGACGGCCGGTGGTACCCGGGCCACCTCCGGCCCGACGGCCCGCCGCCCGGGCTTCCTCGAGCGGACCAGGGCACCCATCGTCGCCTTGTGGTCACGACCTCGCTCTCGGCGGCGATCCTCGCATGCTGCGTGGGGCTGGGCGTCGTGCTCTCGTCCCCGACGACGCCACCGAACGGTTTGGCGGGCCGATCGGCGAGCCAGGTCATCGCGACGGCGGTCGGGGCGGCGAGGGCGACAGGGTCACTCCATCTCGTTGAGACGGCCCAACTCGGTCCCGTCAAGATCGGCGCCGTCGGCGACATAGGCCAGATGAGGGGCCGCATCAGGGTGTTGAGCGGCGCCCAGGGGGTGCTCGGCACCGGCACTGTCCTGTGGTTGCCGAACATCCTCTACGTCCAGGGGGACGCGACGTTCCTGAGTGCCATCTTCGCCGGGTCGACCTCCGACTCGACTCGTTTGGCCAACCAGTGGGTCGCGTTCAGTTCCGACAGCCCCGAGTACTCCGAGTTCTCGACCAACAACGCCTTTGCGAGCATGCTCGACTCTCTGCAACCGCATGGCCACCTCTCGCTCGGGCCGGTCCACAGTGTCGACGGAGTCAACGTTGTCAGCGTCGGCGGAAGTCGGACGGTGACGTCGAACGGCGTCCACCTTGGGGCAACGGTGACCCTCTGGGTCTCCACGACGGCCCCATTTCTCCCCGTTGAGCTGATCGAGCGCATCAGTGCCGGAATCATCAGTGGGACGGAGACCCTCCAGTTCTCGGACTGGGGACAACCGGTTGCGATCGTCGCGCCGGCCAAGTCGGTGCCGAGCACCTCGGTCCCCGGTCTCGTCCCGTCCACCGGCGGAGGCGCGACCGAACTGCAACCGTTCCGCATCGATGATGCATAAGCCGGTGTTCGGCGGGCTACCAGCCGGTTGGCTCGTGAGGGGGGTGTTCTAACGTGGCCGGATGCCGACGCATGCCGAACTGGCGGACCACTTTCTCGCGCTACACCGCGAAAAAGGACCCCTGCTCATGCCGAACCCCTGGGATGTCGGGTCGGCGAGGCTCCTCGAGTCCCTCGGGTTCGCGGCCCTAGCGACCACGAGCAGCGGTTTTGCCGCTTCGCTCGGCCGGCTCGACGGCTCGGTGACCCGCGACGAGGCCGTCGCACACGGTGGAGCGATCGCTTCGGCGGTCGGTGTCCCGGTTTCGGCTGACCTCGAGAACTGTTTTGCCGATGAACCCGATGGCGTCGCGGCCACCGTGCGGATGGCGCTCGACGCCGGGCTGTCCGGGTGCTCGGTCGAGGACTACACGAGGAAACCGGAGGACCCGATCTACGAGCTCGGCCTCGCTCGCGAACGCGTGGCGGCCGCCGCCGAGGCGGCCCACGGTGGCGCGGTGCACCTTGTCCTCACGGCGCGAGCCGAGGGCCACCTCCACGGCCACAACGATCTCGACGCCACGATCACCCGGCTGCAGGCGTATCAAGAGGCGGGGGCCGACGTCCTGTTCGCGCCGGGCATCTGGGACCTCGACGACACCCGGCGCGTGATCTCGAGCGTGGACCTGCCGGTCAACGTGCTGGTCCGAGCCGGATCCCCGGTCGTCTCCGAGCTGGCCGCAGCGGGCGTGGCCCGGATCTCGGTCGGTGGCGGCTTCGCGTGGGCGGCGATCGCGGGCCTCGTCGAGGCCGGGCGGGAGCTGCTCGAGTCCGGCACCTACGGGTTCAGCGAGCGGGGTTCGGTCGGGGCGGCGGCGGTTCGCAAGGCGTTCGGGGCCGGCTGAAAGCCGCAATCCGACAGTCCCGTTGACTACGGGTGGTTGAGCTTCGGGATGTAGTTGTGCCAGAGGTCGTTGGTCGTGCTGAGCGCACGCGGACTCGACGTGTAGGCGTCGATGACCCAGTTGGACGCCCACGGCGGGAAGTACGTGAGCGTCGCCGGCAGGAGGGTGACGGTCACCGACCGGTGCGGGCCGACGACCACCGGTTGATTGTTCACCGTGGTCCAGAAGCCGGTGGGGTGACCTGCGCCGATGTCGACCAGGAAGTGCGGCGACTGGGTCGAGCCGGTCCGATTGGTCACCGTGACCGTGATCGACTTCAGATGCTGTTGGCCCGAACCGATCGACGCCGAATCGAGGCTGACGGCGAGGGGAGTGGGGAGGGTGAGCGCCAGCACGGCGGTGACGCTCGTTGCCACCCCGAGCGCGCCGACGCACAGGTGGCCGACCCGGAACCGACCCCACCTTAGGTGCCCGGCCGGCCTCGTTGCCACCTCCACCGTGACCAACGCGACCAGGGCCGCCGGGAAGAGATCGATGAGATAGCCGGTGAAGCTCCGTGGCGAGAAGAAGAAGGAAACCGGCAGCAGGAGCAGCCAGATCCTCTTCACCTGCGGATACCACGTGATGTACACGGCCAGGACGGCGAGGAGGGCGAAGGTGCTCGAGTACATGAGCAGCTTCAGGTCGGCCCCGCCGGTCAACCCGTGGAGGGCCAGCGCCACCAACCCCTGCCCATCGGCGACCAGCGGTTGGGTCAGGGGGGTGAGCGTGCCGTGCCACCACGCCGACGGGCTCCATATCGCGAACGGCAGGTTCACCGCCGCGAACACCGCCACGACGATGCCGAGGTAGCGGCCGAGGACCGGGATCGGGTTCCGGCCGTCGCGGCGCGTCTCGATGTAGATGCCGATCACCAGGAATGGCACCAGGAACCATGGGGTCTGCTTGATCGAGCACGCGAGTCCGAGCGCGATCGGGCCCACCCACCGTGCGATGCCGGCCCCCTTGGCCTTGCCGTAGCGGTCCCAGCGCCAGACGGCCAGGATGACGAACGGGAGGAAGACCGCGTCTGTGCCGCCGCCGCTGAACACCGCCGTGAAGATCCCGGTGAGCGTGATCAGCGCGGCGAGCCAGCGGAGGTACCGAGGCACAAGGAAGAAGAGGAGCACGGCACTGGCCAGCCACGCGTAGAGGTCCATCCAGTCGACGACCAGATGATGGAACCCGAGCGCGAACGCGGGCGCGTAGGCGAGGAACGCACCGGCCGGGTACGACATGTTGGTCACGTGGGTGCCGGTCACCGTGTAGGTCCAGAAGAGATCCGGGATGTTCAAGAGAAGCTTCGCCGACGCCAGCGACGTCGTGTACGGGTTGTGGCCGTGCACCAATACCCGGGCCGCGACGTGATCGAGCGCCGCCGAGTCCGTTCCGTAGTACAGGCGGGTGTGGATGAAGAAGGTCTGGGGAGCTCCGACCGCGACCAAGGCCCCGGCCATGCCCAGCCCCTGGTGCACCCACGACCGGGGGCTCGAGCACCAACAGATCACGAAGCCGACCAGTGCCACGGCGACCAGCAGGGGCGCCAGCAAGTCAACGATCGGCCACGACGACCACGAACTCCACAGGTTGAGGCCGCCGACGAGGACGCCCAGCCAGACCAGGGACCAGGCGCATCGCTCGAGGAGAGCGAGACGCTCGGCCGAGAGGCCGTCGTCGGCCGCCTGGGCGTCGTTGTCGCTGGTTCTGCCGTCGGGTGCCGTTGCGCCGGCATCCGGGGTCAGCGTTAGTCGTCGGCGGATGAGGACGAGAGGGTTGGGCAGGCTCATTGTCTGCGGGGCCCGAATCACGGACGGGTAGGAAGTCTGTCATCCAGCCCACCGGGCGTCCGACCGAGACGTTCGGGGAGGTCCAGATAGGCTCCTCCCTTCAAAGCGGCCAGACGACCGCGCAAGGTTCCCGGGGGAGGGCCGGAACCGGATACCAAGCTGCGCCTCTGACCGGGCAGCCGAGCGGAGCATCTTCGAAACGATGGAGTCTGGGTTGGAGCGCCCCGGGGCGATCACCGGGACCCCGGTGGACGACGAGCCGACGGGCCGCGCGCTCGAGCCGACGGGTCCCATCGAAGACGTGAGTTCCCGTCCGGAGGCGGGCCGGGTCGGCTTCCCGCTCCTCGTGTCGGCGTCGGCGGGCGTGGTCGGTTATGCCGGAATGATCATCACGGGGACCCGTTTGGCCCCCTTGCCGAACCCACCAACGGGTGTCTGGTGGTTCTCACTGCCGGCCGGCCACCTCGGTCTGTTGCGGGTGCTGTTCTATGTGTCGGCGCTCCTCACCATCGCCGCCTGGGCCGGGGTCGGGACGGTGGCGTGGCGTGGTCGTCTGCGAACCCGCGCCGCCGTCGGCGTCCTGACCGCCTGGTCAGCCCCTCTTCTCATCGGCCCGCCCCTGTTCAGCAAGGACGTGTACAGCTATGTGGGCCAGGGGCTGATCGCACACCGGGGTCTCAATCCCTATTCGGTCGCGCCGTCGGTGCTCGGCAACGGCCCGCTGTTGCGTTCCATCGCGAGCGTGTGGCGACATTCGCCCGCTCCCTACGGGCCGCTCTTCGTGTCGATGGCCCGGGGGATCACCGCCGTGGTGGGGAGCTCGATCGTCGCCGAGGTCATGGTGATGCGGGCCATCGAGATCGCCGGGATGGTGCTCATCGTCGTGTTCCTGCCCCGCCTGGCCACGCGACTCGGTGCCGACACCGGGATCGCGCTGTGGCTCGGGGCGCTCAGTCCGCTCGTCCTCTTGAGCTTCATGGCCTCGGGCCACAACGACTGCTTGATGGTCGGGCTCATTGTCGCCGGGGTCGCCCTCTCGCTCGACGGCCGGCGGGCGCTCGGGCTGATCCTCTGCGCGCTGGCGGCGCTGATCAAGGCTCCGGCGGCGGCGGCCGTCGTTTTTCTCGCGATAGACGAGCTGCGCGCGTCGGGCCTCGGAGGACGCGGATGGCGGGTGTTGGCCAAGGTCGTCGCGATCCCCGCCGCCACGGTGGTCGCCGTCACGGTGGCCGCGGGGCTCGGTTGGAAGTGGCTCGAGCCGATGAATCTCCGGATCCCGGCCGAGCTGCGGATCGAGGCGACCCCCACCGTCTCGCTCGGCACCGCCGTGGCGCGGGTGCTCAACCTGGTGCGGATCCACGCGCCCCAGGCGGGCACGATCACCGCAGTGCAGACGATCGGTGGGGTCCTGGCCGCGGTTGGGGCGGTCTGGTTGGTCTATCGGTTCCGGAGCGACAACCTTGTCCGGGTGCTGGCCGTGCTGCTGATGCTGGTGGTCCTGGCCGGACCGACGCTCTGGCCCTGGTACCTGACGTGGGGCCTCGTGCTCCTGGCCGCAACCCGTTCGCAGCGCTCCAAGGTCCTCGCGATTGCTGCGGGGTTCTCGATGCTGCTGGCCGGGCCCATCGGCACCCCGATGCTGCACGGGTTCGCGTATTGGCCGGTCGCCCTGGTGACGGTGGCCGGCTGCGCCTGGGTACTCTCAAATCGAAGATGGTCAACGGTGATCCTGGGTCACGGTCCAACGGCATGAGCCGATGACGTCGTTCTCCGACGCTCGGCGCGTTCCTGTGGCTTCCGCGGCCGCCGCCACGAGCGTGGCCGAGCGGACCAGCGCCCCGACCGTCGCGCCCGGCCGCCTGAGCGGGTTCGGCGACCGGATGTGGCGGTCGACCTGGCGCCCCGGCGTGATCTACCTGGCCTCACGGGCCGTCGTGGTGCTCACGATGGGGCTGGTCGCCGTCTTCGCCGGGGGAAGCCTCGGTGGACGGATCTATCGATGGGACAGCATCTGGTATCTCCGGGCCTCGGGCAACGGGTACCCGACCCACCTCCCGATGGGACACGGCCACGTGTTGGCCAACACCATCGCTTTCTTCCCGGGGCTGCCATTCCTTATCCGGGGGCTCTCCGGGCTGACCGGGATGTCACAGTTCTCCGCCGGCGTCGCGATCTCGAGCATCACCGGCCTGACCGCGACGATCGGTGTGTGGGCCCTCGTGCGCGAGTACGCGGGGGACAGGGCGGCCAACCGGGCCACGATCCTGTTCGCGCTCTTCCCGGGTTCCTTCGTGTTCTCCATGATCTATTCGGAGGGCCTGGTGATCACCGGCGCGGCGTTCGGCCTCCTCGCCCTCATGCGGCGAAAGTGGATCCTGGCCGGGCTCCTCGGACTGATGGCGACCGCGGCGGCGCCGATCGCCCTCGCGTTCGTCCTCTGCTGTGCCTGGGCCGCGGTCGGGGCGATCCGGCGGGACCGCGACTGGCGGTCGTTGGCCGCCCCGGTCCTCGCCCCCCTGGGCACGCTCGTGTACCTCGTCTGGATCTGGCGGCACACCGGTGTCGCATCGGCCTTCAGCCAGACCGAACGCGGCGGCTGGCGCAGCTTCCTCTCGATCGCCTACCCGTTCCGCATCATCGGCGGGTACCTGACCCACCCGCTCAGCAGCTACGCCAACAACACCCTGGTCTTCTTCTGCATCATCGGCGTTGTCGTGGCCGTCGTGATCGGGCTGCGGGATCGCCAGCCGTCGCTCTTGATGCTCTACGGCGCCACGGTCGGGGCGCTGGCCATCCTGACGGCGCCGGTCGGGCCGAGGCCGAGGATCATCCTCGACGCGTTCCCGCTGATCCTCGCCGTAGCGGTCCGCTACCAGGACGGCTGGAAGTACCGACTCGCGGTGGGTACATCGGCGATCCTCCTGGTCGCGTTCACCGCATACCAGGTGGGCAGCTGGTCCGTCTTCCCCTAGCCGCGGCCCCGGACCGCCCGGTCCGGCCACCCCACCCCAGGTCAGAAAGCGTGCCGACAAAGAAATGCCCGCGCGAACTACCATCGCCAGCCTGAGGTGATTCCGTCGGACCCACCTTGGAAAGCCGGTTAGAACCTCCAAAGGGCGGCCTAGATGCCTGAAGGGACCGGAAGATCGAAGTCGAGCCATTGCGGACTCGCTAGGTCTGGGTCTCATCTGGTTGAGAAGGTGCGCCTCAGGCGGATAACCACATCCCGGCCGGGAGTTTGTGTGCGAACTCGGAATTGGGAGTGCTGTGGTGGTCGTGGCCGGGGCGGGAGTGGGCGCACAACCACGTAACGCCCCGGCCTGACCGGACCAATCGGCAAGGCCCTGTTCGCACGGTTTCAGTCGCCCCGCGGGACCGCCGAAACGTTGACGAAGCGGCCGTCTCGCAGCACCGGCACAACCGTGCTGACATCGAGCTCGGCTGCGTAGGTGACGTCGTCGCCGTGATCCTTTGCGTGGAGCTCGCGACCCGAGCCCGACGAGTGCAGCGACGTTGCGACATCGCCCTGTGTCGCAACGTCCCACGCCCGGGCGGCCGACTCTGCCTCGGGGGAGCGCGAGCCGCGCAGCCGGCCGATGAGCGCGCCGGCGCCGAGCAAGTCCTCCAAGCACGGCCGGAGCGACCCATCCGACCATCTCTCGCCGCACGCGATCACGACGACCGGGCCCTCCGAGTCGTTCAGCCCGTCGGCGACGGCCGAAAGGTTGCGCAAACACGCCGCCACAACGGCGGCGCCGGCCTCGGCTGCGATAGCGGTGCAGGTCGACCCGTTGGGTGACGGCAAGACAACCGCATCCCCGCCGTTCAACCGACAGAGGCTCAGCGGCGAGAGTGACGGGCCAGAGGGGTCGGAGCCTTCGGCCAGCGTCGCCCCGACCGACTCGGCGAACGCCGGTGCGGAGTCATCCCGCCAGCGGTATGGGAAGACAGACGCCCCTCGCCCCAAGGCCGCCTCGACAGCGGTGGTGAACCGCAGGACATCGATGACCGCCACCACGGCCGCTCCGACGGCCAGCGCAGCGGTCCCGGTCGTCCCCCATTCGAAGCGGACGTCATAGCCGTCCTGCAGGTGCCAGTCCGGCGAGCTCACCCGGCCAGTGAAGCCGGTGAACGGTCGATATGCACATGCATTCGCCCCTGTCCGTGGTGGCGATTGCCCGTGAGTCCTGGGGGGGCCGGCCAGCACCGAGTCATCAAGTGTGCCGGCCGTTCCCGCAATGCATCGTGAGCGTCCATCGACGCGCCGCGATCCTCAGTCGCCGGCTGGGATTCTGCTCTCTGCGTCTCGAACCCGTTTCACCATCGCCTCGAGGAGAGCCCACGCCACCTCGGGGTGTTCGGTCGCAAAGGGGCGAAACTGCCACTGGGTCATGACGAAGCACCGGACCTCGGTCACTGCTTTCACAATTGCCGAACGGCGTGAGCGGTCGATGAGCGCCATTTCTCCGAAGTAATCTCCCCGGCCCAATCTCCGCACTTCCTTGCCCTTGACGTCAACCGAAGCCTCGCCTTCGGCGATCACAAAAAAGGCGACGGCAGCTTCATCCTCCGTCGTGAGCTCGGTGCCGGCCGGGTATTTCACGTCATGGCCCACCTTCACCAGTCGACCCAAGTCACGGCGGGACAGCTGTGCAAACAGCGGGACGCTGGCGAGCAGATCCTCGAACATCGAGTTGAGACTAGTCACAAGACCACTTCGCTCGCCGGTCCGAAATCGGACACGACCAGCGAACAGGGACCCGCGTAGGCGATCACGGTCCTCCTCTTAGCGACGTAACTCCAGATCAGGGCTTTGTGGCACGCACGAGCACGCCCCGCTTGGTTAGCCAGAGCGGTAGGTCGACCTCCTCGGCCCGCTCGACCGGGATGTAACTGTGACGGCAATACGCCCGCGCGTCGTCGCGCGTCTCCAATGGGAAGAACGAGCCATCCCATCGCTCGGGCTCGACCCGCTCGAACTGCGAAGCCACAATCGAGACCGCCTCCTCGGCATCGAATGTGGACGCGGGGTAGCCCTCAGACATGAGCTCCGGATCGCTGTCGCGCGCTCCGGTCGATGCGTAGTAGGGGCCACCTGCCCGTGCGGCTCCCGTGAGGCTCCCGTGAGGGTGTATAGTAGGCGTATGCCTCGAATGCAGGTCTACCTGCCTGACGACCTCTACCGCGCCGTGAAGGATCGAGAACTGCCGGCGTCAGATTTGTTGCAGAAGGCGGTGCGCGCTGAGCTCCGTCGCGAAGAACTTCTCGAGGAGGCGGATCGCTACCTCGCCGATCTCATCGCCTCGGTGGGTAAGCCAACGGCGGCAGCTTTAGCAAAGGCGGAAGCCCTCTCTCGGCGAATTCAGCGGAGAGGCTCGGAGACTCGCGCTCCTTGAGCCTGCTCGTCCTCGATTCGGGCGGAGTCTCCCGTCTGTCGCGTCAGAGCCAAGATGCGGCGGCAATGATCGCCGTACTCAAGCGGGATGGTTTCTGGCCGCCCGTTGTTCCCACTGCTGTGCTGGTCGAGTGCTTGAGTGGTCGCCAGCGATCTGATGCGCTCACAAACCGATTCCTCAAGACTTGCGAAATCACCGAAGAGTTGCCACAACTCATTGCGCGCCGAGCCGCTTCGCTTCGTGCCCTAGCCCAACGGGGCTCGGCTGTCGATGCCATTGTCGTGGCCATGGCGGAGCCTGGCGGTACCGTCTTGAGCGGTGACATCGCCGATCTTCGAGCCCTGGCCGCCCATGCCGAAGACGTCATCATCCTGAGGGTGTAGGCCGCCTTGAGACGCCCTTGGGCCCGTCTTCACACCTGCCCCCAAAGTCCCGCACCTCAATCGTCGTCGGGAAGTTGCCCTGTTCGCCGGCAAGGCGACACTCTGGCGCCCTCCGACGACCTCGTGTGGGGTGTCACCTGAGGGGTGGATAGCCCTGCCTAACCTGCGCCCGCCTCCTGGTACAAGTCGCTGCGCAGTATCGGTCAATCCTGCTCGGCCCAACTGGCCCCATCACTTGGGCTTGGATCGGTGTCGAATCAGCACGGAAGGCCCCCGCAAGCTGCTGGCACCATGGTGAGTGCGTCCGGCGGAGGATTGCTAGCCGCTGGTTATCACCCACTCGTGGGTCGTGAGCGTGGGCGAACGGTCATAGGCCAAGAACCGCGCGACGTCGTCCCATATGAGTTGTTGCGCCTCCTCCGAGTCGTAGGACCTGGTGAGGGCATCCTCGAGCGTGCGGTAGTGGATTTCGCCGAAGCCGTCCCAGTCTGGTGAGGCGTCAGAGAGCCGCTCGACGAGGTGATTCTGCACGTAGTGCCAGAACCCCGGCTGCCGCGCCACCGCCAGCGGCCCGTGGTGTTCCCGCCAGTGCTGGCTGAACGCCTCCTGGGTGAGGTCGGCGCGGCGGCGCAGGAAGGCGATCATCTTGAATCCCGGTGATTGCGTCCCCGACGGCCAAGTGCGGTCGTAGTCCTTCTGAACGACTTCCTCGACGTGGTACGCGCCGACCAGCCGGCTACCGGCAGGTAGGGGCACCGACAGCGCGGTGTCGACGTCGGTATCCCACAGGGCGATGACCGCCCGCTCCTCCTGTTGGGTCATGAGCCGGGAGCCCAAAGCCTCAAGCTCACTGTCGGGGAGGCGGACGTCGAGCGTCGTTTGGCTGGCGGCGCCCGAGCCGACCACCTCGGCCAACCGTCCGACGGCATCGGTTGCGAATGCGTCCCTGTCGCCATCGAACGCCACGGTCACGAGAAGCTTCATGGGTTACCCCCTGCTGCTTGGGTCGCGGCGGAGCGCAGCTCGCGCTCGCGTGTGTCAAGCGCCTCGAGGAACTCGCCGTGGGTCACGACATAGCGGCGATCGCCCAAGATGGCATCGACGACACCAGTGGCGGCCTCCTCGGGCGTGGCGAGGAACTGGGCCATAGTCGGATTGCTCTCGTGCATGGCTGCGAAGTCGTCGTCGCCGGCGATCGGACGTCGGAGGTGCGCCGGTTGCGCCGCCTCACTTGTCTCAAGATGTCGAGACCGCATCCCCGAGGGGAAGATCACCGACACACCGATGCCCTCGGGAGCCAGCTCGATCCGCAGCGTCTCAGCGAGACCCCACACGGCGAACTTGCTCGCCTGGTACATCGACATCCGACTCGCCGGGTCGAGCACCGACGACGACGACGTGAAGGCGAGTCGCCCACGCTCCGCCCTCCGAATCAACGGGAGGAACGCCCGCGCCACGCGTGCCGAGCCGACCACATTGACGTCGAGCAGCCAGCGCTACTCATCGTCAGTTGCTCGGTCGATGGACGCGAACAGTTGCACACCGACGTTCGACACCACCAGGTCGGCTTTTCCGAAACGGCCGCCGACAGTCGCAGCCGCCGCCTCGACACTGGCTCCGTCCGCCACGTCGACTCTCAGCCCGAACGCCTCGACGCCATATGCCGCGGCCAGCGCCGCTGCCTCCGTGTCAGCGCGGTCGCCGTCGAGGTCGAGCACGACCACGTTCATCCCATGTGCCGCGCACCCCTCAGCAAGGGCGCGGCCGAAACCCGACGCTCCGCCGGTGATCACCGCAACATCAGTCATGTCATCGCGTCTCCGCCGTCCAGCACTGGTGATGAGTCGCCCACTATTCCCTCGGTCGGATGCTCTGCGGCTCCGTACCATAGGCAATGGGAGCCGACTCCAGGACCTCTACGACGTACGTACCCACACCAGCGTCCGCGCCACCAGTCTCCAGGACTTCGTCCTGAAGGAGAACACCTACACCGCCCTAAAATCACGCCTGGTCCGCGCCACACGGTGCCCCAGTACGCCGGATCTGGGAGCAACCGCAAATCATCAATGGTTCGAGAGTCCGAACTCTCTTATCGGGTCGGTGGAGGCGAAGGTCTGCGGTTC
>PLWZ01000078.1 GCA_003151235.1 Acidimicrobiaceae bacterium
TCGCCCGGCCCCAGGGTGCGGTCACGCCAATGCGACCGCAGCCCGGATACACCATCAACCACGACTGAGGCGGTTCGCCCGACTCGACCCCGGTAGCTTTCGAGCGTGCAGCTCCTCCTCATCCGGCACGCCGAGCCACAGCGGGTGCAATCAGAGGTGGGCATCGCCGACCCCACCCTCACCGACAAAGGTCGGGAGCAGGCCTCCCGCCTGGCCAAGTGGCTGCAGAGCGAGCACCTCGACCACATCGTCACGAGCCCGCTGCGCAGAGCCCGCGAGACCGCCGCCCCGCTCGCCGAACAATTCGGGTTCGAGCCTGAGGTGATCAAGCAGCTCGCCGAGTTCGACGCCGAGGCGTCCAGCTACATCCCCATGGAAGAACTGCGAGCCACCCGAGACCCGCGCATCGCGGCGCTGACCGAAGGGCGATGGGAGGAGCTCGGCTCTCTGGTGAGGCCCGAGACGTTCCGGGGCGACGTGGTCACGGTGCTTGACCGGCTCGCGTCGGCCCATCCGGGGCAGCGGGTCGCCGTCGTCTGCCACAGCGCGGTCATCAACGTCTATCTCGGGGATGTCATCGGGACGCCGAGGCTGCTCTGGTTCGAGCCGCGCTACGCGTCGGTTTCCAGGGTGCTCATCTCGCGAACCGGGATCCGATCGGTCGAATCGGTCAACGAGTCGGCTCGCTGAGGCGATGAGGGGGCAAACCTTCGAACGCAGCGGGCCCGAAGAGCCGGCCGACGCGCTTGTCAGCCGAGACGCTGCTCCAGCTTGTCGACGGTCTGGCGGAGGTATTGGGGGAGCCGGTCGCCGAACTGGGCGTAGTGCTTGCGGATGAGGGGGACCTCGGTGCGCCACTCGTCGTGGTCGACGCGGAGCAGCTCCTCCATGTCCTCCTTGGACACGTCCACGCCCTCGATGTCGATCGCCCCGGGGGCGGGCACCCAACCGACAGGCGTCTCGACGGCCTCGCCGCGCCCACCGGCGCGGTCGAAGACCCATTCGAGGACCCGGGAGTTCTCGCCGTAGCCCGGCCACAGCCAGTGGCCGTCCTCTGCCTTGCGGAACCAGTTGACGTAGAAGATCTTGGGCAGCTTGTCGGCGTCGGTGGACGCCCCGATCTTCAGCCAGTGGGCGAAGTAGTCGGCCATGTTGTAGCCGCAGAATGGCAGCATGGCGAAGGGGTCGCGGCGCAGGTTCCCGACCGCGCCGGCCGCCGCAGCGGTGGTCTCCGACGCCATGATCGAGCCGAGGAACACGCCGTGGTCCCAGTCGAAGGACTGGAGCACGAGTGGCACGACCGAGGCGCGGCGGCCGCCGAAGAGGATCGCCGAGATCGGGACGCCGTCGGGGTCCTCCCACTCCGGGGCGATCGCCGGGTCCTGGGACGCCGGGGCGGTGAAGCGGGCGTTCGGGTGGGCGGCCGAGGTGCCCTTCTCGGGGGTCCAGTCCTCGCCCCGCCAGTCGGTGCAGTGGGCCGGCGGTTCGCTCATGCCCTCCCACCAGACGTCGCGGTCGTCGGTGAGCGCGGTGTTGGTGAAGATCGAGTTCGCGGCCAGCGTGAGCATGGCGTTCGGATTGGTGTGGGTGTTCGTGCCGGGAGCCACGCCGAAGAACCCGGCCTCTGGGTTGATGGCCCGGAGCCGTCCCTCGTCGTCGAACTTCATCCAGCAGATGTCGTCGCCGATCGTCTCGACCTTCCAGCCGGGCAGGGTCGGGATCAGCATGGCCAGGTTGGTCTTGCCGCACGCGGACGGGAATGCGCCGGTCACGTACTTGACCTCGCCCTCCGGCGAGGTCAACTTCACGATCAGCATGTGCTCGGCCAACCAGCCGTCGTCTCGCGCGATCGCCGACGCGATCCGGAGCGCGAAGCACTTCTTGCCCAACAGGGCGTTGCCGCCGTAACCGGACCCGTACGACATGATCTCCCGGGTCTCGGGGAAGTGGACGATGTACTTGTTCTCGGCGTCGCACGGCCACGCGACATCGGCCTGTCCGGGCTCGAGCGGGGCCCCGACCGAGTGCAGGCAGGGCACGAACTCGCCCTTGGATGCGAGCACGTCGAGGGCGCCCTTGCCCATCCGCGTCATGATCCGCATCGACACGACCACGTACGGCGAGTCGGTGAGCTGCACCCCGATGTGGGCCTTGTCCGACCCGAGCGGGCCCATCGAGAACGGGACCACGTACAAGGTCCGGCCCCGCATCGAGCCGTCGAAGTATCCCCGGAGGGTCGCCCGCATCTCCGCGGGGTCCCGCCAGTTGTTGTTCGGCCCGGCGTCGATCTCCTCGGCCGAACAGATATAGGTCCGGTCCTCGACCCGTGCCACGTCGCCCGGGTCCGAGTGACACCAGTAACTGTTGGGTCGCTTGGCCTCGTCGATTCGGGTGAACGTCCCCTGCGTGACCAGCAGTCGGCAGAGCCGGTCGTACTCGTCTGCCGAACCGTCGCACCACTCCACGCTGTCGGGAGTGGCCAACGCTGCGATCTCTCCCACCCAATCGATCAGCTTCTTGTTGGTGGTCGGAGCGCTTGTGGTCGGAGACATCCGGTCTGACCTTCCTTTGGCAATGACTCGATCGAGTGGGGCCGGACGGCCACCGATTTGTGTGTGGCCGACAATGCTAGGCATGGACGGTGGTCCATCCCAAACAGCCACCCGGGCAGGGTGACCGTTCACCAACCGGCGAAGATGCCGCCATCCAGCGTATCGGAATGCTTCTCAAAAGCCGATTCGGAGGGCCGCCACCAGGGGAGACCTGGAGCGGTGACGACGCAGCCGTCGTGTCCTTACCCGGTGTGGCCGGGGATCACCCCTCTCTTTTGTTGACGACCGACGCCGTTGTGGCGGGAGTCCATATCGACCTGGCATTGGTCTCCCTTTCCGACGTCGGGTGGAAGGCGCTCACCGTCGCGATCAGCGACATCGCCGCGATGGGTGGCACGCCGGCCCACGCGCTCGTCGCGCTGGGCGCGCCACCCGGCACCGACCTCGACGAGATCGCGGAGGGGATCGGCGAGGCCGCGGAGCAGTGGTGCTGCCCGGTCGTGGGCGGCGATCTGACCGCGGCGAGCCAGGTGATGGTGTCGGTCGCAGTGACCGGATCGCTCGAGGGCCCGGCCCCCGCCGTACTGCGGACCGGCGCTCGCCCGAGCGACGCGTTGTTCGTCACCGGGTGGCTCGGCGCCTCCGCGGCCGGGCTCCGCATCCTGCGCGGCGGGCCGGCGTCAGCGCCCGCGATCGGCGAGAGCGAACGGGCCGCGCTCGAGCTCTCCCACCGGCGCCCGCGGGCCCGGTTGGCCGAGGGGCGGGCAGCCCGTGAGGCCGGCGCGACCGCGATGATGGACATCTCCGACGGGCTCGGGATCGATCTCGATCGGTTGGCCCGGGCATCCGGGGTCGGGTTCGTCCTCGACGAGGTGCCGGTGGCCCCGGGGGCGACGCCCGAGGAGGCCCGCTCGGGCGGTGAGGACTACGAGCTGCTCATCGCGGCACCCGACGACGGGTCGCTGCCGGACCGGTTCGAGGCGTTGGGCCTGCGACCGCCACACCGGATCGGTGTTTGTACCGCCGATGGAGGGGAGCGGCGTCTCGGCGACGCCACGTTCGAGGCGACCGGATACGAGCACCGCTTCTAGGCGCGCCCGAGGGCACGCGGCGGGTCAGGCGGTCGGGATGCTCCGACGGGGCGGCTTGGTGACGCGGCCGGCCCGGATGCACGAGGTGCAGACGTGGAGGCGGCGGGGGGTGCCGTCGACGAGAGCCCGGACCTTTTGGACGTTCGGGTCCCAGCGGCGCTTGGTCCGCCGGTGCGAGTGGCTCAGGTTCATGCCGAAGGAGGGGTGTTTGCCGCAGAGCTCGCACACCGAAGCCATGGCAAATTCCCTTCTCGAGCTGCCCGGATCGGGCGGACGGTGACGCCAGCTAGGTCGTCAAGAACGACCGCAAGGTTAGCATCCGTCCCATGGGGGCCCCGGCGGAGCTGACCTCGACGGCGGTGTGCGACGTCATGGCGCGCTTTCGCGACGCACTCCGGTCCCATCAGGAGCTCATCAACCGCCTGAACGTCTACCCGGTGCCCGACGGTGACACCGGCACCAACATGATGCTGACCGTCGAGGCGGTGGTCGAGGAGCTGGACGGCCTCGCCGAGGGTGCCACGATGGCCGAGGTCTGCAAGGCCGTTGCCCACGGGTCGCTCATGGGGGCACGGGGGAACTCCGGGGTCATCCTGTCCCAGCTGCTCCGGGGGGTGGCCGACCGGTTCGCAGCCGCTGACGCCGTCGGCGGATCCGACGTCGCAGCTGCGCTTGTCGAGGCGGCGGCGCTCGCCCACAAGGCGGTCGTCAAGCCGGTCGAGGGGACCATCTTGACCGTGGCCCACGCGGCCGGCGAGGGGGCCGAGGCCGGGTGCGCTGATGGGGCCGGGCTGTGCCAGGTCGTGGAGTCCGCTCACCGCGCGGCAAAGCTCGCGCTCGAGGCGACGCCGACGATGCTGCCGGTGCTGGCCCAGGCGGGCGTGGTCGACGCCGGCGGGACCGGCTACCTGCTCATGTTGGACGCATTGCTCTCTGTCATCGACGGGCGAGCCCTGCCCACGCCGCCGCCGATTGAATCCGTCCCGTTCCCGCCCGCGCCGACGACCCCGTTCGGGGACGGCGTCGACGCCGCCCACGGGGAGCCGACCGGCCTGCGCTACGAGGTCATGTACTTCCTCTATGCCCCCGACGACACCATCGACGACTTCAAGGAGGTGTGGGCCGGCGTCGGCGACTCGATCGTCGTGGTGGGCGGCGACGGCACCTGGAACTGCCACATCCACACCGACGACATCGGGGCGGCGATCGAGGCCGCGCTCGACTGCGGGCGGCCTCGGAACATCCGGATCACCGACCTGGCCGAGCAGATCGAGGAGGAGCGGTGGGTCCGCGAACACTCCGGCGACGTGCCGAGCTCGGCGCGGCTCGGCCCGGTCCCGACCACCGATGTGGTCGCGGTCGTCACCGGCGAGGGCATCGGGCGGATCTTCCGCTCCCTCGGCGTCCACCAGCTGGTCCCCGGTGGCCAGTCGATGAACCCGTCGACCGCCGAGATCCTGGCCGTGGTCGACCGGCTCGACTCCGACCAGGTCGTGATCCTGCCGAACAACAAGAACATCCACCCGGTCGCGGAGAAGGTGGACGAGCTGACCACGAAGTCGGTCCGCGTCGTCCCGACCGAGTCGATCGTCGAGGGCTTTGCTGCGCTCCTTGCCTACGACCCGGCGTCGGGAGCCCAGAGGAACGCCGACGCCATGGCCGCATCGGCCTCCCGCGTCGTGGCCGGCGAGGTCACCCGGGCGGTGCGGGACGCCAACACCGACGCCGGCTCGGTGAAGCAGGGGGACTGGATCGGACTTCGCCGCGACGGGGTCGTGTCGATCGCCGACTCCCAGTCGGGCGCCGCGATCGGGCTGCTGGACCGGCTCGTTCAAGCGCACGAGCTGGTGACCGTGATCGAGGGCGAGGAGTCCTCGCCGCCCGAGACCCGGCGCATCACCGAGTGGCTGAAAGACGAGCGCCCCGAGGTCGCCGTCGAGGTCCATCACGGTGGCCAACCGCTGTACCCGTATCTCTTCGGCGTCGAGTGAGTCCGCAGGCCCGACCGGCGGCGTCCACGTCCCGCCACGCCGACCGTGACGGCCCGGGCGGGCGCCGCCTCGCGCAGCTGGAAGACATCTCGGTCACGACGCTCGTCAGCGTCAAGCCCAAGAAGGCCGAGGCGCTCGCCGAGTGGGGGGTGACGAGCGTGCTCGACCTGCTGACCACCTACCCGCGCCGCTACATCGACCGGACCCGCACCGCCGATGTGGCCGACCTGGCCGTCGGGGACGAGGCGGTGGTGTTCGCCGAGGTGAAGAGCACCAGGTCCATCCGCAACCCCCGCGGCCGGGGCCGCGTCGAGGTCTCGGTCTTCGATGCGACCGGGGACATGACCCTGGTGTTCTTCAACCAGCCGTGGCGCGAGGGCCAGCTGAGCGTCGGCTCTCAGGTGCTCGTCTGGGGGAAGCTCGCCGACTATCGGGGCAAGCGCCAGATGGCCCACCCGATCGTCGACCTGGTCGCGCGCGTGGAGAGCGGTGCCGTCGAGAGCCGGATGAACCAGATCATCCCGGTGTACCCGGCGTCGGCCAAGGCTGGCCTCAACAGCTGGGAGATCGCGACCTATGTAAAGGAGGCGCTCGACCGCGCGGGACCGCTCGCCGACCCGCTGCCGGTCGAGTGGCGGCGGCGCTTCAAGCTGAACGGGCGGACCGACGCGGTGCGGGCCATCCACCGGCCCGAGCGGCCCGCCGATCCGTGGCCGGCCCGCGACCGGCTGGTCTTCGACGAGCTCCTGCGCCTGCAACTGATCCTGGTCCTCCGTCGTAGGGCCTTGGAGCGTTCGGCGCGGGCGATTCGCCACGAGGTCTCGCCCGACGAGGTGTCACCGGGTGGTGGCCTCGGGGCCACGCTCGTCGGGCGGTTCGTGGCGGGCCTCCCGTTCGAGCTGACCGGAGCCCAACGTGCCGCCCTCGCCAAGATCTTCGCCGATATGGCCGGCCCGCTCCCGATGCACCGGCTGCTCCAAGGTGACGTCGGGTCGGGCAAGACCGTGGTCGCCGTCGGGACGATGCTGGCGGCGGTCCAGGGTGGGCATCAGGGCGCGCTCATGGCGCCGACCGAGGTGCTCGCCGACCAGCACTTCCTCGGCGTGCGGGCATTGGCCGACGGCCTCGAGGTGCTCGACCCGGGCCGGCTCGGTGGGAACCGGCCGGTCTCGGTCGGGCTGCTCACGAACAAGGTGCCGGCGAAGGAGCGGGCCCGGATCGTGTCGGAACTCGCGTCCGGGCAGATGGACATCGTGATCGGCACCCACGCGCTGTTGACCGAGGACGTGCAGTTCGCTTCGTTGGGTGCGGTGGTCGTCGACGAGCAACACCGGTTCGGCGTCGAGCAGCGGGCCGGGCTGCGGGCCAAGGGGAGGATCGAGGAGTCCGGCGACGGCGCCACGGTCGACCCCGACCTGCTGGTCATGACGGCGACGCCGATCCCGCGCACCGCCGCGATGGTGGTGTTCGGCGACCTCGACATGACGGTGGTCGACGAGCAGCCTCCCGGCCGGGCACCGATCACGACCGTCTGGGCACGCGGCGATCTCGAGGAGGCCGCGGCGTGGGAGCGGATCCGGAGCGAGGTCGCGGCCGGCCATCGCGCCTATGTGGTGTGCCCGCTGGTCGAAGAGTCCGAGCGCGTGGTCGCCCGATCGGCCGTGGAGGAGCACGCGCGGCTGTCCGCCGAGGTGTTGGCCGGACTGCGGGTCGGCCTGTTGCACGGCCAGTTGCCGACCGCTCAGAAGAAAGAGGTGATGGACGCGTTCCGCGACGGGGCGCTCCAGGTCCTCGTGGCCACGACGGTGATCGAGGTCGGGATCGACGTGCCGGAGGCGACCGTCGTCGTCGTCGAGGACGCCGACCGGTTCGGCATCGCACAGCTCCACCAGCTGCGCGGCCGGGTCGGCCGCAGCTCCCTGCCCAGCTGGTGCTACCTGCTGGGCGGCGGGGGGACCGAGGACGGCGACGCTCGGCTCGCTGCGGTCGAGCGGACCACCGACGGGTTCGAGCTGGCCGAGGTCGACCTCGAGCTGCGCGGCGAGGGGACGGTGCTCGGCGAACGCCAGACCGGTTCGAGCGGACTGCGGCTGACCAAGCTCCGCCGCGACAAGGAGTGGGTGGAGCGGGCCCGGGAGGTCGCCGAGTCGATAGTCGCCGCCGACCCCGATCTCGATGACCATCCGACGCTGCTCGAAGAGGTGCGCTCGCTTCTCGACCAGGCCAACGCCGACTTCTTGTTCAAGAGCTGAGGGGACGGGCAATGGTCCATCACGCGCGCCTCGGGTTCGACCCCGGTTCGGTCTTCGACTCGGTCGCGGGCGGCTACCAGGCCACCCGGCCGAACTACCCCGACAGCCTCTACGACGCCCTCGAGCGCCACGTGGGCCCGCTGGCCGGCCGACGCGTCCTCGACGTCGGCGCGGGCACCGGGATCTCGGCCCGGGCCTTGGCCGCTCGCGGCGCGATCGTCGTGGCATTGGATCCCAGCCTCGCCATGGCCGCGACGCTGCGCAGCGCATCGGTGTCGTTGCCGGCCACGCTCGGCCGGGCCGAGGCGCTGCCGATCGCGTCGGGCTCGGCCGACCTCATCACCTGCGCGCAGGCGTGGCACTGGGTTCGCCTGCCCGACGCCGCCATCGAGTGCCGGCGGGTGCTCGGGGTGGGCGGCCGCCTGGCCCTCTGGTGGAACGTGAGCGAGGACGAGGGCGCGTTCTTCGACGCGCTGGCGGCTGAGTGCGGCATCGACCGGTACGGGGGCCGGGTCCGCCAGGACGACCGGGCCAGCCTCGTCGACGTCGGCGGCTTCTCCGACCTCGTCACCGACGCGGTGCGTTGGGAGTGGACCGTGCCGATCGAGCACTGGATGCGGACCGTGCAGACGCGGTCGATCCTGGCCAAGCTCGGGACGGACGCCTCGGAGCGGCTCGGCGCGATCGAGGACGTGGCCCGTCGGTTCTTCCCGGGCGGCTCGGTGACCGAGTGGTTCACGACGCGCCTCGCCATCGCGATTCCGTGAGCCTTCGACGGCCAAACCGTCACCCGCAATTGGGGGGTCACACGCTACGGTGTCGACCGTGCGGGTCATCGGCGGCCGCAGCCGCGGACGGCGTCTCTCTGGTCGCCTTCCAGCTGGCGTCCGTCCGACCGGTGACCGTGTGCGCGAGGCCATCTTCGACGTCTTGGGCTCGATGGGTGGCGTGAACGACCTCAGCATCGTCGACCTCTTCTGTGGCAGCGGCGCCATGGGTGTCGAGGCCCTGTCCCGGGGGGCGGCCTCGGCCACCTTCGTCGACAACGATCCCGGCGCCTTGGAGGCCGTCCGGACCAACCTGGCCGCGGTCGGCCTCGAGGGTGCGGCGGCCACCGTGCTGCGGGCCGAGCTGCCGGCGTGGCTCGAACGGTCGGCCCCCTTCGACGTCGCCTTTTGCGACCCGCCCTATGTGTTCGAGCGGTGGGAGACGCTGCTCGGGTGGCTCCAGGCCGACATCGCGATCCTCGAATCGGGCGCCGAGATCGACGTTCCGAGCGGTTGGGAGGTGACCAGGTCGAGACGGTACGGCGGTACGCTCGTGACCGTGGTCCGACAACTGCCCTCGCCGAGCGTGATCGGGTCGTGACCCTCGCCCTTTACCCTGGATCCTTCGACCCCTTTCACAACGGCCACCTCGAAGTCGTAGAGCGGGCCGCCCTCATCTTCGACGGGGTGGTGATCGCGGTGCTGCGGAACCCCCAGAAGAGCCAGGCCCTCTTCGACCTGGAGAGCCGCCGGGCCATGATCGACGAGTCGATCTCCAACGTGGCGGGCGTGACGGTCGTCTCCATGAGCACCCTCGTGGTCGACGTCGCCCGCGAGCTCGGCGCCACGGTCATCATCCGGGGCCTGCGCGTCGTCTCGGACTTCGAGAGCGAGTTGCAGATGGCCCAGATGAACCGCGAGCTCTCGGGGATCGAGACGGTGTTCATCCCGACGAGCTCCTCGCACTCGTTCATCGCATCTCGCCTCCTGCGCGAGGTGGCGACCTATGGCGGCGACATCACCAAATTCGTGCCGAAGCCGGTGGCCGCCATCATCGAAGAGAAGCTCGCAGCCGATGGAGGGGCCAAGGAGGGGGCATGACCGACCCCCCGGACGACCACTTCCCCCACGAGAGCGAGCTCGACGGACTCGACGCCGAGGCACTGATCGGGCGTTCGCTCGACGTCGTCAACTCCGCCAAGACGATGCCACTGTCTGCGTCGGTGCTCGTCTCGCGCGACGAGCTCGTCCACCTTCTCGGCCTGGCCATGGACCGGCTCCCGAACGAGCTGCGCGAGGCCCGGTGGCTCCTGAAAGAGCGCGAGGAGTTCATGGCCGAGCGCGACCGGGAGGCCCAGGCCCTCATGGACGAGGTGCGGGCGCAGGCCGAACGCATGGTCGCCCGCACCGACATCGTCCGCCAGGCCAATCGGGTCGCCCAACGGATCCTCGACGACGCCAACGAAGAAGCCCGCCGGATGCGCCATGAGACCGAGGACTACTGCGACCAGCGCCTGGCCGGGATGGAGATCGTGCTCGACCGGACCATGAAGACGGTCCGCTCGGGCCGCCAGAAGCTCCAGGCGATCTCCTCGCCTGCCGAGCGGCAACGCACCGTCCCGGCGCCGGCCGAGGACGCCCAGGAGTTAGAGGGTGAAAGCTTCTTCGATCAAGACCGAACCTAGGAGGCCTGCCGTGGCTGTCGGCCCGTTGGTGGTCCACGTCGCTCGACTGCGTCGTTCGCTCGGGACGATCGAGCGGGAGGAGCTCACCGCCCCGCTCGACTCCGAGATGCTGGCGCCCGCGACCGTGGCGGACTGCACGGTGCCCGACGGTGCGGCGGCCGAGTGCGCCCTCGTCCTCGAGTCCTACCCCGGCGGGGTCATGGTGACCGGCACGGTCGCGGCTCCCTGGGTCGGCGTGTGCCGCCGGTGCACGGTCCCGGTCGCGGGCCGGCTGGACATCTCGGTCAAGGAGCGCTTCTGCGACCCGCCGCCGCGCGGCGAGCCCGAGGACGAGGAGGCGTACCCGATCGTGGACGAGGCGATCGACCTCGGGCCCCTCGTCCACGAGGCGATCCTGGGCGAGCTGCCGATGGCCCCGCTGTGCCGGGACGACTGCCAGGGCCTGTGCGCGTCGTGCGGGGTCGACCGCAACGAGGAGCAGTGCAGCTGCGTGGCGCCCCTCGACCCGCGTTGGGCTAGCCTCGACGTGCTCCGGTCGACCCCCTGAGGTAGCTGCCGGCCCGCTCGTCGGTCGGCCAGGCTGAACGACGAGCAGACCGTGCCCGGCCGGGCGCCCAATCGAACGACGCTGGAGACCGACGATGGCCGTCCCGAAGAAGAAGAGCTCCAAAGCCAAGGGCCGCAGCCGTCAGGCCGCCAACTGGCGCCTCGGGCTGCCCGCCCGCAGCATCTGCCCGCAGTGCCAGACGGTGAAGGTCCCCCACGTGGTCTGCCCCAACTGCGGCTGGTACAAGGGTCGGACGGCGGTCGAGGTCGACTGATTTGCCCCGCGACCGGGAACGCCCGGGCGTGGAGGCACTGGCCGCCCTCCCCGTCGCGCTCGACGCGGTAGGCGGCGACAAGGCGCCCGGCGAGATCGTCGCAGGCGCCCGGAAGGCCGCCGACGAGGGCGTCCCGGTCGTTCTGGTCGGCCCGCCCGAGCGGGTAGGCGACACGCTCGGCCTCGAGTTGATCCCCTGCACCGAGGTCATCGAGATGGCCGAGGACCCCGCCCAGGGCGTCCGGCGCAAGAAAGACTCCTCCCTCGTGCGGATCGCCGAGCTGGTCCGCGACGGCCGGGCATCGGCCATGGTCTCCGCGGGGAACACCGGGGCCACCATGGCGGCGGCGCTGCTCCGCATGGGTCGCCTCCCGAAGGTCGCCCGGCCGTGCATCGCCACGCCGATGCCGAGACCCGGCCGGCCCCCGGCCGTGCTCGTCGACTCCGGGGCCAATGTCGAGTGCACCCCGGCCATGCTCGTGCAGTTCGCCCAGATGGCGTCGGTGTTCGCGACGGAGCGCAACGGGATCGCCGACCCGGCGACAGCGCTGCTCTCGATTGGCGAGGAGCCGTCCAAGGGGACCTCGCTCGTGAAGGAGACCCACGCGCTGCTCGAGGCGGGCGTGCCGGGCGTGCGTTTCATCGGCAACGTCGAGGGCCGGGACCTGCTCGGGTGCCCGGCCGACGTCGTCGTGACCGACGGGTTCACCGGCAACGTCGCGCTGAAGACGGCCGAGGGGACGCTGCGCTTCGCCATGCGGCTGGTGCTCGACGTGCTCGGCCATGACGACGAGACGCGGGCCGCCGGCGACGTCCTGCTGCCGCACCTCTTGGCTGCGGCCGCGGAGCTCGATCCGGAGAACACCGGGGGAGCGATGCTGCTGGGCGTCGACGGCGTGTGCGTCATCAGCCACGGCTCGTCGTCGGCGGTCGCGGTCGCCAACGCGATCCACATCGCCTACGACCTGGCCAGGGCCGGCCTGTCGGGGCGGTTGGCGGCGTCGATCAGCGCCGAGGATTGAGCCCCGCGGCCTCTAGCGGGCTTCGGCGCTCCGGCGGAGACCCCCGCAGACCACCCCGACAAGGCGCCGCACCGACTCGGCGTTCCCGCCGATGCTCTCGGCGGCGTGGCACGCGCCGATGATGAGGGCGACGACCTCGCCGGCGTCGACGTCGTCGCGCACGGCTCCGACCTTCACCGCGCGCCCGAGCAGTGTTTTGATGCCGGCCTGGAGCGCCTCGACGCCGTCGGCGCACCGCGACTTGAAGTCGATGCCGGCCGCGTCGAGCGCGTCGAACAGATCACGCTTCATCGTGGCCTCGGCCGCCATCAGCTGCACGAACGTGAAGAAGGCCTGTCCCGGGTCGGAGGCATCGGCCCCGGCCCGCGCTGCGTCGGCGAGGTCGATCAGCTTGGTGAGGACGATCGCCTCGAAGAGGGCCTCCTTGGTCGGGAAGTGCCGGTAGAGGGTCCCAACCCCAACGCCGGCCCGCGCCGCCACGGCGTCGATCGGGACCGAGACCCCCTCGGACGCGAAGACCTCGGCGGCGGCGTCCAGAATGCGCTGGCGGTTCTTGACCGCATCGGCGCGCATCGGTCGCCCCCCCGTCCGCGGGGTCGCGTCGATGCCTTTGTCCACCGAGGTCCCGCCCCCGTCCATCGCTGCTCCCTCTCCGGTGCCGGTCCGAAAATGGCCCACCCCGATGCGCCGGCACGTCCTTGACAAACGGAACCCTCGTTCCGTATAGTGGTCTCTAAAGGGAACCACCACTCCGATTATACACCCGATTCGGCAAAGTCAAGCCTCTGAGCTGGGTAGATCGGACAATGAACAACCAGGAGGTGCCTCGATGGCGGTCATCGACGTCGAAGCCCGGGCCGCCCGGGGAACCAACAACAACAAGATCGACCGGAAGCGCTTCTGGGCGCTGGTCGTGATCGCGGCCGCCCAGCTCATGATCGTCCTCGACACCTCGGTGATCATCGTGGCGCTGCCCTCGGCCCAGCGGGCATTGCACATCTCGGTGGCCGACCGCCAGTGGGTGCTCTCCGCATACACGCTCGTCTTCGGGACGCTCCTGCTGCTCGGCAGACGTTTGGCCGACTACCTCGGCCGCCGGCGGATGCTCGTGATCGGGCTCCTCGGCTTCGCCACGGCGTCGGCGCTCGGCGGCCTGGCCCAGGACTCGGCGATGCTGTTCGGGGCGCGGGCGCTCCAGGGCGCGTTCGCGGCGTTGATGGCGCCGGCATCGCTGTCGCTGCTCACCGTCACCTTCACCGAGGCCCGTGAGCGGGCCCGCGCGTTCGGCGTGTACAGCGCCGTCGCAGGTGGGGGCGTGGCCATCGGTCTCGTCCTCGGCGGGACGCTCACCGACCTCGCCTCGTGGCGTTGGACGCTGCTTATCAACGTTCCCATCGCGTTGGTCGCCGCGGTGGCGGCGCGCCGCGTGCTCACAGAGAGCCGGGTCGAGTCCTCCTCCAACTACGACCTGCGCGGCGCCACGCTCGCGACGGCGGGGATGTTCCTCCTCGTCTACGGGTTCACCACCGCCGGCACCGACGGGTGGGGGGCCGCGGGCACGGTCGCCCTGTTGGCCGGGGCCGCGGTGTCGTTGAGCGCGTTCGTGGTGACCGAGTTGCGGGCGACGAACCCGATCCTGCCGCTGCGGGTCATCCTCGATCGCCAGCGCGGCGGCGCGTTCTTGTCGTCGTTCTTCGTCGGGATTGCCATGCTCGGGACGTTCCTGTTCTTGACCTTCTTCCTCCAGGCGACGGAGCACTACTCGGCGCTCAAGACCGGCTTCGCCTTCCTGCCGGTGTCGGTCGGGTTCATCTTCGGCGCGGCGGTCGCGAGCACGCTCCTGCCGCGCTTCGGGCCGAGGACGCTCATGTTGACCGGTCTCATGCTCACGACGGCCGGGCTGTTGCTCTTCACGCGGCTCGGGGTCACGAGCACATTCGTCTCGAGCGTGCTGCCCGCAGAGATCGTGCTCAGCCTCGGCCTCGCCCTCGCCTTCGTCCCCATGAACAGCACCGCGCTGATCGGCATCCGCCAGCACGACGCCGGCGTGGCCAGCGCCCTTGTGAACGCGACCCAGCAGGTCGGCGGGTCCCTCGGGATCGCGCTGCTCAACACCGTGGCCAGCTCGGCGGCGGCCGGCTACCTGGCCAGCCACGCACGGGGGCTCGGCCGGGCCGCCACCCAACGGGTGCTGCCGATCGCGACCGTCCACGGCTACACCAGGGCCTTCGAGGTGAGCACGGTCATGGTCGTGGTGGCCTTCGTGCTCACGGCCGCCCTGCTCCGCCGGGCCCCGAGGCTCGGCGCCGGCGAGGTGGCCGAGTTCGACGGCGAACTGGTGTCAGAGGCAGCCTGAGGCACGATCGGCGGGACGGGCCCCGCCCTCGGCCCACCCGGTTGCAGGACGCCGTGATACCGGTGTTGAGCTGGGAATTCGACGCCAAGAAAGCCGAATCGGACCGCTGACACCACGTCGTGGCTGGTCCCGGCCCGGTAAGATGGGTACGCCATATCCCCAGCGTGCAGGAGCTCTTGTGCCCGCAGAGACCCACATCGACCGGCCCCCGCTCGACCGCCAGGGGGTATTTGATCTCATCCGTGACCAGTTGGCCGACATTTTGGAGACCGACCCGGCCACGATCACCGAGACGGCCTCGTTCGCCGAGGACCTGAACGCCGACTCGCTGGCCCTGATCGAGCTGGTCGAGGCCCTCGAAGAGGAGCTCGGCGAGCGGACCGTCGGGTTCCGCATCGAGGACGAGGATCTAGAAGACCTGCGCACCGTGCGTGACGCGGTCGACTACGTGGTCGCCAAGCTCGGAGCCGGTTGATCGGGGCGACGCAAGCCACCTCGGTGAGCGGCCCTGCGCCGCTCGACCCCCTGGACCTCGCCGGTACGGCCGGCGAACGGGCGCTGGCCGAACGTCTCCAACACCGCTTTGACGACTGGTCGCTGCTGCACCAGGCGCTGTCGCACCGCAGCTGGTGTGCCGAGAACGACGGCAGCCCGTCCAACGAGCGCCTCGAGTTCCTGGGTGACGCCGTCCTCGGGCTGGTCGTGGCCGGCCACTGCTACGCCGCCTACCCGGTGTTCGCGGAGGGCCAGCTGGCCAAGGTCCGCTCGGCCGTCGTCAACGCCCGGGTGCTCGCCCGGGTGGCCGAGGGCCTCGACGTCGGCCCGGTATTGCTGCTCGGCAAGGGCGAGGAGTCCTCGGGCGGCCGCACCAAGTCGTCCCTGCTCGCGGATGCGACCGAGGCCCTGATCGGCGCGGTCTACCTCGACGCGGGCTGGGAGCCGGCCCGGGCGCTCGTGTTGCGGCTCCTCGGCGAGCGCATCGAGCGGGCGGCCGCCGAGCCCGACGACTTCGACCACAAGAGCCGCCTCCAGGAGGCCACGGTGCGCCGGGGCGAGGGCGTGCCCCAGTACGTGGTCGAGGCCTCCGGGCCCGATCACGGCCGCCGCTACCGGGCCGAGGTGTTCGTCGCCGGGACCCGGCGCGGCGCCGGCGAGGGGACGTCCAAGAAGGACGCCGAGCAGGCCGCGTCGGCAGATGCGTGGGCGAGGATGGGCGATGCCTGAGCTTCCCGAGGTCGAGACGCTCCGCCAGGACCTGTCCAAGGAGGTCGTCGGGCGCAAGGTCAAGGCGGTCGCGGTCGGCAACGGCCGCTCGGTCCGCCGGCACCCGAGCGCGAAGCACTTCCGGGCCCTGCTCGAGGGCCGCTCCATCAAGTCGGTGGGCCGGCTCGGCAAGTACCTGCTCATCACGCTCGACAACGGCTCGACCCTCGTCGTCCACCTCGGCATGAGCGGCCAGCTGCTGCGGGTGAAGAGCGCCAAGGAGCCCAAGCCGAAGCACACCCATGTCGTGATCACGTTCACCCAGAGCGGCGAGCTCCGCTACGTCGACCCGCGCACCTTCGGCGAGATGTTCATCTCGGGCTCGACCACGGCGGCCGACGCCGAGAAGGCGGCCGGCAACGGCGCGTCGAGCACCACTGCGGTCCTGCCGGTCCGCGAGGCCATCCCCGAGCTCTCCCACCTCGGGTTCGACCCGGTCGAGGACGTCATGAGCTGGGAGCGGTTCGCCATCATGATGCGGGCCCGTCATGGTGGCCTGAAGGCCCTGCTCATGGACCAGCAGTTCGCCGCGGGCATCGGCAACCTGTACTCCGACGAGATCCTGTTCGCCTCGGGACTCCGCTACGACCGGCTGTCCGACAGCCTGTCGGCGACCGAGGCCCGCCGCCTGTACCGGGCCATCGTCGAGACCCTGGCCGAGGCGATCAAGCACCGCGGCTCGTCGCTGGCCGACGAGCAGTACCGCGACCTGTTCGGCGAGGTCGGCGACTACCAGGGCCAGCACCAGGTCTATGACCGGGAGGGCCTGCCCTGCCGGCGCTGCCGCAACTCCATCGTCCGGTCGAAAACGGGCGGCCGGTCCACCTTCTACTGCGAGCACTGCCAGGTCTGATTCGGGGCGCCGCGCGGGCACGGCCACTTCCGTTGGTCGGTGCTCGCTGATTGGTAGGGTCGCCCCGATGTTCTTGCGGTCCCTCGGCATGAAGGGTTTCAAGTCCTTCGCCGATCCCACGGTGTTGGAGTTCGAGCCGGGCATCACCGTCGTCGTCGGGCCGAACGGGAGCGGCAAGTCCAACGTCGTCGACGCGGTCACATGGGTGCTCGGCGCCCAGGGACCCCGCTCGCTGCGGTCGGCCACCATGGCCGACGTCATCTTCGCCGGGAGCTCGACCAAGCCCCCGCTCGGCCGGGCCGAGGTGACGCTCACCATCGACAACACGTCGGGGAAGCTCCCCCTCGACATGGCCGAGGTGACCATTACCCGGACCCTGTTCCGCTCCGGGGAGAGCGAGTACGCCATCAACGGCGCCGCGTGCCGACTCCTCGACATCCAAGAGCTGCTGAGCGACACCGGCGTCGGCCGCCAGCAGCACATGATCATCGGGCAGGGCCAGCTCGACACCGTCCTGAACGCTCGGCCCGAGGACCGGCGGGCGATCATCGAGGACGCAGCGGGCGTCCGCAAGCACCGCCAGCGTCGCGAGCGGGCCGAGCGCCGGATCGCCGCGACGCAGGAGAACCTCGAGCGACTGGGCGACCTGGTGCGAGAGGTGCGCCGTCAGATCCGGCCCCTGGAGCGCCAGGCGACCGCCGCCCGGAGTCACGCGTCGGTGGCCACCGAGCTCACCGAACTGCGCCAGCACCTGGCAGGCGCGGAGCTGGCCGACCTGGCCGAGCGCGGCCGGCTCGCCTGGGGGGCGCTCGAGGCGCTGCGCGCGGAGGAGACCGAGCTCCAGGCCGGCCTCGTCGAGCTCGATCGGGCCGCGTCCGCGGCCGCCGCCGAGCTGGCCTCGCGCCGGGAGGAAGACCTGGCCGCCGCCCTGGGCCGGGTCCGGGCCCTCATCGAACGCACCCGCGGCACCCGTCACGTGTTGGAGGAGCGCCGCCGGTCCCTTGCCGTGTCCCTCGATGCGGCGGCCGACGTCGACGTTGTGTCGACCCTGGAGGCCGAGGCCGCTCGCCTGGCCGGCGAGATGGCCGCGACCGAGTCCGAGTCGATGGCCACCGGTCCCGAGCACGACGCGCTCGCGCGCACGGAGGCCGAGCTGGCGGCGGACGAGCGGGCTCATCTGGCGCGCTGGGGTGATCGCAGCGACGTTGCCGCGGCCGAGGAGGCGCTCGAGGTTACGAGGGCGCGGGTCGAGGTGCTCCGGAGGACCACCGAGCAGGCCCAGGCCGGCCTTCGGTCGCTCGAGCGCCGGATCGCCGCGCTCGGGACGAGGGACCTCGAACTGGCCGAGGCCGCCGAGGCTCTCGAGGCCACCCGCAGCTCGGTGGCCGAACGGGGCGTCCGACTGGAAGCGGCGGCGGCGAGCGCCGAGACCGCGACCGCCGATGCGCGCCGAGAGGCCGACGATGCCGAACGGGCCTTGGCGGCGGCCGAGCAGGAGCGGCACCGCTCGGCGGCCCGGGCCGAGGCATTGGCGCGGGCACTCCACGAGCTGCAGGGCTCGGGGGGCCGCGAGATGTTGAGCGGCGGCGAAGGCGTCGTCGGCGCGCTCGTCGAGCTGGTCGAGATCGACCCGGGTTTCGAATCCGCCTTCGAGGCCGCGGTCGGCGCGTCGATGGCGGCGGTCGTCGTCGAGGGGCGCCGGGCGGCCAAGAACGCGCTCGGCCGGCTGCGGAGCCAGGGCGCCGCCGGCGCCGTCCTGCCGGCTCCCGAGGGCCCGATGGCGTCGCCCGACCTCCCCGAGGTCCCGCCCGATGCCGAGTTCCTGCGGCCCCACGTGCGGACTCGCCGCGGCACCGGCGGATCGCTCGACGCGGTGCTCGACGCGGTGCTCGGATCTGCGGTCGCCGTCGAGGGGTGGGAGCGGGCCATCGATCTCGCGCTCGACCGACCGGACCTCGTGGTCGTGACGACCGAGGGGGACCGATTCGCCCGCAGCGGCTGGCGGGCCCGCTCGTCGACCCGACTCGTCACCGTGAGCGCGGTCGAGGAGTCCGAGTCCCGCGCCGCCGTGGCCGCCGCCGACGCGGTGGCGAAGGCCGAGAGTCTCGAACGGCTTCGGGCGACGCTCGAGGAGGCCCGGTCGGCCGCGATCCGTGCGACCCGTGAGCTCGACCGCCACCTCGCCGAATCCTCGTCACTCGAGGCCGAGTTGAGCCGGATCCTGAACGACCGCCGCCGGCTCGAGACCGAACTCGAGGACGTGCGCAGGACCCACAACGAGGTCGCCGAGTCCGCAACGGCCGAGGAGCGCGTCCTCGCCGAGTACGAGGGGTCACTGCCCGGGCTCGAGGCGGGTTTTGCCGAAGCGGGGCAGCGGGCCGCCGACGCGGCGGTCGGCCGCCGGGAGCTCGAGGCCCGGCGTGCCGGGCTGGCCGACGCGCGTCAGCGTGTCGAGCTTGCGCAAGCCGGGCTGGCCGAGCGACGCCGGGTCCTGGCCGGCCGGCTGGCCGAGGTCGAGCGGCGCCTGTCCGGCCACGGGGAGGAGCGCGAGGCGGCAGCGGCCCGCCGACTGCGCCTCGAGGCCGACGTGGCGGCGGTGGACCGGCTGTCCGCTCTGGTCGCCGACGAACGGTCCCGGCTCGACGAGGTCCAGCGTTCCCTCGACGCCGACTACCGCCACCAGGTCGACGCCGTCCGCGCCGGGGGCGAGCGCCTCGAGTCGCTCCACCGGGACCGCTCGGGCGTGGAACAGCGCCTCTCCGAGGTCAGGGACCGGACCCGCCAGCTCGACCACGAGGCCGCCGAGGTCGAGGTCCGCACCGAGTCGCTGACCGAGATGGTCCGCCAGCAGTTCCACGCCACGCCGGCCGACGTCATCGGGGTGGCCTGCCCCGAGCTCCCCGCCGGGGTCTCGGCGGCCGAGCACGCGGAGACCCTCTCGGCCAAGCTGGCCCGATTGGGGCCGATCAACCCGCTGGCCCTCGAAGAGCTGAGCACACTCGAGGAGCGCCACCGGGAGCTCGAGACCCAGTCCGACGACGTCCGATCGGCCAGGCGGGAGCTCCAAGAGGTCGTGCGCACGCTCGACAGGGAGATCGCCGAGTCGTTCGCCTCGGCGGTGGCCGACGTGAACGAGCACTTCTCGACCCTCGTGTCGACGCTCTTCCCCGGTGGCACCGGGCGCCTCGTGCTCACCGAGCCCGAGGACCTGCTCAACACCGGCGTCGACATCGAGATCCGTCCGGCCGGACGCAACGTGCGCCGGGTGTCGCTGCTCTCGGGGGGCGAGCGTTCCCTGTCGGCGCTGGCGTTCTTGTTCGCGGTGTTCAAGAGCCGGCCGTCGCCCTTCTACCTGATGGACGAGGTCGAGGCGGCCCTCGACGACGTCAACCTGCACCGGTTCTTGGACATGGTCCGCGAGTTCCGCGACGAGGCGCAGCTGATCATCGTCTCGCACCAGAAGCGCACCATGGAGGCCGCCGACGCCCTCTACGGCGTGACGATGGCCCCCGGCGGATCCTCGCAGGTGGTCAGCCAGCGGGTGGAGGATCGAACCGAGCGCGCGGCGTCCTAGCCGGGCCCAAGCGGCCCCCGCCCGCTCGGCCGGTAGGCTCCAACCTCCGTGATCGCGCTGTGGATCGCCATCGGTGTCGTCGTCGTCCTCGCTCTGTCGGCGACGATCGTCGTCCGGCGTCGCCGTCCCCCGGCCGAGCTGGCCACGAGGACCGCTGCACCCTCGACGGCAGCCCCGCGGGCCGAGTCGGGCGAGTCCGAGGCACCACCGGCCGCGGCACCCCGGCCGGCTGCGCCGCCGGCGCTGCGGGAGCGGATGGGTCGCACCAGGGGGCTGTTCGCCCCGCTGCGCGCGTTGGGCGGGCGCGCCGACACCGCGGCGGCGTTCGAGGCGGCGGAGGAAGCGCTGCTTCGAGCCGACGTCGGCGTCGAGACGACCAACGAGCTCTTGAACGAGCTGCGCGCGAGCGGGGTCGGCGCCGACGGCGTGCTCGACGCGCTGGCCGACCAGTTGGTCGCGGTGTTCGCCGAGAACGCGGACCGCACCCTTCGATTCGACGACGAACCGGGTGTCGTCAACGTCTGGTTGTTCGTCGGGGTGAACGGCGTGGGCAAGACCACGAGCATCGGCAAGGTCGCGCTGGCCCGTCGGGTCGAGGGGCGCTCGATCCTGTTGGCGGCGGGCGACACCTTCAGGGCCGCCGCGGCCGACCAGCTGGCGCTGTGGGCCGAACGGGCCGGGACCGAGATGGTCCGGGGCGCCGAGGGCGGGGACCCGAGCTCGGTGGTGTTCGACGCCGTGCAGCGGGCCAGGGCCCGCGGCAACGACCTGGTCCTTGCGGACACAGCGGGGCGCCTCCACACCAAGGTGAACCTGGTCGAGGAGCTGGCCAAGATCCGGCGGGTCGCCGACCGCGAGCCGGGCCGGGTCACCGAGGTCCTGCTCGTGCTCGACGCGACGACCGGCCAGAACGCAGTGGTCCAGGCGCGCCAGTTCACCGAGGCGGTGGGCGTCACCGGCGTGGTGCTCACCAAGCTCGACGGGACGGCCAAGGGCGGGGTGGTGATCCCGATCGAGCGTCAGCTCGGCCTGCCGGTCAAGCTGGTCGGCGTGGGGGAGGGGCCCGACGACATGATCGCGTTCGACCCGGAGTCGTTCGTGGACGCGCTGGTCGGTCTGTAACCCTCCGGTAGCCTGAATTCCCCATGTTCGACGCACTCTCCGAACGGCTCGAGAACGTCGCGGGGCGGCTCCGGAGCCGGGGTCGCATCTCGCCGGCCGACCTCGACGAGGCGCTCGGTGAGATCCGCACCGCGCTCTTGGAGGCCGACGTCGAGCTCGGCGTCACCCGCCACTTCGTCGACGCGGTCCGGGAGCGCTGCAGCGGCGAGGTCCTATCCAAGAGCCTCACGCCGGGCCAGCAGGTCATCAAGGCGGTCCACGAGCAGCTGATCGAGGCGCTCGGCGGCGAGGCGCTCCGGCTCACCTACGCGTCCCGGCCGCCGACGGTCGTGCTGCTGGCGGGCCTGCAGGGTTCCGGCAAGACCACCGCGGCGGCGAAGTTGGCCCAATGGTGGAAGCAGCAGGGCCGCAACCCGATGCTGGTCGGCGCCGACCTTCAGCGGCCGGCGGCGGTCGAGCAGCTCCGGGTGCTCGGTGCGTCGGCGCAGGTCACCGTGTTCAGCCAGCCCGGCGACCCCGTCAAGACGGCGGTGGCCGGCGTCGATGAGGCGCGCCGGCTCGGCCGCGACATCTGCATCATCGACACTGCCGGCCGCCTCAGCATCGACGAGGCCCTCATGGACGAGGTGTGCCGGATCTCGAAGCGCACCGAGCCGCACTACACGTTCCTCGTGATCGACGCGATGACCGGTCAGGACGCGGTCGCCACCGCAAAGGCGTTCCACGATGCGCTGGCGCTCGACGGCGTGATCCTGTCCAAGCTCGACAGCGACGCCCGCGGCGGCGCGGCGCTCTCGGTGAAAGAGGTCGTCGGCCGGCCCATCGTGTTCGCGTCGACGGGCGAGAAGCTCGGCGACCTCGACCTGTTCCACCCCGACCGCATGGCCGACCGGATCCTCGGCATGGGCGACATGCTCACGCTGATCGAGCAGGCCGAGCAGAAGATGGACCAGGACGTCGTCGCCCGGTCAGCCGACCGGCTCATGTCCGGCCGTTTCACGCTGGATGACTTCTTGGAGCAGCTCCACCAGGTGCAAAAGATGGGCTCGCTCGGCGGGATCCTCCGCATGATGCCGGGGATGTCCAAGGAGATCCGCCAGGCCGCCGACTCGATCGACGACGGCCAGGTCTCCCGGGTCGAAGCGATCGTGCGCTCGATGACGCCCAAGGAACGCGCCGAGCCGTCGGTCGTCGACGGGTCCCGCCGGGTCCGCATCGCCCGGGGGAGCGGCACGTCGACCCAGGACGTCAACCAGCTGCTCAAGCAGTTCAAGGAGATGCAGAAGATGATGCGGGGCATGGGCCCGGCGGCCCTCGCCGGCGCGGGGGGCGGCCGGCTCAGCCGCATGGCCGCCGCACGGGGCCTCGGGGGGGCGAGCGCGGAGGATTCCCTCGCCGAGATGTTGGGCAGCCGCCCCGGCGCGGCGCCCCGGCCCGAGGCGCCGCGGCCGGCCCCGGGGTCCAAGGGCCGGGTCGGGCGCAACAAGAAGAAGGGTGGCCGGGTCACCCCGCCGAAGGGCCGCTGACCCCGCAGGAGCCCCGGTTGGGCGGGGCACCGTCAGCATCTGCGAGAATGGTCGGTCGGAGCGGTCCCCAGGCAGACAAGTCCGGGATGCCGCAGACGGTCGGCGCGACCCGTGACACCAGATGCCGGCCGGTCGGGCACGAGATCGCCCGCACGGATCTACTCGTCAGGACCTACGGAGGAACGAATCGGTGGCAGTGAAGCTCCGCCTTGTGCGGATGGGAAAGAAGAAGCAGCCGACCTACCGGGTGGTGGCGGCGGACAGCCGCTCGCCCCGTGACGGTCGTTTCCTCGAGATCCTCGGGACCTACGCACCCAGGGGCAAGTCGGCCGCCGAGCCCGACGCCGTCGTCATCATCGACAACGCCAAGGCGCTCAAGTGGCTGGGCCAGGGTGCCCAGCCGACCGAGCGGGTCGAGCGGCTCTTGAAGACCTCCGGCGCGTGGGACGAGTTTACGGCGGCCAAGGCCAAGTGAGCGGCTCGGACTACGAGGCCGGCGACATCAACACGATCGCCGGCGGCCAGGTCGAGGACGACATCGAAGACGAGCCCGAAGACTACGAGGACGGCGACGTCAACGCGGTCCGCGAGGACTCCGAGCCCGACGTCGACGACATGGTCGGCAATCGCAGCGACGAGTCGACGCCGGTCGCGGTGCTCACCTACCTGGCCAAGTCGCTCTCCGACGAGCCCGAGGCCGTCGTGATCGAGGCCGAGCAGCGCCGGGGATCGGTGGTTCTCAGGGTGCACGTGGCTCCCGAAGACATGGGCCGGGTCATCGGTCGACGCGGCCGCACCGCCCAGGCGATCCGGACGCTCGTCGCAGCCGCCGGGGCGCGGGACGGCACCCAGGTGAGCGTCGACATCGTCGACGACTGAGATGGTCCCGGGGGTGGGTCCGAAGCCCCCCCGAGACGAGCCGTTCGAGCTCGAGGTCGGCCGCATCGGCAAGGCCCACGGCCTGGGCGGCGAGGTGCGGGTCGACATCTGGGGTGACGACGCCCATCTCGAGCCCGGTCGTGCGTTCTCGACCGACCGGGGCCCCCTCACAGTGGTGAGCTCCCGGCCCCACCAGGATCGCCGCCTCGTCCTCTTCGATGGCGTGGTCGACCGCAACGGCGCCGAGGCGCTGCGCGGCCTGCTCCTTCGGGCCTCGCCGGTCGAACGACCCGGCACGCTGTGGGTCCACGAGCTGGTCGGCGCCGCCGTCGAGTCGACCGACGGGCGCCCGCTCGGTGTGATCGGGGCGGTCGAGTCGAATCCGGCCAGCGACCTGTTGGTGTTGGAGGACGGCGGCCTCATCCCGATGCGCTTCGTGGTGTCGCACCAGCCCGGTGAGCGGGTGGTCGTCGACATACCCGACGGACTGTTGGACTGAGCCGGATCGATGCGCGTCGACGTCTTCACGATCTTCCCCGACCTGGTCGAGGGCTATTGCTCGGCCAGCCTGGTCGGCCGGGGCCGCGAACGAGGCGTGGTCGAGGTGCGGGTCCACGACCTGCGCGCAGGTGCGTCGGACCCCCGCCGCTCGGTCGACGACTCGCCATTCGGGGGTGGGCCCGGGATGGTGCTCATGTGCGAGCCCGTCTTCGCGGCGGTGGAGGCGGTCGACGCCGATGGTGGCCTCCCGCGACCGCTCCTCTTGCTCAGCCCGGGCGGGCGGCGCTTCGACCAGCAGGTGGCGAGGGAGCTCGCGGCGTCGCCCGGATTCTCGCTCCTGTGCGGCCGCTACGAGGGCGTGGACCAACGGGTGACCGACCACCTGGTCGACGGCGAGCTGTCGGTCGGCGACGTCGTGCTGGCCGGCGGGGAGGCGGCGGCGCTGGTGGTCATCGAGGCGGTCCTGCGCCTGGTCCCGGGCGTGCTCGGCAACGTCGACTCGCCGACCGAGGAGAGCTTTGCGGACGGCCTCCTCGAGTACCCGCACTACACGAGGCCGGCCGAGTTCCGGGGTTGGTCGGCCCCCGACGTGCTCCTGTCCGGGGACCACGGGGCCGTGGCCCGGTGGCGCCGGGCCCAGGCGCTCCGGCGCACCTTGGCCGAGCGTCCCGACCTGATCGAGGCCCGGGGTGGGCTGAGCGAGGAGGAGGTGGCCCTGCTGGCCGGGATCGGCGAGGGGCGGCTCCTCTCCGAGCACGGCTACGATGGCTAGCTCGGCCGACGGCCCCGCCCCATCTCCGGCCCCTTCACATCGGCGACAAGGACCCCCATGAACTCCACCGAGATCATCGACCGCGACAGCCTGCGAGACGACATCCCGGACTTCCGGCCCGGCGACACCGTCAAGGTGCATGTGAGGGTGGTCGAGGGCACCCGGGAGCGGGTACAGATCTTCCAGGGGGCGGTCATCCGCCGCCAGGGCTCGGGGATCCGCGAGACGTTCACCGTGCGCAAGGTCAGCTTCGGTGTCGGGGTCGAGCGGACCTTCCCCGTCCACTCCCCGAGCATCGCCAAGCTCGAGGTGGCGACCTTCGGCGACGTGCGCCGGGCCAAGCTCTACTACCTGCGCGACCGGGCCGGGAAGTCGGCCAAGATCAAAGAGAAGCGAACCGCCCGGCCGTGACGCCACCTCCGGCCCGATGCTCGTGCCGGATGAGGTTGCTCCGGTGAGCGAGGAAGATCTCGAGCAGTACGAAGCGGAGATCGAGCTCGCGCTGGTCCAGGAGTACCGGGCGGTGCTCCCGATGTTCTCCTACGTCGTCGAGACGGAACGCCGCTTCTACCTGGCCAACCAGGTCGCGGTGAACGTCCGCTCGGATGCCACGCCAGCCTGCATCGAGGTCGAGATGACTGACGCCTGGGTGTGGGACATGTACCGGCCGGCCCGCTTCGTGCCCTCGGTCCGGGTCGTGTCGTTCCGCGACGTCAACGTCGAGCGGCTGCCCGAGAAGGAGCTCTAGGAGCTGTCCCCGCCCGACGTTCGCAAGGCCACCGCGTCCGAACGTCGGCCAGGCTCAGTGGCCGAACACCTCGGAAAGCTCGATCGGGGCGACCACCTCGAGCTGATCGAACGTGCACGACCCGGCGTCGCGGTCGGGGCGCCATCGGCGGAACTGCGTGGCGTGACGGAACCGGTCGCCTTGCCGGTGGTCGTAGGCGACCTCGCAGACAAGAGTGGGCCGCAGTGGGTTCAGCTCGAGCTCGGCGTCGGACTTCCACCGGCTGGCCGTCGGCCCCGTGCCGGCCATCTCGCGCCACGGGTGGACGTCGCCCTCGCCGAGCGCGAGCGGGGCGAGCTCGTCGATCAGCTCCTTGCGGCGCTTGGCGCTGAACCCCGAGCACACACCCACGTGTCGCAGCACGTGCTCCTCGTCGTAGAGGCCGAGCACGAGCGATCCGACGCCATCTTGTTTGTGGTCCCGATACCCGGCCACCACGCAGTCGGCCGTTCGCTCGTGCTTGATCTTCCACATCACGCGCTTGCCGGGTTGATAGGGGAGTTCGGGCGACTTCGCTACGACGCCGTCGAGCCCGGCCCCCTCGAAGCGGTCCAGCCAGTCGGCGGCGAGCGCCACGTCGGTGGTCTGGGGGGTGATCTGGACCGGATCGCCGGGCCCGCACCCCTTCAGCATCTTCTCCAGCCGGGCCCGCCGTTGCTTGAACGGGAGACCACACAGGTTCTTGTCACCCTCGGCGAGCAGGTCGAACGCAACGAACGACGACGGCGTCTCTTCGGCGAGCCGTCTGATTCGGGACTCGGCCGGGTGGATGCGTTGGAGGAGCGCCTCGAAGTCGAGCCCACCGTCGCCCGCGATCAGGATCTCGCCATCGACGACGCACCGCTTCGGCAGCGCGGCGCTTAGCGAGGCGACGAGCTCGGGGAAGTAACGCGTGAGGGGGCGGCTGTTTCGGCTGGACAGCTCCGTCTCGTCGCCACTCCGGAACACGATGCTGCGAAATCCGTCCCACTTGGGCTCGTAGCGGAGGTCGTCGGACTCGGGTAGGTCGCTCACCAACTTGGCCAGCATCGGGTCGATCGGAGGTGAGAGGGGGAGGTCCATCGTCGTTTACCCGACCAGCGGGGCGAAGAGGTCCCCGTCCTTCTCAACCCGCTTGAGCACGTCGTCGGGGAGGAACCGCAGGCGCTCGGCCTTCCCGTCGGAGGCCACCTTCTCGACCTCTTCCCAGGTCACCGGTGCCGAGACCGTCGGCTCGGGCCGAGCCCGCAGCGAGTACGGCGCAATGGTCGTCTTGGCGACGTGGTTCTGGCTCCAGTCGATGAGGACCTTGCCCTTCCGCAGCTCCTTGCGCATGTTCGACACGACGAGGTCTGGCCGGGCGCGGGCCAGCTCTTGGGCCACGGTGCGGGCCAGGTCGCGTGAACCGCCGTCCTCCCACTCGCGCTGGCGGTCGGCCTCGGGGAGGGGCACGTACAGCTGCATGCCCTTCGAGCCGCTCACCTTCGGGTAGCAGCTCCACCCGTGCTCGTCGGCCACCTGCTGGGCCAGCAACAGCGCGACCTCCGCGCACTCGACGACCGTCGCCGGCTCGCCCGGGTCGAGGTCGAAGACGAGGAGGTCCGGCGGTTCGGGCCGGCCACCCGGGCCGACCCGCCATTGGGGAACGTGCAGCTCGAGGGAGGCCAGGTTGGCCACCCACACCATCGTCGGGAGGTCGTCGAGGATGACGAAGTCGACGCCGTTCTGGTCCCTGGCCTTGGGACTGGCCAGCACGCGCTCACTGCGCACCCACTCGGGGGCACTCTTCGGGCGGTGCTTCTCGTAGAAGGCGTTGGGGTCGTCGACACCGCCAGGGAACCGGTGCATGGTCAGCGGCCGATCGACCGAGTGTGGCAACAGCACCGGCGCGATGCGGACGTAGTAGTCGATCACCTGACCCTTGGTGAACCCAGTCGCGGGGTAAAGGATCTTGTCGAGATTGGAGAGCGACAGAGTCCGGCCCTCGACCTCGACCACCGGTTTCTTGCTGTCGGCACCATCGACTCCGTCCAGCGCCTCATCGAGACTCTTGGGCGAGCCGGCGGACCTTTCCCTGGCCACAGCGTCGCACCCTATCTGGTCCCCCCGATGCGGCATTGGAGGCTGCCGCCAAGGCCCGGGTTCTGTTGGACTCGATCCGCTAACGCTCCTCTGACGTGGGATTTGGCAACCGCGGAGCCGCACAGCGGGTCATGGGCGCGGCCAACTGACGGGGTCAGCACGGTAGCGTCCGCGTGTGCGCCAGCGCCTCGGCCTTGCCATAGCAGTCGGCACGTTGATGGTCGGGCTCTTCGGCGTCGGGATGGTGGCCACGGCTGGCGCGACGCTCACGTCCGCGACGCCGAGCGCACAAGCTCCTCAGAGCGGAGCCCAGGGCGTCTGCGTCGCGGTGACGAGCCACTGTGGTCCCGAACGTCCACTCGGAAACCTTCCGGCGCCACCGTTCAGACCCCTGTTCGCTCTCGGGTCGCTTGTACTTGGCGCGACCGCGCTCACCCTCGCCTTCCCGAAGGTCAGCCAGTTCCTCCGGCTGGCTCGCGGCGTTCGTCCACCGATCCTGCACCCGCCTCGCCCGTTCGTCTCGGTCTGAGCAACACGTAGCCGGGTCCGCCTCGCCCTAGGGGTTGACGGTTGGACCGGCGCTCACAACGCGAACGAAACGGCCGGCCGGCCTCAAACGGCAGTGCCGGCCTCGGATGAGGAGATCGAATGACGAACGCAAGACGGGCCCGCGCGCTGCGCGCGGCCAAACAAGCAAACTCCCGCTCGGTTGCGACGAAGTCACGCACCGGACGACCGGTCAGCGGATCGAAGCCGCGAAGCAGACGGCCTGTCCGGTCCAGCCTAAGCAAGCTCGCTATCGGGCTGGCCGGCCTCGCCGTTGTGGGGATCCTGATCGGGGCGCTCATCCCGGCCGGCTCGAGCGAGCCATTTGTGTCCGGCCCCCCGGGACCTGAAGGGGTCCCACTCGAGATCGGTCGACCCATCGCTCCGGCGTCCACGGCGGCAAACGGACAGATGGTGGACGGGATCGGGTGCGACTCGAGCGAGCAACTCGTGTACCACGTGCACACCCATCTGTGCATCTACGTGAACGGGGTGCTCCGGCCGTTGCCGGCCGGAATCGGGATCGTTTCTCCGGTGGCCGAGAACACACCGTTCGGACCGTTCTACGAGGCCACCCAGTGCTACTACTGGCTTCACGTGCACGCAGCTGACGGCATTATCCACATCGAGTCGCCGAGCGTGCGCGTTTACACGCTCGGAGAGTTCTTCGACATCTGGAGGCAGCCGCTCGGGCCCCGACGAGTGGGAAGCGAGACCGGTCCGCTCACGGTGTGGGTCAACGGCAGGCGCTTTTGGGGCAACCCACGCGCCATCGAGCTCGGTTCTCACGAGGATGTGCAGATCGACGTCGGTCGACCCGTCGTGCCGCCGAGCCGGGTGGATTGGTCTGTGACCGGGCTTTGAGCGCGCCGATCCGGCGATTGCGACGCCCGGTCCGCCGGAACGCGAGAATCGGCTAGAGCCGAGTTCGACCAAGAGCTCGGAAAGGCGAAGGCGACATGAACGATCCGGCGAACGGCTCCGGTCTGCCCGGACGCTTTCCCGAGATCGAGCCGTACGAACACGGCATGCTCGACGTCGGTGACGGCCAGCGCATCTATTGGGAAGCCTGTGGCAACCCCGACGGCAAGCCCGCGGTCGTCCTCCACGGCGGGCCGGGCTCCGGCTGCACTTCGGGACAACGGCGCAGATTCGACCCGGATGCCTATCGGATCGTCCTGTTCGACCAACGCGGGTCGGGCCGAAGCACGCCGCACGCGAGCGATCCGGGCACCGACCTGTCGGCCAACACGACCCCGCAACTGGTCGCCGACATCGAGTTGCTGCGCGAGCACCTCGGCATCGAGTCGTGGCTGGTCTTGGGCCTGTCGTGGGGGGTCACGCTCGGGCTCACCTATGCCGAGGCGCACCCGGAACGAGTGAGCGAGATGGTCCTCGTGTCGGTGACCATGACCCGACCCGCCGACATCCGCTGGCTCTACCACGGCATCGGCGACCAACTGCCCGAGCAGTGGGCGCGCTTTCGTGCCGGCGTGCCCGACCCCGGCGACGACGCCGACCTCGTCGCCGCGTACAACCGACTCCTCAACGTGGAGACGGATCTCGCGATCCGAGAGAAGGCTGCCCAGGATTGGTGTGACTGGGAGGCCGCCGTGCTCGACTCCGAGCCGGGATCGACCCCCAACCCGCGGTGGGAGGACCCGCGGTTCCGCATGGCGTTCGCTCGGATCGTGACGCACTACTTCTCGCATGCCGCATGGCTCGCCGACGGTCAGCTGCTTCGCGACTCCGACCGGCTGGCCGGGATCCCGGCCGTCCTGGTCCATGGTCGGTTCGACCGAGGCGGGCCCGCCGACACGGCAGAAGAGTTGGCCTCGGCGTGGCCGGACGCCGAGCTTTTCCTCGTCGAGACCGGCCACGCTGGTGGGGAGGAGATGACCGGGCGGGTGATCGAGGCCACCAATCGGTTTGCTCGCGAGGCTGACGGATCGCGAGACGGGTCGGGTTAACGTGACCCCCGCCGTGAACCCGCTGATTCGGCTCGGACTGGAGCTGCCGCGCCTCGGCGTCGAAGCCGGGCACCGAGCGATCGACGACGACCCGATTGCACTTCCAGAGGTGGCTCGGCTCGCCGAGGACGCCGCGATCGGCACGTTATGGCTCGCCGATGCGCCACCGGGCATCGACCCGATGCCCCTGGCGGGATCCCTGGCCGGCCGGACGTCCCGGATCGGTATCGGCATCATTGTCCGACCGAGCCATGGTCGGCATCCCTCGGTTGTCGCACGGGAGGTGACGACCATCGACCTGCTCACGGCCGGTCGCGCTGCGGTTGCCCTGCTCGAAGACGGGAGGGGACCTCTAGACGTGGACCGCCTCGCAGAGGCGACAGCGATCCTCCACGCCCTCTTGACGGAGGAGGAAGTGTCAATCGCCGGCCATTTCTACGAGGTCGCAGAACTCACGACCCGGCCTCGGCCGGTGCACGACCACGGCCCGCTCGTCATCGCCGGGTTCGTCGAGGCACCGCCGCAGTCGGACAGCTCGGCCGAGTCGATCCTCGTCGGGGCGTCGGCAGACGCCTATGTCACCGGAGGCGGACCATCCGAGGTGGCGGCGTGCCGGACCCGTCTTGACCGAGCCGCGCCCGCCGGGTCCGATCCCGTGCTCGTGTGGCGGGGCGGGCTCCCGGCCGGCGCGCCGGGGGAGTTCGCCACTTCGATATTCGAGGCGGGCGCGGACGGCATGATCGCCGTCCTCGACGAAGACGCTGAGGTCGGTGGCGCATTCCAACGCGGCGCGGTCGAGCGTGTCCTCGATGCGATGGCCCCATAGCCGACCGCCCCCGAGTCTGATCCGACCGACGGGGAATCGAGTCTTCGGCTAGAGCCCCTCTGTCAATTGGGTAGTGCGAGACCTCACGAGGTCGAGCAGATCGACTTCGACCGACAGATCCACGGGGTCCCCCAGGGCCTCGCGTATCGCGAGCAGCGTTTGCACCACCGCCGACTCAGCGTTTTTTCTCGGCATGCCCCATGACACCCCCTCATCGATGATGCGACCGAGGTCGACCCGATCAATCCGACGGACGTTGTCGATGTACATGCCCATGGTCCGATCCACCGCTTCGTACAGGGTTGTCGACATGACGTCGTACGCGGGTGAGAGCGCGATATCACCGGAGCGGTGGTGGAGGAACGAGTAGTTCTTTCCATGCGCGTCGGCATTCCCGACCGCGACGTTGAAGGTGGCGAGCTTCAGGAGCTGACCGAGGTCGTCCTCCCGGCCAAAGCCCGACAGCACGGCAGCCAACCGGCGGAGTTGGGGACCACCCTGCTCTTCGTACTTGAGCGATGGCCTGATGCCGAGCGCCTGGCATGAGTCTTCTTGGTGGATGCGCTGGATAAGCCCGTCGACCACGCGACGGTCGAAGCGCTCGATAACGAGCACGCGCTGGCCTCCGAACTCCGCGACCTCGACCATCGCTGCCGGGAGTCCCACCCGAGCGGCCAGGCGCATGCAGAAGGCCTCGTTCTCGACGCTCCGAGGGAGGTTCACGTCCGGGATCTGCGGCTTCAAGATGTGGGTGGAAGGGATGCCGTCCGCCGGATCCACCCAGCGTCCGTCCGCGCGCCTCGCCAACAGAAGCTTGCGTTGCACTCCCGCCAAAGAAACCCGCACGCCCGTCCGGCCGTCCACCCCGAGCGGGGCCTGAGGGAGCCTGGCCAGCCGCTCGGCGACCTCGTCGTCCGATATGGGCATCGCCTCGCTGATCGGAGCGGCCACCGGAGCGTCCTTGCTCGGGGGTTGGATGACGAGAGCGCCGGCGCAATCCCGCCCCAGCTCCCCCAAGAGCCCGAAGGTGTCGCCACCATCGAGCTCCGAGCCCCGTGGTCGATTCGCGTTGAGAGCCCTGACCACGCTGGTGCGGGCCGCGGCTTCGGGAAGGAGCCCTTCAAAGAAGTCTCTGGTCAGCGCGTTCGGGTATGGCTCAATCCGAGTCGGCATCGACGTAGAGAGAATCGGGGAGTCCGGACCGAATCGGTCAAGGGCCTCTTCGGTGTACCGCAGCGACAGGCGTCCGTTGCGCGCCCGCTCGATGTCAGCGACCCGGCTCTCGTAGAGCCAGACCGACAGCGCCTCAGTCGGGCTCACCGCTCTCCTTTTGGAGGTACAGCTTCAACTCGAGCGCCTTGAATGCAGCGAACAGCCTGCGAAGCTGCTCGGTCTCCTTGCCCCCTTCGAGCTCGGAAAGATACGAGCGGTCCACCCCGATGATCGAGGAGAGCTGGGCCTGGGTCAGACCGGCTGCGACGCGATAGTCGCGCAGCGCCCGCCCAAGTGATCTCGCGTCGCGGACCGGCCAGGCTCGCCGCGATAGTTTCGACGTGGCATCGGATGTCCCCATATCCCGACATTGTACTTGTGTTGGAATATTCCGTCAACGGTCTTTCGTTGGGATATTCCGACAGTCTCTCCCGATCTGCGGGCAGGTCGTTGTCGCCCAGGCCATCCGAGAACGGACCGATAGGAACGATGACCCGGGAGCTCCCAAGCGACGGCTCGAAAGCAGGAGCGACGTGAGGTTCGGAGCCCATGTCCGGGCCGGCACCACGCTGCTTCCGGCCATCGACCGGGCCGAGGAGATCGGGGCCGATGTCGTCCAGGTGTTCACGCAGAGCCCCCGGGCGTGGAAACCCAGGCTCTATGACGCCCAGACCCTGGCTGCGTACCGCGACGCCGTCGATCGCCACCCGGACGGCCTCCCGACGTATTGCCACGCCACCTATCTGATCAACCTCGCGTCCGACGACCCAGAGCGCTTCGGCCTGTCGAGGTCGTGCCTCGACGCCAATCTGTCGGTGGCCCGCGCCATCGGCGCACGCGGGCTGGTGCTGCACGCCGGCAGCCACCTCGGGGCGGGGTTCGAGGCCCGCTTGTCCCAGGTCGCCGACACGCTGGTCGCGGCGCTCGACGCGACGGGGGACGACCCGGCAACGGCGGCGGCGTGCCCGATCCTCATCGAGAACACCGCCGGTGCCGGTGGCACGGTCGGGCGCAGCCTCGACGAGCTGGCCCGCATGCTGGAAGCGGCCGGGGACCGGCCCGACGTCGGGATCTGCCTCGACACCCAGCACATGTGGGCGGCCGGCATCGCCTACGGCTCCTTGGAGGAGGCCGACGCGCTGGTTAGAGCGGTCGACCGGACGATCGGCCTCGACCGGTTGGGGTGCCTCCACGTCAACGACTCCGGAGTGGACTTCGGCGCCCACCGGGACCGCCACGCCAACATCGGCGAGGGCACGATCGGCGAGCACGCGTTGGGCTGCCTGCTCGGTCACCCCCGGCTCCAGGACCTCCCGGCCATTCTGGAGGTGCCCGGCTCGGGCCAGGGCGCCGGTGCCGATGACGTGGCGGCGCTCCGGCGGGCCCATGAGCTCGGGCTCGCATTGCGCGGCTGACCCGAGACTAAAGACGGGTGTCTTGCGTCGGGGGCCGGGGTCGCTAAAGCTCGCGGTTAAGCCAGGGGGGCCAGGAGGACGTGGTGAGCACCACCCGCATCGAGACCGACAGCATGGGCGAGATCGAGGTGCCCGCCGACGTCTACTGGGGCGCCCAGACGGCGCGTTCGCTGCACCACTTCGACATCGGCGACGACACGATGCCGCTCCCCGTCATCCGGGGGTTCGGGATCTTGAAGGGGGCCTCGGCCCGGGTCAACGCCGACCTCGGCAAGCTCGACCCGCACCTGGCCGACCGCATCGCACAAGCCTCGGTGGAGGTGGCCGACGGTCGCCTCGACGAGCAGTTCCCGCTCCGGGTCTGGCAGACCGGCAGCGGCACCCAGACCAACATGAACGCCAACGAGGTCATCTCCAACCGGGCCATCGAGCTCGAGGGCGGCGTGCTCGGCTCGAAGGTGCCGGTCCACCCGAACGACCACGTGAACATGTCNNAACATGAACGCGAACGAAGTGATCTCGAACCGCGCGATTGAGATGGCCGGCGGCACGATGGGCACGAAGACGCCGGTCCATCCGAACGATCACGTCAATCGCGGGCAGTCGTCGAACGACACGTTCCCGACGGCCATGCACATCGCGGCGGCCGAGGAGCTGACCCATCGCCTGGTCCCCTCGGTGCGGGCGTTGCGCGACGCGCTCGACGCCAGGGCGGGCGAGTTCGCAGGAGTGACCAAGATCGGCCGGACCCACCTCATGGACGCGGTGCCGCTCACTCTCGGCCAGGAGATCTCCGGCTACGTGGCCCAGCTCGACGCGGACCTCGCTCGCGTGGAAACCGTCATGGGCGGGCTCTTCGAGCTGGCCGCCGGCGGGTCGGCCGTCGGCACCGGCCTCAACACCCACCCCGAGTTCGGCGAACGGGTGGCGAAGAAGATCGCCGAGATGACGGGCCTCCCCTTTGTCACCGCGCCCAACAAGTACGCCGCCCTGGCCGCCCACGACGCGCTCGTCTTCGCGAGCGGCGCGCTGAGGACCCTCGCGGTGTCACTGACCAAGATCGCCGACGACTTCCGCTGGCTCGGTTCGGGTCCGCGTACCGGGCTCGGCGAGCTTCGGCTGCCCGAGAACGAGCCGGGCTCGTCGATCATGCCGGGAAAGGTCAACCCGACCCAGTGCGAGGCCATGATCATGGTGTGCATCCAGGTGCTCGGGAACGACGCTGCCATAGCGATCGCCGGGTCGCGGGGCAACCTGGAGCTCAACGTCTGCAAGCCGGTGATCATCGCCAATTTCTTGCATTCGACCGCACTGCTCACCGACTCGTGCCGGACCTTCCGCGAGTTCCTGGTCGAGGGGTTCGAGCCCGACTACGCGCAGATCGACCGCCATCTGCACAACTCGCTCATGCTCGTCACCGCCCTCACCCCGGCCATCGGTTACGACCGCGCCGGCGAGGTGGCGAAGAAGGCCCACCACGAGGGCACGACGCTGAAGGAGGCGGCGCTCGGGCTCGGCTACCTGAGCGCCGAGGAATTCGACAAGGCGGTCCGGCCCGAGGACATGACCAAGCCGTGAGGGGGAACGATGCCTGACGTCCTCGATGGAGATGCAGTCGACGCCGCGCTCGCCGATCGAGGCATCGCGTGGAGCCGCGAGGGGAGCGACCTGGTGAAGGTCGTCCGGCGTACGGGATTCGCCGGCGCGCTCGAGTTCGTGAACCAGGTCGGCGCCCTGGCCGAGACGGCCGATCACCACCCGGACATCGACATCCGCTGGGACACCGTGACGTTGCGGCTCTCGACCCACTCGGCCGGCGGGCTGACCGACAAGGACCTGTCGTTGGCCGCCGAGGTCGACGAGCTCGGCTAGCTATTCCAGCAGGCCGGCTCGCAGCGACTCGATCGCCTCCCGCTTGAGGCCCGACGTGACCACGTAGTCCTCGATCGAACCGTGAGCCGACCGCAGCGCCGCGAACAGCGAGATGATGTTGGACGGCTTGGCCGAGAACACCTCCGCGGTCACGTCCTCTGACCGTTGGACCCGCCGCATCGTGGGGCCCGGCTCGGCCTCGGCTCGTGCGCGCAGCCGGCTCATGGCCAGGTTGCTCAGCGAATAGTCCTCGGCCACCGTGTCGTCCTCGACCCCGAGAAGCGAGAGCACCAACGCCACGACGATGCCGGTCCGGTCCTTGCCGGCGAGGCAGTGGACGACGATCGGGTGGGTATCCGGATCGGCGATGATCGAGATCGACTGGGCGATGAAGGTCGCCCCGATCTGGGCGATCTCCTGGTATCGGGCAGCCAGCATGCCCTCGGGCACCGAGTATTTGGTCGGGTCGAGGACCTGTTCGACGAGCGGAAGGTGGTGGTGGGTCACCGGCATGTCGTCCACCGGGAACCGGCCCGACTCCAGTTCGGCCGTGCTCCGCAGGTCGAGCACCGTCTTGATGCCGAGCTCATCGAGCACCACCAGGTCGGCTTCGCTCAGTTCCGAGAGCCCGCCGGCGCGGAACATGCGTCGCCAGCGGACGCTCCGCCCGTCGGCGGTGGGGTAGCCACCGACGTCGCGGAAATTGAGCGCGTTCTCGAGGGCGATGTGGCGCTCGGGTCCGGGGCCCGGCACGTCGGCAGCGGGAGAGGGGTCGACCATGGGTCGGAGTGTACCGAGAGGGCCCGCGAACGGAGGGTGAACGCCGGGTGTGCTTATCGGACCGGGCAGTCCCACAGGGGGAACCACCGGGACAGGTCGGTCTCGAAGGGGAGATCGGAGCCGACGACCGCCTTCACCCGGAGCTCCAGCTCGTTGTCGCGGTGCTCGCCGGCCAGCGGGGCGAAGGGGTAGAAGGTGCCCCGCTTGAACAGGTAGACGAGGAAGAACGGCTTGGCGTCGGGGCTCGCGCCGTCCCCCGGCTTGAACCCGAACACGCTGCAGAGGAGCTGCGGGCCCCAGCCGGCGTCAGTGAGGGTCGAGTTGGCCAGGTGGACCCTCGTCACCAGGTCCTCGATGTCGGGGTCGTCGAGCAGCAGCCAGCGGTAGCCGTAGGAGTCCTCGGCCTGGGTGAACTTGCCGACAGAGGTCGGCGACGCGGTCGCCGGCGTAGCGGTTGGCGGGGCGGTGGTGTCGGGGTCGTCGGGGAGGTCGAGGAGCTCGCCGATCTCCTTTTCCAGGTCCTCGGCCGGCTGGCCCGCCGGGGGCTTCCAGCACACCCCGGCGGCACCCGAGGAGACGAGGCCCGCCGCCGTCTGCAGCGTCACGGCCGCCGACGGCAACGCGAACAGCGCGTCGAGGTTGGCCTTGACCGGTTTTGTCCGGCCGAGGAGCGTGTCGAAGAGGCCCACCCGCTGGTGGTGGGTGACTAGCTGGTCTGGCCGAGCTGGGCTTCGAGCTCGGAGAGCTGGGCCAGCCGGCGCTCAAGCGTCGGGTGCGTGGAGAAGAGTGTCGAGAGGGAGATGCCGCCCTTGCCCTGGGTCAGGGCTGGGGTGAAGAAAAAGGCGTTGAACGCCTCGGCGCGCCGCAGGTCCCGGGTCGGGATCCGTGACATCTCACCGGTGACCTTGATGAGCGCCGCCGCCAGCACCGAGGGCCGCCCGATCAACAACGCCCCCGAGCGGTCGGCCGCCAACTCGCGGTAGCGGGACAGCGCCCGGGTGAGCAGGAAGCTGATCGCGTAAACCACGATCGAGACCGCCATGACCGCGAGCTCGATGAGGACCAGCTGCTGGCCGCCCTGGTTGCCCCGGCCGCCGCCGCCGCGCCCCCCGAATCCACCGAAGAGGCCCGCGTACAGCATCATGCGCGTGGTCAGGCCGGCGACCACGCCGAGGGTGCTCGCGATCGTCATGATCGCGACGTCCCGGTGGGCGACGTGGGAGATCTCGTGGGCGAGGACCGCCTCGATCTCGGGTTCGTCGAGCCGGCGCATCAGACCGGTGGTCGCACAAACCACCGCCTTCTTGGGGCTCCGCCCGGTGGCGAACGCGTTCGGCATGTCGACGTCGGCTATCGCGACACGCGGTTTGGGCATGTCGGCAAGCGCACACAGGCGGTCGATGATCCCGTGAAGCTCGGGCTGCTGCTCCCTGGTCACCTCGTGGCCGTGCATCGACCAGAGCGCGATGCGGTCCGAGAACCAGTACTGCGCGAACAGGAGGATCGCCATGATCACCACGATGACGGCGAAGGAGAGCCCGACCCGCCACAGGATCCCGACGAACAGGCCGTAGAGCATGACCAGGAGCAGGCCGGTCACGAACATCCGGACAGTGAGCCCCCGGTCTGCGGGGACATTCCTGGCACGTGTCATCAGGCTTCCTTCCCTGGCGTCGACACCGATGCGTCCGGCGCCGTTGCGTGATCCTCGGCACTCGGCACGGCCGGCTCGACGATCTCTGCATCGGCGGTCGTCTCGTCTTCGCTGTCCCCCAACGCGGCCGGGGCGCCGGTGGCGAGCTCGGCCTTCAGGGCGGCCATTTCGGTGTCGACCTGGGAACCCGCAGAGACCTTGTCGAGCTGCGCCTGGATGTCGTCGACCGGGTGATCGAGGTCGTTCAGCGCTCCGGACGCCAACAACTCGTCCATGGCGCCCGCACGCGCCTGCATGCTCGCGATCTTGTCCTGGGCCCGCTGCATCGCCCCACCGGCGTCGCCCATCGACTTCGAGATCCCAGAGATGGCCTCGCCGACCTGGGTCTGGGCCTGGGCCGCCGTGTAGCTGGCCTTCAGGGTCTCCTTTCGCGTGCGGAACTGCTCGACCTGACCCTGGAGTCGCTGGGAGGTCTCGACGAGCTTTTCCTGCTGCTCGGTGACCTGGGCATGCTGGGTCTCGAGATCGGCCAGCTGCTCGCCGATGGCGGCCCGGCGCGACAGCGCCTCACGGGCCAGGTCCTCGTTCCCCTGGCTGAGAGCCGCCTTGGCCTGCTGCTGGAGCCTGTCGGCCTGCTTTTGGAGCTGGGCGGCCTGGAGCTCGATCCGCTTCCTCGCCGTCGCGACGTCGGCCACGCTCCGCCGGACCTTGGTCAGGCTCTCCATCTGCTTCTCGTACGAGAGGTCGAGCGTGTCTCGCGGGTCCTCGACCCTGTTCAGGACCTTGTTCGTCTTGGCCTGAAAGATCGTCGATATTCGACTGAACACACCCACTGCTCTGCCCTCCTCGGCGGGTCACCCCCGGGCTTTCGCCCAGGTCGAGCATAAGTCGTATCGGCCGCTTAGATCGCACGGCTCGTCCGGTATCGTCGCTCCCATGGTCGAACGAAGGTGCCTGCTCACCGTCCATGCACACCCCGACGACGAGTCTTCGAAGGGCGCGGCCACGGTCGCCCGCTATCGCGACCAGGGCGTCCACACCGTGCTCGTCTGCTGCACCGGGGGGGAAGAGGGCGACATCCTCAACCCAGCCATGGATAAGCCCGAGGTCAGGGAGAACATGGCCGAGACCCGGCGGGCCGAGCTGGCCGCCGCCACCTCGATCATCGGGTACGAAGAGGTCGTCATGCTCGGGTACCGGGACTCGGGAATGCCCGACTCGGAAGCCAATAAGAACCCCGAGTGCTTCGCCATGGCGCCCCTGGACGAAGCGGTGGGCCGGCTGGTCGAGGTGATCCGGCGGGTCCGCCCCCAGATCATGGTCACCTACCCCGACGAGCAGACCCGGTACCCGCACCCCGACCACCTCCGGGTGCATGAGATCTCGGCGATCGCCTTCGAGGCAGCGGGCGACCGAGAGGCACACCCGGATGCCGGAGAGCCCTACGCGCCGGCGAAGATGTACTACACGGTGTGGTCGGTGAACCGCATGCGGGCGATGCACGAGAAGTTCGTGGAGCTCGGCCTCGAGTCTCCGTTCAGCGAGGAGCGCATCGCCAGGATGCCCACCGAGGTGTCCTACACGACATCGGTCGACATCACCGGGTACGACCACATCCGGGCGGACGCTCTGCGGGCCCACGCGACCCAGGTCGATCCCACCTCGCGCATGTGGTTCGGGTTGCCTCCCGAGGTGGAGAAGGCCCTGCCACACTCCGACGAGTACCAGCTGGCCCGGAACCGGTTGGGCCTCACCGACGTGGTCGAGGACGATCTCTTCGCCGGGGTGCCCGAAGCCGGCTGAGCCGGCCCTCCGCTTACGCCGAGCGGGCCAGGTTCCGCAGCGGCCGAAAACCGATGACGTTGACGCCCGCGGCGTCGGCCAGCTCCCGCAGGTTGACCGAACCGCACAACAGCTCGTAGTCGGCCACGCGCTCCTCCCAGTCCGGGGTGAGCGCCCGCAGCTCGGACGAGTCGACCGCCGGGCGAAGGTGCAGCTCGGTCACCCCCGGCTCGAGCGCTTCCAGCAACGCCTCGAACCCGGGCCGTGCCGGCCCCGCGGGAAGGGTCACCGTCCTGTCGCTGAAGACCGCCCCGGCGTTCTCGGCCAACTCGGACGCCGGGAACCCGAGGAGCCCGCGCAGGTTGTCGCCCACCATCCGGATCGGGAGCGCGAAGTCGATCGCGAGATCGAGGTAGATGTCGAAGAACTCCGGGCGCATCTGGAGCGTCGTCAGGTGCGCGTCGAGATGGCTCACGTCGAAACCCCAGAGAATCGCCCGCTCGATCTGGGCGCGGCACTCCCGGCGCGTCTCGTCGAGGTCGGCGTGGTCCCACACGTCCTCGACGGTGGCCGGGAACCCGGCGTCGCCGCCGAGGAGCGACGGGGCATGGGTGATCGGTCCCCACCGGTACAGCTCCTGCTCCGCGTTCAAGGTGAGGTGCACCCCGATGTCCTCGCCGCGATAGCGGGCCGCAGCCTCGCGACCCCAGGGGCACGGGACCATCAGGGACGCACTGGTGGCGCCGCCCGAACGGAGCGACTCGTAGACGCCGACGTTGGCGGCGTGACAGAAGCCGAGTTCGTCCGCGTTGACGATCAGCAGTCGGGCCTCGGGTCCGTACCCGAGTCGTTCGGTCAGCGTCGCCATCGCACTCTGTGTGGAGGGTAGTGGCCCTACCCGGGTGTGCCGCCCGGGAGCCCGGCATCCTGTTCCCGCGCCTGGGTGGCCAGGTCCGACTGGAACGACGCCATCGCCTCGGCGAGCTTCGGGTCGTGTGCGGCCAGGATCCGAACGGCCAGGAGGCCCGCGTTGCGCGCTCCATTGACTGCGACGGTGGCCACCGGGACGCCCTTCGGCATCTGGACGATGGAGAGCAGCGAGTCGATTCCGTTCAGCGTTCCGACGGCGACCGGCACCCCGATGACCGGAAGCGTGGTCACCGAGGCCAGCATCCCGGGGAGGTGGGCGGCACCGCCGGCGCCGGCGATGATCACCCGCAGGCCGCGCTCGGCGGCATCCTTCCCGAACGCCAGCATGTCTTCGGGCGTCCGGTGCGCGGAGAGCACCCGCGTCTCGTGGGCGATGCCGAACTCGGCCAACGCCTCCGATGCCGCCACCATGACGGGGTGATCCGAGGAGCTCCCCATGACCACCGCGACGAGCGGGGTGGAGGTGCTCATCGGGTCGCGGCCGGCCGTAGGAGCTGTTCGGGGATCGTCGTCCCGAGCTCGCGGGCGGCGTGCCAGGCCCGGTTCTTCACATCCACCTCGTCGTCTCCGCACACGGTGACGTGCCCGAGCTTGCGGCCCGGTCTCGACTCCTTGCCGTAGAGGTGCACATGAGCCCCGGGGACACCCAGCGCGGCCTCGAGTCGGGTAGCGGGATCCGAACCGTCGGCGGGTCCGAAGACGTTCACCGTTGCCACGTGCCGGGCGCGGGCGTCGATCGCACCCAACGGGAGGTCGAGGATTGCCCGGAGGTGGTTCTCGAACTGCGAGGTGCTGGCGCCCTCGATCGTCCAGTGGCCGCTGTTGTGGGGGCGGAGCGCGACCTCGTTGACCAAGAGCGCATCTTGCGACGCGAACATTTCGACCGCCATGACGCCGACCGAGTCGATCGTCTCGGCGATCTTGACCGCGATGGCCTGGGCCCGTGCAGCCAGCTCGGGCGTCACCCGGCCCGGCATCAACACCTCCCGGCACACCCCGTCCAACTGAGTCGTCTCGACCACCGGCCACGTGAGGGTCTCAGCCGGGCGCCGCACAACCAATGCCGAGAGCTCGAAGTCGATGGCCACGTGGGTCTCGACGAGCAGGGGGACACCGGTGGCCTCGGCCCCCGCACAGACCGCGGCCGCCTCGGCGAGGTCGGTGACCGGCCAGACCCCCTTGCCGTCATAGCCACCCCGGCAGGCCTTCAGCACGAGGGGCCAGCCGCGGGCGGCGCCGAACGCCGCGACCTGCTTGATCAACGGCGTCGCGCCCGATGGGTCGAGGATCGCGTGGGTCGGCACCGGGATCCCGACCGCCGTGAGCGTCGAGCGCATGTGCGCCTTGTCGACGCCGAGGCGCATGGCTTTCACTCCCGGCCGTACGGCCACTCCCGCGTTCTCGAATGTCGAGAGCATCTCGAGATCGACGTGCTCATGGTCGAACGTCATGACATCACAGCGCGCTGCGAGCGCCCACAGCTGACCGGCGTCGGTCGCGGAGCCGAGCAGGACTCTCGAGGTGAGCTCGGTGGCCGACTCCGTCGGATCCTCGGCGAGCAGCACCACCGGAATGGCCAGAGCCGCCGCCGCCTCGATGGTCATTCGTGCGAGTTGGCCCGCCCCCACGATGCCGACGGCCCTGGGTCGATTTTTGTTCGGTCCGCTACCATCGACCGTCTCGGTCATTAGCGAAAGGTTACCGGCGAAGCCCGCCCGTGACCGGAACCGAGTCGAAGTCGGTGCGGCCCGGGGGTCCGGTCGCAGGGGAGGATCGCCGTGCGCATCGGAGCCCTGTTCAACGTCTTTCAAACGATCGACGAGGTGACCGCCGAGATCCAGGGATACGCCGACGCCGGATTCGCCAGTGCGTGGGGGAGCCAGATCTTCGGCCACGACACCCTCACCCTGCTCGCCCTCGTCGGCTCGCGCGTGCCCGGCATCGAGCTCGGGACGGCGGTGGTGCCCGTCCATCCGAGGCACCCGGCGATGTTGGCCCAGCAGGCCACGACGGTGCAGGAGGCGTTGGGCGGCCGGCTGGCGCTGGGGATCGGGCTGTCCCACAAGATCGTCGTCGAGGGGATGTGGGGCTACCACTTCGACAAGCCCGGCACCTACATGCGCGAGTACCTGAGCGTGCTGGTCCCCCTGCTCAGGGGCGAGCCGGCGAACTTCCACGGAGAGCTCATCACCGGCGTGAGCGGTGGCCCGCTCGCGCACTTCACCCAGCCGACGCCGGTGTATGTCGCCGCGCTCGGTCCGGCGATGCTGAAGACGGCCGGCGAGCTGGCCGATGGCACGGTCACCTGGATGACGGGGACGAAGACGATCGGGTCCCACATCGCCCCCAAGATCACCGCAGCCGCCTCGGCGGCCGGCCGCCCGGACCCGCGCATCGTGGTCGGTCTCCCGGTCTGCGTCACCGCCGACCCGGCGACGGCGAAGGAGCGGATCGACACGGAGCTCGCGATCTATCCCAACCTGCCGTCCTATCGCGCCATGCTCGACCTGGAAGGCGCCACCACCGCCTCGGACCTCGCGTTCGTCGGCTCGACGGAGGAGGTCACGGCCGAGGTGGACCGCTTGGCCGACGCCGGGGCGACCGATTTCACGGCGTCGGTAATCGGTGACGCCGAGGAGCGGGACCGGACCTGGAACCTCCTGGCGGAGCTCGCCTCGCGTTGAAGACGGGCTGAGTGGCTTCCGTGGCTGTGGTTGTCGCCACGAGTGAGGACGTTGCGGGCTGGCTCGAGCTGGCCGGCGAGGTCGAGCAGCTGTTCGGCCCGATGGTGGACGATCCCGAGTTCCATCGAGCGCTGGACCGGAGCATCTCGAGGACGACGGCGCTCTGTGCCCGGGTCGACGACGGACCGCCCGGCGCTCCGCTCGCGGGAGCGTTGCTCTTCTCGCCCCACCATCCTCGTTACGTCATCAGGTGGTTGGCCGTCCGTGCTTCCTGGCGAGGCCAAGGATGTGGGACAGCCCTCGTCCGGGAGGCGCTTCGGCGTTTTGCCACCTACCCATGCACCGTCGAGGTGGACACCTTCGGAGAGGGTCACCCCGGCGAGGGGGCGCGGCGGTTCTACGAGCACGTCGGTTTCGTCGCCGACCGCGTGCTCCCACCCGGTCCAGAAGGAGGGGCACGCCAGTTGTTCTGCCTTCGTCTCGACGGACCGCTCGAGGCGTCCGGCTGACGCACGGTCCTCCGACGGCCCGTTGGCCCAAACGGGTCTATCGGCGGACGCTCGTGTATTTGAACTCGTTGATCCACGGGCGCTCGTCGATGAGCTGGACGACGTGCTCGATCGTGCTGTGGGCGCGCTCGGCGTCCCCCTTCGGCCGCGTCATCAGACGCACGAACACCGCCCGGTCGCCGACGATGAACGTCGGGACACCGAACATGTGGTGCGTGCCGACCTCCCACTCGTGGGTCTTGCGGACCTCGTCGTCGGGCCACGACTGTTCGAGCTCGGCGAAGACGGCGTCTACGTCGACCCCGACCGACTCGAGTGCCTTCCGGACGACGGCCGCTTCGCGGATGTCACCGCTCTCGTCATGTCGGGCCGCGAACAGCGCCTCATGCGCGTCGAGGAACTTGTCCGGGAACTTGTCCCGCACGACGACGCCAGCGTTCAGCGCCAACAGGTCGGGCGCCTTGTCGGGGGTGTCCCAGACCGACGGCTCGCCCTCGGCAACGTGGCTCTGGGTCAACGAGAAAGGGGCGAAGGTGACGTCCCAGTCGGCGCCGGCCTTCAGGGCCGTGACCAGGTGCTCGTGGGCGTTGCGGGCGAAGGGACAGCGGTAGTCCCAGCTGACGGTGAACGGAGGAAGGGCCACGCTCCGTGCAACGCCGAGGCGAGCCGGTCGATTCCCCATCCGCTCAGAAGTCCTGGCAGATGCGCCGAATTCCCGGCGAGCCCGTCAGGAAGCGGCGGCGGTGAGCGAGGTGAAGGCGGGGCAGAGGTGCTGGAAGTTGCAGTACCGGCACAGGCCCGAGGGGCGCGGGCGGAAGTCCTCGTTCTCGCAGGCCCGCTCGATGGCGGACCACACCGCGATGGTGCGCTTGCTGTGCCCCCGCACCGACTGCTCGGTCGGGGTGGCGATGATCGAGACGGGATCACGCAGGTAGAGCAGCTTCACCTGGCTCGGGAACCGGCCCAGCATGCGCTCGCAGAGCAGCGCGTAGGTGTGCACGCCGTGCAGCCGCGACTTCTCGAACTGGCTCGACGGGGCGCGGCCGGACTTGTAGTCGATGACCACCAGCTCGCCGTCATCGGTCAGGTCGAGCCGGTCGATGATGCCGCGGAGCACCATGTCGCCGATCTTGGTCTCGAGGCCAAGCTCCACGCCGACGGTGCGCACCGAGTTCGGGTCCTCGATGCGGAAGTAGTTGTGGACGAGCACCTCGGCATCAGCCCGGAACTCGGCGGCCTCGTCGATGTCGAGGGCCAGTCCGACGAACTCGGGGTCGTCTTGGATGGCCTCCCAGGCCAACTCGAGCGAGTCGAGCCCGGCCTCGATCGTCCGCTCACCCGGGAGGTGGTCCCAGAACAGGCGTTCGAGTGCGGCATGCACCAGGGTGCCCTTCACCGCCTGGGGGGAGGGGGGCTCGGGGACGTGGTCGATGATCGAGAGCCGGAACGCCAACGGGCAGTCCGTGAACGCCGAGGCCTTGGATGGGGACAGCGTCCGCGGAACTTCGAGGGCCATGTTGCGTAGGTTACGACCAGGCTGTGACGGGCCGTATGACCCTGTCGGCGCCCAATCGCGGTAGTGGCTCATTTTGCCGTCACAGCGCCTCGGTACCTTCGACCCCGATGTCCCTTTATCGCACCTACCGCTACCTCCTCCAGCCGACCAGCCGCCAACGGAGCGGCCTGACGCGCCTGTGCCTGGGCCAGTGCGAGCTGTACAACGCGGCCTTGGAAGAGCGTCGAGGTGCGTGGGCCTGGGAGCGCCGGTCGGTCT